>CAZGJA010000042.1:0-96642 GCA_964526695.1 uncultured Phycisphaeraceae bacterium
GTGCGCGGGCCAGCCGTGCAAGGTCGTGATCCACACCGCCGGACGCATTCGGCATTCCGCGGGCGTCGTCGCCTGGCGCGTCCATTCCAAAAGCTCCACTTCCGACAACCCCGTCTTGACCTGCGGCCGCCTCGCCATCGCCTGCCCTCCTTGCGACGGTGGGCAAGGATACAATTACTCTATGTTTGATGTCAAAGTGGTATCAGAGTGCCGGTAGCTCGTGGCTGGCTTCCATGGTGACGAGAAGCTCATTCTTTCCGAGCTGGGTTCCTTCGGCCTGTGCCGCTTCCAAACCGCCAGTGCCGTGGTAGAATCAAGGGTCGAATGACGTCAAGTAGAGCAGTCCACGTTATTATGTTCTACTCAAGCCCGAGCGTTGTATTCGCGTAAGTCATTGGTTTATATGGGGTTGCGACTGGGTGCGGGCGTAATTCAGTGGTAGAATGCCAGCTTCCCAAGCTGGACGTCGTCGGTTCGAATCCGATCGCCCGCTTTCTTCCTAAAGTCTTCCAGTTTCAGAACTTGCGGCTCAGGCTCCCCGGCCCCTGAAACCTCGGAAACCGCGAGTTGCGTCAGAAGTTGCGTCAGATTCCCACCGATTTGAGTTCGCGACGCGGCGTCGATGTCGGCCTCGTTGACGCGAAGGTAGTGCTGGCGCGCCACCTCGTCCGAATGGCCCATCCACTCGACCACGACGTGGAACGGGAAGCCGGCGTTGATCCAGTCGCTCTCGCGGTTCTTGCGGAGGGTGTGGCACCACTTCGTGTATTTCGGCGTGCCGGCTCGTTTGCGGATCACGCCGAAATCCCGCCAGACGTTCGGGGCGGTCACGTCGTGGACCACCGTTGCCCCGCCTTCCGGAGCGCTCGTGAGCGCCTCGCGGAGAATCGGCAGAAGCTCTGGGGCGATGGGCACGACCCGGCGGCGCTTGGTCTTCTGCGCCCACACCATCAAGCGGTTTTTCTTCCAGTCCACGTCGCGCCACCGAAGCGATAGCGCTTCACCCTGCCGTAGGCCGGCGAGTCGGCAAAGTCCCAGCAGCGTCTTCCAACCCTGGTTCGGGCAAGCCTCGATGAGCTTGCAGAACTCGTCGAGGCTGACGTAGTGCCAATCCTTCTCGACCGGCGGCAAGCCGCCGCTGAGACGGTCGAAGGGGTTGTACATGATCAGGTCGTCATCGACGGCGCGGTTAAACGTGGTGCGAGCGATGCGGATGTGCAGGTCAACCGTGCGCGGGCTGAGCGTTGGGTGCTTGCGTTCGTTGACGCGGGCCAACTCGCCTTTCGCCAGCGTCGATTTGAACTCGCGGGCGTCGTAGCGGCTGATTTGGTCAAGACGACGGTCCTCGCCGAAAAAGCCCTTGAGGTACTTGGCCGTCTGCTCGTGCAACTCGATGGAGCCGGGTGCGAGTTCAGACTTGCGAGACTCAAGGTAGGTTTGCAGGAACTGCCCGAGCGACGGGAGCTGGCCCGGGCTGCGGAGCCCCGGCTTGTGCCGGAGTTCAAGCTCCTTCGCTTGGCGGGCCTTTTCAGCTTGCCGCTTCGAGAGTTTGTCCGTGCGGCCGAGGCTCTGGCTGTAGCGCTTGCCGTCGGCGCCGAACCAGCGAAGCTGGTAGTACGTGTAGCGCACGCCGTTGGGCTTCGCGACGCTCTGCGTAGCCAGAGAGACTTCCGGGGTCATTGTTCGTGCCTGATCGTTACCGCGGATTCTCGTTCGTCAAGCGATCAAGGAACCGGTCGAGTTCTACACGTCGATAAAAAACGCTCTTTGAGACCTGCGTTCCGCGGAGCAGGCCCGCTGCCCGGTAGCGGGCAAGGGTCTGAGTCGGGTTCTTCAGGCCCGCGATCGTGTTGAGCCGCAAGTAGCGGACGGCCTCCTCCTCGGTCAGGAGGTCCGGGCACGGTATCGGCGGTCCTTCCCTGCATTGAATCTGGTCGTACGCCGCGTCAGCCTCGCCTGCATGGACTTCGAGTATCCGTTGCTCGTTGCTTCTCGCGGTCATTCGCCAACCTCCTGCGCATGTACGCTGACTTGCGTACAAGGTCCTGCAAAAAAACTTCTTCAGCGCTCCTGAGCCTCCGAATCGAACTCGAACTCCACCTGCTGCTTGACGGCCGGCTTCAGCAACTTCTGGACCAGTTCACGAGAAAGCAGCGGTCGCGTCCGGGGAATCCGCGGTTGAATGTCTGAGCATCGTATGGCGGCAGCGGCGAGCGATACGCTGAATCGACGCGCGAGCGGCGGCAGGAATCGACGCCGCCAAAGCGACTCGGCTTCGGGCGTCGTGTCCATGAGCTGAGCGAAGCATTTCGCGCGTGGTAGGTGCATGGCATCGCACAGCATCAGCAACTCGCGCTCAAGAATCGGGATCGGCATCAGAAACGCGGCGGCGAAGCGGTTGGCTTCGCGCTCGAACTGATCGTGGCTGCTCAGACCGTAGTCGAGCGTGTCGTGAAACGCTTTCGCAACCTTCGCGTGGAGAATGACGTGGCCAAGCTCGTGCGCGGCCGTGAATCGCAAGCGGCCTTCGTGGTTGAGCACTTGCTCGTCAATGAGTATCTCGCGCTTGGTCGCCAACGCGGCGCCGAGCACCCCTTCGCCCAGGTGAGCGAGGTTCGCGTAGCCCAATCGGATGCGGAGCGGTCGCTCGATCCAGGCTTCGACCGGAACTGGTAAGGGGATTTCATCCAGACCCAACCGCGCCCGGCAGCGCTCCAGGCATTCCCACGCCCGTCGGTTTACGGCGCGCGAGCCCCAGAGTGGCTCGAAGTAGCGGTATGACGGTTTGGCGGGCACGGACTATTTCCCTTTGGATGAACCTTTCGTGGATGACATCTTGCGGGCCTCATCGATCAGCGTGTCCCACTGGTCGCCGGAAAGGCGACGGGCGTTCCGCAGAAACTCAGGCACCTTCTCGGCCGTCAGGGGATCCTGTGAGGCAACTTCGGAAACGATGGCGTCGGGTCTGCTCCACCCGGCTCGAAGGTCCGCCTCGGGGATACCGTATGCGACGCTGATTCGCTTGAGGAGATCCTCCGACGGTGTGCGTCGACCAAGTTCCAGGTCGGTCAAGTGGGCCGGAGCGATGTTCAACTGCTTGGCCATCTCGCGGAGGCCCTTGTCGAGAACGTCCATGCGGCGACCCCGAAGAATCTCGCCAATCGGCTGGGGGCTGGGTTGTGAACGACGGGCCATAATTCGCCTCCACGTTTTGTACGCTGATATGCTAACAACCGTCCGGACGAAGTCAAGCCCCTGGCTACGGAATTCTTTGGAACCAGGTCAGTCGGCCCGGAAAGCGGCGAACGGCGGGGCCGGGACACCGAGCGGCCGCTGGTAGCGGTAGCGGCGCAGGGCGACCACTGCGTGGACTAGGTAGGCTGCCGTGACCCCGACATAGGCGTCGTACGCCAAGCCAAGCTCGTAATCCACGAGCGCCCGGGAGTGGAACAGGACAATGCACGCCGCCAGGGCAGTCAGGCAGGCTGCTCCGACGGCGAGCATAGCGGCGGTTCCGGTCCGGCCGGCGGTAACGCCCCGTCGGTTGGGATGCTGGGACTGGAAGACCATCAACTCCTCGCCGGCGATGCGGTTGACCAGCCGCTCGATCTCGTCGATCCGTCGCAAGTGGTCCTCCTTGGAGCGTGCGTGGCCGAGCGTGGTGGACACAATCCAGGACAGGCAGGATGGGATGCCTGCCAGGAATAGGAGCTGGGTCTCCGGCGGAAGTGCGGGCACGCTCCCCAGCACGACGCCCAATGCGCCCCCAGCGGCCGGGATCCGCTGGTCCATCGCTCGCAGCCGGAAGAGCAGAAGCTGATAGAGCGCTCGATACTCTTCGATCAGTATTGCAGTCCGCTCGCGATCGGTGAGGCGCGTTGCCGCCCCGGTCAAAAATTCGTTGGCCATCCCCCTTGTACCTCCTCGGCAAGTACCGTACATGTACCTAACTTCGATGCGTCCATCGTCTCGACGATTCAAACCGGAAGGAGGTGCGGGATGTCGATGATGCAGACGGACTTGACGCTGAAACGCAAGGAGAGCACTGGCAGTCTGGCGCTGATGCGGCTTTTCGAGTTGGCGCGGGCTGGGCTCGCGTCGTGCGGCTCAACGGGTTGCGCGTCGTTTCGCCGGTCGATGCGGCTCGGTTTCCCCGAACTCGACGGAGCTTCAGTCGGAGGGCTGGTGGCGGCGGCGGAGTCGGAATTTCCGCTCACGTTGCGGTCACCGTTCGAGGACACCGAGAGCATCGCCGGAGCGGTCTGGCGGGGCAGCGACCTGTTTGATGGTGCCGATGACGGCCTGGTCATGCTCAGATTTGACAAGGGGACTCTCGATCTGCCGATGCACGTGCATGAACACTCGGACCGCTTCATCATCGCGCTGGGCGGAGCGGGCTTCTTCCACGTGTCGAATGAAACGCTCGACCGATTCGCTGCTTCGGATTTGCGCGCCGTGCCAGTGCGAGCCGGGGACGCGATTGCATTCTCCCGCGGCTTGATGCACACGTTCAGCGCCCCGAGCGAAACGCTTCTGCTTCTGTCGTATCACGCGCCGCTGGTCGAACTCGATGATCCTCGCCAGTTCACGTTGCCGTCCATCGTGTGGACGCCGCGAATGGGCCAGGCATTCGCTCGGGAATCGACGTGTGATCGCGGCTTGGAAGTACGCTAGGCTCGCGGCGCGAGCTTCGGCTCGTGGTCGTCAGTAACGGATATCATGTTGCGCGACGCCATTCAGACCGGGCGGCATCACCCGTTCAACTCGGCCTTACCAACCGAGCCAAGGGCACGGCCTAACCAACCGTGATGATGCCGACCCGTAGAGCCGGATGCGTCGAGAGGCGCTTGTCCGGCTCGACGGAGGCTCGCGGAATCAAAACTCGACACGGCGCCAACTGCGTCGAGCGAATCTCCGCGTTCTATCCGATGCGTTGTCCCGGAATCGGGGCGACGGAGAAAAGCCCCGCACTCATCGGTTTCTCGCCGGTGGGTGCGGGGCCGTCGCAATCAAAGGTGGTGCGTCCGCCGCACGGCGGACAAATCCCCCCACGGGGTTCGGACCACAGTCTCGATTCAGCGGGACAACTCGGGTGAGAGTCCCGTCAGGTTCGTTCAACGTCGGCCGGCGTGGGGAGCTTTCGTGCCCGCAAGGGCCGGAACCGGGCTGTGACCAGCTCGGCGATCGGGTGAGATAAGCCCGACGGTGAAAAGCTCAACCATGAAAGGCCCGCAAGGGCTTGTCGGTCATTGCCAGCCAAAGACGGAGCCGAATCGCGAATGGTTCAGGTCGGCGGATAAGCGGGTGCTTCTTGTTTCGACCCGCAGAAATCGTCACCGTTTCGGTGGCGGAAACTCTGCCTCGGCGGGAGCCGGTGCAGACGACCTGAACTCGACGGGTATCACCGTCTAGCAACGTGATTGGCTGGTGGAAGATTGCGACTAATCCGGGAAGGGCTTGAGCAGCCGGGTTGGTTCCCGGTGCCTGGTCTGGTCGGCCAGGTGCTTCAAACGCTCAAGTCCGGGAGTGTGCCTTCAGTAGAAGCGGCCGGGAGGCCGGCGAGCGTGGCTGCAAGGCAGTGGCCGCTCGTTCGCGCCGGGGCTGGTAACCTCGGCAATCGCGACGACGAAAGAGGCGACGGGTTCATACCCGGTCTGAATGGCGTACTTGATGAGGCGCAAGCGCCTCGCAAGTCCCTTGGATGGGGCCTACGTGGCTGCACGCGGCCGGTCTTGGCGGACCGGCGGCTTGTGGCGCACGGAATGACGATGACAGGCCACGTGTGCCTTGCACACGGGCGGTTGTCGTTGGGGTTCCTGCTTGGGGCAGTTCCATTACAGGGGGCGGTCAACTTGGAAACAAGTTCGACCGCCCCGGTCGGCGAGCAGCAACGTGCCGGAGTCGGTCGCATGGATGCGACCGATGTGATGGCTGGCTGCGATAGGTGAGGGCGGTTGGAGACGATGGCGTCGGGCGATAGCGGGGCGACCGTAACCGGTCGCGACATATTCAGATTCCCGCGAGTCCGAGCTGCGTCCTGCCGCCGCTTCCCGCAAGTGACTGCTGAGCAAAGCGCACGGTTTCCATGCGGAAACGCATAACGGCTTCGGGGATTGTGCCGTAAACAATCCCCACCTTTTGGGCAGTATCAGGCGTTGGGCGGGGAATGCAGTATCGGTGCGTGGCGACTTCGGTGGAGGGTTTCGTTCAACAAGTGGGGGTCGCGTATTTGGCGCGGGGCTATTGGTTCTACGTCTCCGGCCGAATCCCGCCCAACAAAGATCCCGAGCACGTCGATCAGAAATTGATCGCCCGCTACGGCATCGCGGTTTCGCAAAAGGAACGCTGCCGCCGCAAGCGCGCCGGCCTAGCCAACATGCAGTACATCCGCCACGAACGATTCTTCCTGATGATGGCGACGCACGGAAAGCACGCTTTCTTTGATGACGAGGCCGGGCAGGTGAGAGACGCTCGGCGGCTTGCGATTCGCTATGCGGGATACTCGCTTTCGCACCGGAACGGACGAGCATCGGTGCGAATCGCGCCGGAGGAATATGCGCGTCTGAAGCCGTACTTCCTGGAACTCGCCTGCCATCGGCCTGTGGAATCGCTGGCGACTGAACTCGCACGGGTGCGCTTCCAACCCTACGCGCCGGTCCGGGTGCAACTCCTGAACATCTGGCGGGCGGTCAATCGTGCCCGGAAAACCGCCGGCCTAGAAAACGTGCCGGTCGAATGTGTGCCCTGGCGGCGGACAATCGTCCTACCGTTTGGCTGACCTGGGCCAAATGTCCAATGGAGGAATGAATGGAGGTTTCAACGTCGAGCGAAAGGAGGTGTTTGCATGGGTTGGTGGCAGACCGCGAGCGGCGGCGTCATCGGCGACGGGCCGGCCAACATCATCGACCAATTCGATGAAGGCTGGACGGAGCCGTGCCAGATTCCGCCCGGGGTCCGCGCGGAGATCGCCGCGTGCTACGAGGAGGCGTTCGGCCGGGGCCCGACGGAGCAGGAGCTTGATGAGCTGCTGATCTTCTGTGGGTCCGGGACCGGCGATGGTTGAAGCTCGAACGAAGGGAGGTGAACAAGGCTTTGTCGGGTTGTGCCAAAACAACCCGCAGTTTCGACGGAGGGGGACGCAAGTCGTAGGCACTACGACTGCCTGACAAACCTGCCCTTGGTTGAGGATTGGACCGGGAAGAGACGGCGGTTCACCTGTTGAATCGACGTGCTGAGGTGCGTCCCGGACACAGCACCCGGTGCTGTGTCGCGCCCCGTAACGGCTTGCCTGTCCAGGAAGCTCCGCGGGTACGCTGACCAGTTTTCTTGCTGAAAAACTGGTCATGCAGGCGTGACCGCGGCCAATGGTCCTGGGTGGACGAGGGAAATCGCGGTTGACGAGTCTATCATGCTCTGATAGATAGCGCTCATGCGAAGGTGTGCGGGAGCGTGAACGTGTACAGACGGTCGGAGCAAATCGAGAACCGCTTGCAAACCCTGATCCGGTTGATCCGGCAGGGGAAGTACTCCACACCGATGCTCGCCACGGCCCTGAAGGTCTCGCAGCCGACGATTTCACGGTGCCTCACGGCCCTACGCGAGCGCGGGTACTCGATTCGAGCGGTCAATGATGGCGGGAGTTGGGCGTACGAACTCGCCGGCGAGCCCGGCAAGTCGAACGGCAAGAAGGGTGGTGCATCGTGACCGCTCGGCCCGACACCGCGTGGCAAGGCGAGTTCGGCATCACCGAGAACCAAACTGGTAGCTTCTTTGCCAGTGCCAACGATCTTAGCGGGCAGGCGCGCGCGGCGCCCCATGCACACGTCCTTCGGCGTGCCTTCGCAGCCCTCGGACTAGACGGCGTGCTATGCGATCAAGCGACGCCGCTCGTGTACTTCAAGCGAGTGGATCAGATTCCGGCGGCTGATGTCCAGGCCCTGCATCGACGATTCTGGAACCACGGCGGGGCACCGATCCTCGTGCTCATTTCTCCGGGCGAAGTGCAGGTCTACTCCGGATTCGCACGCCCCGTCGCCCAGGCCGATTGGACGGGACTTCCGAGTCTTGTAACCACAATCGAGCGCGCCTCGTCGCGACTTCGCGAGTTTCTGCCGTCAGTGGAATCGGGAGAGTTCTTCCGCCGGCATGCGAAATCCTTCAATCCAAGCGATCGGGTGGACCGGGCGCTGCTCGACAATCTCCAGGCGACTCGGGAAAAGCTCGCCGGGGTCGGAACCCGAAGGGCGAGTCCGGACACTCTGGATGCCTTTCTGTGTCGGCTGGTATTCACGTGTTACCTGTTCGATCGCGAGGTCATCGGGACCGGCTATCTGAAGGAGCTTGGCCTTCCGGAGCTGCCGCACCTGCGCGACGTGCTCGGAATCAAGCCACGCTCAGAGGCGAAGATTGTGCTATACAAACTATTCGCCCAACTCGCCGAGGACTTCAACGGCGACCTATTCAGCGACGACCTCAACGAAGAGGCGAGGCTGGTGTCGGTGGCACACCTTGACGTGGTCGAGGCGTTCTTTCGGGGAACCGAGGTGAAGAGCGGCCAGCGTGTGTTCTGGCCGTACGACTTCGGCGTCATACCTATCGAGACAATCAGCGCGATCTACGAGCGCTTCCTGAAGTCGTCCGACAAGGAGACCGGGGCATTCTATACGCCGCGCTTCCTGGCGGAACTCGTGCTGGACGTGGCCTTGACTGACCGCTCGTCGCTCCTCGGCGTGCGCTGCCTTGATCCTGCGTGTGGCTCGGGCATCTTCCTCGTGGGGTTGTTCAACCGCATGGCGGAGGAATGGAGGCGCGCGAATCCCGCGGCACGCAACGATCGTCGGGCACGTGAGTTGATGGAACTGCTCCGCTCCAGCATCTTCGGGGTCGATGTCAATCCCACAGCGTGCCGCATCACAGCATTTAGCCTGTATCTGGCGTATCTGGATCAGTTGACGCCACGGGATATACAAGAGTTGCAAGCGAAGGGCCGGGCGTTACCTCGGCTTGTCACCCATCTCGGTCAATCGGATGCTGCTTCGTCCGTCGGCGGCATCTGGTGTGGCGACTTCTTCGATGAAGGCGCGTCGTATCCAACAGACGTTGACCTGGTAGTCGGCAATCCACCTTGGGGGAGCATCGCCGGTGAAGGTTCTGTCGCGGCGGAATGGTGCAAGCAGCGGCAGCGAGAGATTCCAGACCGGCAGATTGCGGCGGCGTTCATGTGGAAGGGCACGGAGCACGCTTCCAGCACTGGACGTATCTGCCTCGTGCTGCCTCATGGGATTCTCTTCAACCATAGCCGGGCGGCACTCTCGTTTCAGAAGTCGTTTATCCGACGGCACGCCATCGATCGTGTACTGAATCTGACGGACTACCAATCGTTCTTGTTCAATGAGGCACGTCACCCGGCCATTGTACTGGGATTTCGCGGGCAGGAGCCCGACAAGGATCACGTAACCGACTACTGGGTGCCGAAAGCTGACTGGAAGGTGACCAAGGCGGAGATCATCACTGTGTCAGAGCATGACCGCAGTTCTCTGACGCTTCGCTCTATCCTGAGCGATCTCGATGGCAAGGATGCGCCGCAGATTTGGAAGCGCATGTCGTGGGCCAGTCCGCGAGACCGACGCCTTCTCGATCGCTTGGCAGACCTACCGCGGCTCAGAGACCGAGTGCGGCAAGCTCGTGAGGAAGCTAATGAGAAACCGTGGCTAATCGCGGAAGGCTTCCAGCCCTTCGGCGAGAACGATCCACTCTCTTCCAAGAAGCGGCTTCAACTGCCCAGCCGTTTATTCGTGCCAGCTACGTCCGAGCACCTTCGCCTTTTTCTACTCCCGGATGACTGTCGGTCACTTCGGTCGCAGACAGTCGATACGCGGCGGCTGATTTGCGACACACGCATATTCCAGGCACCGCACGTCTTGGTGGCAAAGGGCTTCGGCAGCATCGCGTTCGCCGACTTCGACGTGTCCTTCCGTCACGCTTTACGGGGGATACACGGACCGCAGTCGGATCGCAAACTGCTGATCTTCCTGGCGGCCTTCATGCGCTCCTCGCTCGCGCAGTATTTTCTCTTCCACACGTCATCCAACTGGGGCGTGAGCCGACAAGAAGTGCATGTTGAGGAACTGTTGCGGCTTCCATTCCCATTACCAGAAACGCGGTCTGATCCTGTGCGTTCCAAGCACATAGTTGATGAAGTCGCACGAGCAGTGCAATCGGCTATGCGCGCATCGCAGAAACCGTTGGTCGATCGAGAAGCGCTGGTTGCCACGGCTCAGGCGGCCATTGAACCGCTCATGTACGAGTATTTCGACGTTCTCCCGATAGAACGGGTGCTGGTAGAGGACACTGTTCAGATCGCGATCCCGAGCTTTCGTCCAAGTCCACAACGTCGATTGGTCCCCGCGATTGAACCGAGTAGGCCCGATGAGCGGGCGCAGTACACCAATCGGCTGTGCGGCACTCTGAATGGTTGGGCGCGAGGCGGCCAATCGCAAGTGGTTGGTTCGGCGAACGTCTCTGACAAGGTCGGCGTGGGGCTGGTTGTGCTGGAAAGGGTTAGCCGCGGAAGTCCAGCATCGTCTACGATTGCAAACGTCGACCTGCTCGCGGCATTGGATGGGTTACGCGATGCGGTCGCCCTGAAACTCAACACGTTTGAGTTGGCGCGAGGCGTCAAGGTCTTCAACGGCAATCGGCTTTATGTGGTCAAGCCGCTGGGACGCCGCTACTGGACGGAAACCGCGGCGTTGAATGATGCTGATGAAATCGCCGGTTCGATCCTCATGAATTCTCCGGGGGAGCGTGCATGAGTGTGATCGGCTCTCCTGGTGCATGGGCCGATCTGATCGACCCGATGGTTCCGGAAGTCCTCCAGCTCGTCATAGTCACGTGGCGGACTATGGGGTCGCCGCCTCCGGATGCTAAAGAGGACGACATCACCATCGCGCTGTGTCGAGCGCTTCGACAAAACCGCACGGCGCGAGGGTTGATGTTCATGATCGATACGCAGTTGGTGGAACTGGACCCTGTGCCGGGCGAGGACTTGGGCCGGCTTGATATCGCGTTCCGGCCACTGATTCCGCGCGAGGATATCTATTTTTGCCTGGAGTGCAAACGGTTGAATGTCGTGAAGAATGGACAGACACGGGCGTACGCGGCCGAGTATGTCCTCCGCGGCATGATACGCTTTGTGACGGGACAGTATTCGCGAGCGGTCAGTCACGGTGGGATGCTTGGCTACGTCCTCGACGGTCAGGTTGACGACGCGATCGCAAATGTGGCGGTGAACGTGCAAGCGCAGTGCGGCCCCCTGTGTATGGACCAGCCGGGAACCATGCATCCTTCATCGATCCTGACAGAAGAAGTATCGGTCCGTGAGACTGTCCATCGAAGGCCGCACGAGTCGACAGAGTTTCGCATTCACCACTTGTTCATGGGTGCTGCGACTCCCTCCGTGCCGGTCGCGTAAGAGAAGCAACTATGGCTAAACGGCGTCACCCCGTTCTCGACTACCTGGAGGCGCTGCAGGCCGTGCATGCGACGGGCAAAGCGACGGCAGAACAATCGTACAAGAGCGCATTGGAAGCTCTACTGACGGCGATCGGCGCCGACTTTGACCCTGTCCTCTTTGCGACGATGGAATTGAGCGGGGAGGGCGCTGGACACCCTGACCTCGGTGTTTTCGAGCGCAAGTCGGGAAATCTTCGCCTAGTTGTGGAGGTGAAGCCGACCAGAGAGAACATTTTCAACATCGCCACGGGCACACAGGTGTCGAAGTACTGGAAACGCTACGGCTTTGTGCTCGTGACCAACCTGCGGGAGTTCGTGCTCGTCGCACGCGAGAGCGGCGAGGTTCGGGTCGAATCCCGTTACCAGATCAGCTCCACGTCGGAGGCGTTCTGGCGGTCCAAGCCTTCCGCGCTTGCGGACGAGCATGAGCAAGGTCTTCGGGACTTTATTGAAGGCGTATTTGCACGTCCCGCGCCGATCCTCAAACCACGTGACTTGGCTGCGGACCTGGCGCGGCACGCCCGTGAAGCCAAGCGTCGGCTGGGCCGGCACAGTATGGCCGATCTGCGACCTCTCCAGGAAGCGTTTGAAGAAAGTCTGGGACTCAAACTTGAGGACGAGAAGGGCGAGCGGTTCTTCCGTTCGTCTCTCGTCCAAACGCTGTTCTACGGCCTGTTCTCCGGATGGATGCTGTGGAGGCAATCGCTTTCCAAGGGGAAGGTGGCGCCAGCCTTTGATTGGAAGGACGCCTCGGAGTATTTGGCGCTACCGTTGCTCGCTGATCTCTTTGACGAAGTCGCCAAGCCACGCCGGCTGGGCGAACTCGGCATGCGCGAGCCGATCGAATGGGCGACTACAAGCCTCAACCGCGTGGATCAGGCCGAGTTCTTCCGCACCTTCGACGAAGACCACGCGATCACCCTCTTCTATGAGCCATTCCTCCAGGCATTCGACCCGGAGCTGCGCAAGGAACTGGGCGTGTGGTACACGCCGCCGGAGATTGTCCGGTACATGGTGGGCCGCGTCGATGAACTGCTTCGTAGCGACCTTGGAATCGCCGATGGACTGGCTGATGAGCGCGTCTATGTCCTGGACCCGGCCGCAGGAACGGGGTCATACCTCGTCGAAGTCGCCAAGCGCATTCACGCCACGCTGGTAGAGCAGGGACACGAGAGCCTCGCGGCTGCCAAGGTTCGCAAGGCGCTCTGTGAGCGCGTATTCGGCTTTGAAATCTTGACTGCGCCGTACATCGTGGCGCACCTGCAACTGGGCGTGCTGCTGCGTGCGATTGGGGCCAAGCTGGCGAGCAAGGATCGACCTGGCGTGTATCTGACCAATGCGCTCACCGGCTGGGAACCGCCGAAGGGCGTCAAGAGGAACCTGGCGTTTCCGTTCCTACAGGAGGAGCAGGATGCCGCCGCCAACGTAAAGCAGAAAGCGCCGATCATCGTGATTCTGGGCAATCCGCCTTACAACCGGTACGCCGGCGTGGCGGAAGAGGAGGAAGCGGACCTGATCGATCCGTACAAGGACGGTCTGTACGAGAAGTGGGGTGTGCGGAAGCAGTTGCTCGATGACCTCTACATCCGGTTCTTTCGGCTGGGCGAGAAGCGAATCGGGGAAGTCTCAAAACGCGGCGTCGTATGCTTCATTAGCAACTACTCCTGGCTGGACGGTATCTCGCACCCGATTATGCGTGAGCGCATTTTGACGGCGTTCGACACCGTGTACATCGACAACTGCAACGGCGACAAATACAAGACGGGGAAGCGGACTCCGGATGGCAAGCCAGACGAGTCGATGTTCACCACGGACGATCACCGCGTGGGCATTCAAGTCGGCATCGCGATCGCGACGCTCGTTGCCAACGGCTCGCCCAAGAAGCCGGGGCACGTGAGCACCGTGCAATACCGCGAGTTCTGGGGAACCGGCAATGCTAAGCGCGAAGCGCTGTTGGGATGCCTGGACAACGACAAGAAGGGGGACGCCCTCTACTCGCCGCTTGCTCCGTCCGCAAGGTTCCGATGGGTGCTGGCGGGCGGCAGCGCCCATTCGGCGGGGTACGGAGCGTGGCGCCGTCTCATCGACTTGATCCCGGTTCACTACAGCGGTCTGAACGAGAATCGACAAGGGATGTTGATGGCCGATGATCGTGAGGAGTTGGCTCGCCGAATGGCGGACTACTTCAATCCGAAGATCCCGCACGATGAAATCGCCGAGTCCTGGCCTGCGCTCGTCGCGGACGCCGCACGCTTCGACGGACGGCAGACGCGCACGCAGCTTCACAAGCTGAAGATGGCATTCAATGAACGGTACTTGGTTCGGCTCGCCTTCCGGCCATTCGATGAGACGTGGCTGTACTGGGTCGGCCAAACGAAGCTCCTGAATGAGAAGCGGGACGATTTCTTTCAGCAGTGCTGGCGCGGCAACCTATTTCTGTCAGCATCACAGACGGGCCGCAAGGGCGGCTTCAATCAGCCCTTTCTGGTAGACAAGTTCGGAGACCTGCACCTTCAAGATCCCTGGTCGCAGTTTTTCCCGATGCTGATTCGGGAGGAAGGGATGTTCGCATCGCATGCCCCGCAGCCCAACATTGCGTCGGATGTGTTGGAAGTCATGTGCGCGAGCGCCGGGATTCCGATGCGTAACGAAAAGGGACACGCCTACAGCGAAGGCGCGCTCGACATTGCGCGGAAGCTGTTCTTTCATTCACTGGCAGTGCTGTGGTCGCCTGCGTATCGGAGCGAGAACGAAGCAGCACTTCGGCAGGACTGGCCACGTATCCCAATTCCCACTGACATCGCGGTGCTCACGAACTCCGCCGCCCTTGGAGAGCGGCTTGCCGGCTTGCTTCTGCCAGACCGAAGCGTGCCGGGCGTCACAGCTGGAAAGCTCCGTCCTGAATTGAAGGCGCTCGGTACACCGACCAAACCCGGCCACAAGGCCATCGACCCTGATACGGATTTGGAGGTGACGGCATCCTGGGGATTCCGCAACAAGGCCGGAGCCATTATGTGCGGTCAAGGCAGGGTGACACCGAGCGACGGGAACGCGGGCGGAGCATTGGACGTGTGGATCAACGATCGTGTGTGTTGGCGAAATGTGCCGCTCGATGTTTGGAATACGGTCATCGGCGGTTACCCAGTCATCAAGAAGTGGCTGTCATATCGAGAGAAGCGCGTCCTCGGGCGTTCGTTGCGAATGGATGAAGTCACCTACGTCACCGATGTCATCCGACGGCTTAAAGCGATCATCTTGCTTGGGGATGAACTGGACGCGAGTTTCCATGCTTGCGGGGTTTCCACGATCAAGTCGAACAGCACGGAGTCGCCCGTCGTGGCCGTCACGGCGAAGTAGATTCGCGCGGTGACGAGAGACGAAAGCCCGCTTCAACGTGTGCAGCATGTCCTTACCGCGGACGCCGTCAAGCGCGAAACGTGGGGTTAATAGCTTGCAAAGAACGCGGCTGATTTCTCGGGATTGTAGCCCCGGCGGTCATAGAGCTTCGTCGTGGACGGGTCGCGGTGGCCGACGGCCTTTTGGACCTGCTCCAGGCTGGCGCCGTTTTCGAGTGCGGTCGTGATGAACGTAGCCCGCATGGAGTGGGCGGAGTAGCCGCGGATCAGGCCGAGCCGGGCGGCGTATTTGCGGAGCACGCGGTCGATGGCGTCCGGGGCCATGTGTCGCCGGGGTGCCCGTGCGCGGCCGTTGTGGCGGAGCGGACGGAAGAGCGGGCCGTCGAAATCGACGGCATGCCCGGCCGCGGCCAGATAGTCCCGGATTCGCTGGGACGTGTGCGGGTGGATCGCTAGGGCGTCCTTTCTGGCGCCCTTGCGAACGACGCGGACCGAGTCGAAGCCACGATTCTGGTGCAGGTCGCCGACCCGAAGCTGGGCGATCTCGGCCCGGCGGAGCCCGGCCTGAAGTCCCACTGAAATGATGGCTCGGTCGCGCAGGCCGGCCACGGTGTCGGCGGGCGGGGCATCCAGCAGTTTGCGGGCCTGAGCCTTCGAGAACGCCAGCGTTGAGCCCTCGTCGCGATTGATCGCCGGGCGGCGGACGGCCGCGACAGGATTCCGGTCGGTCTGGCCATGCTCGACAAGGTGCTTGAACAGCGACGAAAGGGCCGCCAGCCGGCGCCGGACGGTCGAGGCCTCGGCACGCGCGGACTCGCGCATGCATCTTTCCCAAGCGATGACGGCCCGATGGTCGATCTGGCGAAGCTGGTCGGGTGCCGCGATCCCGCAGAACCGCATGAAGTGTTGGACATCCTGTCGGTAGGCGCGGCGGGTCCGTGGCGACTTCTGCTTGGCCAGCCAGACGGCCTCCTCGGGGATGGCCGCAAAGTATTCGAGCCTCGTGGCGGCGGGCGTTCCTGTCGCGCGATTTGCGAGTAGATTGGTGGTCGAATCGGCGGTCTTTCCGGGCATGTCCCTCTGCGTGATAATCCAGTTTATCACGTCGAACGGGTAGCATATTATCGCGGCTCGGCGCAAGCCCCATCTATGGAGTCAACGCGCGTCCCGAAACCTCACCACAGTTGATCCGTTTCCAGTTTCGTTGCGCGCGAGAAGCGGATGTCGTGAACGTCGAGCTCTTGGCGCGATTCGAATCACGGGATGGGCGTGTGACAATCGCCCAGAACGCGTCTGCTTCGACATTATTATCTTGTTGCCGAACATCCAGCTTCAAACGAAGTCGTTGCCCTCGGCGAACGGTTGCGTTCGATGCTCCCATCCAACGAGCTTCCTGAATCGTCGATGATGCGCACTTGGTATACGGGCGATTACACACCCTGAGAGAGCGCGCCTACCACAGTGTCGAGCAGGACAGTTAGCAAAGCTTGGGCCACGTCCGCGGCCAGGACGTTGGTGTCGACCAGGCAACCCTGCGCCTGGAACAGCGTCGCGCCGGCTGCCAGCGCCGCAGCGCGGCGCATCCACTTGGTTCGTCGAGTCATGTGATTCACTCCTTGGGTAATTCGCCCTTCGTGTCCGAGGCCCCGCCGGAACTCGCCGAGGGCGGAGTCGTGGGTGACGCCTGTTCGGACAACACTTCGTCTAGGAACGACAACAGATAGCCCGGGTAGTCCGGGTCGAGCACGGGCGCCAGCGCGTGTCCGCCAGTGATTTCGAGGAACTTCTTGGGCTCGATCGCCAGCTCGAACAAGCGGCGGGCGCCCTCGATCGGCGTGGTCAGGTCCTGTGGTGACTGGAGAAACAGCTTGGGCAGCGTGATCTGCTCGATATTTTGGTACGGGTCGAGCTCCTGCGGCCGTCGTGCGATCACCTCCGGCAGCGGCAGGATACCGGCCAGCAGGTAAGACTTCGGTGGCAAGAGGTCGGGCACAAAGCTGCCCTGGAGGACGACGCCGGCGACGCCGTCGGGGTTGCGAGCCGCATGTGTCAGGGTCGGCAACGTTCCGAGTGAGATACCGAACAGGACGATCGGCCTGCCCGCGTCGGCCACCCGATTCTGAACGTAGAAAAGTGCCGCGTCAGCATCCGGGACCAGCGATTCGAGGCTCGGCAGGTCACGGCTTTCGCCGAATCCCTGGTAATCGTAGACGAAGACGTTCCAGCCCAGGTCGTGCAGCAGCGTGTAGTAGTCGAAGTAAAGGCTGCGGTTGAACAACGAACCGTGGTTCAGCAGCACCGTACCGCGGGCAGCGCTGGCCGGAATGAACCACCCGGTCACCACATGGGGGGCGGGTCTATCAACCGGCAGCTCGATCGTCTGGTAGGCGAGGGCGAAGGCGTCAGGCGCAAAAAGCACCACATTCTGTGCCGGCGGAGAAAAAAGCCCATCGCCAAACGGCTCCGTTGCGCAGCCAGCCAGCATCGCGAGCGTCAGCAGCAACGCCGTCCGTTCCATTCTCACAAACCACTCCATCTGAACTCACCAGCCGAACAACATGGTGCTTGGCGTTGCCCGCACGCGGCCATCGGCGACACCGGTTCATTCGTGCAGGCTAGCTGTCGCCGGCGACGTCGATGATTCCTAAAGTCAAAGCGAGGGCGGCTTCGATGATTCCGCCCGCATCCTGCGCCTTGGCCTCGGCTGCCATTGGTACTCCCATGATGAACGCCAGCGCCGCTGCCTTCCAAAAACGAAACTTCCGCATGACTCACTCCTTTCGTTTTGCGAGCGCTCCGCTCGCAGAATCGTCACACCCTTGCGAAACAACTTCCCCGTTCTCCTCGCCGTCGCTGGCCGCGCTCTTAGCGAACACCGCACGGCGGTGAAGCCAAAGGTATTGCTCCGGCCCTTCGCAAATGACTTTTTCAAGCGCTGCACAGTACCGTCGAGTGATGTACTCGATCACGTCCGACTGATCGCGCCAGTCGTTCGGCCCGAAGAGATCGGAGATAACGAGCTGAAACTGAAACGGTTCGGCCAAGCGACGAATGACAGTCACCGCGACGATCGCTCCATACCGCTCCGCCAGCAAGCCTACCGTGCGCGGCGCAGTCGTATGCTCTCCCAGAAACGAAGTCGGCACGCCGCTTCGCCCGCCGGCGTGATCGGCGACTACTGCTATCGCCTGCCCGGCCTCGAGAATCTCCGACAGACCCAACGCGGCTCCAGACTGCGTCAGCATGCGGCAGCCGGTGCCGGTCCGAACGGACTGCCGATAGCGGTCGAAACCACGATTCGGGTGCGGCCGATACACCGCCGTCGCCCGAATCCCGTTGAGCCCCAGGAAGACGGGCAGGAGGTCGTATGGTCCGTAGTACGCGGTGAGCAGGATCACGGGCTGACCGCGTTGCTGCGCCTGAATCAGTAGGCTCCGGTACGGTTCGGGAACTCGGCCGCCGTAGCGGTCGCGCGCTTCTGGCCGCAGAAGCCGGGGTGCCAACATCAAGTCGACCAGGTTCCACATGCGATGCACGAACGCTTGCTCCGAAATGGCCTGGATTTCGGATTCGGGACGACGGTCGCCCAACGCAGCGCGGCAGCGCCCCTCGCTGGATTCACGAACAACATCGGCGAGACGATAAAAACGACGCGCTGTGTGTTCCATAAGGGCATATGCCCGTTCGGGTCCCAGGAGTCTCAGGACAAGCGTCAACAAGCGACGGTGAGCATTGCCAAGTGCGACGGCGGTGCTCACGAGCGCGGCACGTCCGAAGGGGCCGCTACGGTTCGCGGCAACCTGTAGTGCAGACGTCATCGTTGTTGAAACCAAGTGACGGTTCCAGCTCGGGCATCGCGCCGTAGGGCGTCTTCGGTCAGTTATCAAGGTCGAATCGCTGTTCATAGCGGCCACAGGAGTTCTCGTCGTAAATGAGCTGTTCGATAATGTTCAGGTCGTCGTATTCGGACTCCGAGATCGTGCCCTCGCCGAAGCAATCGTTCAGCGGGCCGCTGAACGGACAGCCTTGGAAGAGAACAGAGCTCATCCCGATGAACGCCGCCATCGCGCTCGAACCCAACGTTCGCATCCGTCTCACCGTCTGACTCCTTCCAAGCGGCGTGAGGGTTGACGCCGCCCACAACCGGCGTATGATATAGCTGACGGACTGGTCCGTCAATGAACTCGTGGGAGGTTTTTAGGTGCTTGGCACCCGTAAGCAACCCCGTGGCCGACCGAAAGACGAGGCACTGATCAGCCGGCGCCGCGAAGAAATCCTCGACGCCGCCGCTCGGCTCTTCGGTCGCGTCGGTTACCCGGGCACCGACATGCAGGTCCTCGCGGACGAAATCGGGGTCGGCAAGGGCACCATCTACCGCTATTTCCCGAGCAAGGAAGAACTGTTCCTAGCGGCGGTCGATCGCGGGATGCAGCGGCTACGCGAGCAGGTGAATGTCGATGCCGCGAAATCGACCGACCCTTTGGAGCAGGTCGAGCGGGCCATCCGTTCATACCTGGCGTTCTTCGACGCCAACCCGGAGATTGTGGAACTGCTGATCCAGGAGCGGGCGGAGTTCAAGGACCGCAAGAAGCCCACCTACTTCGAGCACCGCGACGCGAACGTCGGGCGCTGGCTGGACTTGTTCCGTGGACTGATTGCGTCAGGGCGCATGCGCGATGCACGGCCCGAGGAGTTCACGGAGACCATCAGCGACCTGCTCTACGGCACGATTTTCACGAATCACTTCGCGGGCCGACGGGAGCCGATGGAACTCCAGGCGCAGCGTATTCTGGACACGTTCTTTCTTGGAATTCTCAGCGATTCGGAACGCGGGCGGTACCAGGGCGCCGGCAGTCGGAGGCGCACCTCATGAAGAGCTGTGTTGCAGTGGTTTCAATCGCACTCGTCATGCTGGCCGGATGCACGCCGTTCCGCGATGCACCGACCTATCGACCGCGGGCTTTGGATCGCATCAACGGGGTCACACGGCCGTCGAGGCCGGTCGTCACGACACAGCCGTCAAGCCAATTGGGCGAGGCCTCGTCTCTGGCGCTGGCCGATTGCATTGAAACAGCGCTGCGGAACAACCGTCGGATCGGCATTGCTGACCGGCGGGTGCTCATCGCCCGCGACCGGGTTTCTGAAGCCGTTGCGATGACGATGCCGCAGTTGACCGCGGAAGGTCGGTTCACGTCGCGCAACAACGACTCCGGGATTCAGCGGCCGCAGGCAAGCCTGAGAAACCGTCTTCGCGACTCGCTCACGCAAGCGGCAGCGACTTCACTGGTCGAACAGGCCGGCCTTTCGCCCACGGGTCAATTCCTTCAGCCGACCGGGTCCAGCGGCAGTTTCTCGGGGACGTTCAGCCAACGCGACGTGTGGACGGGGAGCGTGTCGCTGCTTGTGCCGATCTACGACTTCGGGCGATCGGAGTACCCGCGTCAGGCCCTGGAAGGCCGCGTGGAGATCTCCCGGTACGACGCCAGCCGCGAGCGCCAGGATGTTGGGTTCGCCGTCAGTCAGGCGTATTACCGCGTTCTGGAAGCTCACAAGATCACGGGCGTCGTCGAGGAGTCGATTCGCGTAGTCGAGCGCCAGCTTGAGGTCGCGCGGGACTTCCTGTCGCAGGGACTCGTGGCCGCCAACGAAGTGCTGGCGGTGGAGGTTCAGCTCGCTGAACGCCGGCAGGAGTTGATCCAGGCGGAGAACAACATTCAGCTCGCTGTTGCCACGCTCAACCGGCTGATGGGCGAAGACGTCACGCGGCCGACGACGCTGGTTGACGTGCTGGAGGTTGAGCCGTGGCGCGGTCGATTCACTGACGTCCTAATGCTGGCGATCAGCACGCGGCCGGACCTGGCCTCCCTGCGACGGCAAATCGAGGTCGCCCGCGACGAGTACCGCGCAACACGGGGTGAGGGGACGGCACCGCGTATCTTTGGTTTTGCCGACTACAACTGGTCGAGCGATGAGTTTCTGCTGAACAATGAGTGGTTGAGCGGCGGCATCGCGGTCCAGGTTCCGATCTTCGATGGGGGGCTGACCATCGCGCGGCTTCAGCGTCAGCGCAAGGAGATTGCCGAGACAATTGACCGTCACGACGAGCGCGTGGACGACATCGTTCTGGACATCAAGCAGTCCTATCTGAACGTGAACGAGGCCACGGAGCGCATCCCCGTTGCCCGAAAATCGGTGGAACTTGCCGAAGAAAACATGCGGATCGTCCGGGATCAGTACTCCGAAGGGTTGCTCACCAGCGCCGACGTGCTCATCGAAGAAGATCGGCTCTCGCGCTCGCGGTCGAATTACTTCCAATCGCTTTACGACTATCACGAGGCCTACGCGCGATTGGTGAATGCCATTGGGGCAGCGCCGCCGCAGGAGAGACCAGGAACCGGTCCATGATGAAAGAGTTTGAACGATTGAGCGTAGTCTCATTCTTGTTCGTGACCTGTTTTGCAGGCTGCGACCGAAATGAAACCGCGACGCGAGGTCCCGGCTCCGCTTCAACCCGGCCCGCCGCGGCGTCCCAGCCGGCCGAGCAGCCCGGAGGTCGCTGGGTCACGGTCGAGCGCCGGGCGTTTCACCAGACCACATCCGCCGTGGGTTCGTTTCGCGCGCGGCAGACCACGATGCTCGGGTCGCAGGTATCCGGCCGGGTTGACGCGGTTCTCGTGGATGTTGGAGACGTGCTGCGCGAGGGAGAGGAACTCGTCCGCCTCGATCCGGTCTTCTTTCAAATTGAGATCCAACAACGCGAGGCTGATTTGGAAGCTGCCACGGTTAAGCTCGCGGGGGGCCGCGAATCACTCAAGACGCTGCAAGCGGAAGTGCAAGTGGCCCAAACGGCGCTGGCCGAAGCGGACCTCGAATATACGCGCATGAAGAACCTCTGGGAAAAACCGTCAGGAGAGACGCCGTCGATCTCAAAGCAGCGGTACGACGCCGGGCGATTCGCGCACGAGCAGGCGAAAGCCCGATTGTCCGCCGCAGAATCGCGTGTGGCTGAGCAGGAGGCCAAGCTGCGCGAGTTCGAATCGGGCATCAAGCAGGCCGAAGAAGACCTGCGTTATGCGAAGGAACGGTTGGAGGAAGCCACGATCCGCGCGCCCTACGACGCCGTGGTGACGCGCCGATTGCTTGACCCCGGCGAACCGGTTACGGCGACCCCCGTCACACACATCCTGGAGATTCAGGAGGCCGGGACGTTGTACCTCGAATACTCGCTGCCGCAGGAGCTACTCTCGGCGGTACGCGAGGGAACGCCGATCACCTTCGACGCAGAAGGAATGCTGAAAAGCGACGGCGAGGGTCAGGCCCTGATTAACATCGTCTATCCGACCCTCGACGAATCCACGCGCTCCTTTCGTTGCCGGAGCATTGTCGCCAATTCCAGCCTGACGATCCGCCCGGGCATGCTCGCGCGCGTGCAAGTCGTGACCGGCGAAGCGGCCGGTGTGCTGGCGATCCCACGAGCCGCACTCAAGCAGTCGTCCCGTGGCTGGGTCGTGTTCGCTTCCAATGATGGGCATCGCGTCGAGCGCCAGGTCGAGGTCGGCTTGATGGACGAAGTGTGGGCGGAAGTACGTTTCGGGCTGTCCGAAAGCGATCGCGTCCTAGTGCCGGATTCAGACCAGACGACGCAGTCCACCCGAGGGAAGCGGTGATGACGCTCTCTGACATCGCAATCCGCCGCCCGATCTTCGCTTCGATGGTGCTCTCTGCCATCATCGTGTTCGGTGTGATTTCATACCGCCGCATCGGCATCGACCTGTTCCCCCGCGTGGAGTTTCCCGTCATCACCGTCATCTCGGTGCTCCCCGGCGCCGACCCGGAGACGGTCGAACTGACCGTCACGGATTTGATCGAGGAAGCCATTTCGACGATCAGCTCGATCAAGCACCTGCGATCCACGAGTTCCGACAGTGTTTCGCAGGTGGTGGTCGAGTTTGAACTGGATAAAGACATCGACGTGGCATACCAGGAAGTCGTGGCCAAGATCGGCACGGTTCGATCGGAACTGCCTGACGACCTGGAAGAGCCGGTGGTCGAGAAGTTCGACGTGGATGCTTCTCCGATCATGGCCATCGTCGTGTCGGGCGAGATGCCCATCCGCGATCTGACCTTTCTGGCCGACAACACAGTCAAAGAACGGCTCCAGCGCGTGCCCAACGTCGGGCAAGTCAAGATCGTCGGCGGGCGCGAACGGCAAATTTGGCTCTGGCTTGATCGCACCAAACTCGAAGGCTACCAACTCTCTGTCCAGGACGTGATCGACGCCTTGCGGACCGAACACATCGAATTTCCCGGCGGCCGCGTCGAAACCAGCGCCCGGGAATACGTGGTCAAGACCAAGGCTGAGTTCGAATCGGAAGAACAGTTCAACAACATGGTCGTCGCGTATCGAAACGACGCGCCTGTCCGCGTGAAGGACTTGGGCCGCGCTGAAGACGGGTTAGAGGAGGAACGCAGCCTTGCCCGGTTGAATGACGTTCGCGCGGTATCCCTGTTGGTCCGCAGGCAGTCAGGTACGAATGCGGTTCGCGTGGCTCATGACGTAAAAGCGGAGGTCGAAAAGCTGCGACAAGAGCTGGATCCCCAAGGCGTCCGGCTCGCCATCGCGCAGGACACGTCGCTGTTCATCGAACACTCGGTAGACGAAGTGAAGTTTCACATAGCCTTCGGCGGGGGGCTGGCGATTCTCATCGTGTTCGTGTTCCTGCGCAATCCGCGAAGCACGTTTATCAGCTCGCTTGTGCTGCCGACCGCCATCGTGGGGACGTTCATCGTCATGAACATGCTGGGGTTCACTCAGAACATGATGACCCTGCTCGCACTGTCCCTGTCAGTTGGCCTGCTCATCGACGACGCCATCGTAGTCCAGGAAAACATCATGCGGCACGTCGAGGAGGGCATGACCGCCCGTGAGGCGGCATCGTTTGGCACACGCGAGATCACGCTGGCGGTACTGGCCACGACGCTATCAGTGGTCGCCGTGTTCGTTCCTGTCGCCTTTATGGAAGGCATCGTCGGTCGCTTCTTCTACCAGTTCGGCATGACGGTCGCGTTTGCGGTGATGATCTCCATGTTCGTCTCGTTCACGCTCGACCCGATGCTGTCCTCGCGCATCCTCAGGGCTCCGAAGCGTGGGCGACTCTACCAGTATTCGGAGCGCATGTTCCTGCTCATCGACCATGCCTACGAATGGCTGCTGGGGCGATCTATCCGGCATCGCTGGATTGTCGTTGGAGTTGGACTGGCCACGTTCGGCGGTTCGATCTACATGGGAAAGTTCCTTCGGTCGGAGTTCCTGCCTTTGGAGGACCAAAGCGAGTTCAACGTGAAGGTCAAGGCCCCCTTGGGAGCGTCTCTGGCCGTGACCGATTCACTGTTTGAGCGGCTCCGCGAGCGGGTCAAGGATCAGCTCTGGCTGGACTATACGTTCGTGACCATCGGCTCCGACGAACTCCAGCGCGTCAACGAGGGCACCATGTACGTCAAGATGCTCGAAAAGGACCAACGCGCAATCGGCCAGAACGACGCCATGACCTGGATGCGTGAGCGAGTCGCCGACATCACCGGCGCCAAGGTCAGCGTGGAAATCGTTCCCCGCGTTTCTGGTGGCGGTCGTAAATGGGCGGACGTGCAACTCGAAATCCGGGGACACGAACTTGACCGGCTGGAGACGATCTCCAACGCGGTGATGTCTCGAATGAGAGAAACCGAAGGCTACGTTGACATCGACACGACATACGAGAAAGACAAGCCGGAAGTCAACGTCTTCGTCAAACGCGACCGGGCCGCCGATTTGGGCGTCAATCCCATGGCCGTGGCCACGGCGATCAACGCTCTCATCGGCGGTCAAGACGTCAGCAAGTTCAAGGCCGCGGGTGAGCGTTATGATGTCAGCGTGCGTCTCCAGGAACCATTTCGAGCATCTCCGGGCGATATTGAGCAGCTTACCGTCCGCGGTCGCACGGGCGACCTGATCAACCTCCGCAACGTGGCCTACGTTCGCGAAGAGGCGGGGCCCGTACAAATCGACCGCTACAATCGCGCTCGGCAGATCACTGTCCTGGCGAACCTGCAACGCGACAAAAAGGTGCTCGGTGAGGCCGTGGCCGAACTGTCAGCCGTCGTCAAGCAGGTCGGGTTGCCTCCCGGCTACAGTTTCGGCTTTGCCGGTCAGGCCGACAACATGCGGGAGGCTTTCGCCAACTTATTGTTCGCCCTGTTCCTCGCCATCATCATCGTGTACATGGTGTTGGCCTCCCAGTTCGAGAGCTTAGTGCATCCCTTCACCATCATGCTCGCCCTGCCGCTTTCCGTGGTCGGTGCGTTCGGCCTACTGATCTTGAGCAAAATGACGGTGAGCATTTACACGATGATCGGCATCATTCTGCTAATGGGCCTGGTCACGAAGAACGGCGTGCTGCTGGTGGACTTCATCAACACGCTTCGCCACCGTGACGGAATGGACCGCGATGCGGCGATCCTCAAAGCCGGACCCATTCGTCTCCGTCCGATTCTCATGACGACCTTGGCCCTGATTTTCGGCATGCTCCCGATCGCCCTCGGCACAGGAGCGGGTTCGGAGTCACGCCAACCCATGGCCGTCGCCGTCATTGGCGGACTGACGACATCGACGTTGCTGACGCTCGTCGTCGTTCCTGCCGTCTACACGATTATGGACGACTTGGCACACCCGGCCCGCTGGCGGTTCGTGCAGTGGCTCCGGCGACGTCGCCCCGCACAGGTGCCGGTGTGACCGTTGGAGACTGACTCTCCACGACCGGATGTAAGAAGTCGCTTTTCGGGGCAGCAGTGGCGAACAGATAGGGTGCAACAGGGATCGACTCGATACGGCCGGGTGGATGCTCGGCCTTCGCGGCAACGCTCAGTGTTTTGTACCTGTCCTGCGGCCCTCGTCGCCACGCGACGAGTTCCGAGCCGCAGCCATCTGCTCGTGAATCCAGGAATGCGCCTCGTTCAGCGCCTTGGCCAGCGGTAGCAGGTCCGCGGGGCCGAACGAGTACGCGTTCTTCCAGGTCTCGCCGTCCCGATAGGAGCGGCAGACCGTCACGTTGTGCATTGTTCCCTTGGCCGTCTGGTTGAGCCAGATTGCGGCCTTGACGTTGCGGTACCGGACCTCGTGGACCGGCTTGTTTCCCGACTTGGCCATAACGCACCTCCAAACCGTGCGCGAAGGGCCGGAGCGATCCACCCGGTAATGGCGTTATGGCGTGCCGGGGGCGAAACGTGCCGTGGAGGCCGTCGGAGGACACGTGCGTGACTTCGACGGCGCTGGTGTGATAGACCGGGGGCATGTACCCGGCATGTTTGCTCATGTTCATCGCCTTGTTCGCGTCGTATCCCGACGCGCTCCAGTGGGCGCTGGCGGTTTATCTGCTGATGGTCTGGCGGAACTGGCGCCTGGGGCCGTAGGCAGACCGTTCGCTCGCAGTCACGCGGCCGGTGGCACCGGCCGACAGCCGTCGTCAAGGCGTCGGCTGTCTGCTCACGAACCGGGCATGTGCCCGCAGGCTCGCAGCGCGTGTTGCTCGTTCAATAGCCTCGGGAATCGCGGCGCATGGCCGGTCGTACGCGAGATCAACCTTCGACGAACCGTCGAAAGAAATCGGGGCACTCAATCCCGAATCGTCGGGATCGAGTGCCCCTCGGTGCCACCTTCAAGCCGCCCGCACCCGTTTGCGGTTGCGACGCGACTTGTCGCGGTGCCGCGGCTTTTTGCGAGCCTCCTTTCGCCGCGTTGGCTCCGGGGTGACACCGCCGGAATCGTCAGCTTCGACGTCCGGCTCGAACGGCGGGTCGGCAGCCTGCTCCGGCGGGGACGGTGCGACCGCGCCGGCATCGGCGGTCTCGTCCTCCGGCGGAAGGCCCCAACTCTTGGGTTGGGGCAGCGCCTTGACGGCTTCGGTTTCGATCTCGGCGTGGTTGATGCCGAGAATCTCGCACATCCGTCCGGCCTCGAATGCCTGAAACCCGACGCGATTGCTGTCATGCATCGCCAGCCGCCGAATCCAAATCTGCACCACGTCATGCAGCGCCGCCGCGGTGCGCTCGTCGGCTGCACCGCCGCGCAGACGGTCATAGCGGTCCCACGGGTCCTCGTGGTACATGCGGTCCGCTCGCCCTGACGTTCCGAACGACAACAGCAACGACACGATCTCGGGCTTGTCCGAATCGGCGCCGTGGCCGGCAGCGTTCTCGGCTAGCGCTCTCGACACGTCCTCGACAGTCAAGCTGCGAAGCCGCGTTTCGACCTGTTTGACCACAAACGCCTGGCGGCGCTTCTGATGGCGGGCACGGCGCTCGTCCAGCGTCATGGGCTTGTGCTCCGCCTTCGGCATGTTCTTACCGCGACCGTTCTTGTGGCCCGGGATCTGTGGGTCACCGGCGTCGATGTACACCAGCTTGCCGGCCTTGGGTCCATCGACCTGCATGGCGGGCACGGCGTTCGGGTTGCTCGCCTTGACGAATCGCGGGGCATACACACGGTGAACGCGGTCGCCAAAGGCTTCGTGCATGGCCTGGCTCCCGGAGCCGCCGCCGATCTGGACCAGCGCCAGATTCGGATGGTCGGCGCGTAGCTCGCCCTCGCAGCGTTGCACATGGGCAATCTGCTTGCGGTCGAAACACGCGGGGTCCAGGCAGCGGTCGTCCTTAGCGGGCTTGCCGTTGACGGGTACTTCCTCGGCGTCGAACAGGAGCGGATGCGCCCCGGAGCGCTTCGGACAGTTGCAACATGCTCCCGCCTTCGGGTCCAGCGTCTCGTCATCGGGCGACCACGGCATAGCGGCGAGCGTGTGCAGGCCGCCGTCGATGATGCGGCGAAGGTCCTCCACACTGGGGAACCCGCGGCCGAACACCGGGTAGAAGTCGTCCTGGGCCAGTCCGTCCTGCGTTTCGTCGGGAAGGCGAGCGATCAACTCCAGGTGGGCTGGGGACAGCCTGCTGGCAGGCGATTCCGCCGTCCGCACCGCTTTGCGCCACGCTTCGGTGAGGCGCGTCAGCGACCCCCGCCTTGCGACGAACTGAGCGTTCTTACCGAGCCGGGCGGCGATAGCTTCTGCGTCGAACCCGTGCTCGAACGCTTTCTGAATCACCGCGGCCTCCTCCAACGGGTGTAGGTTTTCGCGCTGGAGGTTCTCGGTGATGGTGACCGCGAGCGCCGTCTCATCGTCGAGCTTGCCGACAATGGCCGGGATGGTCTCCAACCCGGCCAGCTTGGCTGCCCGCCAGCGACGGTACCCGGCCCGAATCTCCCATGTGTCGGGCTTCTCGGGGTGCGGACGAACCAGAATCGGTTGCAGCACGCCGTTGCGTTTGATGCTGCGAGCCAGCGACTTCAGGGAGTTGTTGCTCACCGGCCTCCGCCCGTTGTCCGTGGTGGGCACGAGCTGATCGACCGGAATCATCTGGATGCGGCGCGCCAACACGGCGCGGCCTTCGTACTGTGCGACAGGCATCTTGGGTCTCCTTGTCTGATGGAAAAGCACGCGACACCCGGCCACGCGGCCGGGCGACTTCGCGAAAGCGGATGGCGCAGGGGTGGCGTGAAAACCTGGTTGCGTACGACACGGCAGCGCCTGGCGGGTCCGCCTGCGGCGGGTGCGCGGGACGCTGCGATATCCGGCTTCTACCGCTGCCGAACTGAGAAAGAGGTGCGGCGGTCAGCCTGCCACAGAATCGCGGAAAAGGGAAGCCGGGGCACCGTGGCCCGATGGGGCTGAAGAAGGGTGGTCACGGGGCAGGGGGGGATGCTCAGCGAGACACGGGACGAAGAACGGGGCGCGGCGAATTTCTCAAGCGGAAGGCGGCGATCACGTTGATTAGGCCTGCCCAGAGCCGCGCCGAATCCTGGTCGCCAATCAACTCCGCCTCGAAGCGCATGGCTTCGAGCATGTCCATGACGAACGCGACGTTGTCGCTGCACGCCGTCTCGTACGGGTCGTGCTCGGGGTCGGTCTCGTTGACGAGAGGCAGTCGGTTCATGAGGTAAGCTTGCCACAATCGTCCATGCGGCGCAAGCGAGACGATACAGGCATGGGGGTAGGCAGGCGCTCACGATTCTCGCGCTAGGGGTCTATTCCCTGAACCTGATCGACTTGCTCGAGAATTCGCTCCTGCTCCTTGTTGAGGTCGGGCGTGCGGTTTCGAGCGAGATTGGCGAGTTGGGCAGACCGGACAGGGTCGAAGTAGCAGCCGGAATCGGGAGAAGACATCATGATAAGCAGATCCCAGAGGTGCCGAACATCCGCACCCGGAGCGAACGCCGCCCGCTCCTGCAATTCAAACGCGACGCTCAAATGTTCCTCGGACTCGGCGCGCCGGTCCAACCGGGCAAGGACCCGGCCGACCTGCCAGTGCATGTCCACAGCGCGTTGCAGGGGGCCGTCAAAGAATTCACGAAGGGCCAACGCTTCGTCTGCCAGCCGGTTTGCGTCCGCGACGTTTCCAGCGTCCAGCGCCACCCCAGCGAGACGGGTAAGCACGCCCGCTCGGAAACTTCCGATGATCGCATCGCGCATGCCCAACCGCATCAAGCTCTCCAGCAGCACACGCGCTTCCTCGAATCTCTTCATAGCCAGAGACGGGTCGTCTTCCCGATTCCCCAGCAACCACAGGAGCGAAACGCAATCAAGAACAAACGGTGGTCGTGCGGGGTCAGCAACAACAACAGCGCGGGCCAGCGGCAACGCCTGCTGTAGGTGGTTTCGGGCAAGTTCCGTGTCTCCTCGCGCATCCGCCGCCCTCGCACACGCGACATGCGCCGCCCGTAGCGCGTGCATTGAGAGCGGGTTCTCCGGTTCAAGTTCGAACAATTCTTGGCTCAGATGCAAACAGGCGTCGGAGTGTTCCGTCATGCTGGAAACATCACTACGCTGAAACGCCACGATCGTGAGCCGCTCGTGGCTCCAAGCCAGCCATTCCAGGTGTTTGACCGAGCGAGAGGATTCCACCAGCCGTTCGTGCAGGGATGCCGCCTCTTCGTAAAGCCGCCATCCCTCGGCGCGCCGCTCCAAGGCGCAAAGCGCGTCGCCGAGCAGCACAAGATCAATCGAAAGTCTGCCCAAGGTCGTGGCGTCACTGGGAGCCAACGTCGCTGCATGGCGACGTGCCTCCACGGCCTGCCGGCGCAAGTCGAGAGACGCGGTCACTCGTCCTGCTCTGAACTCCGTCGAGGACTTGTACCGCAGCGCGCTCGCCAGAACATCGAGCAGGTGCGGATCATCGGGCCTTCGCTGAAGCAGGTGCCACGATTCATCGTAACAGCGCTGCGCGATGTCATCGCGCACAGCGTCTGTCCCGGCGATCTCGTCCAGTCGTGGAAGCGTTTCGCGGGCCAGAAAGCTAGCGAACTCTGACGACCGTCGTTCCGAGGCACGGGCCTGGAACAGTCCATACCAGGCTACGGCGGACAGGATGAAAAACACAACAACCGCGCCGGCGGTCACTGACACAAGTGCCCGGCGCCTGCGGCAGAATTGGCGGAGTAGATAAACCGCGCTCGGCTTGCGCGCGAGGATAGGTTCATGGTTCAGCAGGCGGCGTAGGTCGTCCGCCACTGCGCCGGCCGACTGGTATCGACGCCCGGCGTCTTTCGCCAACGCGGTCGAAACGATAATGTCGAGATCGCCGTCGCACGCTGGGTTGCGGAGTCGAAGTGATGTCGGCGCGACTCCCTCGATCGCGCGAACCGCCTCACCGATACCGAGACGCCGTACGTCGATCGGGAGTTCGCCAGCGAGCAACTGATATGCGAGTACGCCCAAGGCGTACACGTCGGAGCGGGTATCCGCCTCACCGCGAAGTTGTTCCGGGCTCATATAGGCGAGCGTGCCGAGAAGTTCCCCTTGCTGGGTATGGAGCGATTGGTCGGTCAGTTTCGTCTGCCCGATGGCCTTGGCAACGCCGAAGTCGATGATCTTCGGGGTTGGCACCCCGTCGAGGTCCGCAACCAGAATGTTGGAGGGCTTCAGGTCTCGGTGGATCACGCCGTTGACGTGCGCGTGCTGCACGGCGTCGAAGACGCGGATCAGCAGCTTGATTCGCTCATCTATCGAAAGCCCAAGCCGCCCGCAGTAGGTGGTGATGGGCTCGCCGGGAACATGCTCCATCACGAAGTAGGGACGGCGCGTTCCATCGTCAAGCTGGCCGGCGTCGATGATGCTCACCACGGACGGGTGGCTAAGGTGGGCGAGTGCCTGTCGCTCGGCCTCGAAGCGCTTCAATACCTTCGCGCTGTCCATGCCATAGCGCAACACCTTGACGGCCACGCGACGCCGGAGGGGCGTGAGTTGTTCCGCGAGGTACACCCGAGCAAAGCCGCCTTCACCAATCACGCTTAGGAGGCGATACGGGCCGACCGACGAGAGCAGCGCGTCGTCGTGTCTGAGGATTTCATCGACGACTCGCGATTGCAGCGCGGCGTCGATGACGGGTTGCTCCAGGAAATCCGGGTTCTTGTCGGCGTGGAGTAGCAGGTTGCGCAGCTCGCGTGCTAGCGCTTCGTCCTCACCGCAGGACTCCTTGATGAAACGGTCTCGTTCGTCGTGGGGCAGGTCATGGGTGGTGAAGAACAACTCCTGGAGCCGTTTGTGCTTGTCCGGGGTCATGGAGAATGGCCGCTCAACCAGGACGCGAGCAACGCTTTGGCCAGCGCCCATTTCTTAGCGATGGCTCTCGGCGAAAGCTCCATCATGGTCGCGACCTCGTCAACTGTCAGCCCCCCAAAAAACCGCAGCTCGACGATTCTGGCGAGTTCCTGGTCCAGCGCCTCAAGCTTCTTCAGCGCCTCATGGACGTCGATGATGTCGGCTTCGACACGGCCATCGGTCGCAGGCTCCGCACGGAGCTGGACCGTAATCTGACCGTTGCCACGCTTCTGGCAGCCGTGGCCCTTGGCATGGTCGATTAGGACGCGCCGAATGGTCCCGGCGGCGGCGGCGAAGAAGTGGGTCCGGTCGCGCCAGCGGATGTCGGTCAACTCGGACAGGCGCAAGTAGGCTTCGTTGACCAGCGCGGTAGGTTGGAGCGTGTGGTTCCGCCGTTCCGCTGCCATGAAGCCCAAGGCCAACTCGCGGAGCTGTTCGTACAGAACGCGCCCAAGTTCCGGATCGCCAAGCACTTGCGCTCCGGCCTCGAACGACGCCGGGTGTCCCTGCTGCCTGCCTTCGCGCTCCACTTCCTGCCTCCGGAACTATTTGTGCAGCCTGCACGGCCGATTGTCGCCTTTCCGGGGTGTAGGAGTCAATGCGAGTGGGCTTAGGCGGTCCATCCCGGGAAGGTCCGCGCGCCGAGGACCGGTCAAACTGCGCCCCCCGATTGTCGAATTGCCAGGAGTTTGCGATGGCTTGCAGGCTGTCAACGGTCGCCGTGTTTTGCCTTCTGGCTCTAGGGGCGAAACCTGGACTCGCCCAACCGTGCTCTCCGAACTGGAGCGACTGGTTTTCCGCGGGTGACCTAGCTGGTCAAGCGCGAGCATTGGCCTCGTTCGACGACGGCACGGGGCCGGCGCTTTATGCTGGTGGTCTGTTCACGACCGCAGGCGGCTTGACTGCCAATCGCGTTGCCAAGTGGGACGGTCTGACTTGGTCATCGCTCGGGTCGGGGATGAATAGTCCGATCTATGCGTTGACGGTCTACGACGACGGCACGGGGCCGGCGCTTTATGCTGGTGGTCTATTCACGACCGCAGGCGGCTTGACGGTCAATCGCATCGCAAAGTGGGACGGCCTGACTTGGTCGCCACTCGGGTCGGGGATGAACAATACAGTCTATGCGTTGATGGTCTACGATGACGGCAAGGGTCCGGCGCTTTACGCTGGCGGCCTTTTCACGACCGCCGGCGGCGTAGCGGCAAATCGCATCGCTAGGTGGAACGGTTCGACTTGGTCGTCGTTGGGGGCGGGATTGGACAACGAGGTCCGTGCACTTGCTGTGTTCGACGATGGCCTAGGCACGGCACTCTACGCTGGCGGAGCATTCACAGCTGCCGACGGCGTTGCAGCCAATCGCATCGCCAAGTGGAACGGCTTGACTTGGTCGCCGTTGGGGACAGGGATGAACGGCTCGGTGTTCGCGTTGACCATACACGACGACGGCGGAGGCATGGCACTCTACGCCGGCGGCCTGTTTACAACTGCCGGAGGCATCGCGGCCAACAGAATCGCCCAATGGGATGGCGCGGACTGGTCGTGGTTGGGGACGGGGATGAACAGCTCTGTCTTTGCGCTGACCACGTACGATGATGGGGCAGGCCCGGCGCTCTACGCTGGTGGCGTGTTTACGACCGCTGGAAGCGTCGGGGCCAACAGAATCGCCAAATGGGACGGCTTAGTATGGTCGCAGCTAGGGGCGGGGATGAGTGGCCCCTCGGTCGATGCGTTGCTCATGTACGACGATGGCACAGGCGCTGCGCTCTTCGCCGGAGGTTCATTCACAACGGCAGGAGGCGTCTCGAGTCCTAATATCGGCAAGTGGGACGGGTCGGCTTGGTCCCCGCTGGGGACCGGGATGAACAGCGACGTATTCGACCTCACTCTGTACGACGACGGCACGGGCCCGGCTCTCTACGCTGGCGGCCCATTCACAACCGCAGGAGGTGTCGCGGCAAACAGAATTGCCAAGTGGGACGGCACCACTTGGTCGCCGCTGGGGACGGGGATAGATGCGCTCTGGGTCTCTGCGTTGACTGTATACGACGACGGCACGGGTCCAGCACTTTTCGCCGGCGGCACATTCACGACGGCTGGCGGCGTCGCGGCCCTCAATATCGGCAAGTGGGATGGGTCGGTGTGGTCCCCGGCGGGGACCGGGATGAACAGCGGGGTATCCGCGCTTAGTGTGTACGACGACGGCACGGGCCTGGCACTGTACGCCGGTGGCTCGTTCACGATGGCCGGCGGCGTCGCGGCAAGCAGAATCGCCAAGTGGAACGGCTCGACGTGGTCACCGTTGGGAGACGGGCTGGACGACGCGGTGTATGCGCTGATTGTGTACGATGATGGTACCGGACCGGCGCTCTATGCGGGCGGGAACTTCGACATGGCGGGCGCCGTTGCGGCGTATCGCATCGCCAAATGGAACGGCGTGACTTGGTCTGCGCTCGGGACGGGGATGAACATTCCCCCTTCGTCCGTCGACGCGTTGACCGTTTACGACGATGGCATGGGTGCAGCGCTCTACGTAGGCGGGAACTTCGAGATGGCGGGCGGCGTAGAGGTCAACCACATCGCCAAATGGAACGGATCGACTTGGTCTCCGCTAGGAACTGGTATGAACAGTTTCGGTTCAGTCGGCGCGTTGACCGTGTACGACGATGGCACCGGCCCCGCGCTCTTCGCCGGCGGAAACTTCACGACCGCAGGTGGCATAGCGGCAAGCAGAATCGCGAAATGGAACGGGTCGATATGGTCGCCACTTGGGACGGGTATGAACGACTCCGTCTATCAGTTGACCGTTTACGACGACGGCGCGGGACCGGCGCTCTACGCCGGTGGCCGCTTCACAGTGGCCGGCGGCTTGTCATCGGGGCGCATTGCTCGTTGGGGTTACCCGGTTGAGGCCCCTGGTATTCCGGGAGATGTCGATGGCGACGGAGACGTTGACTTGGACGACTTCAACTCGCTTGCCAGTTGCCTCGAAGGGCCTGGGGTCCCTCCAGCGACGTGTTGTGAGTCGGCTGATCTCGACACGGACAATGACGTTGATCTTGTTGACTTCGCACAGTTTCAGATAGCTTTCGGAAACTGAGAGGCCCGGTGGTGCAAGGGCCTCGAAAAACCGTACGTTCGACTCGGAGTCAAGCCGCCAGGGCCAGCAGGGCGCTAGCCCTTTCGTCGGCCTCGGTGCGGTCGCCGGCGTGCTTGATCCGGCCCGCCAGGCGCGTGAGCGCATCGACGACACAGAAGATGGTGAACCGGCCGCGTTGGGCGGCAATCTCCACGGCCTCTTTGGCGGCGGCGCGGGGGATGCCCTGCTTGGCCAGCACCTTGAGCACGTCCTCGGCGCTGCGGCCCAGCGTGGTCTCCATCGCCTTGCGAATCGCGTTGACGAACCCGTCGCGGCGCTGGTCGCGCTTCTCGACCAGCTTGCCGATGATCTCGCGGATCTGCCCGAAGCACTCATGCACGTTGGCCGTGTGCTTGCGGGTGAACTCGACGATTTCGACGGCGTCCCACACGATGTGGTTGGCGCAAACCGCCTGGAACCAGAAGGTCTGCACCCCGACCGAGCGGCGTCCTACCTCGCTGTTCCACAGGAAAAAGCCGGGGGCGAAGGCCTCGCCGTCGATCTCCGTCCAGCCGGCCGGGTCGATCAGGAAGACGAACATGTCCTGCTCGCCGCAGTACAGCCCGGTGCCGCCGATGGTCGCGGTCTGCGGCGGCTGAAAGTCCGTCGCGAACTCGCGAACCATCGACAGCAGGTCGCAGTTGTACAGCCGCGTGTAGGCGGCGCCGTGAATGGCGCGCACGGTGTCGTCCATCGTGAGCGCCTGGAGCGGCTTGCCGTCGGACGGCAAGGTCTCGAAGAAGATCTGGCTGGCGGTGGCCGCGGAGACGCGATTGAGCGTGTCCTTGTTCACGTTCGCCAGTCGGCAGAGCTGCGAGAAGCTCCATTCGTTCATGTTGAAATTTCCGTCTTCGCCGAGCACGACCCGGCAGCGACTACCAGCCGGCTCGACTTTGATAGCCTGCGGCGGGTGCCAGCGGTCCACGGAGCGCTCCTTCTCGTCCTGGCAGTGACGCCAGAGATCCTGGAGCGTGTCGAACCGCTCATCGACGCCGCGTGAGTACAGCTCGTTGTGAGCACGCGTGAGATTCTGCATGGGTAGTTCCTTTCAAAAAACAGGGTTGACCTGAGACAGGCCTGCAAATGCACCACCGGTCTCTCACCCGCCGTGACGCGGTGTCCGGGCGGGCGAGAACGGTGCGGGGTCAATCTGCCCGAGCGATGCTGAAAACGAGCGAACGGCGCGTGGCCGGGCGGGATGTGCTGGCGGGGATGCTGAAAGAAAGGCGCGATTCAGAGGTGTGAATGACGAGAGGGTGGCGCATGCTGCCGAGCCGGAAGGCCCGGGGACCAACCTCTCGCGTGCGTCAGGACTTTTCCTGCGAGCGTTCGCAGATCCACGTGTGGGCCAGGTCGGCGACCTTGGCGGCGACCAGCAAGTCGTCGCGTCCGAACGTGTCGGACTGCTCCCAGTTGTCGCCATCTTTGTAGAGCCGGCGAAGCTGCACGTTGTGCCGCACGCCGCCCTCCACCTCGTTGGCCCAGATCACGGCCTTGATGCGGCCGAGCCGCACTTCGTGAACGGGTTTGTCCTTTTCCTTCGGCATGGTGATTTCTCCTTTGCCTTCGGTTTCAGAATCCACTTGATACACACTCATAACGCTCCTCGTCGATTACTCGCTCCGTTCGCGTCGTGCGTCGCATGACGTTGCCGCCCTGCTCGGCGCCGCGTGCGGAGCCTTCGTTCATCCTGGCTGTCACCTCCTCTCTGCAACCTGCGCAGCATGCCACTCCCTCCGGCTCGGCGCGCACAGGCGGCGTCGCGACGAAGGAAACGGAACTCAGCGTTACCGGGATGCAGGACCGCGAAGCGCGGTCGTTGGGAAAGAACAGCTTGCGGCGCGACCGTAGCACGTTTCGGGCGCACGGGTCAAGCGGCGCTGCCCGTCTGGTGCCGCCTGCCATGCCCACCTTCATCATAAGCGTGACGGGTCGCGTCTGCACGAACCGAGTCACCTGCCCCCCCGGCAGTCCGCTGCGGTCCGCGATCGCCTGGGACACCTGGGCGGCAACCGCCAGCACCCGTTGCCGCCCCTGCACCGGGTCTGCCGTATAAAGCCGTCGTCGTCGGGTCCTCGCCCCGTCGAGGCCGTCAGGCCCTTGGGACCCGACGAGGACGGCTACGGCAGACCCAGTGCTGCGCCACCCTGAATCCAGTCCCCACCCACCCTGCCGGTAATGCCTGAGTCCGAGGGTTCCTCGATTCCACGCCGCTTTGCACCGGTCGCACGAGCGCCTCCGACCCGCCCCTGAGAACAGGCTTGTTGCCTGGATTTTTCTTCGCGCCGCCATCGCGGATGGATAGAATGTAGCAACCGCCGTTCCCGGCGCGGCTCTTTGACAACCGCAGAGCGCCGTCCCCAAACGAGTTCAACCCCTTCGCGGGTTTACTGGCCCCCTCTCCTGCCGGGGCCTTACAAATTCCGCAGGAAACAAAGCGGCTCCATCGGAGTCGGTCGCGGGCCAAGCGGCTCCTGACTTCATTTACGAAGGGCAACATCCTATCCCATTAGCGCTCTCCTGCCCTTGAGCGAGAGAGCGGTGATGTAGGAGGAGGATGAGGCAACCTGTAAGTGAAATAGGAGATGAAGCATATGCTTTGGTTATTGCGATTGCTACTCATAGGACCCGAGTCGTTCAAGGTTCCCCGACGCCAGCCGACTTCCGTCGATACGCCGGTGGGCGACCGTCAACCGACGGACGCCTTCACCAACGGACGGATGAAGCTGCGGGTGTGGAAGAACTACGACAAGCGTGGCGAAGTCTTTTACAACTTCGACCTGGTCCGACAGGTGGAGCATGGCCGGCACGCAAAGTCTTTCCAGTTGCAAGACCTGGAACCGGCAGTGGAATGCTTGAAGCGGGCGCTTGCCTGGGATCGAGACCGTAAGTAGCCGGACTGTGTAGGAGCTAACCCTCCTACACTTTTTTTATTGCCATATCGGGCCATGGAACGCAAGCTCAGGGATAAAATAGCCCCATGTCGCGCCAGATCGGTGCAAGCTGCTGAAACTCCTCGAACAGCTTGCGGTACTGGTCCCAGTCCGCGTCGGTCTTGGGATAGGGTGTGGTCCACAAGGGTCGGTCGTTCTTCTGATACTGCTGGATGTAGGCAAATCCCTTGGCGCTCTTGGCTTTGCCACAACCCGCAGAGACGAAGGTCTGGAGGTCGGTGGTGATGCCGAGCTTGACCAACGTGTTGTACGACGTCATTTCTGAGGGGCCGTCGATGAACATCATTCGCTGACTCGTCTCGCCGTGACCGAATCGCCAGCGTCCCTTGGCCAGGAAGGGCTGATACTTGGCCTGAACGGCCGGGTCTTCCGCCAGCTTGCGGTTGCGCGCCAGGTCGATTCCGGCTTTCTGTTGCTCCGCCTCGGCCTTGACCTTCTCGGCCTCAGCCTTGGCCAGCTCTTCGGTCTTCTTGTCGCGCTCGGCGCGGATCGCGGCCTCGATCCGCTCGGTTCGCTCGCGGGCGAGCTTCTCATCGAAATCGGCCATCGCGTCCGACAGAGTGGTCGGCCCAGGCGCGTTCGGGGCTTCACGGGCGAGTAGCTCGATGGAGCGGCGGGTGTCGGCGTAGGCTTTAATCGCGGCCTTCAGCGCCCAATCTTCTCGGTCCAGGTGACCCGTCCAGTCCTGCGACGGCGCGTAGTCGCCCGTGTCTTCCTTGATGGCGGCCTCGACCGGCTCGAACAGCAGGCGTAGCTTCTCCTTGGACGCGGACACCTGGTCCGGCGTCCAAAGTGCTTCCTGTCGATAGAGCCCGGCGAACTTCTCGACTCGTTCGGGTTCGACGGCGATTCTGCGGCCGCGTTCGTCGGTGAGCAGCACGCGAACCTCTCGGTCCCATGCGGCGAGTTGTGCCTCCACCTCGGCCAGCGTCGAGCGGACGCCTTCGATTTTCTGCCGGGCCGCCTGGAGCTTCAGACGATTCAGGGTTCGGCGCTCGCGGTCCACGGATTCGACAATTGAGTTCTCATTCGGAAGGACGGTCGATTCGCCCGCGCTCGTTAGCCCCGACGTGCCTCCTGCATTGACGAGCGCAGATTCGGTCGGTTTGGCGATGGACATGAACGAGCGCACAGTGAGCACCACGATGCCTGTCCCCAAGACGATGCAGGCGAAGATCATGACGTGGAGTCCAGAAACGTACTCGCCCAGAATGCGGCCAAATTGTTTATTGGGATTCACTCCGGCGGCTCCTTACTTGCAAACAGGTTATCCAAACGCTCTTCCAAGTCATCCTTCTGTTCCGGCGGCGCCGGCGGTTTGGGCGCCGCAGGGGGTCTTGCGGAGGCGGCCGTACCCGCCGATGCCGCTGAAGCTCGGGGAGGCGGAATGGCAGCGGGGGCCGACTCGCGCGGCGGAACGTAGGTTCCGGGTTGTCGGCCGGGCCAGGATGCGGCCGAGCGCCGCTCATACTCGTCCTGGGAAATATGAAAGTCGGAAAACACGGGGAACAGTCGTCCGCCAAACTGTGTCCAGCCGCGGCCGCGGGTAATCTGGACGAGGCTGTGCTGCTCGCGATCGCTGAAGCTGATCACATCGTCACGGCGGATGCGGGGGCCGTATTGTTCGCTGAGCGAGAAGCTCTCGCCGCCGATGCGGGAAGTGGTCCAGCCGTAGGTGGCGGAATACCGCGATTGCTCGCCGGAGCCGAGGCTGAGCATCTCCTGAGCCGCGAGGTCGCTGGCAGAGAATACCTGGCGCAGCCGCGTATTGGCCTGAACAGTGGGAATCAAGTTGATGTTCTCGTTCTTTTTCAGGTCGCTTAGGGTCTGGTTGGCTAGGATCACGGAGATTCCGTGCGAGCGCGCCTGGCGAAGCACGATCTCGATGTTTGTGGAGACTACCTGCTGGAACTCATCGACGAAGACGTACACCTGGTGGTTGGACTTGCCGCGATGCACGGCCGCAGTTAGCAGCGAGTGCAGGGCGAGCTTCGCCGTTTCGCGTGCGGACGATTCCTCCAGCGGCGCGGAGAGATAAAAATACACGACGTGCGGTCGTCGCACGACCGCGGACATGTCAATTTGATAGCGGATTACTTCGGGGTTCGGGGCGGATTCGGCGGTGATGTTGAGCGCGTGATTCGCAGCGAGCAGATCCACAACCGTGTACAGGTGCGTTCCTTCCTCGTGTTGGCGTTTTTCAATGTTGAGTTCCTTCCGCCGCGGGCGTAGATCAACGGCGAAGTATCTGCTAAGGTCGCGGAACGAACTGATGCGTTGGTCCTCCCGCAGCACCTTGACGAGCGTGTCGCGGTGGATGGCCGAAAAGTAAGAGGGTCCGAATCCCTCCCCGTAGTCGAGGCCCAGGGATTGCAGGAGGATAGAGGCCTTTTGTTGAATTGTCAGCTCCCTAAAATGACCTTGCAAGAAGGGGTTGAAGGCAAAGGTGTGTCTGCCTTGGTGGTTGGTATACCACTTGAAGCGAAGCATTTGTTTCTTGCGCTTGACCGCGCCGTTCACGTGATCGACGCGAATCCGCGCGGCTTCAAAGAGGGCGGCGTCGCCCTTGAGGTCAATGATCACGACCGACGTGTGTGGCAACCCGATGAGTTGGGCGGCGAGGGGGGCGATTCCCAGGGCGGTCTTGCCCGACCCCGTGTCTCCGGTGATGTGGGCGTGTTCGTGCAGGATGCGTCGGTCCATGAGAATGGGATAGTCCACCACTGGGTTGCAACCAAAAAAGAGGTGGTCGCATTCACGCACTGGGCGGCCTTTTGAATCCATGACTCGGAAGCGGGACTGGCGGAGCCGGTCCACGTAAGCTTCCCAGCGAGATAGCTGAGGAACCCGCTGATACGCGCCCGGCGCGCGAGCAGTGCCTTCGAGCGTGCGCGCGTGATGAAGCAAGCGGCGGGCCCCCAAGGCGAAGGAGGTGGAGAGAAGGAAAACGCCGATGGCGGCGTAGCAGGCAAACACCGAGGCCGTCATGCTGAAGAAGAAAAACGTCTCGCCGCGGGTCATCCCCTGGAGCGTGGAGAGCAGGTAGCCTTCGTAAGACTGCAATCGGACGGCTGCAGCGCGACGACGCGCGTTCCGTTCCTCTGTCGCCAGCCGGGCCTTGACATATGCCTCCCGCTGCGATTGGGGGATATGCTTGAGTACCTGCTCGGGAACGCGGACGTTGGATTGGGAACTCGGGCGATTGGCGGGGTTATCGAACTCCTCGCTCATCACCCACGACCGCGCTCCGGCGTCAATCCACGGGCCGTTGCCGTAGAACAGAACGGGGATCGGGAAGTAAGCGCAGACCGGAACGAGCGCCAAGGCAAGCATGAGGGAAATGTAATAGGTCGTGATGAAGCGCCGGCGCATCGATCCGGCGGGGCTCTGGAACACGCCTGGCGCAACCGTCTGCTTGTAGTTGTAGGAAAACCATGAGGACCATGCGTCATAGACAATTCGGCAAACCTCGATCCAGGTCGCATCCGGATACAGCCGGTGTGCCTGATGCGCGCCGTAGATGAGCAAGGCGGTGATGTAGACCAGCAGACCCGCCAAGCCACTGAAGAATGGGCCTGGTACCAGCATGGCGGTGAGGGTCGCCGCCAGCAGGGCGACCAGCACGAATGCCAGCGCGACGTAGTAGTGCTGGAGTTCGCGTCGCTCGGGTGCGAGCAGTGCGAGGGAAGGGTCATCAACTGGGGGAGCAGCGGGAGCCTCGGCAGCAGCGACTTCACGTTTGGGAGCGCCGGCCGCGGCGCGAAGCGACGCCGACGGAGAGGCGAACGCTCGCAACGTGCCGCGAAGCGTGGCATGCATCCACACGGAGCGCCAACGCATGCGCGTGGGTCGGTCGAGTTGGGGATGGGCGTGCATCCACATGGCCCGGTGGGTGACGACGGAGTGGGCGAGTTGGATGGCAAGGGCGCCCGCGATGAGCCAAAGGACGACGTGAAGCCCCGCCGTAGTCACGACGCTGAGCAACCACAGGGCCGGGCCGAGAATGCTCCAGCCAATAAGTGCCGCTCGGGGGACGCCGTTGAGATACAGGGATACTACGTGCAACGTCATGAGCAAGGCGACGACGGAGAGGAAGAGTGAGGTGGCGGTGCTTTCGGCGACCGCTCGAACGGCGAAGGCCACGAGGGCTCCGACGCCGCCCGTGGCCAGGAAGAACCGCAGCGTGGCATGACGCGCTTCCTTGTCGGTGGCGTCGGTCGTGCGGTAGTCCAGCTCCATCCCGGCCGTCGGTGGGAGTAGGTCCGGAGCGAGTCCGTCATACGGGTTTTCGTGTTCAGGCGCCAGCACGGCGTTGCTCCGCGGGGAGCAGCTCCCCGATCTCCTGGACAAAGGCGTAGCGGAACTGCACCTCCTTGTGCAAGTCCTCCACGTAGCGCGCGATCTGCTTGATCCGCGCTTCGCGGATGGTCACGATGGTGATGACGAAGCGGCCCTTGCGGATGATGCTGTGTTTCCAGCTTTCGCGATGAAGCCGCTCGCTGATGAGCGTGCGCACCCGGTCCCGGATGCGTCGTAGCGGGCGCCGCGTATCGATCAACAGGTAGCCCAGCCGCCCGCGCTCACCGTCCTTGTCGAGATAATACTCCTCCGGGATTTGCCTGCCGATGACCAACTCGGGGAACTTCTCCCGGAACTGTCGAGGGCTGAGCTTCGGGTGAATCTGCTCGCCCAGGCAGCAGAAAGCGAGCATGCCGTACACCTGGGCCAGGCGAACCGGCGACCGAAACCCCTCGCTTCCCGCCTCAAGTTGGAACTCGGTCACGGCGGCATGGGTCGGGTAGTAGTAGTTCAGGCTGCCGTAAAGCGGGGCGTCGCCCAGGTAGCCCGCCTCCCGCATCCGCCGCACCCAACTCTTGGCGGCGTGGATGGTCTCGCCGGGCCAGTAGACGCGGCGGACGGCCTCATAGGTCGTCATGCGGAAGCAGCCGACGTGGTCGCGGAGTATCTCGGCGTCACGGTCGGTCAGGCGCACCTTGCGGGATTTCGCTTCATCTACCATAGCTCGTAGCGCCTCCCGCGCCGGGCACAGTCCTCGTGGAAGGCCTGGACCGTCTCCTGCGAATACTTCCCGCCAAGTTCGACCACCAGCTCAGGGCGGCCGTCACTGAATTCGAGGACGGCGTCCGGGTCCTTCAGCTTGTAACCGGCCTTGGGCCTCAGGTCCTCGCCAATCCAGGCGCCAGCGTCGTCAGGCCGTTCCCGCCGGAAAAAGAGATAGACCGCGGCCAGGTTCAAGTCGTGAGTCGCGTAAAGCGTATCGAGCCGCTTGGGGCGAACCGGCCCGCCGAATTCGTCCAGCGTTTGCCGGGTGGCGGTGAACACGCTGAGCCTCGTCGGCGGCCGGTCCACCTCCCAACGCTGGGCTAGGCTCCGGGCAATAGCAGCGCAATCCGGGTCGGGCTCGCCTGGCGACCAGATGTGAATCGGGGCGGTCAGCTCAAGCATCCGGGAAACGTAGACGTGCGTGGCGTGCAACCAGCCGGCGCCGGAAAGCTCGGTCAGGCGTCGCCGCGAGATCGCCTGGGCGTTGGAAGCCGTTGGCCACCAGGCACCAGCAAGCTGTTCAAGCGAGAACACTCGAACCCGGCAGGCCAGGGCCTCCAGAATCTCGTTGTCGCGGTCGGTTCGCTGCATGGCTGAGCTTCGTCAAAACCGGCCTCAATTCTATCGCCGCCGGCGGCCCGAACCAATCGGGGCGCGCCGGTCCTCCGGGCGCGCAACCCTTGATGTTGGAGTTTATGCTGAACTCGATGCATCCCCTTGAATGGGCGTGAGTTATGTCCGAATGATGCTCCTGGCCGATGACCCAACAAGATGCCGAAGGGTGTGCCATGACCTGAGCCATGTGGGAACCGGCGTGGGGTGGTGCCCATGCTCGAATCTCCCAAGTCACCGACTGGCGAAGCGGCCGCACCAGTGAACCTACACTCCGGCGCCGGAATTCGAGCATGGGCTGAAAAGACTCTTCCAGCTCGACTGGCGGCGGGACTGCGGCGGCGGGGTGTCGAGGCGTCAGCCGGGGCCGGGGCGGCGGGTGCGTCGGTCAGCAAAAACACGGGTGAGCGGAATCTCCCGCCGAAGGCGGGGGGCGGCCTGCGCGGGGCCGGTGGGGGAATTCCAGCGAACTCCGCTGCCGCGATTCGCGGGTAGCCGGGTCGGAAATTGGGCCCGGCTCCGGCTTTCGTTCCGTCAGGCAGCGGCTCGTCGCACTCCGGCGTTGCGGAACACGACGCAGTACTCGTGCCGGATGGGCACTTCCTCCATTTTGCCGTACGTTTTCCGGTCGGACCGGCAGTTGTGCTGCAGCTTGATGATGACCGAAGCCAGCTTGCCGAGTTGGGTCTCCAGGTTCAGCACGTCGCGGACCATCGGGTAGTACCGCCCGTGCTTGCGGATGTCGCCGACCAGAACGGCCAGCCTACCGCCGGGGGCCAACGCGGCCGCACAGCGGCAAAGGCAAACGCGGAGCCGTTCGACGAATGCGTCGTAGTCCTCGCAACTGCTCAGGTCGGCGGGGTTGTCGCTGTAGCGCACGATGTTCCAGTACGGCGGGTGAATCCAAACCAGGTCGTACTCGCCCGGCAGGTCGTGGGCATGGAGGTTGAACCCGGCGTGCAGGTCGCTCCCCCAGTACTCAATCTGCGTGCCAGCCTTGCGGTTGAGCCACTCGACGACATGGCGGGTGGTTCCCGAGCCTTCCATGGGGTCGGCTACCCGCCTGGCTCCGTAGCGAACCACGAGGCCCACGAAGAGCCGGCCGTCGCAGTTACCCGGGAATTTCGGGTCGCCCCAGAGATTGCATCGCTGCGGAAAGGAAACGACGGAGCCCATGCTCTCGGCATGTTCCTTCACGCGGGTCTGTATCGGTGTTTGTTTCAGTGTCTCGGATGTCATTGTGTTGGATTGCTTGCCATTCATTGCTTCTGTTTCCATTTGCCTCATTTGGTTGTGAAGGCCGAGCGGCACAAACGCCGCTCGACCGGTGTTATTTGTCAGCGTTTGTTTTGATGGGAACACTTCGGCTTCTGCATTTGATACCGGAGAGAATCCTCGCCCAAGTCGATGAGGCGATGCAATCGCCACCGGATTTCAATCTCATAGCTCAGACCCAGTTCCTGGTTGAGCTCCGCGCGCCCGTCAAAGACGAGGCTGTCGAAGTCTCGCCAGCCGCCGAACCAGATTTCCTGGAACGCACTTTGGACTTGGGCAGCCACACACGGACAATGCCCTTGCGGTTGCTCTTTCTGGTTTTCGCTGGTGTCTGTGCTCATGGTTTCTCTCACCTCCTTGACACCGGGCGGCTCGAACGCCTCTTGGATGGCTTGGTCAGTAATTCCAAGCATGCAGTCGAATTCGTCACGTTCATCGTCACCCTCCCACGCGTCGAGCACGTGTAGAGCAGTACCCATCTGGACGTAGGCGAAAAACACGGGATACCAGCTGAATCGGCCGCAGTAGAGCCGGACCCGGTTCTTGCGATTCCACCAAGAACGTCTCTCCGGCTGGTGCAGCCGAGGGAGTTGGTCGTGCAGCTCACCGATAGCGGCTATGCCATCGAGCGGACTGAAAAGGTCATCGAGACGGTTCGTAACGCTATGGTCCATGATGACGATGAACTCGGAGGGGGATTGTTTGGTGTGTGTCATGGTCTTCTCCTTTTGTTTGAACGCTGGCGGCTGCACCGCCAGCACGTTCATTTGAAAAACTGTGCTAGTCGCGCTCGCCAGTGAGAGCGCCAGCGAATCGGCCTAACAAGGTCGGACCAGCCCAGCTCCTTTGCCACCCGGTCCGCGATTTGGACCGTCGCGGCTTCGCCTAGGTGTTTCCAGATTTCGTCAATGCGTTCATCCGCGTAACGCATTTCTCTTGCTTCGTCTTCCGTTTGCTGCCTAGTGATGAGTTGAAACCGGCTGATGCTTAATCCGACGCGGTACCAGTATGTGGCGAGCTGGCCCATCTCATGACGGGTGCATACGAAAGCCGGGCACGGCTGGGCCTCAAGGCCGCTTGTTTTGTCAAACGGGTCATGTTTGCCACGTCGCTTCCAAGGGGGCAGCTGCAGCTTCTCGAACGCGTCGGCGCATATCATCGCCCATTGGGTTACTTCCTTTTTCCTCATGTCAGTCTCTCCTCGATGTGAAGACCGTCGGACACAATCCCGCCCGGCGGTCGCGTTACCCGAGCGTCCGCGTTTGCCCGTACGCCCGAACCAAAGTGGGCCCCAGCCCACTTTGAAAGGCTGCTGTCAACTTCACGAACCCTCCCGGTTGACAGCAGCCTTTCAACAACAAGCGAGCGGCGGCGTTGCCGGCGGTGGCGTGGTGCCGGCAGGCAAAAGGCATGACAGGACGAAGGGGCGGGGCAAGCGGCGGGCGGGGAGACCTGGCGGGCCTTTTGGGGCGGCGGGGGCCGGCGACGGTGCCGCTCTCCTCAGCCGGGGAGCGTGCGAGCATGCGAGCTCGCTGGTGGAGTGGCGCGGCGAATTCCGCACGACTTGCCTCGCTGTCGAAACCCGCACACCAATGGCGAGAAACGTCACCAGACTCGTCGAGTAGGTGCCTGAGTCTTGACAATGTAGGGCGTTTGCCCTATAGTTGTAGTCACTGAGTCGATGAACGGCTCGCGATTACGGCAATGGAGGGATATGAAAAATGCACACGACACCGAGCGATATCAAGGCTGGGCCAATTACGAAACCTGGGCGGTGAGCCTCTGGCTGGATAATGAGGAAAGCACCTATCGGTATTGGCGAGACGAGGTGAAGCGTCATCGAAAGGCGGCAAGCACTTCGCCGCAGGTGCGGGGCGGGACCTGGACAGCTCAGGAAGCTGCTCGGTTCAACCTTGCGGACCAACTCAAGAAGGAAGTGACCGACGCGTCGCCGCTGCACCAACCAAGCTTGTACACGGATTTGTTGCTCGCTTCCCTCTCGGGGGTCGATTGGTTGGAGATTGTCGATAACTGGATGGCCGAATGACCACAAAGCAAAACCGGGGCGGCGACGCCCCCCGCGTCCTTTCGCTGGCGAACCTCTTCCGAAGGGCGGCAGCCGACAGCGGGCTAAGCGTGTACCGCATCGCCAAGGAAACGGGGATTGACCAGTCCACCCTCAACAAGTTCCTGGTCGGCGCGCGGGATAATCTCCGCCTGGACGTGGCGGACCGTTTGTTTCGATTCTTTTTTCGTCCGCCGCGGCCGAAGTCGCGGGTGGAACTGCTTCGGAAAGAACGGGCGTGAACATGCCCATGTATCTCGAAGGCGTTTGCGTGAGGTGGTGTGGTCAGTCGCCGCCGTCGGCTGGTGAAACGCCGTTGCGAGCCAGCCATTCCCGCAAGGCAGCCTCAACAATCGCCTGTTGCGTGTAGGGCTGGACGTAGTCGAGACCGCGCAGGGCAGCCGCTCGGCGTAGCATCCGCACCGCGTCGGTTGTCAGCCGGAGCGTGATGGATTGAAGCGGCCGCGGAGCCGGCCGTGAGGTCGAAGCTGGGAGGTGGCTTCTCAGCCGGTGCTTGGGTTCGGCTCGCGGAGTCGGCGACGCAACCGAAGGCTGCGGTGTGGAACTTCCCTCGGCAGCGGTTTCTGCCGGCTCAGGCGACTTCAAAAAGTTCCGTTGTTCGCTCGTCAGGGCGGTAAGCGTGCTGCGTCGTGTCGATTGCATGTTGGTGAATCTCCGTCAAAAGCGTCGTCATTTCGTTCGCGGCCGTCCTCGCCCCTCGGCCCATGCGCCAAACGACTGAGCGTTGGCCCGGTGCATCGGCGACGGCTTCCCTCATTTTCAAAGAGGCCCGGCAGACCGGCAACCCGAGTGCCGCTGCGGCGGCGCGGGACTCCCGTGTCAAATGAAACCGTGCATCTCGCAACCGCGTCAGTGCGATGATTCCACTGGGTTGTGACTTCTTCCGGATGGCCTGGGCGCTGCGGAGCATTCGCACCGTAGCGGCGGTTGACTCCAGTTCTGGCAGGCTGACGCCACAGGGAATGACGGCCAAGTGCGCCACCAGTAGCAACGCGCGCGTCGTCTCGGAGAGGTTGGCCGGCCCGTCGGCGACGATACACTCCGCCGTTCCGGTCAGCCGGTCAACGGCCTCAATCAGATCGTCGGCCCGCTGCTCGACGATGATGTTCACTTCCGGCGCCGCAACGCGGAGCCAGTTCGAGGATGACCCCTGTCCGTCGGCATCGATCAGCGCGACGCCGTGCCCGGCCTCGTGAAGCCATGCCGCGAGGTGGACGGCCAGCGTGGTTTTTCCTACTCCGCCCTTTTGGTTGACGCACGCGATCAGCATGCGACCACCTTCGCACGATCGGCCGCTCGCCGGCAAGCGTGTTTTCACTCCCGCGCGCTGACGTGCAAGCATGTTGGCATGCCAGCAAGCCGGCGCCCAAGAATCCCCTTGCGCTATGCATCCAGTGTCGTATTCTGGGAATGGGAAAGAAGCGGATGGCGTGGAGCGCCGTCCAACGAATAACAGAGGAGGAATCGCGGAAATGTAGCAGAACGCGCCCTGCCAGAGGGAACCAACGCTGACACGTCAAGCGTGCAGCGTGGCGGTTTTGGACCAGACACCCGAAGCCTACCACGACTGACACCCATCTCGTCAATGGCAATCTTCTGCCACGGAACCGAAGCCTTGCCTTCGACCCGGGATCTGCGCACTCCCACTCACAAGAGGGACCGAGCATGAACTCGATAAGACAATCGACCGCCCTGGCGACGGCGATGAGCCGGATGCCGGGCGGCTATCGTCGCATGGACGTGAATCATCTTTTGGCCGTCTGGCACGCCTACCGCACGGAAAAGCGCATTCGTTTCGTGGACTTCCGCGTCTACCTGGCGCTGCACGAGATGGCCGAGCGGCGTCGAGCCGGACGCCGCAGCAAAGCGCGTCGACGGAAATCGACGCTTCCACCAAAGCGGAACCTGAGCGGAATCGTGTTGGAATGTGCCCGATTGCTGCGGGTGCGAGACTCCCGCGTCGCGTCCGGCGCCATACAGCGGCTGGCGCGTGCGGGGTTGATTTCGATTTCAGAGCATTCGATTCGACTCAAGGGGCAAGGACCCGCATCGCTAGAGCAAGACTCAAGGACCGGTTTGGCCGGTCGGAATGTGTCGCGCCGGACGATGGCAGTTCCGCGCCGAGTGCTTCGGCATCTGGCTGGCGGAGAGACCGTCAGTCGCACCGCGACCATGCTGGGACACTTGCTACGCTGCGTATTCCATCATCGCGGTTCAGGCTGGAACTCGGTGGGGTCGTGCTCGATTCGGTTTGTGGCCGAACTGTTCGGCGTGGACGCCCGAAGCGTCAAACGCGCGCGTCGGAGGCTGGTGGACGAGGGTTGGCTGAAGCCGGAGTCGGCGGACCATTGGCACGTGCAGGCGCAGGGCGCTCGGGTGAAGGTCAACCTATCCTGGTTCCCCGGTCCGCAGGAACCACTTCTAGACGTCAACGCGGCCGGAATGTCACCCCGGCCACCCGGTTTCGCGTGCCCGTTGTCACCCCCAGGATCAAAACGCACGCTTCCCCTGGTACTTCAGAACCACACACCCGCGTTTCCGCGGGGTGTTGGTGTTTGGACCGATGGGCCGGCTGAGGATCCACCGCGATTGGCGGATGTCCGTCTCTGCGACCTTGTGGAAGCGGATCGCCTGCAACTGCTCTGCCAGGAAGCGTGCGCGCGCGGCTGGATTCGGTCCAGCGAGCACGACACGTTGCGCGTGTTCTCCGCCGCTGCACACGCTCGAAGGGTCGGGCGCACCAACCCGTGTGGCTTGTTCGTAGTAGTCCTGCGGCGCGGGTTGTGGATGTACCTGAGCAACGATGACGATGACACCGGGCGGGCTCTGTTCCGATCGCTGAAAGACCCACGCCTGGTCGGTCCTGCGAATCGTCCGCGGGGTGCCGCACACTCGCGCGAACTCGGTCGCGAACCTGAGGAAATCCGCGGGGTAAACAACCTTGCGGCGTCCCTCGCGAGGGCATTCACAATGCCGGGAAGCACTGCACGACGAACCGAAAGGGGAGCGCGACCTGTGTTCGCCGTAGCTCGGCTCCGTCGCGAATTGGCTTCGCGATGAAGCCGCGGCCGCGCTTGCGCTTCCGCATCGTTGATGGTATAAAAAAAGGCCCCTTGGGGGGCTAATGAGACCTCCCAAGGGAACCTGCGTTTGCGAGTTCGAGTTACAGTCCACCTGTTCTGATTCGCTCTAAGAGCACCAGACCCACGGCGAACCCGATCCCGATCAGAAACGCGGAGAACCAAAACAGCACGAACACGTGTGTGATTCTCCAAATGATCAGGTTCAGCACTGACTTCACCACCGATTTCTCGTTCCTCTGCATACGCTTTCTGTCTCTTTTCATACGTCCTCTCTCAAGGTTTTTTCAGTTAATAAGAAAACCAGAAAAACCGTTCATCAACCTTCGCAGATGAGCTGCGTGAGCAGCCCATCGGCCAAGTGGTAAACAGAGAGGTCAGACATCGACGTCGTCAGAAGAGGCAAAGTCCCTTGCTGGTTGCGCAAACGCGCCGGTCGAATGTTTGAGAGCCCGGACCGGTAAGGGGCTCATGCAAACCCACGAAGGGGTTGCGCCGTGACGCGACGGACGGCTCGTATTTGGCCTGGCCGCCGCGAAATCTCGCCGAGAAGCAACGCTGCAGGCTGCGATGCCTCGTGTTTCCGCAAAAGTGCCCTTGGGGGGCTAATGGGACCCCCCAAGGGAATTGCGTTGTCGGTCTACATGCAACCGTTCCAGATGGTTACTGCGAGCAGTATCCCTGTCGTAAGTCCAAGACCCGCTGTGAAGCCGGCAGCGAAAATCTTGAAGAAATTCCTGACGGCTTCCTCCACGGCGAATTGCACTTCGAGAGGCACCCGATCTGTAGTCAAACGCTTCATGTCATCCATTATGTTTCTCATAATACGCTCCATTTGTTTCAAGTTAATAAACAACCATCAACCGCTCATCCACCTCACAGATAGGCTGCAAAATGCAGCCCATCGGCCAAGCGATGAACATGGAGCACAGACAGTGGCGTGAACGATGGTCAGGTGACCTCATGGTGCAGACCGCAACGCCCGGTCGAATGTTTGAGAGCCCGGACCGGTGAGGGGCTCATGCAAACCCACGAAGGGGTTGCTCCGTGACGCGACTCGGAGGCCGGCTTCCGCCGCCCGGTCGCGGTATTTCGTTGACAAAGAGCATGCCGGCCGGCAGCGGTCCCACGGACGGCCCACGGCCCGGCCCTCCATTGTATGCACGCCTGATGGGCAAGGGTACGCCACCGGGGCGGCGTGGCCGTCGTTTTTGGCGATCGCTGGCCGGGAATCCGTCTGAGCCGCCCGCCAAGGTCTGAATCCGGGCGCGACGGTGGACGCCAACGGAATCCTCCGGAAAGCCGCTTTGCACCGCCCCGCGGCTCCGGCTATCTCCCGGTCGTGCGAAAAAACCGCCTGGGGCCAATACGGCAATCTGGGTAGCTTTGGGTGAATGGTCACGAGTTAAGTGCGGAAGACTTTCCCTGTCCGGGCCGTCGCCCTTCCCCGCGAGCCCGGCCCGGAAGCCGGGTGCCGCCGGGCCTGGGAGCGATGCAGTCCCGTCCAATCGCGGGATTTGCCGTTGCCGTAGCGAACCCTCGGCTCGCCCGTGAAGCCGTAAGTGCCTTGCGGCAAAAGAGGTTCGGGATTCGGCCTGCGGCTCGGGACCCTGTCGGCCGTCGCTGGCCCGGAGACGAGCGAAGCGAGCCGGCGGCGGTCGATAGGGTGAGGCGCGGGCACCCCGCCTGCGGAGGGGCTCCCGGAGGCCCGAGCGTGCAGGCTTCTTGCTTCCGAGGTGCCGAGGTGGACGTCCAGCTACGTGTCGTCTGGGGCGTTCGTGGGGCGTTTCTGAGGCGTTTGAGGCGTTTGTGAGGCGTTTAGCACGTAGTGCGTGGCCCGGCCGGTCCGACCCCGCCGGCGGAGCAGTTGGCGGGAGACGAGTTCGTCCAGGCAACGTGACGCCGTCTGCCGGGACACGCCGAGCAATTGCTGAACCTGCTGGTTGGTCACGCGCGGCTGTTGCTTGGCGAGCAGAACGACGCGAACCCGGTCGTCGGTAAGCCCCATCGCGCGTAGTTGCTCGGGCGTGAACCGATCCTTGGCGAAGACGACCTGGAAGCCGCCCGATTCCTCGGCGAAGCGTGGTTCCGGGAGGCCCTGCTCGCGACACAGCTCGCGCATCCGCGTCGTGCCCGTGCCCCAGCCTAAATAAGCTCAGCAAAGAAGAACATGCGGGCCAGCAGCGGATTCCGCGGCTGAGAGGAGTGCCGCTCCTTCAACAGGTCTGCCAACGTAATTCCTTCGGGAAGGGGGCCGGGGTTCCAGAAATCGACGCGGTCTTCTTCGACGCGGATCTGGATGTCGCCCAAGGCCGTGTAATCCCGATGGATGAGTGCGTTGATCGTGGCCTCACGCAGGGCATCGAGCGGGTACTCCCAGGTCTCGCGGCGTTGAATACCCTCGACGGTCATTGCGGTGGACTTGACTTCGGAGCGCAGCGCGAGGTAGCTGCGGAAGGCCTCCAGCACGCCATCGAGCTGCTGCCAGAGGTTGCCGGTGATCAGCCGGTCGTCCAGCGTGACTCCGTTCTTGAAGTGACCGATGTGGACCTGACCCGACGTGGCGACATGCTCCGGGTGCTTTCCGAACAACATCACCGCGGCCTTCGTGACTACGCCGTCGCGAAGCAGCCGAAGGTTTGTGAGTGCCTCCCGTGGATCATCGCTTTCGCTGAGCTTGGGGAGGCGTTTGGCGGCCAAACGGACGAACCGGCGAAACGCGTCGAGGTCGAGCGAACTGAAAGGAAGATCGGTGGGCAGCGCGTCCCACGTTTCGCCCAGTTTCGACATGAGCCGACGGCCGACCTGGTCCGGCGTCATGTCGCGGTTCGTGCTGCCGACGCGGGTCAGGTACCGGCCGCGGTACGCGGTCGGGACAGTAGTCGGCTCGACGCATAAGCACAGGACGGGCTTGCGGCCACGCAGCTCGATGCGGATGGCTGGTCGCAGGCCGAGCGCTTGAACGACCTGGTTGGCAATGCGCTGCTGCTCGGCGTCGTTGCCCGACCAGCCTACGACCTGCGCGTCATCGTTGACTCCGACATGTACCGTGCCGCCCTTGTGGTTCGCGAAGGCGGCGAGCGTTTCCAGCGCGGAGTCAGTCCAGCGCTCCTTGAACTCGACCGTTTCGCCTTCCTTCGGTTTCAAGCGGGCCATACTCGATTCTCGCTCGATCCCAGCACCGGTGCAACGAAGAGCACGCCGTGCCGAGGGAAAACGAGGTAAGCCGAATGAGCGGACTTCCGCGAGAGTCCGTCGGAGTGCATGCGATCGCGAATCTCAAATCCCGATCAGAACGGCCAGAATAGCGAACGCAAGGAAAACCATGTTCGCACCTGCGATGCGGCGAGGGGGAATGTCTCGCGCAATCAGCACACCGTTGATGACCAGGAACGCGACTGCAACCAGGTGCCACACCTGCCAAGTTCCAAAAGGTGGAAGTGGCCGGCACAATGACGCCTCGAGACCCCACCAAGACATGTCAATCGAGTCGAGGGCTGCGGCGGCGGACGAGGACGCAAAGTAAGACAGAAAGCCGAGCACGACGAACGCGATTCCGACAGCAGCGAGCGAAAGGCGTCGTCGAAGTAGGCCCCACAGCATACCGAACAGTCCGACGAGCAGGAGCCCGGAGCGCGCCAGCGCGATGTACTCCTGCTGGTTGGCGGCGGCGACCGCCAGCCAGAGCGCGATCGGCGCGACGAGAATGGCTGCGAGAAAGATGAGAACGCGGGTCACGTTGTTCATTGGATCCCTCCCGGAGCGGTCGAGGGGTTCACCCCGGCGCGCGCGTTAGCATGGGGGAGTTCGATCGGGACGCAGGTGAGCGGCGGACCGGCACAAACGCGTACAGGGCTTCCGGATGCACCTGCCTCGACGAGGGCATTACCGAGAATCGCATCGATGGCGTATTCGTACGGCCGGGCACCGAAGACCTGACTCCTGGTGTGCTCCAGGATGCGAACAATCACGGCCGGTTCGATGTACGCAACGTTGACCCCGTACTCCTGGGCAACCGCATGAACGGCAGACGCTGCGATTTCAGTCAAGGCGTTGGTGGAGAGCGGCCTAAATACGAAGAAGCGGTTGATTCGCCCGACGAGTTCTGGCGCGATGCCAGCGGCCCGGACGTGGCTACGGCAAACCTCATCTGTACGGACACTGTCATCGAAGGACTCGGTTCGAGCAAGTTCAGCGACGATGCCGTCTGAGTCCAAGTTGGCTGTGAAGATGAAGATAGCGCGCCGGCAATCGACTTCGCGCGTGCCGGTCGCAGTGCGCGACGGACTGGAGAGTCGGCCGGCGTCCATCGCGTTCATCAGGGTCTGAAGGATGGTGGGATGCGCTTTCTCTATTTCATCGAAGAGGACGACGCGCCGGGGATTGACTGCGAGGTCGTCAACTAGTTGCGCGCCTTCGCCGTGGCCGACATATCCCTGCGGAGCCCCAAGGAGCTGACTCCGGCGATGGGACTCGCCGTATTCTGACATGTCCAACCGGGTATACGAGTAGCCGATTTTCCGGGGATCAAGAGTCTGAATGACCTTGGACACGAGCGCGGCCGTACGAGTCTTTCCGACGCCTGTTGGCCCTGCGAACCAGCACGTGCATGGCCGGCGCGGGTCGATGCGGGCGACGTGGCGGCATACCTGTTCGGCCAACGGGCGCAGCACGTGGTCCTGACCGAATACATGGCGGCGGAGCTCTTCCGCGAAGCGGCTGGAGTCGACATGCGGGGCACTGTGAGTTCCTGCCTGGACAGCCTGTAACTGTTGGATCGTCGACAGATCCGTTAGCTGCGCGACTGCCGGCGCGGAGGAATCCGGTTGACCGGCGTCAGCCGGGTAGACAGGCGCAAGGTCCGAAACGATCCACTCACGCAGGGCATGGAAATGTGGAAAACGCTTCTCTCCTCTGCTCAACCATCGCCGCAACTCGCGGTTCTGTCCCGTGTAGCGCACGCCGGTCTGGACGTAAAGGATCGCCGCCCGCGATCCGGCGTCTACCTCGAACCCGACGTGCGCATGGGACGGCTGGCATCCTGGGGGCATGCACTGGTCTCGAAATCGAATACAATGCGCAGAAGCCCTCCGCTCCAGTTGAGCCCACGCGTCGTCGCTGCCGTGGATGAATTGGTGCATGTCAAACTCCTCAATCAGGGCCTGGGCGAGGGACGCATCAGACGCGTATCTGCAAACGTGCCAGCAGCATTACGAAGGTCACCAGTACCAGAGCAGTCCGGGCACACCGGCCGGGTAGGTGATTGCCCAGCATCCGGCGCCTGTGCCAGGAACAGAGTATCCAGCATGACGAAGCTGCCTGCGTCGGCGGCGCCCGCGATCCGCCTTCCAAATGTGTTGCCGAATGTAACGTCGAAGTTCGGATCCATTCTGATACGCAACAGGTTGCGTGAACCGAGCATGGTCACCATGTTTCCCCAGCGTGGGTGGTCCGTGCTGTGGTGCGTGACGGCAAGCAGAACATGGCCGAGAATCGCGTTGAGCATTTCCGCGGCGAAGATGGGTGCGCCAGTTGAGCTTACCGTGTTGCGATAACCGTTCTCGTACGCCGCGTAGCGCGACGATGTGATGCAGCGATGGCACGCAGGTGACACGCCCGGGATCGTGTACGTGACTTCCGCTCCGCGCCCTTCTACGTACTCTTGGGCACAGATGGTCGGCAGCCCGAAGTGCAGACCCAGCCGGTGCCCACGGGCGTTTGCCTCGAAGTTGTCAGTCAGGACCAGTAGAATCCACAATCGCGGAAGGCTTACCGCCCCCGTCGACTCCGCCCGCATTGGCTGGCGGAGTAGGACTTCAAACGTCTCGTCGTCAATTGCTTCGATAGGTTCGGAGACAGCCAGCGCTGCCGATGCGGGATTGAGACGTACCACATCCGCGGCCAGCGCCTCCGCCTTGGGCTTCCCGATAGCTTCGGGTTCGGCCTGCTGAGAAAAGATGTTGGCCGCAGTAACTTCGTCGGGATCGACGAGCACTACCTCGCCATACCCCATCCGTGCGCAGTTGCGAACGAGCGAGGCTGCGCCGCCCACCCCGATCACGATGAGCCGGGTGGCGTCCAAGAGCTCCAGGTCGCAAGCAGAACCGAGCCGAGTAAGGTACTGGTCCCTCTTGGCCACGGCGTTGGCCTGGGCGGCGATCTCGTCGGTGGTAGCGGGCTGCGTAGTCACGCATTTCGGCCCAGCGCTGAGTCGCGCCCCGGGTTCCAGGGAGGCGAAGTTCCCATAGTACTTATGGCGAAGCGTCGGACGCAGTTCTCCGGGGCTTTCTTTGAGGCGTGGGAGAGTTGGAGCGGGGCTCTTCATCTCGGACGCCACGATAATGGGCTGCCGTGCGGACCCATCCGGCCCGCCATCGACAACGCGCAGCCGTCCTTTGACGATGTTGCAGCGTGAGCGATCCGTCGGGCTTGGGACCGCTGCGTACGTCAGGACCTGGAAGGCGCCGCTGTCGACCGTCGTCATAACGATCGGGAGCCACAGCAGCTCAAGTTTCTTGAAGCACCTGAGTATCTGACCGGCATACCACTCGTCGTATCCCGACGGGCGCCGGACGCCGGCCGGATGGCTATGCGCAAAGCCGCAGAACTCGATCCCGCTGACCTTCCATTCCTTGATGACGCGATTGAGCGACCCAATGTCCGGATCATACGCGGCGGCGCTGCACCGGCCGTTCTTATCCGCCTCGAAGCTGCAAATGTAGCCATCCGGTCCGCGTCCGAGCATGCCGCCACGTTCTGCGCGGTGCTGGCCGATGAAGGCGCGGATCTGTCCGAGCACGTTTTTTGACATCCGTAGGGTTGGGGCCGTTGTCGCATTGTTCTGATTTGTCACCACAATCCTCCTCGGCTACCAAGAGCCGGTCTTGATGTACTTGACGGTATGCCGGGACCACGACTCCGCGATGGTTCGAGCCTCTCGCAGGGTTCTGGGCGGCGGTTCGTAGCAGATATGCGGTCTGCCAAAACACCCCAGCCCGTATCGATGCGTGGAGTGGCCATCCGTCGCTCGGCCGGCCGGATATGAAGGCTGTTTATCGATGTATATCCGGATCGTTCCGTCGGTCTGCTCCACGAGCGAGAAGTGGAACGACGTGGTCGGGCTCGCGTACACGTCGTACCAAAAGCTGTCGATCTTCCTCCGATCTGCCATGGTCATCCTCCTGTTCCGATGAGAGGCACAAAGGCCCCCGGCGGCGCGGGCGGCGCCGTCGGGGGCTGAAGTTGGGACTAGCGGAAGCCGCCTGGCGGCAGCTCCTCATCGCCCCGGAATCCACCGGCCGGGAGTTCCTCGTCCCCGCGGAATCCGCCGGGCGGGAGCTCCTCGTCCCCACGGAACCCTCCGACGGGGAGCGATGCTTCGAAATCGTAGATCGCCTTCACGATCCACCTCCAATCTCAAACTGTTGGAAGACCCGTGCTTCACTCGGAGCCGAAGCACCTGGCTCACCATCGGGACGCATGGTAACCTCCGCTCCCATCATGTACAAGGCTCTCTACCGTACCAGTAGAAAATAGCGACAACAAATCGTGGCGCGTTGTAAAGCACGGCTGCGGGCTATGGACAACATCTCAGGCTCCCCTAGAATAATGGGCATGAGCAGCACCAAGAGGGCGCGGAGCGTCGACAGCGGCAGGACGAAACGCCTGCAGAGTGGCGTTTCAGAACCCGCCGCCGAACGTCGAGCCGGCGAGCGACCGCAGGGGAGACCTGCCCCCCCCCAGGAAGTCCCGCCCCAGAAGCCAAGCATGCCCAATGGAGGGGAAAGAGAGGAAGGGCAAGCTCTGGACGGCGGTCATCGGGGGCGACCAAGGCGGGATTCACCGGATCGTGAATCCTGGAAGAAGCTTCTCGCTACGCTTCTAAAGCAGGCCGACAACCCGCCCAGAAGCAAGGATCTTGCGGACACCGTGAAGAAATACCTAGGGAAACGCCGAGACAACCGAACGGTTTCGTCTGCGCTGATCGACAAATGGAGATCCGTGGGTCCAAGCAATCCTCAAGCGCCGACGGATTCGGTGATGGCGAATGCGCTTCTCGACGCACTCGAGGAAAGGCTCGTTATCCGGCCGCGAAAGCCTGGGAATCAGCCTGACAAGCTATACGACGGGCTAGTGGACGAACTGCCCGGCCAAGAGTGGGACCCCGAATCCATTCGATGCAGGCTAATACAATGGTTATTCAAAGATGCAGTGCGCGATTCGGATCCCGAAGCGAAGCTCTATCGGTTTTCCTACCTTGCGGCACATGAGCTGTTCGAGGAACTCTGGCAGTATGTGTCCCCGGATGCGACGTGGGACGATTCCGATACGGCGTTTGTGGGGGCCTGCCTAATGTCGAATCGCAAACAGAGCGAAGACGTCTGGCAACTGATCGAAACAAGCAGCGGAACGTTCCAAGTACGCGAAGAAAGCGACTGTAGCATCGTTCATGTCCGGCATATCGTGATGTTCCTCTATTGGGACGGCCGTGACCGTGAGGAGGCCCAAGAGGCTTGCAAGAAACTAAAGGATGAAATCCAAGCTAAGAAATCAATGGAATTCATCACGGATCGTGCAAATGAGGGTTTGGCCACGCACGTTGTCCTCGGTGTATATCGGGGCAACGACCGCGAGAATGGACAAGAGTGTATGCGGGAGTTGCAGGATATTGCAAGGGGACTTTTTGAGGCTTGCAATAGCAATGGTCGAAAGCACTGCTTCGTCTGGCGGAAGGATTTGGAGAACGAAGCTGCAGCGCCGTACCCCATGAGCGATTTCTGGCTTCTCCTCTTTCCCGACGGCGACAGCAAGCTATGGAGGTCGATGCGGCACCCGGAACAGTTCAAGCGCATTCGGTACAGTCGAGCTACCCGCCTCTGCGCGCCTATCGGCGGATATGAGAAGCAAGCTGTTTGCTCGTGGATGGGCATTAAGGGGAGCAAGAGCGTGGCCACAGGGGATTACCTATGGCGAGTGTTGCCGGGTGCGCGCATATCGATGGATCGTTCATCTGGCACGGAACACGCCGACGCTCGTCAGGCAATAACTTCCACTCGGTCAAGTGCCTCCGTCGGACGCCCGTCGAAAGCTAAGGGGCGCGGTAAGCATGTGTGATGCGCTGTGCGTGGATAAACTGTCCGTCGAATATGCCACTCCAGTGGTGCCCTTACGAGCCCTGTCGGAGGTAACGTTTGCTGTGCCTCCGGGGCCTGCAGGTTCCTCGGTTTGCTGTTTGGGAGCATCGGGTGCCGGCAAAAGCACGCTCGGGCTCGCTGTTATCCAACTTCTGCCGCATGAAGCACGAGTCAAAGGCAAGGTATCCTTGCCAGGAGGCCTGACGCTCACCGCGAGCGGTGGTCGGCTGCGGGAATACCGGCGGCGCAGCGTCGGCGTCGTGCTCCAGGATGCGCCAGGTTCTTTGGTTCCCGGCGTTCCAATTGGACGGCAGGCTCGGCGCGTTTTCGCCGTGAGGCGGGGTCTTGCCCGAAGAGATGCCGAGCGAAGCGCGCGGGAAGGGCTGGCCCGGGTGGGCCTCGAAGACGTTGAGCGCGTTTGGCGGGCGATGCCATCGGAGCTCTCGGGCGGCATGTGTCAACGGGTGATGATAAGCCTTTCAGTATTGGCTGCTCCTGAGCCTCGGCTCATGATATGTGACGAGCCCACGAGTGCCCTCGATAGCGTGTCGGCTGCGCAGGTGCTTGAGTTGCTTTTTCGCATCAAGGCTGAACACCGAATCACGATGTTGTTCATTACGCACGATGTCCGTCTGGTTTGGCGCTTTGATTGGGTGGCGATTCTCTCAGAAGGCCGGCTCGCGGAGTTTGAAAGGAGTGACCAGTTCTTAGCAAGCCCGCGGAGCGAGGAAGGACGTCGGCTGCTCGATGCTGGTAAGGCCCTCGGTAGCAGTTCGGTCGATCGTGTAAATGCTCAACAGGAGATAATGCGGTGAACTTAATGGCTGGGTCTTTGGGAGGGGCGATACCGACACTCCGGACGGACGGCCCTTCCGTGATATCCATTTGCGTCAATGCAGTGTGCCCCTTGAAGTGTCGGCATTGCTATTTGGCCGGGGGCGAACCCGCGATCGGTGTCGGGGCCGCGCAGTGGCTTCGATTCTTGCGGTCCGTCTTCATCGATCTGCGGCCCCACTCCTTGTGTTTTAGCGGAAAAGAGGTCTTCGCCCTCGATGAGAGTGCGTCGCTCTTCTTCGACGCACTGCGCCTCCGGGACGAGGAGCAAGCCGGTAGCGTTCAGCGAACACGTATCGGCGTCATCACGAATGGGACCCTGCTCGATCGGTACCGCGATCAGCTCGTTGAGTGCCCGCCGGATTGGCTCGACGTGAGCATCGACGGGTTGGAAGGCGCACACGATGAAGTGCGCGGGAAGGGCTCCTTCGCCCGCGTTGCCCGAAACCTGCCGTGGCTCGTCGAGTCGTTCGGCGCTCGGCTCTGGGTCGCAGTGACATTGATGGAGAGTAACGTCGAGACGCTCCGGGAGTTCATTTCAGGCCTCCACCACACGTCCGGTCTAAACCGGTTCACCGTGGGAATCTACAAGCCGCAGAGTTACACGGATTCAACGCTGCGGCTTGCGGAGCCCAGCCGGGAGGGACGGATTCTGCGCTCAGTCTACGCCCTCGAACAGATACAGGACGCGGATGGCGTTGTAGTGCGCATCGAACTCGACGTCGGCGATGCTGGCCTTCGATTGAGACTCCAAGACTCGGGCATGATCCCCACCGTTGGGGCGATCCGCGTCGCGGAACATTCCCTGAAGAATGGACTAACGCTCCAACTCGCGGCCGCGACAACCCCCGTGGGACTTTGGCGAGCTGTTCGCGTGACGAACGAAGGTCTTTATCTGGCAGCAGAGGATCTCGTCGATGTGACCGCATATCGAGAGCGCGCCATCGGGAATATCGCGGAGTTCGAGTACGACGCGAAGCGAGTCTACGAGGCCGGACTCGTGCATCCGCGCTTCCGCGAACTGGTCGGGACAGAGGCGCCTGAATTCCTGGCGCGGCTTGCCCGGTCGGCATAGGGGCGGTCCCTGGAGCTACCCAAATGAGGCGAACAACCATCACGATCGCGGCTGTGTTTGGAGCCCTCGGGCTCGCGGCACTTATGTTCTGGGCATACCGTGGTCAGGAGCCTACACACGTTCGCGCGGTGACAATTCCGCTGGAAGGCGACATCCAGACGCTGGACCCAGCCGCGCTTTCCGATCCGACGACAAGCCGCGTTGTTTGGCAGATATATGAAGGGCTCGTTGGGCTCGACGCGGAAAACAACGCGGTGCCGATGATTGCGGAGTCATGGGATGCTCGCGACGACTCACGCACGTGGGTATTCAGGATTCGGCAAGGTGTCTTGTTTCATCCGCACGCAGCCTTTTCCGGGGAATCGCATAGACGAGCGGTCCGTGCTGACGATGTCGTCTGGTCGATCGAGAGAATGGCGCGTGGTTTTGGATCGTTCGTGTTTGGCGGTCTTGTCGAAGGCTTCGACGTGTACGTCAAGGGCGAAGGAAAGAGCATTACCGGTTTACGAGCCACGGGCGAGCACGAGGTCACGTTCATTCTCAATCGGCCCGACCCGTCTTTCTTGTACCGTATCACCAGCCCCTACCTGTCCGTCATGCCGCGCGAGGTGGTCGAAGGAGACGCGGATGCGTTTGGAAGGACGGTAGCAATCGGAACGGGAGCATTTCGGTTGGTTCGGGCCGGGAGCGGTGAATTGGTTTTGGAACGATACGCAGAATACTGGGGCAGGCGAAGCGGCAACATCGATAGCGTGACGTTCCGAGTTGAGAAGAATCCGCAGTTCCGAATGGCTGGCTTGCGATCCGGCACGTACGACCTAGTTCGTATGCCGACGGAGCTGCGCGGAGAGTTTCTTCTTCGAGACGGCAGCTTCAAACCCGAGTCTGCTGCTAGATTCCAAACGTTCGAATCGTCAACATTCAACGTGCATCTGCTGGCCGTAGATGCCAAACAGGTAACTGATGCCGCGTTGCGGCGGGCCATATCTCTGGCGGTTGACCGTGACGTTATCGTCACCGAAGTGCTGAGTGGCGGCGCTGTGCCGGCCAACGGGCCAGTTCCGCCAGGAATGCAGGGTTATCGCTCGCCGCTCCGGGTCGCTAGAGACCGAGAGGCGGCTCGACGCGAGGTCGCGGCCAGCTCCTATGCGGGGCAGGAGCTGACGCTGTTGGTGGCCAGCGTTCACAATCACCCTGACATTGTGCAGGTTGTACAAGACGAACTACTCCAGTGTGGCATCAAGACGCGCATCGAGCAGGTCGAGTTCAACGCATTCGTTAGCCGACTATTCGGCACTAATCGGCCGGCACTATTTTTGACTTATAGCGAATGGATTTATTCGGCGCCGGAGCTATTGATGGAACAGTTTCGGTCCACGGCTACGCCGAATCCGAACGTATTCGGTTATGCGGACGACCGTGTTGACGCTCTAATCGCTCAACTTGGCGCGACCACGGAGCGGTCTGAACTGAATCGGCTGTGCGCTGATATCGAAAGGATTGTGGCAGAAGCACCACCGGCCGCATGGCTCTACCACGAGCGGCATATGTTCCTGGCAGCTAAACGACTCTCACACTTCGCTGTGACGGGCAACAATCATTGGCTCCTTTCGGAGCTGCGGAGTGAGCCGTAATGTCGAGAGGCTCGTTGGCCTATCGCGGTAGCCGTCACATCGGCGGTTGGAGCATCGCCTCTGTGCTACGAGTCGTGGCAACGGGCATAGGGCTGTTTCTATTCGTATCGACGGTCGCATTCATTGTATTCTCTGTCTTGCCGACTGATCCGGTGCGCAATGCACTTGGAATGAACGCTAGCGAGGAGGCGGTTCAGTCGCTTCGCCAGCAGCTTGGATACGATCGGCCGATGGCCAAGCGATACGTGCGCTTCCTGGTTGGCTCGCTCCAGTTGGATTTCGGCCGCTCGATCCATTCTCGCCGTCCAGTGGGCGCAATGATTGTCGAAGGGTTAGCAACGACAGGTCGCAATGGAGCTATTGGGCTGTGTCTCGCTGCGTTCTTGAGTTTGATGTTGGTCGTCGTTGCGTGGTCGTGGAGGAGGATTGAACACGCTTTGGTTCTCTTGTGTCGGTTGCTAACGAGCATCCCTAGCCTCATTCTGGCGGTCACGGCCGGCGTTGTGGCCTATAGCATGCTTGGCGGCTTCGGAACAGGTGGTTATCGCGAGGTCGTCGGCGTTGTTACTGCCTTGGCGGTGTACCCGACTTGCTCACTGGCAGAGATTGCGATCGGTGAATCCCGGAGGGCGGAGCGGTGTAGCTTTGTAACGGCCGCGCGCAGCTTCGGCATGAGCGAACGGGCGGTGTTCGCTCGGTGCGTTCTTCCTGCCATACTGACTAGCTGGGCAGGGCACGTGTCCAATCTGGCAGCGTCGATTTTCGTTTCCTCCGCGGTCGTCGATGCGGTTTTCTCTTTACCGGGAATTGGTCATTTACTCGTTCAGGCAGTTATCCATAACGATCTTCCGGTCGTGCAGGGGGTGATCGTCGTCGTAATCGCGGGCTTCCTAGGCGTTGATCTCTTGTTCGATCGTTTAGTCCTGCCGCGGTTGGCCGTGCATGTGGGGAGTACCCGATCGTGAAGACCTCCCGCCTGGCAGCCATAGCGGTGGTCGCGCTGCTTTCCGGACTCGGATGGGTCCTTAGCGCCAATGATACGCCGGATCTGGAGCGAAGGCTCTCGCCCCCATCATTTCAGAACTGGGCGGGAACGGATCATCTCGGCCGGGACATACTGGGCCGTACAGTTCGAGCAGCCGCAACCGCCGCGACCGTCGCACTTCCTGCTTGGATAATCGCGACGTTCTTCGGAACAGTCCTCGGTCTTATTGCCGCAAGCACGCGTGTGCGGGTGGTGAGCATAACGATCGACTGGGCGATCAAAGTGGTCTTCGCAACTCCCTCGTTTCTCTTGCTTGTCGGCTTAGGAGCGGTGCTGGGTCGAGGCATGGGCGCCATATTCGTTGTCGTGCTGCTGGTCGGCTGGGCATTTCCTGCTCGACATGCACGGGCTCTGGCGCAAGATGTACTCGGCGCTCCCTTTACGAGGGCTGCACTGTCGATGGGCTTTTCGTCCATTGATGTCGCCCGCTATGTACTTGCGCCCGCGTGTGTTCGACCTGTCGTCGCAGCGAGCGGGGGACTTATCGTGGAGGTCCTTGCGCTCGACTTGGCATTGACCCTCTTCGGCTTTGGTCCGCCCCCGCCATCTCCGACATTCGGTACGTTGCTGAGCGACGGGCTTCGGTTTTACAGCACAGCGCCGTGGACCGTCCTGGTGCCGCTCGGTATCATTTGTGTCATGTGCTTGTGCTTTCGTTCGGTGATCGGTGGTGCCGGCGCGGCATTGCCGATCTTGACTACGCAACGTCGGCGATGAGAGCGGCGTCGGTCGAAGTAACCCAGCCTAAGTCGAGGTCGATAGTGGCGATATGCTCTTCAATCCCAGGGGGACGGCCACTCTGATCGACGATTAGACGATTAGCGACGGAACCAACCCTCGGACCACGCACATTTCCGCACGAAAATCACCCAGCCGCGTTGCGACTTCAAGGCACGTCCGCCGAATGAGCGTGTTGCAGCCGGGCACGAGCCGGCGGCAACTCGTGGCTCCCGGTTCACCGCCATTGCAGTCGCTCCTTCCGCAGGTGTTCCGCAGCCTCTTCGGCTCGCTCCGGCATGCCGTGCATATCCAGGTACGCCTGAACCGGGCTGACGCACTCAGCGCCAGCGATGGCTTGCGCGCCGTGAAACACCCCCTCGTCGTTGGGGCGGATCAGCCAGAGGTTGGCGCCGCGCTTTTCTTCGTGCCAGTTGAGTTTTTTGAGCAGCTTGTCGCTGGCCGGTTTTCGCAGGTATGCGGTGAGCAATCGGTAGCCGGCAAACGGGGCCAACAACCAAGCCGCTGCCAAGCCGGTCAGAGCGAAGGTGATGGAGAGATCCTCGCAAGCCTCTACGAGTCGCCGGGAGAGTTCTTCGCCGGAGTGTGAGGCGACATGTCCCTCACGGATGTCGTGACGGCGCAAATCGTATTGGCTTCGCCAGGCTTCGAGCAGCAGGTTCGGGTCTCGCGGCCGGATGCCGCCCTCGGGGGTTCGCTCGATGAGGCGGTCTTCCTCCAACCGTTTGCAGGTGCGACTCACGTAACCAGTCCCGACTTGGCTTTCCTGGGCGAGTTCGGATTGTCGCCACGACCGCTTCGGGTCATTGAGGAGGAGCCGAGCAATCCGGGAACTCTTGGGGGCAAAGACCGATGACGGGCGGCCACGCTGCACGAACAGGTTGGGTTTTCCGGCCACGTGAACGCGCAGGCCCGGGACGTTGATTTCCGCGTTTCCCGAAAGGTCGACGAATCCGACCTTGTGTTCGCGGCAGACCTTCGCGCCGACCTCACCCATGAAGGGTACGGCAACCAAGGGGATTGCTTGCGGTCCGGCGTGCTTTGCCGCAGCGCGGGCGTCCTCAGCGGCCTGCGCCACGGCCGCGGCCCGCGAATTCGGTTTCGCCACCACCGCGAGGACGAGTGAACCAAGCCGTAAAACCCGGTCGGCGGAGGTCCCGTTCTTGATGGCGCTCACGCGCAACGCGGTCAGGTCGGCCAGCAGGCTTGGCAGGCTATCCAGGATGTCAGGGTCGGCGTTCATGCTTACTAAAATCGGCCAGTTGACGGCGCATTCAACATCGGTATTTTAGTGAACCCCGTGGAGCTGTCCAGGTGGCCGGGTTGCACGGGGGCGTCGCGCCCGCAGCATCGCCGCCTTGCACGAAGGTCCAAATAATTTGGACCACTGCGCTGGCACTTGCGGCTGCGTCGCCACATAGACTGCTCCAACGGACCACGAGAAAAGTTGCGTCATTCTCGAGCTTGCGAACAGGGAGGGATAAAAGGACGGCATCTGTTAGGCTTCACCGCGTGGTGAAAGTGGCTCTCAGAGTGAAACCTCGCCCCGTAAAGCCGGATGTTGTTAGGGTGTTTCTCGTAAGCTGACAGGCGAAAGTTGCGTCTGGGAAGCTGGCACACGTGGCTTCTGGCGCTGCCAGGGCGGTTTCCGAACGACTGGTTCTACTCTGAAGCTGGCACGGGGCATCAAAAACGAAAAAGTTGCGTCAGAAGTTGCGTCAGAACGACCCGAAAAACAGTCGTCAGCTAGTAAGCGTACATCGCGCGATCAGTGACGCAACTTCTTGTACCGCCGTCGTTAGTCATTGTCAGTACTTGGGTTAGGATCACCCTCTGGGGACTTCCCAAGCTGGACGTCGTCGGTTCGAATCCGATCGCCCGCTTTCTTCATAACGTCTTTCAGCTTAATAACTTGGGGCTCGTCATCTTGAGCCCCAGCGACCCCTGATTTCTCGATTTGCGTCGCTTTTTGCGTCAGTTGTTCGTCGATTGGGGTGTGGGCCGCCTCGGCGAGATCGGCCTCGTTCACCCGTAGGTAGTGCTGCCGTGCGACATCGTCGGAGTGGCCCATCCATTCGACGACGACGTGAAACGGAAAGCCGGCGTTGATCCAGTCGCTCTCCCGGTTCTTGCGGAGCATGTGGCACCACTTGGCGTACTTCGGGATCCCGGCCTTCTTGCGGCTGACGCCGAAGTCCCGCCAGACATTTGGGGCAGTCGCGGCTTGGACGACCATCGACTTCCCCGGGCGCCGCCGCGAACACATCCCGGAGAATCGGCAATTGCTCCGGGGCGATGGGCGCGACCCGGCGCCGTTTGGTCGTTTGGGCCCAAACCACCAGCCGGTTCTTCTGCCGGTCCACGTCGCGCCATCGAAGCGACAGCGCTTCACCCTGCCGTAGGCCGGCGAGTCGGCAAAGTCCCAGCAGCGTCTTCCATCCTTGGTTCGGGCAAGCCTCGACAAGCTTGTTGAACTCGTCCAGGCTGACGTAGTGCCAATCCTCGTCGACCGGCGGCAAGCCGCCGCTGAGACGGTCGAAGGTCCACGCGCACGCCGTTCTTCGAGAACGCCGCCAGCGTCAACGTCCGCCCCGTGCGGCTCGCCCGGACGCAGTACTCCCCGCAGCGCGTCGCCCGCGCGGTGGTCAGCGCCTCGCGCCGCCGCCGCCGCGAAGTCGTGCTCTCGGCGGAGGGCAACACGATCGCCCTCATCCGCCGTGTTTCGCATCGCCTGGCCGACGCCATCATGGTCCGCTTCGCCCGCCTCGCCATGCCGCCGGGCGGGGCGGATGGCGAGTCGCCGAAGCCGAGCGGCCGATCCTGAGACATGCGGATGGGAGCGGCCACCGCCCCGGGCTTTCCCACAAGATGGACGACAGCTACGTCGATTGAGCGTCGGGCAGCGCCTTGATTGAGCAGCAACAGAATACCAGCCCGTGGTGGAACTCGAAACCGGGCATCGGGACCGTCACCCCCGCGCAGGCGGGGGTCCAGTCCGCCCCGCAAAACCGCTGGTTTCATGCCTCCTCAAAGCAACAGTCTGGATTCCCGCCTGCGCGGGAATGACGGGTGTCGCGTTTCGCCACAAACTGATAAGGGGCGCCGCGGGCGCGCCCCTGCTTGATCGGACTTTAGCGCCGCGCGCATGGGCGCGCGATGGAATCGCGGCCGCCACGCCGCGCTCCCAACTACGGATTCGGCGAGCATGACGACACGCCGAACTTCGCCGTCTTGTTCCCCGCGACATAGATCATCGGGTTACTGGCCGTTCCGCTGACGTCGATGGACTCCCAGATCAGGTTGCCAGTGGTGCAGAACGAGCCGTGGACCTCCAGTGCCGGCCCGTCGCCTTCCTGCCAGCTTGTGCTGTTGTTGCGGCTGAGTTTGAGGATGACGTCGCCGGAGGCCACGACGTGGCTGTACGGGTCGATCACGAAGTACCCGCCGCAAGGATTGTTGACACCACAATCGGCGTCCACCACTTCCCACGTGGCGTCGCCGGTCACGTCCACGCCGTTGAAGTCCATGCGCCCCCCGGCCTCGGCGATCCAGTGTCCGCTGGAGTTCCCGTCCACGTCGAAGTCCTCGACGGCGAGCTGCCCGCCGCCGCCATCGATGTTAGCCACGACGTAACCGTGGTTGTGCAACTTCACGCCGATCTTGCCTCCGCCGGTAATCGTCAGCGAGTCCTCGCGGGCGCTGCCCACGCCTGCGATGGTCAACTCGTCGGAGGTGCTGCTGTTGTAGCTTCGGATAGCCCCCTTCGCCGCCATCTTGATCTGCCCGCCGTCGCCGGTGATCGTGTGATTGCCGCGGATGAGGAGGACGCCGAGGTTATGCCCCTGCTCACCCGTAAGATCGATCGTTCCGGTCAGCACGCTGCTGTGCGTCTGGCCGTCGAGACCCAGCCGCAGTTCCTCGGCATTCTTGACGGTCAGCGTCCCGCCAAGGGTCAATGTCTTGCACAGCGCCGGGTCAGGCGGTTCCGACGTTTCGACCGTGCAGGTCTGGCCGCTCAGGATGATCACGTCGTCGTCGGCCGTGGGAATTTGGTTGCCCGACCAGTTTGTAGTTGCATGCCAGATGCCGGAAGTTTTCTGAAAGGTTCGCTCTGCGGCAGATACCTCACTGCAATAATGCGTGGACATGCCAAGGGCCGCGATTGACGCCAAAGTTCCACGGGCGGCTTGTCTTGTTAACATCTCATAAACTCCTATTCTCAAGTTAGAACTATGATCATAGAAACAGTTGTAACAGCGTGCCATTGCCTTCGTTCAGCACAGGCTTGTCATCTCCTTCGCCCCTGCAAAGTTCGGACGCGACGAAGCAGGCCTATATCGGTCTCAAACAGGTCACCAGAAGCCCACGTGATCTCACCCCGTCGGTTGATGTCTGGGACATCCTGGTCCTCATCAACCTGAACAAGCAACGTGAAAACTCCGTTGTGAAATGACCAGAGATCAAGGACGCGGCGCTTGTCGTCCCAACGAGTGAAGACGATCTGCCCTCGATCGCCAATCTCCGGCGATGAACCCCAGTGAGTTAAGTCGGTTACGACATCGTTCTCCCACGCTTGCAACCCGCCATCCATGTCGGGCGCGTTGTACGTCCAAACCACAGCGCCCCTGTTGTTGATGCTTGGGTGCTGGGGTTCAAAGGTCTCATCGGGAGAAATCCGTTGATGCACGTCGTTTTTGTAGAGCACAATCGACGACACCCACGGATCTGCGTCGAAATCATACCGCGTAAACACGATCTGATCGCGATCATTGATGGCCGCGCCCTGGTTCCACACGCCATTGCAGTGCTCACTGTCAGTGGTCAACTGCTGCACGCTCGCGCCGTCGTAGTAGAATACGTCGGTGCTTCCGCAGTAGTCGAACATCTCAGCGGACCAGACCACATGACCAAGCTTATTGATGCGAGGCAAGTGATCACTGTTCGCATCGTCGGTCAGCCGCGTCACCGTTCCATCCGGCGTGCGCACCATAACCTCGAGCGTGGGCCCGTACGGGCCTTCCGGCCCGACGCCGCGGCTCCACACGATGACGCCGTCGTCGTTGATGTCCGGGAACGTGTCCCGGATGTCGTCGTCGAACGTCAGTCGCGTCAGCTTACCTTTCGAGTACAGGTAAATGTCCTCGGTATGCTCCGAGAAGCCGGGGCGACGGGTGAACACCACGTCGCCCTTGTTGTTAATCCGAGGCCAGTACTCGAACTCCGGTCCGTTTGTGATACGAACGTACCGGTAGCCGGGCGGCGTCTGGCCCTCCGCGATGACGGGCCAGACCGCAATGACCGCCAACACCTTGACTGTGGAACGCAGTTGCATGACATCACTCTCCGATCATGGATCGCTCGTGCCTCAGCGCCGCAATGCGCGTCTGCTCCCGGTACTACGCCGGTGGCGAGGACGGGGTTCAGCCGCGCGTGCGTAACACATGCACGCCGCGACTTCGATTATTCCGTGGTGATCTTCGCCCGCCCGTCCACGCCGGCGATGATCCGCCTGCCGGACGTGCCAGTGATGACCACGGAATCGCAGTTCAAGGTCTTGGAGTTGCCGTTGGACGTGATGGTCGGCTCCCCTTCGTCGTACGGGGTGCCGATGAAGAAGTCCTCGATGGTCACCGTGGAGGAGAAGTTCTCCAAGCTGATGGGATCGAGGGTCGTGATTGACGCATCGTCGTTGGGATCGTCCGGGTAGCTTGTGATCGACGGACCGATCCAGTTAGCGGGATTGTCCCAGAAGTTGTCGTCCGGGTCGTTTCCGCTCCAGGTGAAACTCGCAAGGAGCGTAAACCTCGCCTCGGGGCTCGCCGCGAAACCGGAATGGTCCCATGGCAGGATGACGGGGCAGAGCAGAACCGCTGCAAAGATCAGCAGCACCGCCCTTCTAAACCGCGCGACACCGCGTCTCGGGTCTCGGGTCTCGGGTCTCGGGTCTCGGGTCCACGGCGCGCGGACTTGCGTGACCCCCATTTTCGTACAGGGCTTGCGATGTCATCGCAGCCTCCTTGCGAAAAACGACATCGTCCGGTTGCTGGGCACCTCACAAAAGGGTCCAGACGGACGTTTTTCCTCGGATTCTGCCGTCGAGTCCAAGCTGTCTCGGACTGACACACCTCAATATAGCGGACCGCAGAAGGCACGTCAAGCGGAATTCCAGGAGCGTTTCCGTCGGACGCAGGCCTGAGCCGGCGAGGGACGAGGGCTCTTTCCGCAGGCGGTGGCAAGACTTGGAACTGGGCATCAGCGTGCGTCACCCCCGCGCAGGCGGGGGTCGAGAGCGGGCCGTCAATCCTCTGGATTCCCGCCTGCGCGGGAATGACGGGAGCAGGGTAGTTCGTCGCTCCGCGACGCACGCTCGCCACGGAGTGGCGAACTACCCGGTTCGCCCGACTGGGAGACTGGATTCCCGCATGCGCGGGAATGACGGAGCTGGATTGTCTCCTGTGGTGTCGCCGCCATTACGTTGCGCCCTGTGGTTGGGTTTGCGTCGGACCTGGTCACCGGGCTTGCGCCGAGTGCTCTGATAGGCGGTTGGCATCCGATTCGCACCGCGTACAATCCGCGTGCTGGAATCGCGCGGGGCGACCGACGTTTTGTGGGGCGACCGCGGCGATTGCGGCATGGGGGCACACCGTGGCGAATCAACCGGGCGAGGGGCTGTTCATCGATTCTGACTGGAAGGAAGAGGCCAGGCGCGAGAAAGAAAAGCTCGCCGCTGCGGAGGCGAAGGCGGCGCAGGAGGGCGCGGGCAAGCCGCGCTTCGCCGACCTGCTCAACCTCATGGTCATGCAGGTCATGGCCTCGCTGGGCGGGATGATGGGTCCGGGCGGGCAGCCGATGCCCCCCGACCTGCAAGCGGCGCGGTACTTCATCGACCTGCTGGGACTCCTCGAAGAGAAGACGCGGGGCAACCTCGTCGAGGAGGAGAAACAGTTGCTGGAGCAGGTGCTGTACGAGCTGCGGATGGAGTGGGTGCGGATCACCGGGGCGATGCCGCCGGCCGCGGCCGCCGCGCCGACGGGCGGGAAGCCGGCGTGACGGCCTGTTGAAGCGCTGGGTTGACCGGCTGGAAAGCCGGTCCCCCAAGGCTGGGTTGACCGGCTGGACAGCCGAGCCCCCAATGAGTTTGGCTGACCGGCTGGAAGCCGATCCCCCCAACGAGTTTGGCTGACCGGCTGGAAGCCGATCCCCCCAACGAGTTTGGCTGACCGGCTGGAAAGCCGGTCCCTCAGAGCAGGGGTGCGGCTTCGGGTTTGCAGAATGCTCGTGTCCATGAGCCGATTGTTTCAGGCACGACCCGACGGGGTTCTGCCACGGGCTGCTCGATGCCGCTGATCCCGATTCGCACTGAGTCCCCTATCCGCCGCACGCCGTGGGTCAACATCGCCCTCATCGGCCTGTGCATCGCCGCCTACCTGGCGTTCAACGTGGCCGGCATTCCGGCATTCGTCGGGCTGAAACGCGACCTCGCTCTCTTCACCCTCCAGCCGCGACTGCACCAGTTCCTGACGTACCAGTTTCTTCACGCGGACCTGATGCACCTGGCCGCGAACATGCTCTTCCTCTGGGTGTTCGGCAGCAGCGTGAACGCCAAGATGGGGCATGGTCCGTACCTGCTGCTGTTCCTGGGGGGCGGGGTGTTCGCCGCGTGGGGGTTCGCGATGACGGACGCGCGCGGGGCGGAGCTGATCGGGGCGTCCGGCTCGATCGCGGCGGTGACGACGGCGTACCTCGTGCTGTTCCCGCTGAGCCGGGTGGTGATCCTGTCGCTGATGTTCGTGATCGGATTTTTCCGCGTTCCGGCTATGGTGTTGATTTTGCTGAAGGTTATTCTATGGGACGTGGTGGCGCTCGGCGCGGACGAGGGCGGCAACGTCGCGCACGCAGCGCACCTGGCGGGCTATGCTTACGGTTTCGCGGTCGCGCTGCTGGTGCTGTTGCTGCGCGGCGTGCAGCGGGATCATTACGACATGCTGGCGCTGTGGGATCGCGCGGCGCGGCGCTTCGCATGGCGACGCGCGATGGCCGGCGGCGCGACGACGATCGACGGCGCGTGGATCCCGGGTCGCGTGGCCACGCAGCGCAGCGCCGCGGACACGGCGCGGCTGGATCGCGCGGCCGAGTTACGCGAAGGGGTTTCGCTTCATCTGGCGGCGGGCGAAACGGATCAGGCTTGCGCGGCGCACGAGTTGTTGGTCGCGCTGGATGCGTCGCTGTGCCTCTGTGAGCGCGAGCAGATTCTGATCGGACGCGCGCACTACGAGGCCGGGCGCACTCCGCAGGCGGCGGCGGCGTTCGAGCGGTTTCTTGCGGTGTATCGCGGCTCGACGGAAGCGCCGGCGGTGGCGCTGCTGCTGGGTGTGATTTACGCGCGAGACCTGCAGCGCAACGAGCTGGCGGACGCGGTCCTGACCTCGGTGCTGGATCGCCTGACGGATGCGGCGCGGCGCGAGCAATGCCTGCACTGGTTGCGGCACGTGCGCGCGGCGAAGGGCCGGCCGACGGCGGAAGGGTAGGGCGTTTGCGGCGGGCGGGACGCCCGCCCCCCCTTATGCGGCGGGCGGGACGCCCGCCCCCCGAGGACGGAACGCTGTGGCACTTGCGAAGCAGTACTGGAGTTTGCGGCGGGCGGGATTCCCGTCGCGGTGATGACCATGATGCGGCGTCCGGCGCGATGTCGCGCGCGGACGGCTGTCACCGTTATTCAGAAAGGAGTCTGGACATGCAGGAAATCGCGTACGTCAACGGCGTGTTCTGCCCGATGGAGCAGGCGACGGTCTCGATCAACGACCGCGGATTCCAGTACGGCGACAGCGTCTATGAGGTCATCGCCGCTTATGGCGGGCGGCCCTTCCGCATGGCGGATCACCTGCACCGCCTGGGCACGAGCCTTGCGGCGCTGCGGATCGAGCTGGATCTCACCACGCTGAAAATCGAATCGCTGGTGCGCGAGGGGCTGACGCGCTGCGGCTTCGACGAGGCGATGGCGTACATTCAGATCACGCGCGGCGTCGCTCCGCGGACGCACATCGCGCCGCCCGGCATCAAGCCGACCGTCGTCATGACGTTTCGCCCGCTGCCGCAGGTGTCCGCGCAGGCGAAGGAGCACGGCGTGGCGCTGATGACCGCGCCGGAGATCCGGTGGGCGATGTGCTACGTCAAGGCCACGACGCTGCTGCCCAACGTGCTGACGCGGATGAACGCGCGGGCGGGCGGCTTCCACGACGCGATTTTCGTGGCTTCGGACGGCGATGTTCGCGAGGGCACGTCGTCCAACGTGGTGATGGTCAAGAGCGGGCGGCTGGTGTTCCCGTGCCGCGACGCTTCGATCCTGCACGGCGTGACGCTGCTGACGGTGACGCAGTGCGCGGAGCATCTGGGTCTGACGTGCGAGGAGCGCCCGGTGCACATCGACGAGCTGCGCGCGGCGGACGAGATGTTCCTGACCAGCACGACGGAGGAGGTTCTTCCCGTCACCGCGTTCGACGGCCGGCCCATCGCCGACGGGCAGGTGGGAGCGATCACACGCCGCATGATGGCGACGTACTACGACCTGGCGAGGGGTCTGGGCGTGTTTCAAGATCGGCATCGCAACTCGGCCTGAGGCGGGGCGCGGTCCGGCGGAGCCGCAACCGTGAGGGAGCGAACGTCGAATCTGTCAGAGCCGCGACCGTAAGGGAGCGCGCTCTGCGTATGTTACGACCGCCCGCGTCTCTGATGGCGCGACCGCGCTGAGGACCGCTTCCTAACGAGCGCGGCTCTGAACACGCGCGGCTCTGAACGTGGGTCGGCGCGCATGAAACTTGACGCATGCCCAGGAGCAATCCGTTGAGCACACGACGATCCTTCCTGAAGCACTCCTGTGCCGCCGCCGCTTTCGGATACGTGGCGGCGTTTCGCAATGACGCCGTCGCACGGGTTCGCGCGGCCGTGGCCGACGCGGGCGCCGCGACGCCGCAGGATCTCGCGTCGAACGAGGACTTCTGGTTTCAGGTTCAGCGCGCCTACGACGTGGACCGCTCGATCACCAACCTCAACAACGGCGGCGTCGCGCCGGCCCCGAGCATGGTGCTGGCGGCGCAGGGGCGCAACGAGGCGATCACCAATCATGCGCCGTCGCGCTATCTCTGGGCCGTGCTGGACCCGCAGGTGGAAACCGTGCGGAAGCGGCTGGCCGGCCACTTCGGCTGCGACGCGGAGGAGATCGCCATCACGCGAAACTCCAGCGAGGCGCTGCAGATCTGCCTGTTCGGGCTGGACCTCAAGCCCGGCGACGAGGTGCTCGCCACCGCCCACGACTATCCGCGGATGCTCAACACGCTCAAGCAGCGCGAGGCGCGCGAGGGGATCGTGCTCAAGACGTTCGAGTTCGACACCCCGCCGAAGTCCAAGGCGGACCTGGCCGCGCTCTTTGAGAAAAACGTCACGCCGAAGACGCGCGCGATTCTCATGTGCCACATCACCAACCTGACGGGGCAGATCTTCCCCGTGAAGGAGGTGGTGCAGATGGCGCGGCAGCGCCACATTGAGGTCATTGTCGATGGCGCCCACGCGTTCGCGCATTTCCCGTTTCACCACGGCGACCTCGACTGCGACTACTACGGAACCAGCCTGCACAAGTGGTGCTCCGCACCGATCGGCACCGGTTTCCTTTACGTTCGCAAGTCGAAGATCGCCAATCTCTGGCCGCTCATGGCCGCGCCGGATCCGAAAAAGGACGACATCCGCAAGTTCGAGGAGATCGGCACGCATCCGACGGCGCCGCGGCTGGCGATCGCGGAGGCGCTGTCGTTTTACGAAGGTATCGGCGCGGAGCGCAAGATCGCGCGGCTGACCTACTTGCGCGACCGCCATGCCGCGCGACTGACGAAGCTGCCCAAGGTGCGCTGCTACACGAACCTGGAAGCGGGCATGGGCGGGGCGATCTGCACGCTCGGCGTGGAGGGGCTGGACGCGGGCGCGCTGACGGCCTGGCTGTGGGACAAGCACAAGATCGTGGTGACGCCCATCGTGATCGGCGCGGTCAACGGCATCCGCATCACGCCGAACACGTACACCACGCCGGCGGAAGTGGACCGCTTCGCCGACGCTTTCGAGCACGCCGTCAACCACGGCATCGCATAGGTGCGCACGACCGCGAGGTGGGGCAGGTCTCCGACCTGCCAAGGTCTCGCAGCTCTCCGAGCTGCGCCCACGGCCCGTCGCCTTGGATCGACCCCGCCGCGGCATTACCATCAGCCCGCCTCGAGCATCCAACATCTTGAAAGGCAGGTCATGCCATGACGACGCCAGCGAACGTGGAAAAGGTCATCATCATCGGATCCGGTCCCGCCGGCTGGACGGCCGCGATTTATGCCGCCCGGGCGAACCTCAGCCCGCTGGTCTTCGCCGGCCGGCCCAAGCAGACGCCGACGACCATCCTTCCCGGCGGGCAGCTCATGCTCACGACGGAAGTTGAGAATTACCCGGGTTTCCCGCACGGCGTGGACGGTCCCACGCTCATGTGGCACTTCGAGCAGCAGGCCGTCCGCTTCGGCACGCGCGTCGTCGGCGACAAGGGGTTCAGCCCGGACGTCTCCGACCGCTTCAACGGGCACGATGCCGCCTACCACGACTGCGCGAGCGTGGATTTTTCCACCCGTCCTTTCAAGGTCGTCGGCGAGGACGGAACGCAGTACCTGGCGCACAGCGTGATCGTCGCCACGGGCGCGACGGCCAACTGGTTGAACCTGCCCAACGAGCAGCGTCTCGCGCGCAGCGGCGGCGGCGTCAGCGCCTGTGCCGTCTGCGACGGGGCTTTGCCGGCGTTTCGCAACAAGGACGTCGCGGTCATCGGCGGCGGCGACTCGGCCATCGAGGAGGCGTCGTACCTGACCAAGTTCGCGTCCAAGGTGTACCTCATCCACCGCCGCGATCAGCTTCGCGCCAGCAAGATCATGCAGCAGCGGGCGCTCTCCAACCCCAAGATCGCTCCGCAGTGGAACAAAAGCGTCGCCGACGTGCTGGGCGATCAGCACATCACCGCCCTGCGGTTGAAGGACACCGTGACCGGCGCGATGTCCGATCTGCCGGTGGCCGGGATGTTCTGCGCCATCGGTCACACGCCGGCCACAGCCTTCCTCAACGGGCAACTCGAACTGGACGCCAAGGCCTACATCAAGCTCAAAGACCCTTACCGCTCCACGACCAGCGTGGACGGCGTGTTTGCCGCGGGCGACTGCGTGGACAGCGTCTATCGACAGGCCATCACCGCCGCGGGGATGGGTTGCAAGGCGGCGATCGACTCCGAGCGGTGGCTCGCCGACAAGGGCGTGCACTGAGCAGACGCGGTGTGGCTTCGGTTTCCAAACAGCAATTGTGGCACCGGTTTTCAACCTGTGTAGGTGTGGCACCGGTTTCCAACCGGTGGATGTAGCACAGGTTTCCAACTTGTGCAGAGCACGGCTCGAACTGATGTTCCGATTCATCAATCGCCCACAACGCGGCTTCACCTTGCCACTGCGCAGGCCGCCGGCTCGCTGTCGACCTCTTCGCCCCCTTTCGTGCGACCCGCTCCCAGGAGCGAATACAACGCCGGAATGATCATCAAGGTCAGCAAATTGTCCGAGATCACGCCGCCGATCACCACGGTCGCCAGCGGACGCTGCACTTCCGCGCCGATGCCCGTGTTCAGCGCCATGGGGATGAACCCCAGCGCGGCCACGGTCGCAGTCATGAGGATCGGGCGGAGTCGCATCACGCGCGTTTCTTCTATGGCCTGCGGCAGCGCGACGCCCGCGGCGAGCCGTTGACGTAACGTGGAAACCAGCACCAGCCCGTTAAGCATCGAAACACCCGACACGGCCACAAATCCCACGCCCGCGGCAATGGTGAACGGCATGTCGCGGAGGTGAAGCGCAATAATGCCGCCCAATGCGGCAAACGGCGCGCCGGTGAAAATGATGAGCGAATCTCGCACCGATCGCACGCTTAGATACAATAACACCAGAATCAGCGCCAGAGCCAGCGGCACAACCACGGACAGTCGCCGGCTGGCGCGGATCAGATGCTCATACTGTCCGCCCAGCGCCCAATGATATCCCACGGGGAGCTTCAATGCCTCGTTCAACTTGCCCTGCGCCTCCCGGACAAATCCTCCCAGATCGCGCCCGCGCACGTTGCATTGCACAATGATGCGGCGCTTCTGCCACTCGCGGTTGATGGCCGCGGGGCCTTCGGACTGGCGGATTGTCGCCAGGCGACGCAGGGGAAGCCGCTCGCCCGAGGCCGTGGTGACGAGGATATTGGAGAGGGCCTCGACATCGCGCGCCTGATCCTCTGCGAGCTTGAGCACGAGGTCGAATCGCCGATCGCCTTCGCGGATCTGTCCGACGGTAATGCCGCCGATGGCCTCGATCATCTCGAGCACGTGCGCCGCGGGGACGCCGTGTCGCGCGACCGCGTCCTGGTCGATGCGGACTTCCACGACCGGCAGGCCGGTGACCTGCTCGACGGACACGTCCGCGCTGCCCGGAATGGACTTGAGCAGAGTTTCCGCCGCGCGAGCCTGTTGCTTGAGGATCTCCAAGTCCTCGCCGAATATCTTGACGCCCACGTCGGCTCGAATGCCGGCAATCATCTCATTCATGCGCATTTCGATGGGCTGGCTGAAGGCGACATTCATTCCCGGCAGTTTGGCCAACACCTCGTCAATGCGTTCCACCAGTTCGTCCTGCGTGCTTGCGGCCTTCCATTCCTCTCTCGGTTTCAGTGTCAAGAAGATGTCAGTCACTTCCAAACCCATGGGGTCGGTCGCGATCTCCGCCGTGCCGGTGCGGCTCCAGACGTCGCGGATTTCGTCGGGGAAGCGTTCCAACAGGAGCTTCTCGATCTGATCCCCATAACGGATTGATTCATCGAGCGACACGCCTGCAAGCCGGACGGTGTTCATCGTGATGGCCATTTCTGACAGGCGGGGAATGAACTCCGCGCCCAGTCTCAAGCCCAGCCACGCGCCTCCGCCCAGAAGCACCATGCCCCCCGCCAGTGTGACGACACAATGGCGCACCGCGAATCGGATCATCGGACGAAACGCGGCTTGCAACAATCGAATCAGGACATTCTCCGTGGCCCCGTGCTTCTTGCGGGCAAGCAACAGGCTGCACAATACCGGCATGAGCGTCAGGGACAGGACCAGTGAACTGGCGAGGGCGAACAAAACCGTCAGCGCCATCGGGCGGAACAGCTTGCCTTCGATGCCTTCCAATAAAAGAATGGGAAGGTACACGACCATGATGATGAGTTCGCCGAACATGGTCGGCCCCCGGACCTCGATGGCCGCATCGCGCACCACGTCGAGCGCGGGTCTGGTTTCGCCCGGCTGCCCGAGGCGGCGGATGCAGTTTTCCACCATGATGACGGTGCTGTCCACAACCAGGCCGAAGTCAATCGCGCCCAGACTCAGCAAACTTGCGGCGATGCCGAATCGCACCATGTTGTTGAACGCGAAGAACATGGAGAGGGGAATGGCCAATGCGACGATCAGGCCCGCTCGCAGGTGTCCCAGAAACACAAACAACACGGCCACCACCAGAATAGCGCCCTCGTAGAGGTTGCGCTTCACCGTCGCGATCACCTTGTCCACCAGTTCGGTGCGTTCGTAAACGACTCGGACTTCCACGCCCTCCGGGAGCGACTTGCGAGCCTCTTCCAGTCGTGCTTCCAGCCGGCGCGTCACCTCGTGACTGTATTCACCCATGAGCATGAAACCCAGTCCGTGGACGACCTCGCCCAGTCCGTTCGCCGTGACGCCGCCGCGCCGAATCTCATATCCCTCTCGAACCTCGGCGACATCGCGGATGCGAATGGGGACGCCGTCGTGCGCCTGGATGACAATGTTGCCGATCTCGTCTAGATCAGTGGTGAGGGCAAAACCATAGACGACGTGGAGTTCGCCCGCTTGCGTAAGTTGGCCGCCGCCCACGCTGAGATTGTTGTGACTGAGGGCGTCCCTCACATCGTCGAGGGTCAAGGCGTGCTTGACGAGCGAGGAGGGTTCGATCAGCACCTGGTATTGCCGCCGCTGCCCGCCCCAGGTGTTGACCTCGGCCACCCCCGGCACGGACGCGAGCTGCGGCTTGATGATCCAGTCTTGAATCGTGGTCAGCTCCGTGAGGCCGCGCGTGCGGCTGGTCACAATATAATGGAAGACCTCGCCCAGACCGGTGGCAATAGGCCCAAGCTCGGGGCGCTCCACGCCCGCGGGCAAGTCCGCCGCTTGCAGCCTTTCGCCGACCATCTGCCGTGCAAAATAGATGTCCGTTCCGTCTTCAAAGACCACGTTGACCTGGCAGAATCCGAATTTGGAAACCGAGCGCACTTCCGTCAGACGCGGCAGACCGGACAGCACGCGCTCCAGCGGCGCGGTGATTTGTTGCTCGATCTCCACGGGTCCCAGTGCGGACGCCACGGAGTTGACCTGAACCATCACGGGCGTCGTGTCGGGAAAGGCGTCAATGGGCAATTGCCGCAGCGAAAGCAGCCCCGAACCGATCAGTCCAAGAGTCAGGACGATGACCAGAAATCGGTTCTGCAGAGACCAGATGATGACCCAGTTGAGCATTCACGCGATCCTTGAAGTTATGTGTTGCATTGAGTTTCCACGCGGGTTGTCGGATGGACTCAACGGTTGCTGCCTGTTGGCAGCCGATTGCGATGGCGGAGACTCAGCACTTCTGCGCAGACAAAGATCCAGTCTTGTCGCGGAGCGACGAACTACCCTGAACGCGCCAATCGAGCGGCCGGCTGTCCAACCTCGGGGCGCTAATCATGCGGACAACATCCGGCGCCAATGCTGCCCTTCATAATCTCCGTCTTGAGCAAATAGCTTCCCGTGGTGACGACGGTCTCGCCATCCGTCACGCCGTCGCGGATTTCGACGAGATCGTGCGTCTCATACCCGAGAGACACTTTTCGCGGCTCAAACTGCAAGTCGGCCTTCCTCACAAAGACGATATTGCAACATCCGTCCCACTGCAGAGCGGATTTCGGCACGGTCAGAAGCGGCTGCTGCTCCAAAACGGTCACCTGCGCGTGGGCGAACATGTTCGCGCGGAGCAGGCCGGACGCATTGTCCACTTCCGCCCGCGCCTTGAGCGTGCGCGTCCGGTGGTCCACCTCGGTGCTGACCCACGTGACGCGGGCCTGCGGAATCGCCCGGACCAACCCGTCGATCTCCAGGCGCACCGGCTGCCCCACCGCCAGCAGCGTCGCGTCAGACGGGTTCATATCGAGCATCGCCCACATGCGCGACGTGTCGGCGACGGCGAAGAGCGTGCGTGTGGTCTCCACGCTTTCGCCGACGACGGCGCTGCGCTCCACCACCAGCCCGTCGAAGGGCGCGACCAGTTCGAGAAGGGGGCTTAGCTCCTGCGACTTCTCCAAGGCCTGCACGCGCGCATCGTCCCATCCCAGCGTCCGCAGGCGCAGCCCCGCCTTTTGCAAGCCCATCCGGGATTCAATCAGCCGTGCCTCGGCTTCAAGCACGTCCTTCTGCGGCGTGCCCGAGCGTTCGTGCAGATCCAGCTCGCGCTTGTGGCTGTTCTCTGCAAGGCGCAGCGACGCGACCGCTTGAAGGTAATCCGCCTTGGCCTGCGCGAACTCGGCGGAATCGACGATCGCCAGCACGTCGCCGCGGCGCACGGAGGCTCCCAAATCCGTGTGGACTTCCTGCAGGATGCCCGCCGCGCGGGACGACAGCCGGGCGAAGCGATTGAGGTCGTAGCCCAGCTCGGCATTGCAGGAGACGGTGTGGCTGATGGGTCTTGGCTGGGCGAGCACGAATTCCAATCCCGCGCGGCGCACGGTCTCCGCGTCCGCCAGCGTCACCAGCGTCGCGCCGGTTTCGCATTTCGCGTTCGGCGCCTGAGCATGGCGCGTCAGCGAAGCGGCAGCATTCCCATTCCGGGCCGCGCCGACCGATGCCGTGCCCTCCGATGCCTTGCCTTCCGGCGCCGCGCTTCCGGCGTGATCATGCCCCGCGTGATCTTCCCCGGCGCGGTCCGCATCGCTCCCGTCGCTGCCCTCGCCGTTACATACCTTGCACAGCGATTCCGGGCAGTCGTGCCCCGCGCACCAGTCGTTCTTCTTCTTGAACGCCGCCACGAGCTTGTCGTGACACTTCCAGCACAGCGCCTCGGGCACGCCGTGCCCCGCGCACATGCCAAGCTTCTCGATGAGCGTCGGGTCGCACCAGGGACACTCCGCCGGCGCCAATCCGTGCTCGGCGCAAATGGATCCCTCCGCAGCGGATCCGCCTCCGTCCGCCGGACCGGTAAGCGCGTACCAGAGACCGCCGGCGACAGCGCCCGCAATAATCATCAATGTGAGAATGTTTTTCATGGTCATTGTCTTTCGCAGGGCCACCGGAAAGTTGCCTTGGTTTCTTTTGAGTCTGCAATCGTTGCAACGAGAACGCTCACCGGGCACTTTGGCCCGGATCGCTGTTGGGTTTTCTCCGGGATGGATTCGTTGAGTCGAGCGAGGGTTCTGAATGTGCGCCGCTTGGAACGCCCTCCACGGCGGGGGCGACTTCCAGCGGCCCAGTCTCCGGCTTCTCCCATTCCTGGAACACAGGCATTGGTTTCCCTGTGGGATCCCATCCCGTGAAAATGCGGTAGAGCGCCGGCAGGACGATCAGGGAGAGAAGGGTGCTGGTGGCGAGTCCGCCGATGACCACCGTGGCCAAGGGGCGCTGCACTTCCGCCCCGGTGCCGGTGGCGAGCGCCATGGGCACGAACCCCAAGGACGCCACCAGTGCCGTCATGAGAATGGGGCGGAGGCGCGTCAAGCTCCCCTGGATGATCGCCTCGTCGCGCGACAAGCCTTCGCGGCGGAGCTGGTTGATGAAACTGACCATCACCAGGCCGTTCAGCACGGCCACGCCCGACAGCGCGATGAAGCCGACGGCGGCGGAGATCGAGAACGGCATGTCGCGCAGCCAGAGCGTGACGATGCCCCCCGTAAGCCCGAGGGGCACGGCGCTGAAGACGAGCAGTGAGTACTTGACGCTCTTAAACGTGCTGAAGAGCAGGATGAAAATCAGCAGGAAGCAGACGGGCACGACGATCGTCAACCGCTCCTTGGCGGCGACCAGATTCTCGTATTGCCCGCCCCAGACGAGCCATCCGCCCGGCGGGAGTGCGACGGCCTTCATTTTCTCCTGCGCTTCGACGACGAATGAACCCAGGTCGCGCCCGCGGACATTGCACTGCACGACGATGCGGCGCTTGCCGTTCTCGCGGCTGATCTGGTTGGCGCCCTCGGCGACTTCGATGTTGGCGATTTGTCCCAGCGGAACGAAACCCATTTCGTGCCTGGGAACCAGGTCCCCGTGCGAGTCCCCGTAAGCGGCGAGGCGCGAGCTGCCGGATTCCTCATCATCGCCGCGCGGCAGCGGAATCGGCAAGTTTTCCAGGGTCTCGGGGCGGCCGCGCAGTGCGTCCGGAAGGCGCACGACCAGATCGAACCGCCGGTCCCCCTCGAAGAAAAGCCCTGCTTCTCGACCACCCATCGCGGCCGCCACCACGTCCTGCACGTCGGCGATGTTCAGCCCGTACCGGGCGATGGCCGCGCGGTCGATGTGGATCGTCATCGCCGGCAGGCCGCTCGTCTGCTCCGTCTTGGCGTCGGCGGCGCCGGGAATGTCCTGAAGGACTGCGAGAACCTCCTGGGCGGTCTTCTGCATCTTCGCGAAATCATCGCCATAGACCTTCAGGGCCACGTCGCCGCGGACGCCTGAGATCAGCTCGTTGAAGCGCATCTGGATCGGCTGTGTGAACTCGTAGTTGTTGCCGGGCAGCGCCTTGACCGTCAACTCGATGAGCTTCTGCAGCTTCCCCTTGTGACCTTCGAGCTTCGGCTCACCGTGCTCTTGGCCGCCGTGGGCATCCTCATCTTCCGCATGTCCGCCGCCGAGCTGCTCCATCTCCTCCGACTTCGCCGCGATCAGGCGATCAAGCTCGGCTTCACTGCGCCACGCCTCGCGCGGCTTGAAGATGATGAACGTGTCCGAGACGTTCACCGGCATGGGATCGGTCGCCATCTCGGCCGTGCCGGTCTTCGAGTACACGAACGCAACCTCGGGCAGCGCGGCGACGGCGCGCTCGACGTCGATCTGCATCAGACCCGACTGCGTGAGCGACGTGCTGGGGATGCGCATCGCGTGCATGGCGATGTCCTTCTCGTCCAGCGTCGGAACGAATTCCTGCCCGAGGCGCGTGAACAGCAGGGCCGACCCCGCAAAGGCCGCGACCGCCAGAGCGGCGACGCCCCAGCGAAGCCGCAACGCCCATCCCACGGTGGGTTCGTACAGCGCCTTGATCCAGCGGATGGCGAAGACCTCCGTCTCCTTGACTTTCCCACGAATCAGGATCGCGACCATCGCCGGCACGAAGGTAAGCGACAGAACGAACGCGGCGACGAGGGCGAAGATGACGGTGATCGCCATCGGGTGAAACATCTTCCCTTCGACGCCGGTCAGCGCCAGAATCGGCACATAGACCGTGATGATGATCGCCTGGCCGAAGACCGACGGCTGGATCATCTCCTTGGCCGCGGTCATTACCTCGTGGAGCCGTTCCTGGAGCGACAGCACACGGCCGACGTCATGCTGCTTGTGGGCGAGCCGGCGCAGGCAGTTCTCGACGATGATGACCGCGCCGTCCACGATTAAGCCGAAGTCGATCGCGCCGAGAGACATGAGATTGCCGCTGACTCTGCTCTGCACCATGCCGGTCGCGGTCATCAGCATGGAAAGCGGAATGGCCGCCGCGCAGATCAGCGCCGCCCGCACGTTTCCGAGCAGCAGCAACAGGACCGCGATCACAAGGATCGCGCCCTCCAGCAGGTTCTTCTGCACGGTCTGAATGGTCGCATCCACCAGCTTGGTGCGATTCAGCACGGTCTTGGCATGAATCCCGGGAGGCAGCGTGCGCTGCACGTCGCCCATCTTGGCGTCGACGGCGGCGGCGACCGTGCGGCTGTTTGCGCCCAGCAGCATGATGGCCGTGGCCACGACGACTTCCTCGCCGTTCTCGCTTGCGGATCCGGTGCGCAGCTCCCGGCCGACGCCGACGCCGCCGGGCACCGCGATGTCGCGGACGTAGATCGGCACGCCGTTGCGCGTTCCGACCACGATCGATTCGATCTGTTGGACGCGCTCGATCCGCCCCGTCGCGCGGACGACGTAAGCCTCTCCCTTGTGCTCGATGTACCCGGCCCCGGTGCTGACGTTGTTCCGTTCAAGAGCTTCGATCACGTCGTGAAAGGTGAAGCCGTAGCTCACGAGCTTCATCGGGTCAGGCTGGACGTGGTACTGCTTGACGTAGCCGCCGATCGCCTCGACGCCGGCCACGTCCTTGACGCCCTTAAGCTGCGGGCGAACGATCCAATCCTGCACCTCGCGCAGGTAGGCCGCCTGCTCCAGATCCGTCGCCAGGCGCTGCCCCTCCGGTGTCAGATACGTACCGTCGCTCTGCCAGCCGGGTTGTCCATCGACGATCGCAGCTCCCTTGCCGTGCGGGTGCTCGTACTCGACGGTGTACATGTAGATTTCGCCCAGACCGGTGGCGATCGGTCCCATGATCGGCTCGGCGCCGGGCGGCAGGCTTTCCCTGGCCTCGCCGAGGCGCTCGGAGACCTGCTGGCGGGCGAAGTACACATTCACGTCGTCCTCGAAGACCGCGGTCGTCTGCGAGAAGCCGTTGCGCGAGAGCGAGCGCGTCGATTGCAGGCCGGGGATGCCCGCCAGCGCCGTCTCGATCGGAAACGTGACCTGCTTTTCGATCTCGATGGGCGAGAGCGAGGGAAACAGGACGTTGATCTGCACCTGGTTATTGGTGATGTCGGGCACGGCGTCGATCGGCAGTCGCTGGAGCGAGTACACCCCGACGCTGCACGCGATCGCGGTGAAGAGCAGAATCATCCACCGGTTGCGAATCGAAAAATGAAGAATTGACTCCAGCATTGCGAAAGGCTCCCGCCCGGAGAGTGAAGTTCCTAGTGTTCGTGCGCCGCGGAGCCTTTGCCCAGCTCCGCCTTCAGGATGAACGTCCCACCCGTGACAAAGGCCTCACCCTCGGCCAAGCCGGAATAGACGGGAACAAGGCCGGCAACGGGCTTTCCAATGATGACGGCGCGGGAGGCGAACGTGTTGGACTCGCCTGGAACCGGGACAAAGACCGACGGCAAACCTTCCACGGTCTGAATCGCGTCCTCAGGAACGGCAACCATCGGCGGCGGATCGGGGTGGGCGCGATCCGTCGCGGTGATCTCGACTTGAACAAACATGCCAGGCCACAACGTCCCGTGCTCGCATTGAACCGCTACGCGGACCTGGGCCGATCGCGTGCGCGGGTCCACCACGGGCGAAATGTACGACACCTGCCCCGGGTGCCTGTGGCCACTTACCGTGTCCGACTTGATCCAGGCGGCTGCACCAATGGCGACTTCGTGAAGACGCGGGTCGGGCACGTCGGCCAGGATCCACAAGGTGGTCGTGTCGGCCAGAACGATGAGGGCTTCCTTCTCAGGGCTGACAAGTTCGCCCAGCGTGACCTCGCGCTCGACCACGCGACCGGCAAGCGGCGCCACGATGTTCATGCGGGGGTTGACCTCGCCGGATTCCTGAAGGTGCTGCACGGCGGGCTGATCCATGCCCATCAGGTGCAGCTTGTTCTCCGCGGCGAGGGCGGCCGATTGAGCCGCCAACTGCAGGGCCTGAGCTGATTTGAACTCGAGTTCTCGCTTCTGCACTTCGTCGAGCGGGATTCCCTTGTTCAGATCATAGAGTCGTGAGGCCCGATCCAGTCCGTTCCTGGCGAGTTCGACGGTGGCCAGCCCCGTCTGAGCGATGATTCGCTTTTGAAGGAACTCGCTCTGCGCCTCGCCGAGCTGAGGGCTTTCAACCACGAGGAGTACGTCGCCCTTGCTGACGACGTCGCCGAGCCGCACGCGCAGCTCCTGCACGCGCCCGGTCAGCGACGATCCGACGTGCGCGATGGCCTCCGCGTTGAACGCCACTTGCGCCGGAGCGACAAAGGTGGGCTTGAGCCGGTGCATCGACGCCGGGGCAACCTCGATTCCATGACGCTTGACCGCGTCCGCCGTGAGCTTGACTTCGTCCACATGTTCGGAGTGGGCGGGCTCGCTCTCTGCATGTTCGTGCGTTGACTCCGCCGTCGCATCCTCGTGCGCATGCCCTTCAGGGTCGTGATCGGGTTCGGCGACCGGCGCGTTTCCGGCTTCCTCGGCGTGTCCTTCGTGCGCGTGTGGCGGATCCTCCTTCGTCGCGGGCTTTCGGGTGCAGGAAAGCGAGCCGATCGATATCAGAAATGCGAGGATGGGGAAACTCAATGCTCTCATGGTTCTTGCTCCTGGGCTTGGGTGTCGGGGCTTGTTGGCATCGCCGGCGAGAGCAAGACGCTCAGCGGCCGGCCCGCGGCGCGCTCCAGCTCGGTCAGCTCCTGCGCGGCGTCGCGCTGCGCCTCGACGGCCTCGCCGCGGGCTTTGAGGAGATTGCGCTGCGCATCGAGCACGTCGAAAAACGGCGTCTTGCCGGCGCGATACCCGTCGCGCGACAGCTCCAGGTTTTGCTCGCGCAGCGGAAGCAACTGATCGTGGTAGAAGCGGGCATTCGTCAGCGCGACGCGGGCGCGCTCATGCACGCCCCGCACTTCCTGCACGGCCTGGCGGCGCATGGCCTCGCGCTGCCCGGTCGCCGCACGCCAGGCGTAATAGGCTTTGGCGATCTGCGCCTGGTTCTGATCGAACAGCGGAACCTCCAGGGAGAGCGTCGGTCCGAGCACGGTCATCTCGCCCTGCCGCCTGCTCTTGCCCCAGGGCGCGAGGGTGAACTCCTGCGCCTCGAGCGACGCCCTGGCGGATTCCTTCAGATAGCTCGTGTCCTGCCCGCGCTCCCGCGCCTCGCGCTCGAAGGAGACGCCCAGCTCAACCGAAGGGAACACCCGCAGCCGCTCCAGGTCCATGTCCGCCAGCGCCATCGACACCTCGCGGTCCGCGACGAGCAGATCGAGCCGATGGGCCAGCGCCAGTTCGATCAGGGCATCGACCTCCACGTCAAGACTCGCCGGCTCCGGCAGCCCCTCCGCAAGGGTCACGTCCGCCGGCGAGCGCGTCAGCCCCATCTTCATCGCCAGCTCGCGCCGCGCGTCGAACGCTTCGAGTCCGGCGCTGCGCGACTCAAGCTCCATCGCCAGCACTTCCGACCGCGCGAGGTTGACCTCCACCGCGCTGCCCGCGCCGGCTTCCTGCCGCGCCACGGCGGTGTCGAGCAGGCGATTGGCGATGGCGAGGTTTTCTTGGCTGATTTCGCGGAGGCGTTCAGCAGCGACGGCCTGAAAGTACGCGCGACGGGTGTCCAGCGCCAAAGCGGAAATCTGCCGGGCGGTGGAGAGGATCGTGCGGTCCAGCGAGGCCTGCGAAGATCGCCGCCGGACGGGCAACTGCCACAGGTCCGTGATGTTCTGCGCCACGTCCAGCATGACGTTGGCCAGTCCGCCCTCATCCGGCAGGCGCAGCGAGGCCGCCAGCATGGGGTTCTTGAACAGCCCGCTCTGCACAAGATCGGCGCGGGCGATGCCCACGCGGGCGTAGGCGGCGTCCAGCTCCGGGTTGTTGAGCAGGCAGAGACGCACGGCATCGTCGGCCGTGAGTCCGGCGGCGAGCATGTCCTCTGCCAGCTTTCGAACCGACTCCGCGTCGTCCGAGGGAACTTCGCCGGCGGGCTCGACCGCATGCCCGACGCGCTGGTTGACCTGCTCAAAATCCGGGCGCGGGTCCACCTTGGCGCAACCCAGCCAGCCCAAAGCCGGCGCGATGACGACGACCAGACCCGTTCGGCAGAGTCGACGCGCGCGTTGAGATTGTTGCATCAACACAATTTCGGTTCCCTTGATATGGCCGGAGCGACCGGCAAGGGCCGTTGCCCTGCCGCCGAAGCGCTCCCCGAACTCCAGATTCCACCGGGATTGAGATGCGAAACCCAGGGTGCATCTTCCCGCGTCCGTCGTCTGGGGCGTCGATTGACAAGCCCTCGCCGCGCAATCGGACCGCTGACGGCATGCGACGCTGCGCCGACGGCCCGGCGCGCGGATCATGCGGCGGACGATGGGAATTCGCAGCGCGGGGGAATCAGATCAGAAGCGGGAGGACGCGAGCAGGCGGAGCGTGGATCAATGGGGACCGCTGAACGGCGCCCCGAGTGGAATCGCCGTCCAATGGCAAGTCGATAGCGCTCGGCGAGGCCGCCTGGAAGATCCCGTCGATCAGCGGTCGAGGGGAATCCGCGCGATGACCGACCGAAACGGAAGCGGCAGAGCAGCAAAAACAATCATCCCCGCCGTTGGGCTGGGGCGCCTGCGGCGAGCTTTCGCTATGGTCGCAGCACGAATCGGCCTTCGCCTGCGCATCGGAAGGCGCGGCCGCGTCGCCGTGGCACATGACCGGGCACAGCACGATCAGCGCGCACCCGACCCAGGATGTCTTCGAGGCCTTGCCCATCACCTCGTATTATATCGGCGGCCCCGATGTCGGCAATGACTCAGGTCACTTGGATTTGCGCGTTCTTGTCGGGGGTTTTGCAGCGACTGGAAGCTCCCGTTCGGCTCGGGGCGCCCGCTCTGCTTGAAGTTCCCGTTCCGCCTGAAGCCAGTCGGCCGTGGGATCCCCCGGCGTGCCTTTGCGCGCGAGGAAGATCTCGTGCGCCCTGCGGCGGATGTCGGCATCCGTCGGGCCGGTCGCCTGGGCGGCAGGGTTTGGATTCTGCTTCACAACGAGCTTCGACCCGCCATTCAAGGGCGACATAGGCGCGGCGGGTGGTTTTGATGTCTTTCCGGCGTTCATAACCGTAGCCTCCACAACCGGGCGCCCGTTTCTTTCGCCGCGCCCGGTGCTCTTTGCGTCCATGAGCGTTGAATACACGATCTGCGTCCCTGCGGCCGCGTGATCCCACGTGAACTTTGATTCGGCCTCGATGCGCCCGTTGCGCCCCATTTCGCGCATCTGCTCTTTGTCGTTGAGCGCGGCGCTGATCGCGTCGGAGATGGGGATCACCTCGGCCTCGACCGTCACGCCCGTGTGATGATCCTTGACGAACTCGGCCGGTCCGCCGATGCGCGTCGCCACCACGGGCTTGGCCGCGCTCCACGCTTCGAGGATGACGATGCCGAAGGGCTCGTTGCGGCTGGGAACGCACACCAGATCCGAACTCTTGAACAAGCCCACCAGCTCGCCCGACGAGCGATGACCGAGGAAGCGAATCGAATCCTGCAAGCCCAGGCGCGCGGCGCGATCTTGCAGCCGCGGACGCATGTCCCCTTCGCCGGCGAACACGATCTTGGTCTTCGGGTGCTCGGCCAGCACATGCGGCACGGCTTCGAGAAGAAGGTCCGGCCCCTTCTGCCAGGTGATGCGCCCGGCGAAGAGCACCCAGGGGTCGTCGGCGCCGACGGAATGCTTGCGACGGACGGCGGGGATGTCGACGTGCGTGTCATACTTGAACACGTCCACGCCGTTGTAGATCGAGAAAAGCTTGGCGGGCGGAACGCGATACTGCTCCTGCACCTCGCTGGTCAACGTCTTGGACACGCAGATCACACGGTCCGCGAGGAACGTTCCTTCCCACTCGAGGTCGCGGATGTGCCGCGACATGGGATCGTCCCACAGGCTGTTGCCGCAGCGCCCGTACTCCGTCGAGTGCACGGTGAACACGACGGGGCGCCGCCATTCGTTCTTGATCTGCCGCAGCGCGCGGCAACTGAGCCAGTCGTGCCCGTGAATGATGTCGAAACGCCCGCCGAGGAACTGCTCCGCCTCGCTCAGATGCCAGACAAAGCTGTCGCACATGCGGTCGGTGTAGGTGAGGAAATCGTCGTGGTACTGGAAGGGGCAGCGGTGATAGTGAACGCCGTCGATGAAGTCGTATCCGCGCTGATTGGGGCCGACGCGGGTGAAGATGTGCACTTCATGCCCGAGGCGAGCCATGGCCGCGGAAAGCTCCGTAATGTGCGGCGCCAATCCGCCGACGGCGATGGAGTGCATCGACTCCCACGACAACATCGCGATTCTCATGCGATCCGTGCTTCCTGTCCCTGTTATCGGACGATAGACCAGCCGCCTTGCTCTGGTCATTCCAACCGTTGCTGTAAGTAGAAACCCAATGCGGCCGGCACGCTGATGGGACTGCCAGACTAGCGGTCGCAACCGGGACCGTCAAATGCCGGGGCGATGGCGTGTGGTTGATGAATCGCGGCTTCGCCGACCCGCCGCGCTGCGGTTCAGCCCAGAAAGACGGAGGAGTCCTCCGACAGGGCCGCGGGATGGTCGCTCCACCAGCGGGGGTGCGATCTACGCGACTGCTCCAAAAGCTGCGGTACGCAAGCCGTGGATTCGTCGAGAAACTGCGCGACTTCCTTCAGGCCCAGGTCGAAGACGCGGGAGCGCTCCATTCGAACGAGTTCCGTTGCGGTCTGACTGGGGGTCGGGCGTTGCGGGATCAAGGCATGGAGCGCGCGTCCGGTTGTCGGCGCCGCTTCCTGTTCATCAATGCACATGGCCGTCCTCCTCGCAGGCTTGAGCTTCAAGCGTGAGCGTCGAGTTCTCTGATGCCCCCCGATGCCTCTCCGTTCCGGTGTATCGGCAGATTCTCAGGTTTTTCCGTTGTATTCCTGACGGCTCGCGGACCCATTCGTGGATGTCGGACGCGCCGCCACGGCGGAAGATCGAAGTGCGTTCGATGCGCGGGGGTTTTTCAAACGCAAGCTTGGCGATAATTCTCGGATTCGGGACGCCCCGGTCGTGCCGACTCGCAGCGCCACGGCGCTGCGGATCGCGCCAAACGGCTCGAATCGGGGCCGAGTTGGGTCAAACGACACGATTCGACGGGCGAATGGCGGGAACTGAGTCTCCGGTTGGCTCCGGTTGCCGGGCTTTGGAATGGCATGAACGTGCGATCATGCAGGGAAACCACCGGGAGGTTCCGTGCCCCGGAGAGCTTGGGATTTTTTCCTTGACACGCATGACATACGGCGTCATGCAAACCTCGACGATGGAGACGGTGAACGCGGACTTGAAGACGTACCGGGGCTTGGGCCCGTTCCTGGTGCGCGGGCTGCGCAAGGTGCGATGCGTGGCGCTATGGTCGGCGCTGGCGTACAACGTGATGCACTTCGCCGGCGTGCTGGTGAGTTGAGGGAATGAACGATCGAACGAAGCATGGATGAAGGGCAAATGAAGGCCGGATGAGGTCCGGTTGCAGGCCGGATGAGGTCAGGAAGAGGTCCGAGCGGGTGGACGAGCCAACTCGCCCGCTTCACAACGAAGGCGAGAAACAAAGGACGCAGCCCGAGTTCCGCGGGCAGAGCTTGTCCCCACGGGTCTGTGCCGCACAGAATGATCCTCGAGACGAAAAAAGTCCCAGGCTCTCCGGGACTTTCGCCTCCTCGCCGCCAGCGCCCCAGCGATAAATCGCTGGGCTATTTTCGGCTGCCCCTCCGGAGCACAAAGGCACGGCGTGCCCAACATCAAAACGAGCAACCCGTTGCGCATCGGAGTCAGATGGAGACTCAGATATGCACTATCCGCCGGCGGGACTCTCCGCGCCCTGGTTTTCGCCCTTCTCCTGCGGGCGTTCGCCGCCTTCCTCCGGCGGCGGAACCGTTTCGTAGGCGACGCCTTCCACCATCACGATCACGCGGTCGCCCAGCGCGAAGCACTTGGCGAGGTCTTTGTGCTTGCCGAGAAACTCGAAGTACTCGTCGCTGAACAGCACGATCTTCTTCGTTTCGTCCTTTTTGTCGTAGGCGCTGTCCACCCACGAGTCCTTAGACTTGTAGAACGTCCGCGTGCCGACGATGCGCATCAGGTCGGCGGCGCCGGAACCCTTCTTCCCGTCGGCGGCGGCCCCGCGAGACTTCGCCGCGTCCTGCTCCTGAAGCTGCTTGGCGTCCTTCGACTGACCCACCGCCGCCCGACCGGCGACTTTCGGCGCAGGTTTGGGCCTGGCGGGCGCCTTCTCGGCAGCGCTGGCGGGTTTCGCAGTGGCCGGCGCATTGGCGGCCGGCGCGCCGCCGCTGAGGCCTTGCGCGGCAAGGTCGTCCTCGCCCATTGATTCCTCAGCTTCCACCATGAATACGCCCTCAGCCGCATCAGCGCTTTCGCGGCGGCCGTGCGTGGATCGACTGAGGCCATCCGCCTCTTCGTCATCATCGATGTACCCCATCGCGCGAAGGGCCTTCTCCCGTTCCGGATCCAACCCGGCGCGCCGCCGTGCCAGCCCCATGTCGAGCATTGCGTCACCGCGCTCTCCACGCATCGCCACGCGCCCCGGCTCGGTCACCAGGTACGACGTGTACGGCGTGATGATGCCGTACTTCTTCGCCAGCATGACCACGCTGCTTTTCAGCTCCGCGTCTTCGCCGTGCAGGCGGATTTCGTCGAGGAGGTATCCGACCTTCCGCGTCGCCCACAGGCGCGGCAGGAACTCATGCGTGCGGTCGTCGTCGGGGAACTTCGTCTCGTAGATGTGTTTCTCCTGCGCCCCGCGCCGCGTGCCCGAAAGCTCCACCGCGCGATGCCCGGAGCCGTTGTAGCGCCCGACCACCACCAGCTCCATCCCGCCGAACAAGTCGCCCAGTCGCGGCGGATACACGTCATGCACCCCCAGCCCGCCGAACGCCAGCGCCAGGTCCGACAGCACCGGATCCGAAATCTTGCGGTAGAAGCTCGACAGCGCCAGCTCCAGGTTCTCCCCCGGCTCGACGTACTCGCGCGTGCCGCGGTTCTGCTCCGCCAGCAGATCGAGCAGCCGCGTGTTCACGTCATGCCCCACGCCGAACACGAACAGCCGCGTCCGCTGCGTGTTCGCCTCTCGCACGTTCTTGAGAATCTCCGGCTCGCTGATCACGCCCACCGTCGGCTGACCGTCCGTCAGGAACACGATGTAGAACGGCCGTGTCGGATCCGCCTGAGGCGCGTCCTTCAGCCCCGAGAGCAGCGCGTCGTTGATGTTCGTCCCGCCCACGGCCTCGATGCCTTCGATGAACTTCGTCGCCTTCTCGCGGCTTTCGGCGGAAACCGGCACCAGCGTCTCGCTGAAGCGGCGCGGCTCGTGCGAGAACGTGATGATCGTGAACGCGTCGCGCTCGTTGAGATGATCGAGACAGAACTTCAGCGCCGACCGCGCCTGACCGATCTTGCCCTCATCGCTCATGCTGCCCGACGTGTCCAGCACAAAAGCGACGTTCTTGGGCAGCACGTCCTCCGGCCTCGTCGTGGCGTTCGGCGAAATCCGCGCCACGAAATACCCGTCCTCGCCCGGCTCACGATACGTCAGCACCGTCAGCCCGAACTCCTTTTCCGAGAGCATGTAAAACAGTTCGAAGTCGCGGTCGGGGAACTGGTTGCTGACCTCCATGCTGGCCGTCGCCCGGTTCTCCGAGATGCGCGACACGGCGATCTCGTGGCTCGGCGAGAACACGCTCTTGATCGGCGTCTTGCTCTCGACGCTGACCAGCACGCTGAGTCGCTGAATCGGCGACGGCAGATACTTCTCCGTGTTCATCGGGTAGCGGTAGCGCACCAGCCCGTCCTGCGTCTCGAGCATCTGTGTGTACGACAGGCGTACGCGCACGTCGCTGTGAGGGTTGATGGGGAAGATGCTCGCCTTGAACATCTTCTTGCCCACGTATTCCAGCAGCGCCGGATCCTTCATCCCCCGCACGATCTGCTCATACGTCTGTCGCGCCTCCTTCACGTCCAGCAGCTTGCCTTCGATCTCCTGCCCGTTGACGTCCATCGTGAACCGCGACACGGCCACGTCGTCGTCGAGCGGGAAGATGTACGTGCCCTCGACGGCGAAGTCGTGCGGGTTGTGGAATGTCTGATCGACCTTCGTGACGGCCGCGCCGTCGGTGATGTTCGTCTCAATCCCCAGCGCGCGGACCTCCATCTTCATCCCCCGCTGCGGAGGGCGAGGCGGCGCGGGCCGGTCGGGCGGCGGAAGGGGACGGTCCGGCGGCGGCGGGAGCGGAATGGGCCGCTCGATGATGATGGTCTGAGCGGAGGAGATCGCGGGGATCAGGGCGAAAGCGGCTGCGAGGCAGCAGATCAGGCGATTCATGCGGGTGGACATGCGCGGCTCCCTGGGGCGTACAGCGGATCATCAAACCGACCGTGCGCCGGCGGCGGTTTCGCGCCTCCCCGTCGCATCGGATTAGACTCCTGAAATCGGAGTCGGTTCCCGATCTGCTGCGTAACGCACGCGCCGCCCCGATAATGCCGCGCCGGTGTCACCCGACCCCGCCGACAAAAAAAGAGGCGACATGCCCGGTCCCACCCGTGTGGAACCCGGCATGTCGCCCCCGAAACCCCTGACCACCGGGTCGCGTCTCGCGCGACCGATCAGCGCCTTGGCGTGACCCATCAGCCCCCGGCGTGACCGATCACCCCGGCGACCCGCTATCTGCGGTAGTTGAAGTAGAAGCTCCCGCCTTCGCGACCGTACCCGCCGCGGTTATAGCTGCCGCCCACCGAGAAGTTGCTGCCGCCGTAATACCCGCCGTACGAGTACGACGGACGGCTGTAGTACACCGGAGGCGAGTAGTACACCGGACGCGGCGCGCAATACACCGGCGGCGCGTAGTACACCGGACGCGGAGCGCAATACACCGGCGGCGAGTAGCAGGTGTACGCAGGCCGGTAGTATGAAGGCCCCCGGCTGTACCCGCCCGAGTAGTAATGATCCGCCCGCGCCTCGGAAGCGCTGCCGAACACCATGCCCACCACCGCCACCGCGAAGATGGCGCCCATCATCTTGCCCGTTCGCATCGTCATGGCACATCTCCTTCAAGAATCTCATCTCGGCGCCCCGCCGAGGTCCACTTCATTCTCTAACGGCCGATTGCCGTAATCATTTCACTCAACAAGACATTTTACATCACGAGATAGTTAGCTGCAAGCAAATTTATTTCTTGAAACTTTCGCTTTCTTTTGTACTGTCAAGCACTAAATCGACACGGCTCCTGAAGTTCCTGACGATCTTCATGAAGGTGACACGATCCCCCGCTTCGAGGTTAGCCAGGAAATCGCAGATGAAACTGAGCCGCCCCCGGCGGTAGCCGGCGTGAACGGAACGTCCTGCGTTTGTGATAGTTACGTCCACACGGCGTCGGTCATCCGGGTTGATCCGGCTCTCGACCAGGGCCTTTCCGGACGAGTGTTTTTCCAAGCTGCGCAGGATGCGCGACATTTGCGCGGGAAGCACCCCGATCCGGCGCTGGATGTCACCAACGGTGATCGTCCCTTCCCTCAACACCGCATCAAGGGCCATGAACTCCGGCTCGCTCAGCTCCGCCGTGGCCGCGGACTTCCGCGCCCGCGCCACCGCCGAGAGCTGCGAGAGCGCGAGCACCTCCTCGGCCATCGCGTCGATTTCAGGTGATACGATCGGTTCAGGCATACGCACCTCGACGAAAAAGACTCCTCCATGAAATAGTATCGACCCGATACGACCCCGTCGAGAGGCAGGCTCTGCGGTCCGCGTCGATTCGTTCTACAGGCAGGGTTCTCCGCGGCCATCGGGCGCGGGAGAGCCGCAGGGGGGGAGCGCATCGGCGCGCCGCGCTTGAGGAAAACGCTCCGCAGCGGGGTGGCACCGTCTGGCGTACTCGCCAGGCAGTGGCGAAGTGTGCAGTCGCCCCCGCTGGCGTCCGAACGCTCGGCGACCCCAGCAGATCCGAAACCTGAATCTCAGGCTTTGCCGTGGCAGGGCAGGATCGCGAAAGACGCCCCCTCGAAACCGCCGATGCTCAAGGCGTGAAAGGAGATCCGGATTACTTCGTGGACCTGCGAAGCCCCAGGCATCCACCCTCGCCAGAGCCGAACGCGGCCGCGCCGGCGTGCGGACCGGTTGAATCTCGCGCGTGGATCGGCGTGCGCTTTGAGTGCTGCGGCGTCTATCAGCGGATCTACCGCAGCGCGGATGGACTTCTCTACGCGGGGCGATGCCCGAAGTGCGCTAAGCTGGTCCGGGTCCGCGTCGGCCCCGGCGGCACGCAAGACCGCTTCTTCCTGGCCACCTGAAAACGGCGGCACGGTCCTCGCGCGGCGGAGCAACCACACCCCGGCCTGGCATGAGGGCGCCACCCAATGCCCTGAATCCAATTCCTCATGCGCGCGTGGCATGCTCTCGCTGTACTCAGCGTGAGCATGGGTTTCCCCCACGGCCCGACGCACGGCTACCCGCTGCGCGTGAAGCCATGCCACCCAGCGTAAACACGATTCTACATGCAGGGGTGGCATGCTCTCGCTGTACTCAGCGTGAGCATGGGCTTCCCCACTGCGCGGCGCATGGCTAC
>CAZGJA010000043.1:0-51504 GCA_964526695.1 uncultured Phycisphaeraceae bacterium
GCAGGCGACGCCGGTCCGGCAACTGCCGGGCCGGTCGCCTCCATCTTCCCCGCCTGCCGGTAAGTCCGAAAGCGGTAAATCCCAGGGGGTCTGGGGGACTGGTCCCCCAGCTTCTACCCACACCAAACAGCGAGGAGCCAAAAAAGGCGGCCAGCCCGAGGAAGACGCCGATCCGGCCCGCTGCGGATCGACGTCTCGGGCGTGGCTCCTCTCGCGTTTGCTGGCGCGGGGCTGTCACCCGCAGGTCGGATGGCGGCACACGCCTGCGTCGCGGCATTCTTCGATGCAGACTTCATGCTCGCCGTCGATCAGCGCGGTCCAGTTGGTTTTGGCCCGGCCGCGGTCGTTGAGGGTGACCGCATGCGGCTCCAAACCTTCCAACGTGCATGTGAACGCGTCGCCTTCCGGGAGCAGGGCCACCAGCGCAGCGCGAACCTTGAATCGGCCGTCCCGCGGCTTGCACGCAGCCTTCAAGCACGTGACGTGCTCGCAGGGCTCGCACTCGTCGGGAACGCCGTTCGCATTCACGTCGGCCGAGCTTCCATCGGAGATTTCCTTCCAGTCGAGAACGGCATTGCAGTTGCAATCGGCTCCCCAGCGCCACGTCTCGTTGTCGTGGTCGATGTCGTACCCTGCGAAGACTGGTCGCCTGGGGGCACGATTCGGAGGAACTTGCCGCCTTTCGCGCCACGGCGCCGCTCTCGGCCACAACCCATGAGCAACCAGAGAACCAGGCTCCGGATGCTGCAGGTTCGCGCACGGACCGTTTGGTCAGGGCGGAATCGGACGTTCGTGCTTTGCTTAGTGACGATCAGGGCTCGGCCCGTGCGGAAGTGGCGGCCGGTTGCGCCGAAGTTCCTGCAGCATCGAGTTTCGCCTTCCATTCCGCGCTCTTGAGTTCATGCCCCTTATCCGCTTGAGCATGATCCCAGGCGGCGTAGAAGTCGGCTAGCGCCGAGGCGCATTTGCGAGTGTCCTTGTGCTTCTCGCCGCGAACCCTGGAGTAAATAGCGTAGGCTTCGAGCAGGTTCGTTTCGGCCGCCACGAAGTCGGCGGGATCCTTCGCCAGCCCCGCGCGGGCGTTTCCGAGCGTTTTCAGCAGGCGGGCGAGCCGCGGCGCGTTGCCCTCGGTGAACGCCGCACGGGCCCGCTCCTCGGCCGGAACCAGCAGCTCGACCGCCTCGCTCAGGTTTCCCTGCTCCTTCAGCAGCGAGCCCAACAGAGTCGTGGCGTGCACCGTGGTCGAGTGCGCAGCTCCGAGCACTCGGGTGCATCTTTCCAGGGCATCGCGCAAGAGCGCTTCGGCCTCAACGAGCTTGCCCTGATCCTGCAGGATGCCTCCCAGGTTCATGGTGAAGATCAGGGTGTCAGGATGATCCGGCCCCATCCCGCGCCGGCCCGACTCCAGTGCGGCGCGACAATAAGGCTCAGCATCGCTCAATCGATCCTGACGCACCAGCACCTGGCTCAGGATGTTGTTGGAAACGAGCGTGCCGGGATGATCCTCGCCGAGCACGCGCCGGCGTTTCTCCAACACATCGCGCCCCAGGGTCTCGGCGTCGGCCAATTTGTCCGCGTCCATCAGTAGCACGCACAAGTTGCTCGCGGACATCAGGGTGTCAGGATGTTCCTCACCCAGAATGCGGCGGCGTATCTCCAGGGCCTCACTGTTGCAGCGTTCGGCTTCGGCCAGTTTGCCCTGGGCCTTCAGGAAGAAGCCCGTGTTGCTCAGGGCGTTCAGCGTGTTCGGGTGTTCTTTGCCCAGGATGCGTTGGCACCGCTCCAACTGCTCCCGGTAATACGGTTCGGCCTCATCGAACCTGGCCTGGGCCTGAAGCAACCCACCCAGGTCGCCGATCGAGCTGAGGGTGTCGGGGTGGTCGTCCCCGAGCACGCGGCGGCGCTTGTCCAGAGCTTCGCGGATCAACGGTTCCGCCTCCGCGTAGCGACCCTGTTGCTTGAGCGCGAATCCCACGTTGCGCTGGCAGCTCAGGGTTTGCGGATGCTCTTCACCCCGGATGCGTCGGCAGCTCCCGAACGCCTCACGGTAGAACGATTCGGCTTCCCGGTCGTGACCTTGAGCGCCGAGAAGCCCACCCATGTTGTTGGTCCATACGAACACGTCTGGATCATCCGCGCCGAAGACGCGTTTGCCCGTTTCGTAGGCCTCCCGCCAGTAGGGTTCCGCCGCCGAGAGCTTGCCTTGGTCGATGAGCAGATAACCGTACATGTTCATGGCGATCAGCGTGCTGCGATGCTCCGGGCCCTTGACGCGCCGGCTGCCTTCCAGGGATGTGCGAAGCAGGGGTTCCGCTTCATCGAGCTTGCCCTGCGAGCGCAGAAGCGTTCCCAGATTGCCCATCACGTTTAGCGTCTCCGGATCCTCATCACCGCTCACTCGTCGGCGCTTGTCGAGCGCCTCCCGATAGAGGGCCTCCGCTTCGGCCTGTTCGCCCTGAGACTCGAGTATCGACGCCAGACTGTTGATCGAATCCAAAGTGCCGGAATCGTCTTCGCCCAAAACACGGCGTCGAGTCGCCAGCGCGCTGCTCTGCAGGGGGAACGCATCGTCGTACCGACCCAGGATTCGATACAGGTCCGCGAGCGTATGCCGCAGCGTCGCGTCCACCGCGGGCTGGTCCTTGAACCTCTGGTCGATCGCCATGATCGATGGCCATAGGATCGTGCGGTCGATCATGGCCGCCGCGGCGTCGGTGGCGTTGACCTGCCCCAACTCGCGCGCGAGCAGTGCCGCGCGCGACTCCCGTTGTTCCTGGGGCACTTCGGCTTTCTCAAGAGCCTTGCCGAATCGATCGCGGATGTCCGCGAATAGCGTTTCACCGGCGGCGGTCGCGTCGATCTGGCGGAGCATGCTCGCCTGGAAGTCCGAGACTTGCTGAAGTTCGTCGGCTTTTTTCCTGGTTTCGGCTTCGGCGAGGACCGCGCGGTCGCGCTGGCCGACGGCGACTCTCGCCTGCCAGGCAAAGGCGACCACGCCGATGAGCAACGAAACGGCGACCGCCGCGGAGGCGGTCACGGTGCCCCTCCTGCGCCTCACCAACTTGCGAAAACGATAGGTCGCACTCGGCGGGGCCGCCACGACCGCCTCCCCCGTCAGATAGCGTTCGATGTCCATCGCCAGGCCGTTGGCCGTCTCGTAGCGGCGGGCGCGGTCCTTTTCCAGCGCCTTCATGATGATCCAGTCGAGGTCGCCGCGCAGGATCGTGCCCAGCTTTCTCGGCTCGACCGCCCGCTGTTTGGCGACCGTGTTCAGCTCCGCGCCCAGGCGGCTCAAGCGCGTGCTCGGCCGCGACGGTTCGTCCTCGCGGATGATTCGCTTGATCTCCTCGAAGCCGGCCTTGCGGAGCGACTTGCTATCGAACGGCGTCGCGCCCGTCAGTAACTCGTACAACAGCACGCCCAGCGAGTAGATGTCGCTGCGCGTGTCGATGTCCATTCCGATCGGATCGGCCTGCTCCGGCGACATGTACGCCGGCGTACCGATGAACTGCCCAATCTCGGTGAACATCGTCTGCTCGGTCAGGCGCGCCTGCGTCGCCTTGGCGATGCCGAAGTCGATCACCTTGGGCGCGGGCTTGTCGTCGATGTGCGTGACCAGCACGTTGCTGGGCTTGATGTCGCGGTGAATGATGCCTTTCTGATGCGCGTGCTGCACCGCGCCGCAGACCTGCATGAACAGCTTTAACCGCTCGCTGAACGAAAGGCTGTGCCGGTTGCAGTAGTCGGTGATGGGCACGCCCTTGACCAGCTCCATCACGAAGTAGGGCCGGCCCGTTCGCGTTGCCCCGGCATCAAATACCTTGGCGATGCTAGGATGATCCATCATCGCCAACGCCTGCCGCTCGGCCTCGAAGCGGGCGAGGTCCTGCCTGGTGTCCATGCCCAGCTTGATGATCTTGAGCGCCACGCGGCGGCGGACCGGCTGCTCTTGCTCGGCCATCCAGACCACGCCGAACCCGCCCTCGCCGATTGCCTGGAGAAGCTTGTAGCGCCCGATCGCCTGACCGGCGTGCTCGATGTGGGCTCCTCCCCCGGTGGTCTGCGCGCCGCCCGGGGGAACCGTCGCGGCAGATTCAGCGCCGGCGGGAGACAAACCCGACGTGCCAGTTTCTCGGGTGTCGTGCTTGGCGCTCGGGCAGTCGCTCAAGTCGCGCGAGTCATGCGTCGCGCCGGGCGTTGCGCCGGGATCCTGCGGTTTCCGGGTGTTCCTGTCCGAGTCCATGTGCGATTCCCTTTCGAAACAGTCAGTCGCGGTCGGCTACCATACAGCACATCGCAGGTTTAAGGCAGCGTGGGATTACAACGGATCACAAATGCGACGTAGCCGTTCGACTCCTGCCGAAAGCCAACAGCCCTGGCCTTTTCCGACCCGGGGTGAGCGTCCGCGCTACGGTCGCTGATGCCCAAGAGGGAATCCGCGCAGACCCCCGCAAGGGAAGGCTGCATGCGAGACCCTCCATGCAGTGCATCGCTCAGGCCCAATTCGGAAGCGAGACAGGCAGCTTGGACACGTACCCAGGGAGTACCGCATTCCCCCTGATGGTCCGCCGCGGGGGAGTTGGCGCGGAGTCACTGTCCGTCAGAATGCGCGGTGCGATACGCCACCTCGCGGCGGATGCGCTCGCTGTAATACGTCAGATCCCAGGCCAGCACCAATCCCGACCTGTCCGAGGAAACCAGCGTGTTGCCGTCCGGCGTGATGGCGAGCGAGAGAATATTACTCCGGTCATCAAATAGTTTACATTTCTACGCCGCGGCGTAGTTCACCTTGGGGTGCTTGAAGTAGTTGCGGACTTTCTGGGGTTGCTTCTGGGTTTTCTGCAAGTAGGTGCGTACGTCGCAGATCCGTTCCCCCTGGGTGGCCGGTCGGCGGCGGCCCAGGGCGTTGGCCTTCACATCCTGGTTCAGCAGTTCGTCCGGGTTCAGTTCCGGGCTGTAGGTCGGCAGGAGGAACATCTCGATGCGGTCCGCGTGTTCCTTCAGCCACTTCTGCACCGGCGCCGACGTATGCACACGATGACGATCGACGATCAAAAACACTTTGCGTTCGCACGTCCGGATCAGCCGCGACAGGAACCGGATCATCACCGGGTTGCGGAACGATTCCTTGAACACCATAAACCGAAGGGTGCCGAGGTTGGTGACTGTCGAGATCATATTGCAACGGAAACGCTTTCCCGTTCCGGGAATGACCGGCGTCCGGCCGCGCATGCCGTAGCTTCGTCCGGCCTGATGATCGCTGCGCAGCCCCATCTGATCCCCCCAGTGAATCTCGCCGTTTTCCCGCTTTCGACGACGCTCGATCGTTGGGTATTCTGCCTTCATCCACCGCTTGACGGCTTCGGGATCCTGCTCATAGGCGCGGCGCAACGGTTTCTGCGGCGTCAGTCCCCAACGCGCCAGATACCGGCCCACCGTCCAGACGGACACGTCGACTTGGAAGCGATCCAACAACAATTGGCGCACCGCGTCGCGCGTCCACAAGGCAAACGACATTTTCAACTGATCCGGACACCGCTCGGTGATCAGCCGCACCGCCGTGGCCGCCTGATGACCCGCCAGCCGCGACTTCCGCGGACGCCCGCGCTTACGCGACTTGAGCGGATCGGGTCCGCCGCGCGAGCGCCGCTTTTTCCAGTTGTGAATCGCCTGGCGGCTGACATTGAACGTCCGGGCCGCCGCCGTGGGCTTCATCCCGCAGTCGACCGCCTCCATCACCCGCCGCCGCAGCGCCTCTTGAGCCTCCGGCGACAACGTCCGTGCATCTTGACTGGCCATGCGGGTGAGTTACCCGCAAGGGCAGAGAAGTAAACTATTATATGCTCGGAGTAATACATGATGGTGCTGTCGAAAGACCAGGATTTCACACCCGCTACGTGTGCCCAGCCGATGCTGTGGGGCACGAGAGAATCCCAGGGAACGCCTGTAGAAAAACGTCCAAGAAAACAGGGAATCTCCAATATGACGTAAGCGTCCGGTGAACTGCGTCTTCCATTCCATCGCCGAGTTCAGGAACATGACTCCTGTGACGAAGGGAGGCATGTATGGCGTGCATCATGGGACGGGATCGGAAGAAAGAGGTCTTCTGGCGGCGGGTGATGGGGGCGCAGCCGAGGAGCGGCATGTCCGTCCGCGCCTGGTGCCAGGAGCATGGGCTGCGTGAGTCGTCGTTCTATGGGTGGCGAAGGCAATTGGCTTTGCGGGACGAGGCGCCGCGGGCGACGACCTTGGTTCCGGTGCGGGTTGTGGCGGAACGTGACGGCGATCGGCGCGACGAGGGCCAAGTGCCAGCGGCGTCCTACCGCTTGATGGACGTTGAGAACACCGTTTCCGAGGACCAGATAATGCGAGAGGCCGTGCAGAGAGCCGTTTCTCCGCACCGGGAAATGCTCTCCGAGGTCGTGGGCAGAGCAGTCCTGCGCTCATCTGCAGAAACGTTACACTCGGCAGCTTGTCTGGTTGATTCTCCAGCTTCCGGCGCAGACAAGCCGGCTGCTGAGGTGGCAAGCTGTTTCAGCACGTCCTCAGCGGAACGGTTGTGCCGCGCTCCGCCGCGGGGCGCTCCACCCGGTACGCCGTCCACAACCAGCCGTTTCATCAAGCTGTCGTTACACCTGGCTTGGGCAAGAGTGCATTCACTGGGAACGGTTTTGCAGCCGTCGCCGGTCGGAAATCAGTGAGTTCCTTCGGACGCAGCGCCGCGCGCAGGGCGTTGAAAACCGCGAATACGTCGATGATTTCCTGGGACAGCGCCCCCGCCACGGGCGATAAGAGGCCGCCGCTCGCCAGGGCCATTCCGATCACGCTCAGGGCCATCCCGCCGATGGCGGTCTGAAGCACGATCCGTCGCATGCGCCCGCTGATGTGCATGAACTCATCGACCTTTTCCAGCGAGCTGTCCATGATCACGACGCCGGCCGACTCGGTGGTGATATCGCTGTTCTGGCCGATCGCAACGCCGACCGTCGCGGACATGAGCGCCGGGGCGTCGTTGATGCCGTCGCCCACGTACAACGTGCGAGCCTTGAGCGTTTCCGCGCGCACGATCGTCACCTTCTCTTCCGGCGTCTTCTGCGCGTATATCTCGCGGATGCCGATCTGCTCCGCGAGATAACGCACCTCGGACTCGCGATCCCCCGACACGATCATGAGGCGATTGAATCCATGCCGGGGATTCAGGTGCTTGATGAAGGAAACGCCTTCGCTGCGCGGCTCATCACGGAAGCGGTAGGTCGCCGAATAGCGGTCGTCAATGACGACGAAGCACTCGAGGCCACCGGCATGGGCGGGCGCCCGTTCCGCTCCCTGGATTGAGGCCTGCACGAGCGCGCCGCGGCTCATGATCCGAACCGAATGTCCGCCGACGGTCCCGCGGATGCCCTGGCCGGGCGGTTCGCTGATTTCGGTCACCTCCAGAAGATGTATGCCCGCGGCCTCGCCCGACGCCAGAACCGCATGCGCCAGCGGGTGCTTTGAGTACCTCTCCAGGCTCGCAACCAGCTCAAGAACGTGCCGCGCGTCGATTTCAGGCACAACAATTTGATCGGTGAGGCGCGGCCGGCCATAGGTGAGGGTGCCTGTCTTGTCGAAAATTGCCGTGCGGCAGGTTGCGATCGTCTCCAGCACGATGGGGTTCTTCACGATGATGCCGCGGCGGGCGCACAGCGAAATCGCGCCGATGATGGCGACGGGAATTCCGATCAGGAGCGGGCAAGGAGTGGCGACTACCAGCACGGCCAGGAATCGAGTTGATTGCCCGCTGATTGCCCACGCGACCAAGGCGATCAGGACCGCCAGCGGGGTATAGAACGCTCCAAGCGTGTCGCCGAGCCGGCGCATTTTCGGGCGGTTCTGCTCGGCGGCGTGCATGACCTGCATGATCTTCGCATAGCGCGAGTCGGCTGCCGGTCGCGTCGCTTGAATGGTCAGAGCGGATTCGCCGTTGATTGCGCCGGAAATGACGGTCGAGCCGGGCGTCTTGGACATTTGGAACGGCTCGCCGGTCAGAAAGGACTCGTCCATGACCCCGCGGCCCTCGCTGACAACACCATCCACGGGGCAGATGTCGTGAGGGAAGATGACCAGCGTGTCGCCGACAACCACTTCGCTCAAAGGGACGTCCAACACTTGCCCGTCGCGCCGTCGATGGGCGAGCGAGGGCATTCGGCTCGCCAGCGCGCGGAGGACCGACGATGCGCTGCGAACCGCATAGCTTTCCAGCGCCGCTCCGCCGGACAGCATGAGTACGACCAAGGCGCCCGCGAGGTACTCACCCAGGATGACGGCGGTCACGACCGAGATACCGGCGAGGAGGTCGGAGCCAAAATCGAGCTTCACGACCTTCATCAGCAGTTCGTAGACGAGGGGAATGCCGCCGAATGCCAGGACGATCCACAGCGGGAGGTGGTACGTCCAAACGTCGCTGCCGACGCCGAAGCGGAGAATCAGGTGCAGCACGATCCCCGCCAGCGTGGCGCTGGCGATAATCAGCATGCGGCGGGAGGTCCACAATTGGATGAGGTTCGAAACCGGTCCGTCAGGCGTTGGCGCTTCCATTGCATGGTTCCACGGGTAGGGCGGACAGTACCTCACCCCCGAATACTCGCCCGGCAGTCAAACACGCATCGCTCAGCGGCGCGCGGCGCAGGAGGCGTCCGCCTCGGCCTCCAGCTTTTGCCGCAGGCGCCAGCGCAAGGCGAGGCGTTCGCCCTTGACGAGGTTTGCCAGTTTCTTCGGATTGTCGATAGTTATCCCGCCTCCAGGTTCACGACGAGACCTCGACCGCCAAGATAGAGATATCGTCTTGAGGCCTCTCGGATCCATGCCACCGCGCGATCATCTCCACGAGCGCAGCAACGCTCCCTTGTAGGGGCTTGGACCGCCCTTGGCTGATCGCCTCGACGAGCCGGGTGACGCCAAACTGCTTGTGAGCGTCGTTGAGCGCCTCGGGGATCCCATCAGAGTAAAGATACAGGCGGTCTCCCGCCCTCAGGCGGATCGACCGCCCCACGTAGGATTCGTTGGCCAGTCCGATCGGGGATCCTTCGCTCTCCAATACAACCGGATCGGCGCCGGAGGGCAGATGCACCGGGCCGGGGTGCCCGGCGGAGACATAGTGGAACTCCCCCGTAGGACCGTTCAAGATCCCATAGACGATCGTCGTGAACTGCCCGGTTGCCGAGTCGAACGGGAAGAGCCGGTTCAGGCGCGCGGCGACCTCCGCGGGCGGTGTGGTGTCGAGCCGATCCGTAGCGTCTCGATCCCGGATCAGAATCGAGGATGGATCCGATGGCCGCGAGAGGAGGCGGCTCAGCGTCACCGACAACAGGGCCGACGCGACGCCATGGCCGCTGACGTCCAGGATGTAGAGCGCGACCTTGCCATCCCCAAGCGGGATGATGTTCAGGCCATCGCCGCCCAGTTCCTGGCATGGCCGGTAGATCCAGGCGAACTCCACGCCCGGGACGCGAATTGCCTCGCGAGGGAGGAACGTCTCCTGGATCTTTGCCGCCGCCTTCAGGTCGCGGGACATCCGGCCGTTGGTCTTCGCCAGTCGCGCGTTGGTTTCCTCCAGCTCGATTTGCAGGCCGCGGAGCTTCAGGTGCGTTTCGACGCGGGCGTGCAACTCCTCCATCTGAAATGGCTTGGTGATGTAATCCACTCCGCCGATGGCAAAGGCCTTGACCTTATCCAATGGTTCGGTGAGCGCGCTGATGAAGATGACCGGAATCCCCTTGAGCTTGCCGTCGGCCTTAAGGTGTTCGCACACCTCGTAGCCGTTCATCTCCGGCATGTTGATGTCCAGCAGGATCAAGTCCGGAGGATCGCGTTGCGCCGCCAGGAGGGCCAGCTTACCGCTGGGAACGGGTCGGACTTTATACCCACGGTCTTTGAGCATGCCGGCCAGCACCTGGAGATTGGCCGGGGTGTCGTCCACAACCAGGATGCCGGCGGGTTGCCTGGCGCCACCCTTTGGCTGCTCCGGATTCACTGGAGGCCCCCCGTGCTTAGTAGATCAAGGAGCTTCTGGTATTGGAAGCCCTCGGCCAGGCGGCGCAGCGCCTGAGCCATGCGGGGATCGCGGGCTTCAACCTCTTGGATTTTGGCCAGGAGTTGGTCCAGGTCCGCAGTGACGACGGCTTCGCGCATGGAGTGGACAAGGTTCTGCGGCCAGCCCGACAGGGACTCGGGGGTGAGTTCGGCGGCTTCCTCCTGGGCCGTGGCTGTGGGAGGCTCGGCGTAAATGTACTCGACTCCCGCTTGGGCGTGAATCTTCTGAAATAGCTCTGCGTCCCTGAACGGCTTGCTGATGAATTCGTCGGCGCCGATCTCCATCAACTCCTGGCGGTTTTCCTCCATGGCGCTGGCCGTTACCGCGATGATCTTGGTGTCCCTGCCGCCGGCCATGGCCCGGATTCGGCGGATGGCCTCATGGCCGTCCATCACCGGCATGCGGAAATCCATCAGGATCAGATGAGGGCGCCATTCCTTAAACTCCTGGACGCCTTCCGCCCCGTTGGTCGCCAGCCGGATTTCGAAGCCGACGGGGGCGAGTAGATGCTCCAGGAGCTGGCGGTTGTCCTCTTTGTCGTCGACAATCAGCACCCTGCACGTCGCCTGCCCGGGCTTGAGCCTCAGGACCTGACGGGGCTTGTCTTTCGTCAGAACCGATTGGGCCTCGCCCTCCTTCAATGGCAGGTGGATGACGAAAACGCTGCCCTGGCCGACCTGGCTGCTGACGGTGATGGTTCCGCCCATCAGGCGAACAAACTCCCGGCTGATGGCCAAGCCCAGCCCCGTGCCGGTCCCCGCCTGCTGCCCGGTTTTGGTCTGCTCGAAATGCCGGAACAACTTGACCTGGTCGTCGGGGGCAATGCCCGGGCCTGTGTCCTCGATTTCGACCCGCAGGAAGGGCCCTGTCGCGGCTTGGCGGTCGGCGCGCACGCGCAGGCAGATGCCGCCCTGCTCGGTGAACTTGACGGCGTTTCCCAGCACGTTGATGAAGACCTGACGCAGCTTGTTGATGTCGGTCACGATGTATTGAGGCACATCGCCGACCATCTCCACGCAGAACGATATCTTTTTCTCATCCGTGCGGACGCGGAACATCATCTCCAGGTCGTTGAGCAGGGCAGGCAGGTCGAACGTAGAGAGGTTCAGAGTCGTCCGCCCCGCTTCGATCTTGGACATCTCCAGGATGTCGTTGATCAGAGCAAGCAGATGCTCGCCGCTGCGGTTGATGGTTTCCAAATACTGGTTCTGCTTAGCGGTGAGGGCCGGATCGTGCAGCATCAGTTGAGAGAACCCGAGGATGGCGTTCATCGGGGTGCGGATTTCGTGCGACATGTTCGCCAGGAAGACGCTCTTGGCGCGGTTGGCCTGCTGCAACGATTCCTCGTAGCGCTTCCGCTCGGTGACGTCGCGGGCGGCGGCGAACACGCCCTGCAGCTTGCGGTCGCGGTCGTGAAAAGTACTGGCGTTGTAGGACACGACGGTTTCCTTGCCGTCCCGGGCGCGGGCGGTGAGTTCGTAGTCGGTGACTTTGCCTTCCGCCAACACCCGTTTGATCCCCGCTTCGGCCCCCTCGGGGTTGGTGAAGTAGTCCTTGAACGGCGCGCCGATCAACTCGTCGCGCGTGCATCCGGTCAGCGCCTCCATCTGTTTGTTGACGTCCGTGATAATGCCGCGTGGATCGGTGGTGATCAGCGCATCGATGTTGGATTCAATGAGCGAACGGGTGTAGAATTGTTGATCGCGCACGCGCTGATCGAGCAGCATGCGCTCGGCCTCCACCTGCTTGCGCGCCGTATTGTCGGTGCCGATCAACAGATAACCGATGATGCCCCCTTGGGCGTCGCGCAGCGCCGTGACCGACACGATGGCCGGAAAGCGGCTGCCATCCTTGCGGATGTAGGTCAGTTCGTAGATGTCCTCGATCCCACGCGAGGCCTTGAACACCAGGGCCTCAAAGCCCGGCGTGATCGGGGTTGCAAGCTCAGCGCTCAAGGCTTTGGCGCGCGCGATCACTTCCTGCGGATCTGAAATGTCGGCCGGGGTGATCTTGTTCATCACCTCCGCGGCCGTATACCCCAGCATCCGCTCGGCGCCGACGTTGAATATCTGGATGACGCCTTTCTCGTCCGTGGCGATGCTCGAGAAGTTGGCGCTGTTGAAGATCGCGCTCTGCAACGCCCCGGCCTTGAGCAGCGCTTCCCCCGCCCGCTTGCCCGCGGTCACGTCCTCCATGGCCAGGACCAGCAGCTCGCCGTGGTGGCCCGCCTGAAGCTTGCGGGCGTTGAGCAGCATCACCCGGCGGCCGATCACCGGGAAGGTGTGCTCAAGCTCGAAATCGTTGAACACGGATCGCTTGAGGACCACATCCTCGAGCAGCGTCCGCAGGTCGGGGATGTCCCATTGGCCGTTGCCCAACTCGTAAATAAGGCGGTTCTCGGTTTCTTCGGAAGAGACGTGAAAGGTTTGATAAAAAGCGCGGTTGGCGAACCGCACGCGCAGGCTGGTGTCGAGGATCAGCAGGGGCTCGCGCACCGTGTCGACGATGTCCAGGGCGTAATTCTGAATATCCTCGACGAGTGGCTCGGACTTCATCCCACGTGCCCTCGGCTGCGATTCCATAGACTGAGGTTACGCTCGCGGAAGAAAGGTTGCAACGATTTCGCCGGGCAACGCAAGCACTCCAACCGCCCATGAACTACGTCACTCGCCCAAGCCGATCGTCCTCGTCGCCGTCGGCAGCACACGCACCGTCGAACTCACCGCCGACAACCCCGGCGAGCTCATGCACGTCCCCGCGCGCAGTCCCCGCCGCCACCGTCGATCGTGAACCAGAAGATGGCATACTCCGGCGCCGAAGCGAGACTTGTCAGCGAGATCAAAACGAGGCTCGCCAGCCCCAGGATACTGTCGCCTCTTCCAATTCACGATCCGCGGGCTTCAGCCCGCGCGGATTGGCAGGCGTGGCGGAGGGGTTCTCCTCGGGTCGCCGGCGTTCATATTGAAGGCGTCGAGTCCGAGCCTTGATGGTCAGAGCCCAAGGCACGAACGTCCCATTCCGTCTTGGCCGAACGGTCCGTGGGCGAACCTGCAGAATCCGAAGGCCAGTTCTCCGGTTGCTCCTGGGTTGCGGCTGAGAGTGGCACCGTGGCGCGAGAATGCCGCAACCCGGGCGCGTGCCGCCATACGACCTGCCAGTGACGGCGACGCGCCAGCGAACGTGAGAAGAGTCACGCCCAAGACGCCGATCCGCGGCGGGCCGGATCGGCGTCTCGCTCGGGCTGCCAGCCCCTTTTTTGAACCATCAAGGGTCGCAGCGCAGGCGCTTCGAGTCTGGGCGCCGGCGCCGGTGAGACGCAGCGGCTGCGGATATACACGCATGGAACACATGAGGAAGCCGCAGTGGGCTTTTGGCTTGCGCAAGCGTATTCCACGTGCCTGATCCCGGTTTCGACTGCGGCACTTGCGGCTCTCCGCCGTGGGTCGGGATCCGGTGGTCGGTGGAGTACGCCTGCCTCCTGCACCGCTGTCCGGAGGGGGCATCCGCTGATCTTCGTCCTCGCTGCCATGATTGCGCCCCCGAAAAAAAAGGAGCTTCCATCCACATGGCAGTAAATGATGGTAGAGTGTCAGTCCGCCGGCAGGGCCGTCGGAACCGGGGCGCAGCGCCTGCTGTCCCACCCTCGGACCTGTCGTGCGTGTCAGACATTCTGGACGGCGGTGATCGTGTTCATTGTGCCCGGGTATGCCGCCGATGGGCGCGCGGGGTTGTTCTCAGGTGCGACATACTCCACGGCGGCGACGCTACTGGCGAAGGCGTCACACAGGAGGTCGGCTTCCGCGCAACGTCGCCGACGTAGTTCGTGCGGTGCGAAACAGGCACCGGCCAACGAAGTCGGAGCCGGTCGCCGCGGCGCACGGCGGCAAGTTCGATTCGCAGCAAGGCGGCGGCGAATACGCCCTCACGCTGGCGGTGGTGCTGGCGGGGTTGGTCTTCACCGGACCGGGGCGCTTTACGATCCCGGCGCTGTTCGGCGCTGGCGGCGCATCCCGCCGCATACAGGAGGCGTCGGCGTGATCACGATCCGCAGGAACGATGAGCGCGAGCGCTTTGATTTCGGCCGGCTCGACAAGCGTCAGGCCTTCCGCTTCGGGGATTAGGTCGACCGGCGCCACCTCGGGTTCCGTGCCTTGCGCCTCTTCAACGAGGACATCGTGGCGCCCGCGTCGGGATTCCCGCTGCACTCGCACGCGGAAACGGAAATCATCACCTGCATCGTTGCCGTCGGGCCGCAGCTCCACCGCCACGGCCACCACCGTCTTATGAGCGACACCGACAGTCGCAGCATTCCACGAGCTATCGCTTCGTCAGCCACCGGCCTTTCGTGTGTCCGCACGGTTGCCCACCCGCCCGCCGGTCCCGGCTCGTGTCGGACGGGGATGAGTTCCAGCTCATCCGCCGGACGAGGCGCCAAGCTGCAGGAGCACCAACTCAACAGTCAACCCGGGTCCGAACGCCACCGCCACGGCCCGACCCACAGCGGAGGAATCGAATAGCTCCCGCATGATAAAGAAGATCGTCGGCGAGGACATGTTTCCGTAGCGCCGCAGAATCGAACGCGAGGCGTCGAGCGCGTCGTGCTCAAGTCCCAACGACGTTTCGACGCTGTCGAGAATCTGCGGTCCGCCGGGATGAACCATCCAATGGTCCACATCCCGGATCGACATCCCGCAGGCGCGCAGGAAGTCCGCGACGATCGCCGGCAGATGTTCCCCCAAGGTATCGGGCAAAGCCTGAGACAACCGCAACTGGAGTCCGTGGTCGCCTGCGAACCAGACCATCTCATCCGCCGAGGCGGGCAACGTAGTGCAAGCGCACTGCATCACCCGGACGGGCGAAGGTTCGGCGGAGAGCAGGACCGCGCCGGCGCCGTCGGCGAACAGCAGATTGGCCGTCATCTGGTCGAGTTCATCCGAATACTGGAAGTGCAACGACGAGAGCTCACACGCCACCACCAGCGAGGCGCTGCCAACCACGGTCGTCTGATGGACCAGACGGATCGCCGCCAGTCCGGCCGAACAGCCCATGAAGCCCAGGTTCCAGCGTTGCGCGGACGCCGGGACGGGGGTATGAGTCAGAATGGGCCGCTCCAGCCCGGGCGCAGAGGCGTGCGTGCAACTGGCCGTGACCAGGGTGCCGACGCGTGCGAGGCGTTCAGGCGGAAACGCGCTCAACGCCCGGCCGACCAGCGCCCCGGCGGCGTTCTCGAACAGGGCGTTGCGTGCGCCCATGCCGGGCCCCAGGGGTTGCTCGCGCGCGGGTCGATAGAGGAGCGAATCCCCCTGACCCTGATCCGTGTAATCCAGCGCGGCCAGATGCCGCCGCTCGATTCCGGTCAGCGGCGCGATTCTCTGGAGCAGTCTGGCGCCGCGCGGACTTGGGCAGGTTTGGCTGAGGAGCTGACCGCTTTGCTCAGCCGTCAACCAACGCTCGGGCACGGCGGTGCCAAGGCCTTGAATGTAGCAAGGCATGGTGTTTCGATCCGTTATAGGTTGCCTCGAATGTGGATCCGTTCAACACAGTGTGACAGGAACCATTCTACACCCGGAAGCGCCCTGAAAGATGGGAGGTACTGAACGACGCGGTTCAAGACCGAGCTGATGATCCGCGTGCGTCGGAATCTCCATTTGTGGGGGCGCATGAGTGCGGCGTATTTCTTCTGGAGGTCTCCGCCTTCCAGCAGCGCGCGGGCGGCACAACGCGCACTGTCGATGGCCTGGCCGATGCCCGCGCCCGAAAAGGGCTCGGGATAGCCGGATGCGTCGCCGATCAACAGGACATTGTCTGCACCGAGCCGTTGCGGAATCCAGGGGAAGCCTGCCGTGCCTTTGGCGCCGTACCGCCGCGGTGCGTCCGACGGCAGCATGTTCCAGATGGAGGCGCGGGGGTTGAGTCTCCGCAAGCCCTCGAACGGAGTGAGTCCCGCAACTACCGCTGCACGGGCGGCAATGGCCACGACGCAGCGACCCGGCTCCGGAGTCGCCAGCCCGACGTATCCACCGCGGAGCCAGTGCAATTCCACCGCGCCCAACGGGGGCAGCGGCGCTTCCGCCGGTTGAACCCACTGCTGGGCCAGCATGGGCCTGGCAGGGTCACGCCCGCAGATTCCCACCTGGCGCGAAAGCCCCCCCAGACCCGACGCGATGAGGATGGTCGTGGCCTCAATGCGCTCCTGCCCCACGAGGACATCCCATCCGAAATCTCCGCTGGCGAACGTTGCCGGTTCGCCAAAACGAACGCAAGCACCCGCGGAGGAGGCCGTTTCACAGAGGCAGGCGTCGAGCCGGGCGCGGGGCGACATCCAAGTTCGCCCCTGAGGATAGCACGTTGAACGATAGTCACCGAACACCACGGTGATCATGGATCCGGCGACGCCGGGCAGTGGGCGATCCGGCCCGAGCAGCGTCTTCAGCGCGAGGTGGGTGGGTCCGGACAGGCATCCGCCGCAGACCTTCTCCCGCGGGAATCGTTGCTTCTCGATCAGCAGGACGGAGCGGCCGGCTCGAGCCAGCACGATCGCCGCCGAAGCGCCCGCCGGACCGGCTCCCACGATGACCACATCGACCCGGCTGTCAGCGCGACCCATCGGATGCCTCACGCTTGTTCCAGATGAGCATCAGGCGGAAGGGAAAAAGGCGCAGCACGCGCGCTCCCTCCAACCCCGCGAGGCGGGCGAGCTCGAGCAGCTCGGTTGATCGAAAGGCGGCGCGCACCGATCGCGGCCCGTCCACGTGGAAAATCCACGACCGGCTCACGATGCGTGTCACGAGCCAGGTCAACGCCCACGCCAGCCTGGATCTCGCCAGATCGACGACGAGGACTCCGAGTCGCGCGACCCGGGCGGCCTCGCGGAGGATGACCACCGCCTCCGCGGCGTCGAAGTGATGTAGAAACAGGGCGCACGTCACGACATCGACGCCGTTCTCAGGGAAGGGGATACTGCGCGCATCGGTGGCGACGTACCGAACGTGATTGACATGCCATGACTTGGCGCATTTCAATGCGAACACGGAGCGGTCAATGCCGACCAGCAGCGGCGGGCGATCGGACTTAGTTCTGAGGGCGACCTCCGCAAGGAACCCGCCGCCCCCGCAACCCAAATCCAGCACGGACATGTCCGCCGCGCCGAAGCTGCTCAGGCCCCGGCATTGCCGCTGATTCACGCCCAACAGGTGATTCACACGGTTCAGAGTGCGCAGCGCGTGAGCGTGGGACGACGCTTCGACCGTCGGGCGATCCATGACCTCTGGAATCCGTCGCCGTTTCATGGGTTCGACCTGTGTTCCTGGAATGAGCCGGCAAGCCCGGCCGCCGCCTCGTCGACGTGCCACTCGACGCCGCCCCCGCAGCGGACTTTCGCCGCCGGCCAGCTAGGATGACCCTGACCGGAAATCAGCGCGCAAACGACACGAGACTTGTTTACGCCAGTGGCCAAGAACATCACCCGCCGTGCGGAGTTGATCACGGGGAGCGTAAGCGTGATGCGGTCGCGGGGCTCGACCCCGTCGGGCGCCTGGGTGTGCACGGCCCAGCGCCTTGCTTCTGCGACGGCCCGGCTGCCGGGAAAAAGGGATGCCGTGTGGCCGTCTTCGCCGACGCCCAACAGCACAAGGTCGAAGGTCGGCTCAACCGGCGGTCGCGCGTCGGGAACGCAAAAGAAGCTCCGCAGCGCCGCGTCGTAGCGTTCGGCCGCGAGTTCGAATGGCGCCGACCCGCTTTCGATTCGGTGAACCTGATCATCGGGCAGGGCGATTCGATCGAGCAGGCATCGACGGACCCTCGCGTAGTTGCTTGCCGAATGATCGGGAGGAACGCAGCGCTCATCCGTGAAGAAGACGTGGACGCGCTTCCAGTCGAGCGGGTCATCGGGTTCGGGCTTGCGGCACTCGTGTTTCGACGGTTGGGAGCGATCGCGGGGAGCTTCGCCGATTGAAGTCCGAGGCTCGCCCAACCGAGATGGCTCGGCCAGCAGCTCGTACATCCGCATCGGCGTGGTACCGCCGGCCAGAGCGGCACAAAAACGTCCTCGTCGGTCGATCGCGCGCCGTCCCAGCTCGATCACGCGCCTGGCCGCGGCGAGCGCCGTGGCTTCCGTGTCGCGGTGGACGTGGACCTGAACGCTTACGGGTTGTTCCATGCTCCCTTGCATGATGCGGCCAGTTCTTCCGCTTCCGGAGGCCCCCACGTGCCCGCCGCGTACGGACGCACGGTCGGCGGGTCTGCGAGCAGGCGCTCGAACAGCCGCCACGATGCCTCGATTTCGTCCGCGCGAACGAAGTGCATCCGTTCCCCGCGGGCGACGTCCAGGAGCAACCGCTGGTACGCCTCGGGCAACGGCCCAAAGGTCTCGCCGTAGCGGAATCGCATCCGCTGGGTTTGCAGCGAGAAGTCCGGTCCGGGGCTTTTCACCTCGAATGAGAGATTGAAGCCCTCGTCGGGCTGGAGCGCCACCTCCAACCGATTGGCGGTCAGGCACTCGGGCTGGCAGGGGCGGAAGATCGCCACCGGAGGGGCGTGAAAGGTCACCGTAATGCGCGACACCTTTCGCGGCAACCGCTTGCCGGTGCGCAGGAGAAATGGCACGCCGTGCCAGCGCCAGTTGGCAATGCCGACGCGGAGCGCCACGAACGTCTCCGTCGCCGAATCCGAAGCCACGTCCGCCTCCGCGCGATACGCCGGCACCCCGGCGCCGTGAATCGCGCCGGCGCCGTATTGGCCAAAGACGGCTTCAGCAGGTTCGATGGACTCGATGGCGCGGAGCACCTTGAGTTTCTCGTTTCCGATCGCCTCCGCGTCCGCGGCCGCGGGCGGCTCCATGGCGACCAGGCACAGGAGCTGCATCATGTGGTTTTGAACGATGTCGCGCAGCGCGCCGGTTTGCTCGTACGAGCTCCCGCGACCTTCGACGCCCAAATCCTCGGCCACGGTCATCTCGACTCGCGCGACGCGATCCCGGTTCCACAGCGGCTCGAACAGGGCGTTGGCGAACCGAAAGACCAGAAGGTTCTGCACCGTCTCCTTGCCCAGAAAGTGGTCCAGCCGGTACACCGACGATTCAGAGAAGTGCTCATGCACGATGTGGTTCAGCGCCATCGCGGACGCCAGATCGCGTCCGAAGGGTTTTTCCACGACCAGCCGCGCCCAGCCGTTCGACCGCCCGAGTCCGGCTTGTCCGAGGCCCTCGATCGTCGGCGCCAGCGCATCCAGCGGCAGAGCCAGATAGATGACCCGATTGCCGGGCAACTTCCGCTCGCGTTCCAACTTGCTGGCCGCCCCGGCCAGCGCCGAGTACCCGGCCTCGCCCGCCGCCCCCAAGCTCTGGAAGAACAGGGTCCTCTCGCACCACGCACGGGCCTGAGATTCAGCGATGCCCGTCGCCACCAGCGACGCGGCGGCCTTCGCCCGGAACGCGGCCGTGTCGAGTGACGCGCGCGACGCGCCGAGGACCGTCAATTCCTGATTGAAGCAGTTCTTGTCGGTCAGGGCGAACAAGGCCGGCAGGAGCTTGCGCTGCGTCAGGTCACCGGTCGCGCCGAGAATGATCAGGAGGTGCGGTTCGATTGGACATTCGGGCATGGACTACACCTCCCGCTGCACCGGGTGGGCGCCGAATTGTTCGCGGAGCACGGCCAGCAGTCGGTCGCCGAAGGCACGCGCGTCACGCGAGCGCAGGCGCGCTTGCAGCGCAAGCGTGATGACGGGTGCGGCCACGTCGAGGTCGATGGCCTCGGCGACCGTCCACCGCCCTTCGCCGGAGTCGTCCACCCGCGGTGCAATCTCCGAGAGGTCGCCATGGACGCGCAGCGCCGCCGCCGTCAGCTCCAGCAGCCACGAGCGAACCACGCTTCCGGTTCCCCATATCTCGGCGATATTCGCCAAGTCCAGCTTGAACTCGGCCTTGCGCTCCATGATGGCGAAACCCTCGGCATAGGCCTGCATGAGGCCGTACTCGATTCCGTTGTGGACCATCTTGACGAAATGCCCCGCGCCGGTCGGCCCGACCCTCGACCATCCTTTGTCCGGAGCCGGCGCGAGCGATTCGAACAGCGGCCGCAAACCCGCGACGACCGGCTCCTCGCCGCCGACCATGAGGCAATACCCGTTCTCCCGCCCCCAGACGCCGCCGCTGGTTCCCACGTCCACGAAGTTCACGCCGTGCCTGGCGGCGTCCGCTGCGCGCACCAGCGTGTGCTTGTAGTAGGAGTTGCCCCCGTCGATGAGCGCGTCACCCCGGCTCATCGCGGGCAGCACGGCGTTGATCATGTCGTCGGTGGGGCGTCCGGCGGGCACCATGAGCCAGACGGCGCGCGGCGGCGACAGCGCTGCGACCAGCTCCTGCGGCGTGTTCGTTCCGATCGCCCCTTGCGCCGCTATCGCTTGCATAGGCCCGGGGCTTCGGTTGTTCACAAAGACGCGATGGCCTTTCGCGATCAGGCGCAGAGCCATGTTCGCACCCATCCGCCCCAGCCCGATGATCCCAATCTCCATAGGTTCGCTCCACGCTGCGCCTGAGCCGCAGGGGCGGCGCGCTGCGCTATCCCCGCGCTGCAGCGATCATACCGTCGGGAGGGACAAACATCTCGCATCACGGCGGCGGGGCCTTGCACCTGGCGGCGTCTCCAAGGTCAGTTGTCTCCGACCCGAGGCTGCGATGCGCCCTTGTCCCTGTTCGTTTCGCCAGACGCGCATCCTCGTGCACAACCATCGTGGAAGCCCAAGTCCCGCGCGCCCGCCGGTTTCGTCACGCTTGCGGCCACATTTCGCAGAGGATCCATCCCGGGTCGGCGATCCGGGGCGCGGCGGCGGGCGCGCAAGCTGCGCTTCCATGGCCGGTCGATGGCCCGCCATCCGGCGGTCAGCCCAGATGGACTTCCGCGTGGTGTTCCTGCCGATCGTCGATGAGCGGGAGGGTTCCGCCGGGCTGCTCGACCCCATCGAGGATCACGCGGGTGACGCCGCCGCCGCCGTGGTTGCGGATCAGGATATGATGGAAGGTATCGCGATAGCGATAGTGGATCTTGAACGACTTCCATGGCGCCGGCAGCAGGGGCTGCAACCGCAGATGATCCACCTCGAGCCGCAAGCCCAGCAGCGACTCGGTGATCAGCCGGTACATCCAGCCGGCAGAGCCGGTGTACCAGGTCCAGCCGCCGCGACCCAGATGCTGCGGATTGGCGTACACATCGGCGGCGACGACGTAAGGCTCGACCTTGTACACCTCCATGCCGTCGCCGCTTGATCCATGATGGATCGGGTTGAGCAGCGACAGGAGTTCCCATGCTTTTCCCGCATCCCCCAGGGCAGCGAAGGCCATCACCGTCCAGGCGGCGGCGTGCGTGTATTGCCCGCCGTTCTCACGCACTCCCGGGATGTAGCCCTTGATGTATCCGGGGTCCAGATGCGACCGATCAAACGGCGGGTCGAACAGCTTGATCAAACCGGCATCGCGGCGCACGAGCCGGGCGTCGACCGCCTCCAGCGCCGATCGGGCCCGAACGGGGTCGCCCGCGCCGGATAGCACGGCCCAGCTTTGCGGAAGGGAGTCGATCTGGCATTCGGGACTGAGCGAGGAACCGAGCGGCTCGCCATTGTCGAAGTATCCGCGGCGATACCAATGGCCGTCCCATGCGTGCTGCTCGAAGTTCGCACGCAAGGTCGCGGCGTGCGCCAGGCAACTCTGTGCGAACGTGGAGTCGTTGCGGCCCGCGGCGATCTCGGCAAAGCGCGTCAGCACATCGTACAGGAACAGCGCCAGCCACACGCTCTCGCCCGTGCCTTGCGCGCCGACAAGATTCATGCCGTCGTTCCAGTCCCCCGTGCCCATGAGCGGCAACCCGTGCGGGCCCAGCTTCAACCCATGCCGGATGGCTCGGACGCAGTGCTCATAGAGCGTGGCGGTCTCTTCAGAGCGCACGGGCAGGTCGTAATAGCTTTCCTCGTCGGGGTGAAGAAGCCGGCCGTGCAGAAAAGGCACGCTTTCGTCCAGCACCCCGGTGTCTCCCACGGCGCGGACATATTGGCTTGCGGCATAGGGCAGCCACAGGTAGTCGTCCGAAACGCGGGTTCGGACGCCGCGTCCCAGGGGGGGGTGCCACCAGTGCTGGACGTCGCCTTCGCGGAACTGGCGCGATGCGCAGAGGAGCAACTGCTCGCGGGCGAGGCGCGGTTCGGCATGGAGCAGAGCCATCACGTCCTGGAGCTGATCGCGAAATCCAAACGCGCCGCCGGACTGATAGTAGCCGCTGCGTGCCCACAGTCGGCAGGCCAGGACTTGATAGATGAGCCAGCCGTTGACCAGGATGTCGACCGACGGATCGGGCGTCTCGATCTGCACGGCGCCGAGCGCGCGATTCCAATAGTCCCGCACTCCCTCCAGCGCGGTCCTGGCGGCGCCGACGTCATGGAATCGCCGGATGAAACCGCGAGCCTCCTCGACGCTGCGGCCGGCGCCCAGCATGAAAACCACTTCGCGCTCCTGCCCGCCGGCCAGGGGGAGGGTCACCTGCATCGCTCCGCAGGGATCCAGTCCGGCGCCGACCTGGCCGGAGAGCCGGGATCGATACATCGCGGCCGGCTTCGCCGGGGAACCCGTGCGTCCCAGGAATTCCGTGCGCGAGCCGGAGACCGTGCGGCTCGACTCGCTGACCCTGAAAAAAGCGACGCGTTCGGGAAACTCCGCATTGTAGGGGTTTCGGGCCAGCATGGCGCCCGTGTCGGAGTCGATTTCAGTGATGACGTGCAACATGGTCTTGGCTCGCTGCTCGCCCAGCACCCACTCGACGAAACCGGTGAGGGACACCCGCCGGGCGTAGCTGGAGTCATTGCGGATCGTGAGGGCGAAGAACTTCACCGGCGCATCGACGGCGACGTAGCAGCTCATCCGCGACGCGATTCCGTTTTCGGCGTATTCAAAGACCGTGCAGCCGAATCCGTGGCGCGTCGTGTAGGCCCCGGCGCCACGTGCCGGCAAGGGCGTGGGAGACCAGAAGCGCCCCGTCTCCTCGTCGCGGATGTAGAAGGCCTCGCCGGAGACGTCGGTGACCGGATCGTTGTACCAGGGCGTCAGGCGGAATTCGTGGGCGTTTTCGGCCCATGTGTATCCGCCGCCGCTTTCCGTCACCACGGTTCCGAAATCGGGGTTCGCCAGGACGTTGCTCCAGGGCGCCGGCGTCACCTCCCCGGGCCGGAGCGTCACGACGTACTCGCGGCCGTCGCGTGTGAATCCGCCCAGCCCGTTGAAAAAGGCCAAGTCGCGCGGACGGGATTCAACCGCCATGGGCGCGTCCGGGCGACGCACCGGCAGGGGCGTGAATCGCGGAGGCGTGCTCTCGCCGCGACGGCGCGGCTCCGACTGTTCGGCCAGGCTGCCGCCGGTATCCGACAGGATCACCCGGGCGGCGGTCTGGAGCAGCCCTTTGTCATCGTCGGTGATCTGATCGGCTCGGCGTACGAAGATGCCGCCGGGCCGGTCGATCATGTGGACTTCCGTGCCGCCGGCGATCATCCCGATAATGTGATCGTGGAGGTTCTGGCGGTATCCGGATGCATCCTCGTTGAGGATCACGAGATCGGCGGAAAGCCCTTTCATTCGCCAGTAGGCATAGGCACGCACGCATTGTCTGACGAACTCGATCTTCGAAACATCGGAGACGCGCAACAGGACGATCGGGAAATCACCAGAGACGCCGTATCCCCACAGCCCGGGTTGGCCGCGCCGGTTGCGGGCGAGCACGTCGGCCGGGGCACGCCGAATGGGGCTTGCGTACACCAGGGAACTGGCCAGGCGCCCGTACACCTGGGCCTCGGCCTCGGTGGCATCGAGCTGCCGAAGCACGACTTGGCTGTGGGTCCACGCCAGCTCGAAGACACGGTCGGTGAGGCGCCGGTCGTGGTACTTCTCGATGAGCGCCTGCGCGGCCTCGCGCGTTTCGGTGACGCCGGTCACGATGTCAACGACCACGGTTTCGTCCGGCTCAAGGGTGAAGGCGCGGCGGATGGCCACGATCGGGTCGAGCACGGCGCCCTGGCTGTTCTTCAGATGGGCGACGTGCATCGCGGCGGGGTCGTCGAGCCCTCGACCGCGGCCCACGAAGGCGGCGCGATCGGTCTCATAGGAGGCTTCGCCGGCATTCGCGGCGCTGACGGCCATCAGGTGCAGCATCCAAGGCGGACGCTCCGCGGCGGAGCGAGGACGCCGCGTGCACAGCAGCGCCTGACAGCTCGGCACGATCTCGGTCTGGACAAACAGGTTCGCGAAGGCCGGGTGAGCGGCCTCGGCGGCCGGCGGCGCCAGGACGACCTCGGCATAGCTGGTCAGCTCGATGCGGCGGCGTTTGTGGGCGTGGTTGGCGATGCTGATGCGGCGCACCTCGATGTCGTCCTCGGGCGAGACGGCGATCTCCATGTGCGTGTCGAGGTTCTCGTCGCCGCGTCGAAAATCGGCGCGCCCCTGTGAGAACACGGCCTCGTAGCGTTCGGTCGATCGGACCGTGGGCTGCTGCGTCACCGACCAGAATCGGCCGGAGTCGAGGTCGCGCACATAGGCGAACTGCCCCCAGCAGTCCCTCGTGGAATCCTCGCGCCAGCGCGTGACGGCGAAATCCCTGTAGCGGCTGTATCCGCCGCCCGATTCCGTGACCATGACGTGATAGCGCCCGTTGGAAAGGAGATGGACTTCCGGCGCTGCGGCGGCCGGCTCGCGGAAGATCCGAAGCGGGGTTGCCGGCACGTCAACCTCCGCCCGAAGCTCCGCCGCATCGAGCGTGCCGTGAAGGAACGGAGCCGCCTTGGGAACGCGCTCGTGCAGGAGCAGTTCGGCCGAGCGGAACAGCGGATCCGATTCGAACCGCCGCTGCATGGGCTGGTTGAGCAGCAGGTGCGCGCAGGACAACAGACTCATGCCCTGATGGTGGGCCATGAAAGCGCGGACGGTTGCGCTGCTCTGCCCGTGCGGCAACCGGGCGGGGGTGTAGTCGATGGCTTCGTAGAAGCCATAGGCGCCCAACCGTCCGTCTTCAGCAAGTCGACGCAAATTCGCGCAGGCCCGTTCCGGCGCGACCATCAGCGCCAGGCAACTGGCGTACGGCGCGATGACCAGATCGTCGCCCAGGCCGCGCTTCAGACCCAGACCGGGCACGCCGAAGGCGCGGTATTGATACACCAGGTGCATGTCAGTCAGGTAGAAGCAGGATTCCGAAATCCCCCAGGGGACGGAGCGCTGACGACCGTATCTGATTTGCCGCCGCACGGCTGCATGGCAGGTTTCGTCGAGCAGCGTGTTCTTGAACGTGGGCATGACCAACAGCGGCATCAGGTACTCAAACATGGAGCCGCTCCAGGACAACAAGGCGATGCCGCCGTCCGCCGCGGCGAGCGACCGCGACATTGCGAACCAATGCTCCTGAGGGAGTTTGCTCTGGGAGATCGCGATGTAGCTGCCGAATCGCGCTTCCGACGCGAGGAGATCGTAGAAGCCCGTATCGAGGCGGTGATGCGTGACGTTGTAGCCGATCGACAGCAGGTGTCGCGATCGGTCGTAGAGGAAGTCGAAATCGACATCGGCCAGAGCGCTGCAGCGTGCGGCGAGCTGCGCCAGTTCGCCGAGGCGCTGGCGGGCGCGACGGGCGCCCTGCACAAGGGAGTCACGCCATTGCGACCACTCCATCTCGTCCTCCGCCGGAAGCGGGCCGCGGCGCCGACGGTCCTCGAGAATGGCCTCCAGCATCGGGAGCTGCTTCGACTCGTAATCGGCGACCGCGCGCAAGGTCACAGCGCCATCGAGCGCCCGGCGCCACTCCGTTGCAACTCGTGCGCTGTCGGTGTTTTCGCCGACGCCCGGCGACTCCGCCGGCGGTGCGAGCATGACCCACGGAGCAAGATGAGTCAGGTCGTCCGACGCCTCCCGACACTGGCGCTCGAAGGCCGCGATCCACGATTTCACATCCTCGGTGCTGCGTGAGGCGGCGGCGAGCAGATCCGCAGCCGCCAGCGCCAGGCGCTGCAGGAGCTGGTACGCGGCGGTGAGCGTGCCGGGGGCGGCCTTCAATTCCGCTTGCAGGCGTACGATGCGTGCTTCCAAGTCTGCCGCCGCGTCACGCGGCGCGTGCTTTTGCCCGGCGTGCCGCTCGCTCAGGACGTCCCGCAGGACACCCAGCGTATCGGTCAGGCCGCTCCACACTTGCGGCGCCAGGATTCCTTGATCTTCGATTTCGAGGATGCCGCAGCGCAGGACGAGGAGGTGGCCGGCGAGGTTGCCGCTGTCCACCGTTGAGACATAGAGCGGCAACAGCGGCTCGAGCGAACGCGTCTCGTACCAGTTATAAAGGTGTCCGCGAAAGCGCGGCAGTTTTTCCATGGTCGCCAGGGACTTGGCGAGGCGGTCGAGAAGCGGACCTGCGGGAACGTAGCCGAAGTCGTACGCGCCGAGATGAGCCAGCAGCGACAGGCCCATGTTGGTCGGCGAGGTGCGATGGGCCACCATTTCTGCGGGATGCTCCTGGTAATTGTCCGGCGGCAGATCGTTGTCGGCCGGGGTCACGAACGTGTCGAAGTATCGCCACGTCCGACGAGCGACGCGCCGCAGGAAGGCGACATCCTCAGGGGTCAGCCGCGGCGCACGCCGCTGGGTGGGGCGGCTCATCCACCAAGCCACCAGCGGTGACAAGAACCAAAGAGCGAGAATGGGTGCGGCGGCTGGAACTGACGGCGTGCCCGCGATCTTCAAGGCAACTGCCGTCGCGACCGCCAGCGTGGGCGACACCCACATTGAGCGTGAAATCGCCGCCAAGCTGCCCTCGGAGTTGAGTTCCGCTTCACGGGCGGTCTGCCATTCCAGCAGCCCGCGGTGGCTCACGAGGAGACGCCACGTCGTGCGCAGGATGGCGTCGAGACCGATGTAGGCCTCGTAGGGCAGGCAGATCAGCATGAACGCTGACTGACCGAGGTGTTTGCCCACCGTCCGCGCGACACCGCGAACGTGGATCCAAAGTGGCAGATCGGGAGGCTTGTCGACGAAGTCGCCGATGGATCCCAGCAGCGCCGCGGTGAGGAGACTGAATATGACGACCAACGTCTGAAACCGGGCCGGACCGGGAAGGAGCCAGCCCGACAGGAGCAGCAACATCATCGCCGCAGGCACAAGGCTGCGTCGCAGGTTATCGAAGATCTTCCAGCGTGACAGACCGGAAATTCGGTTTCGCACCGGGCGTCCATTGGCCCCGGGCACCCATGGCAGAAGCCATGGAGCGATCTGCCAATCGCCGCGGATCCAACGATGCCGCCGGCTGATGTCGCTGGTGTAGCGGGACGGGTATGCGTCGTACAAGAGCACGTCGCTGACCAGCCCGGCGCGCGCGTAACAGCCTTCCAGCAGGTCGTGGCTTAGAATGTGGTTTTCCGGGAAACGCCCTTTGAGCGTCTGCTCGAAGCTGTCGACGTCGTAGATGCCCTTGCCGATGAACGAGCCTTCGCCGAAGACGTCCTGGTACACGTCGGAGACCGCGCGGGTGTAGGGGTCCATGCCGGCGTCGCCCGCAAACAACCGGGCGAAGCGCGAGCGGCCCGCGCTCGGCAGCGCGACCCCGATGCGCGGCTGCAAGATGCTGTATCCCGCCACCACGCGGTCGAGCTTGGGATCGTAACGCGGTTGATTGAGGGGATGGGCAATCGCCCCGACGAGCTGCCGCCCCGCGTCGCGGGGGAGCTGTGTGTCCGTATCCAGCGTGATGACGTACTTGATCCGCGGCAGGAGTTCGGTTTGGCCGACGATGAGGTTGAAGCGATCGGAGGCGCCGCTGCGCAACAGACCGTTGAAGTCGGCCAGCTTCCCGCGCTTTCGCTCCCATCCCATCCAGACGCCCTCCTGGCGGTTCCAGCGGCGGGGCCGGTGGAACAGAAAGAAGGGCGCCGCGTTCCCGGAGGCGTACTTCGCGTTTAGATCGTCGACGCCGTCTCTTGCCATGCGCAGGAGCTCACCGTCTTCCGGCATGACTTCCTGCGGCGCATCGCAGAAGTCCGTAAGGAGCGCCCAAAGGAGATTCGGGTCGCGATTGGCCAGGAACCGCACTTCCAACGCATCGAGCAGATCATGGATCGTTTGCTCGCCGGTGATGATGGTGGGCACCACGCACACAGTCAGGCGGTCGGGCGGAATGCCCTTGGAGAAGTCCAACTTGGGCAACGGTCGCGGCGGGACGCACAGCGTGCAAAACCAGTTAACCAGCGCGACACTCAAATGACTCACGCAAAGCAGCAGCGGCAGCGCGATCCACCAAAGCTGCACATGCCTGGCGCCCTGCGGCGGCGCCAGGGAGAGCAGCCACCACGTGACGGCGAGCGTCACCGAGACGACGCCGCCGGCGTAACCGAGCAGGGGGATGCGCCCGCCAAGTCGCTTCAGGAAGATCCGCGGCGAGAGGCGCAGCCCGACCGCCTGCTCGAGCCGGTGGCGACCCTTGTCGAGGAGATAGTAGCCGACGTGAGACGCGCAAGTCTCGCCGTCGTTCTTCCCCGAGCCTTGGTTCGCCAGTTCGATCGCTTTCCGCGCCACCTGCTCCTCGGACAGCGGGCAGCGACGGGCGATGCTCTCGATCGCATGGCGGTAGGCATCTCGCGTGGCGAAGTCCATGGCGGCGTAGGTGTGATCCTCGCGCAGTCTCCGCTCGACCACGCTGAGCGTCTCCACGAACTCGCGCCAGTCCATCGCGCTGAGGAACCGCAGACTGCCGATGCTGTTGCCGATCGAGACCTGGTCGGCCGCCTGGGACTGAGTCTCCTTCTGGACGATCTGTTCGATGGAGTGCCCCTGTCCGGCCAGGCGTTGCTCGAGCCAGACCATGAGCACGGAGGCGCCCAAGCCGTGATTCTGAAGCCGGCGGGTCAGCTCCGCCACAAACGCGGGCGTCAGCGTGGGGTTCTCGCGCACCATCTCAGCGGCGACAATGATCAGATTGCCGGGTTCCTGTTCCGCGACCGCGACCATGCGTTCGGCCCAGTCGATGGCCCGATCGCGACTCTCGCGATGGGCCGCGAGCTGGGCGGCCACGCGCCGAAGATTCTCGATAAGGGCGAGCCGAAGCATGATGGCGATGGCCCACAATTCGCCGAGATTGAGCGTCGCGACGGACTGATACGCCTCCACGAACGCGATCAGGCTCTCAGCGTCGACCCGGCCGTCCACATGCGAAATCAGTTCCAGGGCGATTTCATATACGCGGGGATGGCCGGCGTTCGGACCGGCGACAAGCCGGGGCAGCTCGCGGCTGTACTTTTTCGGAAAGTGTCGGCGCGCCAGCGCGATCTGCCCTTCGATCAAGTGGAAATTGTCCAGCAGCCATTCGCCCGCGGGCGTGATTTCTCGCTGGGCGCGTGCGGCGCGGGTGATGCGGCTGTAAGCGTCCAACAGGACCGACGCATTGTCGTCCAGACGGGACAGAAGCCGATCGTGGAGGTGTCGGCCTTCAACGCCGTGGCGAGCGGCCAGTCCCTGGGCGTGCTGACGCAGTTGATCGATGTTGAACAGCTCGGCGCGAAGCGGCGGATCTCCATCCAGGGGCTTGGACCCCAACAGACGACGCGTCAGAATCCGGCGGAGGGCGGATTCTCCCACGGTATTAGCGCGCGCGAATGACAATCCTGATCACCTCGGCCTGCCGACCCGTTGCCACTACAGAAGGAAGGCTCCTCGCGCGACCTCCGTGGGCCGGGTTCATGGAGGCTATCGCAAAACAGGCTTGAGCAATAGCCGAACGCCGCCGAAATGCGGGACGCCCGTGAGGATCGTGCCCAGGCTTTGCGGCGGAATGCGGAGCCGGCAGAGTCTCTCGCTCCATGTGAAGGAACGCTCCGCTCCGCAGCGCCGCCAGTCAGGTTGCAGCAAACTGAGATCCTGCGCCCTGTTCTCGTCCTTGGGATTGGTGCGAGGCCGGGCGATCCGCTCGCTGCCGCGAGAAGTCGGCTTCCAAGAAATGCGGCATGTCGTGCTCGATCGGTCAATTCAGCATGGCTTGGGCCCAGTTGTCGATTTGACAAAATTTGAACAATCGCGGTCCTGAGGCCCCCAGAGCGCTTTTCGGGATGCGCCATGGGGAAGGTTACGTCGATCTTTGAAGGCGGCGCGGTATCACCGAACTGCACTCCCAAGTGCCTTGCTCGTATTTACTTACGAATACAAACGGGGTGGATCAGCAGAGCAGCCAGAGTTGCATAAGATGTCGGCGGACGCACCCAGCCCCGGTTGTTGGGTTTGCAGATGGGTTTTCAAGGCGACTCCCAAGCTGGCAACGCCGGGGTTCCGCATGAAACAACTGCGGTCTGAGGCGCCGGGGGTGTGGCGCTGGGCGCCGGCGCCAACCGATGAACCACGGGTCCAACCCCAAACCCGACGCTCCTCGCAGCTCCAGTGGAGAGTCAAAAACTCCCATCAAAGAAAAAGGGACTTGCCTTTCCTGAGGCTGGTGCTATAATAAGTTGGGCGCGGTGGCTGGGCGAGACTCATATGGTTTTCCAGCAAAACCGCGCCAGAGTTCTCGGATGACTAGATAAAGAGCAACCCGGCGGCGCCCGGGGAGCTTGTTACAGAGTAAGCCGACATGGCCGAACACCTCAAGGTGTCCGGCCATGTCGGCTTTTTTTTTTGTTTTTTTTGAGTTCAACGCTGCCTCGGCCAGCGTTGGTCGCACCGTACCGAAGACAGCTACGCTTGTTTTACTGAGAGGAACGGACAATGAGATTCCTTCTTGCATTGTGTGCGCTTACAGCATTGGCTGCCGCGGGCGGCTGTGCGTGTTGCGCCAAGTCCGCCCGGGCCGAGGTGGTCGCCCAGGCGCCTGTGTACTACTGCCCCGACAACGGCATGGTCGGTCCAGCAGGTCCGGATGGACCGATTGGACCGGCAGGGGAACGTGGTCCGACCGGACAGACGGGCGCGGCGGGATACGCCCTGGCCGGGTCGCCCGGCGAAACGGGCCAAAAGGGCTTCACCGGCGGGCAGGGCCCAACGGGGGCGACCGGTTCAGTCGGCGCGATGGTTCGCGGTCGTGCCGGTGCGCAAGGCGCTCCGGGTGAAGCCGGCGCGCAGGGATTCACCGGGCTTACGGGCGCTCAGGGCGATAGCGCTCCGGGTTTTGCCGGCCCCCCCGGAGCCCAGGGTTCTGCGGGTCCTGAAGGAGCAATCGGGGGCACGGGCGTTCGCGGCGCCACGCTAGAGGGGCCAACGGGTCCGGCCGGTCGTCCGGGTCCTCCGGGAGCGCAAGGCTTGACCGGAAACACGGGCGCAAAGGGCGGCACCACGCCGGGCGTTGCAGGACCGATTGGTCCCACCGGCGAGCGGGGCGCGCAAGGTCCTCCGGGCGCAATCGGCGCGCAGGGGCGAGTGGGCGGCATGGATTGCTGGACCACGTATCGGGACTTCTGGTTCCAGGCCGACCTGGCCGAAATCGACAAGGCGGATTTCTACAAGGTGTCCGACATTGCTGTTTATATGCAGAAAAACCCGTCGATCCAAGTCGGAATCGACGGCACCCTGGATTCGCGAAACAGCGACAAGCGTTCGCGGGATTTGAGCGACCGACGCGTCAAGTCCATTCGCACAGCGCTGATCGAGGCCGGAGTTCCTGCTGACAGGATCAAGACCGGCGCGTTCGGCGACGTGCAACTCCGACGTGACCACCGCGTCGAAGTGCTGCTGGTCACCGCCAACTGATGCGGAACGACCAGGAGTGACGGCGACTGGAGTCCGTTCTATCGGGGGGGAGTCTTCTCCACTTGTTTACAAATGGGGGAGACTCTCCCGCGATCGGACCCGCGTGAAAGGAGACAAGCCATGATCATGGATTCGCTCAGATCGCTGTATCTCCACGAATTGAACGACCTCCTCGATGCGGAAAGCCGGTTAATCAAAGCGCTGCCCCGCATGGCCAAGGCGGCCTCGTCAGAAGACCTGAATCTGGCGTTTGAGAGGCAACTGGACCAGACGCGGGAGCACGTACGGCGCCTGCAGGGCGCCTTCCTGCTGCTCAAGCAACAACGCACACGGACGACGTGCAAGGCCATGAAGGGGATCCTCGAAGAGGCCGAGGACATGATCCACGCTGACGGCGACCCGGCGATCAAGGACGCGGGATTGATTTCGTCGGCACAACGCGTCGAGCACTACGAAATGGCCGGTTGTGGGTGCGCAAGAACCTACGCCGAGATGCTGGGCGAGGACACCTCCGCCGACCTGCTTCAAGCGACGCTTAACGATGAGCGCGCGGCGGACGAGAGCTTTACCGAGCTGGCTGAACGCTTAATTCATGGGGAGCCGGTCCTTGCATAGCGCGCCTGCCGGCCGCGAGCATCGGGCGTCCAGACGACCACTGGAATAAAAGCGTCAACGATACAGAGATAAAGTGTTGCAACAGCTTTGCAATTCAAGACCAAAGACTGCGAAAGGGACTTGAGAATGGAACCGAAAACAACTGAGATTACGCCGACCCTCGAAAAAAACGACGACGCTTGTGAAGAAGGGCATTGCTCACCCTGCGCTCCTCCGCTTGCCGGCAATGTTGCCCCACCAACAAGACGCCCCAAAGGCGAGGTGCTCGCGGGCGCGGTCGACCCTGGCACCGAGGTTGGAGCGGATGTCGTTGCGGGGGCGGCCGCGGGCGGCATGGCGGTCGAGAAGATCGCGGCGGGCCGCGCTGGATTCAAGCCGGTGAACTCAACCGCCGAGCACGAGTTCTGGCGCCATGAGTTCAGGAACCGTCCGTACTACACACAGGGCACGCCGTACGAGCAGTACGGTCCCGCCTACCAGTATGGGTGGGAGAGTTTCGCCGGCAACAGCGGCAAGACGTTCAAGGAAGTCGAACCGCAGTTAGGCCGTCAGTGGGATCAACATCGGGGAGAGTCGCAGTTGAGCTGGATCCATGTGACGGGTGCGGCGCACGATGCATGGCAGCGCATGGAAAAAGCGGCATGCAAGGTTAGCTGCTGCTAGGCATGGGCCAAGGCGAGGCGGTGATGCGGTTGAGTATCCGCAAAAGAGAATCCTCGTCAGAGACTGCGTTCTGACGCTCTGGGTCCCCGACGTCAAAGTCGGCCGCGGAGGTGCGTGGAAAGCTAATCCCCACGGAGCTCTGGCCACGAGCGGGCCTCTCGCCGTGATTGGGTTTGAAAGGAGAGCAGCGGTGATCAGCATCAGAAAGCTATTCGGGGGTGGGTGTCGGTTTCTAATTCTTGCACAAACCAGCCTCATCGTCGGGCCTTCCTGCAATTTCAAGCCGGACCCCATTGATAACGCCGGCAACGACCAGCGCACTCCTGAATCGGAGGCGGCCCGGTTAATGCTCACCAACGGACGCAATGTTTTCCGGTTCGATACTTTTGGCGACGAGGCGTTTTGGGGAGATATGCTTCAGCTCCACAAGGCTATCGCCGGAGAGCAGAATGGAGGGATCGGAGCCGGTTTAAGTCCTCGCGCCGCCCTGGCGTTGGGTCTTAAGGTCGATGTGGAGGTGCTTCCCTCGGCCATACGAACCGGGATTGAAGCGGCCACAATGGACCTGAACGATCCGGCCAATACGCTGGCGCTGCTCCGGGCGAACGCCGTGGTCGGCGTCACCGGGTTTTTTGACGCTCAGGGAAGGATTGAATCCGTCGGCATTCAATGCGCGCTCTGTCACTCAACGGTTGACGATTCTCTTTCGCCCGGCATCGGCCGCCGGTTGGATGGCTGGGCCAACCGCGATCTCAATGTCGGAGCCATTATTGCTCTTGCGCCGAACCTTGCGCCGCTGGAACAGTTGCTCAGCACGGACGGCGCGACGGTGCGCAGTGTCCTCAATCAATGGGGGCCCGGGAAGTTCGATGCTCAACTGCTTCTTGACGGCAAGAGCTTCCGGCCTGACGGTCAAACGGCCGCGACTCTGATTCCTCCGGCTTTCGGCCTTGCCGGAATTGCCTTAAGCACGTCGACGGGCTGGGGAGACGTCACCTATTGGAACGCCTTTGTAGCCAATATTGAAATGCACGGACAGGGGAATTTCTATGATCCCCGCCTGGATGATGCGGAGCAGTTCCCGATTGCCGCGTCCGCAGGGTTCGGAGACATTCGTCACGAGCTCGATCTGGTGACGCCCAAGCTGCCGGCACTCCAAGCCTACCAATTGAGTCTCGCGGCACCGACCCCGCCGGTCGGCAGTTTTGACGTGCAGGCGGCCCAGCGCGGCGATCAACTCTTTGAGGGAAAGGCCGGCTGCGGACGATGCCATGCCGAGCCCCTCTACACCGAGCCAGGCTGGAACCTGCATACACCCGAAGAAATTGGGATCGATGGCTTTCAAGCGGATCGTTCGCCGGACCGGCGTTATAGAACAACTCCGCTGAAGGGTCTCTGGACCCATACAAAAGGCGGATTCTATCACGATGGTCGTTTCGGAACCCTGTTGGACGTGGTTAATCACTACGATCGGTTTTTTGCCTTGGGGCTTTCTGTTGAAGAGAAGAACGACGTGGTGGAGTATCTCAAGTCTCTCTAAATGCCATGCGTGCAATCCCGATGCAGGTGCATCCCGCAATTGAAGAGAGCAAGGCTGAGGCGGAAGTTACAATGTATGTCAACGCTTGATCACCCTGATACAAAGGCACTCCATTATGCGAACATTGCTCAGTATGCTAATTGTCTTAATTGTGTGTGTTGCCGCCGTCGGGCTTTATCGAGGCTGGTTTACGGTTTCCGGCCCCAATCGCAGCGGCAGCAAGGTCGAGGTTCAACTTTCGGTGGACCCGGACAAAATAAAGGGGGACGCCGCAAAGGCGACGGACAAGGCCACGGGGCTTTCCGTCAAGGCCGAGGGAGGAGCCTGATCCTTGATTACTCGGGCGCGGGCCCGGGGGAAGAAGATTTGGCACATTCTGGCGAGCTTGCTTGCAGGCAAGGGCATGATGCGGCTCGCTGGAACCGGCAGCTCTAGGAAAGGAGCAGACGTATGCTAGGTATAGTTTTTATCGTATTGCTGATTCTGTTGTTAATGGGGGCGCTGCCGCGCTGGGGGCACAGCCGGAACTGGGGTTATTTTCCCAGCGGCGGGCTTGGGCTGGTGCTGTTGGTCGTGGTCGTGTTGGTGCTTGCAGGGCGCATTTGATCGCCTGTCTTACGGCGGCGAGCGATCTTGCCGCGCTGTGCGACGGTGTTCACTTCCGATGTTTTTGGGAGATGTGCGATGTGGATGATAACTCACCTTCAAGGGAGACGGAATCCCGCCGGCAGACCCAAAAGGCGGCTTGCCTTGCCGCTGGTCCTGGTTCTCACAGGGTGCCAGGCGGGAGGCGGTCGTTCCCAATTCGGCTATGACCCGAGCCAAACAGCGCTGACCCCTGAGACGGGTGGCAGCCTCTCGACCGATGCCCACCGCGGGGTCGGCGGCGTGGACGCGGGAGCACCTGCGCGGCTCGCGCAAAACCTCCAGGCACGCCGCGGCGGCACGAGCGCAACGACTGCACGGTATGACGTCACGCTGGAGGAGATTCGGGGGCATTTGAGAAACCAAACCGCGGTAATCATCGATGCGCGCACACCCGAGGCCTTTTCCGTCGCCCACGTCCGTAGCGCCCTGAACGTGCCCGCGGAGCAGAAGGAAGAGTATTTGACTGACATCAGCCACGACGTCGCGGCTGATCAGTTCATCATCATCTACTGCGACGGGCCGAGATGCCCCGCGGCGGACACGGTGTACGATTACGCGGCAGTTCAGGGCTTTAACAACATGCGAGTGTTTAAGCCCGGCTGGCAGAAGCTGACTTCGCAGAGGGACATGCATTAGGAAGATTTTGGCGGGTGAGCGCCCGGTACAGGGCCACAACGCCAAGACCGCGCGGAGGAGTTAGCACCATGGGAAGCGACGGAAGGATTGTGCACTGGAAACTTTGAGACGTTTGGCTGTGCAGATCTGCGGTCCGGTCGTCCAGAACTTTCCGTGCTGGAAGAGTTGATAGGATCCCGGTGTTTTTTGATTAGAACAAGGATGAAGACATGAAGGACAGGTTGAAGTACCGCAAGGGAGGCGACGCATGAAGATGCATTATGGTTGCATTGTTGGGATAGTCACGGCGCTACTGGTCTGGGGGACTTCCTCAGGGTTTGCACAGACTCCCCTCTTTCAGCAGAGCCAGGCCGATATGGATGGCGGCGCGCAAGTCCAGACGCGCGGCCCGGTCCATGAGGCCTTTGCGGAGACAATCACGTTCGACCCCAAACCTGGAATGGTCGTCAAGCAGGCGCCTCCCGAGCCGATTGAGGAATTGGCGCCCGACCAGAGGCCGGATGGGGCCAACGTGGATTGGATTCCGGGGTATTGGGCTTGGGACGACGAGCGCAACGACTTCCTTTGGATCAGCGGCGTGTGGCGCGCCCTGCCGCCGGGGCGCGAATGGGTGCCCGGATACTGGGGAAGGAGCAGTCGAGGTTATCAGTGGACGCCTGGTTTGTGGGCTGATGCCCAGGCCAGCGAGATGGAGTATTTGCCGGAGCCGCCGCAGACTGTCGAAGGCGGGCCCAACACCGCGGCGCCTTCAATGGAGCACACTTGGACGCCGGGTTGCTGGGTTTGGCATGAGCGCCGTTATGCCTGGCGGCCAGGCTACTGGCAGATCGTCCATCGGGATTGGGATTGGATTCCCGCGCATTACGTCTGTGCGCCGCGCGGATACGTATTCGTTGACGGATACTGGGATTACTCGGTGGACCGTCGCGGCATTCTCTATGCGCCGGTCTACTTCGATCCGGCCGTTTCCATGCGTCGCGACTTCTCGTACTCCCCGAAGGCGGTCGTCAATCTGTCCGTCTTCAGCGATCATCTCTTTGTTCGTCCCCGGGACAACCATTACTATTTCGGCGACTATTACGCCTCGAGTTACCGGAATTCCGGTTTTTTTGCTTCGTTTTCATTCCAGTCCAGCCGGCAAGGTTACGATCCGATCTTCGCGCGAGATCGCTGGCAGCATCAGCAGGATCCGGATTGGGAGCGACGCATTGAGGCGGATTTCAGAATTCGGCTCGACGATGAGTCTGCGCGGCCTTCGCGCACGCTTGCGGAGCAGAACAGGCTGACCACCGGTGAGTTGAAATCGAAAGCGAGAAGCACCGTGGTTGGCGCGTTGCTGGATCAACTGGGCAGAAGAGCGGACACGCCGATGCGCTTGCAGTCCTTGGACGCGGAAGAGCGAGAGAAAATCGCTCAGCGGGGAAAGCAGGTTCAGGATTATCGAGAGGAACGCCAGAGGCTGGAAACCGCGGAGCCGGGCGTACCCAGCGAAATCCGGTCCAAGGACCATGGACCGACCAAAGTGACGATTCGCAAATCTCCGATTGTGGCGAAATCACGTGCCGGGCTGGGCAAGGAGGACTCTCCGCCCGAGAAGGCAAAGGCGCCGCAGCCGGATCTCAAAGTGGAACGCAAACCCAGGCCGGATGACGACACTCACGAACATCCCAAAAACCCGTAGACCGCGCACGGCAAAATCAGGCTGAACTTTACGCACGTGTGCATTGCCTGGTCATAACTGCGAAGGTCAACCCAGGAATCATGGCATGAAACAAAACGGCGCTAATCACCGTGAAAGGCAAAATATGGTAGTTCTCAACAAACGCATTTCTGCAAACAAGAAACCACGGACCGTGGTCGAGGATCTGCAGCAACTCGGAGGGATGGCCCGCGAGATGACGCAGGAGAAGGTCGAGCAAGTGCGCGCCGGCGCCGCCGATTACGCCAAGGAGGGTCGTGACAAGGCCCGAGAGGTGGAGCATAGCATCGAGCGATACATCCGGGAGCAGCCTCTCAAGTCCATGTTGATTGCGGCGGGCGTCGGCATGGTGCTCGGCCGCTTCTGGATGCGTCGTTGATCGCCGGGCGGGATGAGAGCGAGCACGCCATGAGAGCGGAACCACACTTGCGACTTTCAACGGGCGAACGCGCAGGGCAGCAGCATCTTCCAGAGGGAGATGGCGCACCGCGCGAAGCAACCAGGACTTTGCCGACAGCCGATGCCGCGGCGGACGCTGCGCAACAGCCTCTGGGGAAACGCAGGGCGCTTAAACTCCTGCTGCGGCAGTTTGCCGAGCTTCGCGAATACGCTTCTTATTACGCGGTCGCCAGGATTGACAGTGCAAAGGCATTTGTTCGCAGCACGGTTGCCTCGATGGTGGTGGCCGCGCTTGGGTTCGTCGCTGTCGCAGGCCTTATCCTCATGGCCAGTTGGCTTGTCTTGAGCGGTCTGGCAGAAGGACTGGGGACGCTGTTCGGCGCCCACGCCTGGATGGGTGCTCTTCTGACGGGGGTTGCGGCGCTGGGGAGCGTTGGAATCGGAGTGCTGTGCGTGGTCGCCGCCCGCAGAAGCAACGCTCGGAAAAGGATGGTTGAAAAGCATGAGGCCCGACAAGCTTGTCAGCGAACACGATTTGGGCGGGATGCCCATAATCGAAAACCAGCGCCTGTCGCCAGGGGCGAGTGAGCTCTGCTTCCTGGCGGACCGAGCGGCGGACGCCAGGGCGGCAATTGCTCGAAGCGCGGGCGACATGAAGGACACGCTGACGGATATCGCCGGCGTCAGCTCCTGCACGGCACGGCACCCGTGGATTGTGACCGGTTCGATGGTGGCGGTGGGTGTTGTGGTGGGCGCCCTGTTGACGCCTGCCAAGCACAACCGAATCCAGAGAAGACGGGAGAAGGCATCACTCTCAACGTCAGAAAAAAGCCAGCCCATACGAGGACAGGACGCTTCGCGTGCCCCGAAGTCGGCTTTGCTCTCAATTGCCGGTACGGTTTTGGCCGCCGTGCTGTCTCCGCTGGTTCAGAGCTGGTTCGCGCCTGCGGCCACTGACACAAGCCAATCCGCGGGCAAGCCGTCATCGTCCGGCGACTCGGAGAGTGAGAACATCGCGGAGATCTGAATCAGCGGAACGACATTGGCCTGCGCCACGATCCGGTGCAACGACACAATTAAGTTGTATCGGATGACGGATCCGCAGCATTGACAAGACTTGAATCTTCAGGTTGTTCCTGATGATTGGTGTCGAGAGGAGTATTCCTGCCACTTCCAATGTGGTGAGGGAGCATAAGGGGGGAATGCGCTATGAATGTTCGGCAGTGGATTGGTTTCTGTGTCGTCTTGCCGGCCTTTGTAGTGGTGGCGGCGTTCGCTCAACAGGGACAACCGAAAGTGGCGGCAATGGAGGATCACATGGAACACAATGTGATCCTTCAGGAATGCGCGAAGGCCTGCTCGGACTGCCAACGCGCCTGTGACACATGTGCGACCCACTGCGCGCACATGCTGTCCGACGGCAAGAAGGAGCACCTGGCAACATTGATGGCCTGTCGAGACTGTGCGACCGTGTGTTCCGCCTGCGCGGAGGTTTGTTCCAGAGGCGGGCCGTTTGCAGGGATCATCGCTGAAGCCTGCGCCAGGATCTGCGGTGACTGCGCCACGGCGTGTGAAAAAATCCCCAACGACAAGCACATGAAAGCGTGCGCTGAAGCATGCCGCAACTGTGAGAAGGCGTGTCGGGCGATGGTGCAGCAGATGACGGGCAAGTAGGTTCTCCGTGCCAGGCCAGCGATACGGGAGCGATCGACACGACGTCCCGCTTCAACGACGGCGGACCTTTCCCCCTCCAGGGAAAGCGCCGCCGCCTGACCGCCGGAGAGCAGGGCAACTTTCCTGGGGACTGGCACCTGGGTTGGGGCCGCTCAGATAAATGTCGCCATCCGACCGGGCGGAATTGCGGGATTCGGTCGGATTTGAATCCCGGCATGGCCGGCGTCGGCGGCGCAGCTTCCCTGGCCGCCTGCCACGGTGGAATGTGTAAACGCGGGACGTGAAGGAGTGAACATGAACAAGACTTGGATCGGCGTCATCGGCACGGTAATCGTCGTCGTTCTCCTGGTGTGGTTGCTGGGAGGAACCAATATCAGTTGCCACGACAGCTTCTGGGACAGGAACACACAGGTTATCGAGATCAAGCGGTGATCAATCGCCCCTACGGCGATGGCCGCGCGTTCAGTTCATCCCCACGAATCCTGAATCGGACCAGGCTGTCGGGTTGCATTTATTACTGTATGCATCATCTGTAGAGTATGCCGCGACGATGCGGAACTTGCTGTGAATTGCACCTGGGATCCTCATGGTCCTTTGGCGGCCTGGGTTTTTGTCGTTCCAGTCGGCTGGCGGACTCATTTGCATTCCGCGGGTAGTTCTCCGTCGTCGTTTTGCTTTTCAGAGTGACTGAGGGGAGCGGTTGTTTGCACAGGCGCCGTGACCTGGGCGCAAGGCTGTCGAGAACAGAATGACCCGACCGGACCATTTTGCCAGAGCGCCGTGGATGTTGACGCTGGCGTCAATCTCCGTGGTCGTCGCCGTGCTCCACCTGGCGAAGGGCGTTCTGGTCCCCTTGACGCTGGCTCTGCTGCTGAGCTTCCTGCTGGTTCCCGTGTGCGACCGCCTGGAGCGACGAAAGCTGGGTCGCATTCCGTCGGTGGTGATTACGGTGTTCGTCGCCTTCACGGCGCTGGGCGCAGGGGCATGGACGGCGGCGCTTCAAGTGATGGACCTGGCGCCGAGAATACCGGAGTATCAGAGCAACATTCGAACGAAATTGCGTCCGGTGAACGACTATCTCAGCGCTGCGCTGGGGAGGGTGAGAGGAACCGCTCAAGGCATCAGCCAGGATATCCTGCAACCCGGGCCGGTCGAAGGTTCCGGTGGTCTCATGGAGCACCCGTCCCTGGTTCGCGTGGTTTCCTCCCCGCAAAGCCCAGTCGAGGTCATCGGGGGCATGTTTGGTTCCATGCTCGTGGCGATGGGCTCCACCGGCATTGTCGTCGTTCTCGTGGTGTTTTTCCTGATTCGGCGCGAGGACTTGCGCGATCGCTTTATCCGTCTGGTCGGACGGGGATCGGTGACTCTGACCACGCAAGCGCTCGAGGACGCCACCCAGAGGGTCAGCCGATACCTTTTGATGCAATTGTTTGTTAACGTCACGTTCGGCGTTCCAATCGCCGTCGGGCTTTACTACATCGGCATTCCCAACGCCATCCTCTGGGGCATTCTGGCAACCGTTCTGAGGTTCATTCCATACATTGGAGCCTGGAGCGCCGCGGCGGCGCCGATCGGACTGTCCATGGCCGTATCGCCGGACTGGGTCGCGCCCATCCTGACGATCGGCCTGTTTGTGGTTCTGGAGCTTTTCGTCAACAACGTCATGGAGCCTTGGCTCTACGGCAAGAACACCGGCATCTCCGCGGTCGCGCTCCTGGTGGCCGCGGTGTTCTGGACCTGGCTGTGGGGTGCGTTGGGACTGCTTCTGGCGACGCCGCTGACCGTCTGCCTTCTGGTGGTCGGCAGGCATGTGCCGCAACTGTCCTTCCTGGACACGCTATTGGGCAACCAGCCGGTCTTCGAACTGAAGAAACGCATCTATCAGCGGCTGCTTGCAGGAGATCAGGAAGAGGCGGCCGAACTGCTTCTGGATGACTTGGCCAAACGGCCTCTGATCGAAGTCTACGATGCGGTGCTCATGCCCGCGCTGGCCATGGCCGAGACGCATTGGCACCTTGGTGAGTTCGACGAAAACCGGCATGTGTTCATCCTTCAAAGTTTGAGAGCGTCGATTGAAGAGCTCGGTGAGCGCCAGCAGGCGATCCAGGCGAAGTTGGACGCGGCGGAGGTCGATGCGGGCGAGGGCGCTGCGACCCTGACCCCTCTGGCCGGTGCTTCGAAGCCCTGCGTGCTTTGCCTCGCCGCACACGACGAGGCGGATGAAATCGTCGGTCTCATGCTGGCCCAAGTGTTGGAAATGAGAGGTTGCCTGACCCATGTCGTATCGGTTGCAGCGCTGGTGAACGAGCGGGTCGATCTGGTCGAAGCGCGAAAGCCGGATGTCGTCTGCATTTCCGCCACTCCCCCCGCCGCGGCCATGCATGCGCGCTACCTGTGTCGGCGTCTTCGCGAACGCCTCCCGGAAGCCATCCTTGTTGTGGGTCTGTGGGGCGCGCAAGGCGATCTGACCAAGGCGAAGGAGCGCATCGGTTGCGGTCCGGATACCCATGTGGTTGGGTCGCTGGCGGACGCCAGTGAGCAGATCCGGCGGTTGATTCAGTGGAACCACGCACGGGCAAGGCAGTCCCTCCCGCCAATCGGTGATCCGATTTCAGCTCAGGCGATCCTCGCCTGATGTTTCGTGTCCGTCTGACGAACCTCACCCAAGGGGCGGGCCGGGCTCATCGTGAGGGTGCGCGGTTATGGCCGCCTGGATGCGGGAAAAAGTCGGGGCCGCGAGGCTCCGGACAAGCCTGGTTACAATCTTCCGCTCGTCTGTCTGGGCATGACGCATGAGTATCCCCCTTGGACGCCCCATTGCAATCATCTCTGGCATTTCGAGTCCGAGTGTATCGATGATAAGGGCAGTTATGTCCGGATAGCGCAGCGCTTGGCGGACATGGCCGGCGGCTCATTGCCGCTTGCGGACCTTGACGACCATGTTGACATCGACAAGAGAGAGGCTTGGCTTCGCGTTCGGTGTTCCGGCAATCCTGTTCACATTGATTGCGAAGTGGAGGACGACTGGGTCGATCCGGAGCTTCTCGGTCACTTTCTTCGGCTGTTGGCCGAACGCGATTCGAACAAGCTGTTCATCTATTATGACCTTGCCGGGTAGGATTGCATCATCGGGTGCGTGACACGCGGACAGTCCCAGAAGCTCTTGAAGGTGATCCCCGCCGTCACACCGCTCACTTGGCGGCCCTCGCATCGCGGCAGGCTCGCACGGTTTTATGGAGGGATCGAAACACGGATTCCAGACCCCCGGGCCCGTACCCCCTCGATAAACAGTTCAACTGGCGTCCCGTCACTCCGATTTCATGCAATCTCGCGGTGTCAACGCCGCTGTCCATGCGTTTCATGGGAGCGCCCCTATCCCACATCCGGAATCTCCGGGTCGGCAGCGGCGGACGCGTGCGTCGAGGCCGCTCGCTTTCGAGTTCGCGCCGCCCACGGAAAACGCTTCCCACGGCCAATCGACCCCGGCGGCGTCGTACCCTCGCTTCCAAAGCCCGCTCCAAAACCGCGGCGGACGTACAACCCCGTTCGAGGTTGGATTTCAGCGCGAACGGGTTTCCGTGGGCTGCGCCCACGGCTACTCAAGTGGATCCCCTGCAGGAATCAAGCGGACCCGTTTCATGGAGCAAGCTGACCCGGTTTCGGGGATCAAGCTGGCCCGGCTTCGGGGGATCCGGCCGAGTCGCTTTCGGGAAAACCGAACGTTGGGAGTGGCTCGAATCTGAAATGCGAGAATCCATAGCGACACCCAAACCCAGCGGCTTGGAGGCGCCCCCCGGACTCCCCCCCGCGATGAGTGGCGACACGAACGCCCAATGCCCGGTTTCGCCTTTACCCTGCCGAGTCGTGACGCCGACCGCAACCTCCACCGGGCTTTCGGTCAGTGCATCCCGCCGCCGGCAAGCTGCTTGACGAGATCGCCCACGACGGCCTTGGCGTCGCCGAAGAGCATGAACGTGTGCTCGCCGAAGTACAGCTCGTTGTCGATGCCGGCGAAGCCCGGGTTCTTGCTGCGCTTGATGGCGTACACTGTCTTGGCGCGGTCCGCGTCGATGATCGGCATGCCGGATATCGGGCTGCCTGCGTGGCGCGCGGCCGGGTTGACCACGTCGTTGGCGCCGATGACGAGGCACACGTCGGCCTGCGGCATGTCCGGGTTGATCGCTTCCATCTCGATGAGGTCGTCGTAGGGAATCTCCGCCTCGGCCAGCAGCACGTTCATGTGTCCGGGCATGCGCCCCGCCACCGGGTGAATGGCGAACTTGCAGGCGATGCCGCGTTTCTTGAGCTGGTCGTACAGCTCGCGCACCTTGTGCTGCGCCTGCGCAACGGCCATGCCGTACCCCGGCACGATGACCACCAGGCCCGACTGCTCCATCATCTGCGCCGCGCCTTCGATCGACTCAGCCTTGTACGCCTTCTGCTCGCCGCTGGCGGCAGTCTGCTGCACCTGCCCGAACGCACCGAAGAGCACGTTGGCGAACGAGCGGTTCATGGCCTTGCACATGATGATGGAGAGGATCAGACCGCTGGAGCCGTCGAGCGCGCCGGCGGTGATGAGCAGCTTGTTGTCCAGCACGAAGCCCATCGCCACGGCGGACAGCCCGGCGTAGGAGTTCAAAAGCGCGATGACCGTGGGCATGTCGGCGCCGCCGATCGGAAGGATGAGCAGGACGCCGAAGGCCAGCGCGATCAGGATGACGATGAAGAACAGGAACCCGCCCGCGCCCATCGTCGGATTGACGATCAGCAGGATGCCCAGCAGCACCGCCAGTGACAGAATCGCGAGGTTATAGAGGTTCTGGTTCTTGTACGTGTAGGGGCGCTGCGGAACCAGCTTGATTTCCATGAGCTTGCCGGCGGCCATGAGGCTGCCGGTCAGCGTGAGGAACCCAAGGATGACCTCGACAATAACGGCGGTCATGCGAAACGCGGTGAGGTTCTCCGGGGCGTGGCTGCGCCAGTAGTAGAACTCCGCCGCGCCGACGAGGCCGGCCGCCAGTCCGCCGAACGCGTGGGACAGCGCCGTTCGCTGCGGCACGGCGGTGAGGGAAACGCGCGAAAGCGGCACGCCGACGATCCATCCCGCGGCGATGGCGATGATGATCCATCCCCAGTGGTGGCCCGATTCAAGCCCGAACCAGGTGGCCAGCACGGCGACGAGCATCGCGCCCACGCCGGCGAAGACGCCCTTGCGCGCCGTCTTCGGGTCGCTGAGCCAGTGGAGCGAAAAGATGAACAGCGCCGTGGACAGCAGATAGGCCAGTTGAGTGGAGGTGTTCATTTGCCCGCCTCCCTCGTCTTGAACATTTTGAGCATCCGGTCGGTGATGAGGAACCCGCTGACGATGTTGGTCATGGAGGCGAAGAGGGCGACGCCGCCCATGAAGCGGATCCAGCCGGGATAATGCGTGCTGCCGGTCACCATGATCGAGCCGACCACGGCGATCGCGGAGATGGCGTTGGTCAGCGACATCAGCGGCGTGTGCAGGAGGCGCGAGACGCGGCGGATGACGCCGATGCCGATGAAGGTGGCCAGCATGAAGACGAAAAGCATGGACATGAAGTCCAGCTTGGCGTCGGCGGAGGCGCCGGATCCGCCGTGGGCGCCGGTCGATGGGGCTTCGGTAGATCCCGTCGCCGACGTGGCTTTCTTCTCGTCGCCGGTCGCGGCCTGCTCGGGCTTCGGCTGCTCAGGCTTTTCGGCGTCCCTGGGCTTCTCCGCGGCGGCGGGGGCGTTATCGTTGCCGGACTGCGGCGGTGACGCCGTGTCATTGCCGCACCCCGTCAGGCACAGCCCCGCCGCCAGCAGCGGCGCGATCCATCGTAATCGTCGTCGATCGAACATCGCTTGATTCCTGAGTCCTTCAGAACCCCCCACGCAAGTGGGGGGCATGATTTCTTTAGAACCTCCCACGCAAGTGGAAGGCATGAGCCCTTCAGAACCCCACACGCAAGGGGGGGTTGACCGTCATATCGGCTGCGCGTCTCCGACCCCTTGCCGCATGAAGTTCTACCGCCAGCCCCTAAGTCTGCGAGGCACGCACGCAGGGCCCCTCACTTGCGTGAGGGGTTCTGATTTCGGCATTCAGCATTCGCCATTGCGCTCGCCCTCGCTGGCGCTACGGGTTCCGATTCTGGCATTCGCCATTCGCCTTTGCACGCTGCCCTCGCTGGCGCTACGGGTTCCGACTCGCCGCTTCCTTCGTCTTCGCGTGGACGATCTCTCCGTTGTGCGTAATGACCGCGCCTTTGAGAATCTCGTCACCCAGGTCGAGGTTGAACTTGCCGTCCTTCCAGAACGCCAGCACAAAGTTCGTCAGGTTGCGCGAGAAGAGCACGCTGGCGTGTTGCGGAACGGTCGACGGCAGGTTCAGCGGCGCGAGGATCGTCACGCCGTTTTCCACCACCGTCTGCCCCGGTTTCGTCAGTTCGCAGTTGCCGCCGCCCTCCGCGGCCAGATCGACGAGCACGGTGCCGGGCTTCATCTTGCGCACCATGTCGGCGGTGATGATCTTCGGCGCGAACACGCCGCCGATCAGCGCCGTCGTGATAATGACGTCCACCATCCCGCAGTGCTCGACGAGCAACTCGCGCTGGCGTTTCTTGTCCTCTTCCGAAAGTTCGGCCGCGTAGCCGCCGCCCGCCGACGCGCTCTGTGCCAGCTCGATGCCGATGTACTTCGCGCCGACGCTTTGAATCTGCTCCTTCACTTCGGGCCGAACGTCAGTGGCCGTGACCTGCGCGCCAAGGCGTTTCGCCGTCGCGATCGCCTGCAAGCCGGCCACTCCCGCGCCGATGACGAACACCTTCGCGGCGAAGGTCGTGCCGGCGGCGGTCATGAACATGGGGAAATAGCGCGGCAGCGCCTCCGCGGCGAGCAGCACGCCCTTGTATCCGGCGATGTTGGCCATGCTGGAAAGCGTGTCCATCGCCTGCGCGCGGGTGGTCCGCGGGATGCAGTCGGTGGAGAACGCGGTGACGCGGCGCGCGGCCAGCTTCCGCATGATCTCGACGTTGCGCGTCGGGTAGAGGCTGCCGAGAAGCATCGCGCCTTCGCGCATCAGGTCGGCCTCATGACGCCCGCCGTCGCCGCCGGCCGGCGGCTGCACCTTCAGGACGAAGTCCCCTTGTGCGAAAAGTCCCGCCGCGTCGCTGATGATTTCCGCGCCGGCGTCTTTGTACTCCGCATCGGAAAGGAACGAGCGTTCGCCCGCGCCGCTCTGCACGGCGACGGCCACGCCGGCTTTGACCAGCTTTTTAACGGACTCCGGAACCAGCGCGACGCGGAGTTCCCCCGCCGCGATCTCTTTCGGCACCGCGACTTTCATAATCACCTCATCGACGGTTAGGCCCGGACGACTTGGACCGGACGCCCCACGCCATGAAGCCCGGCAAGATACGTTCCAGAGCCAGGATGATCGGCAGACCACGGCGAAGGCGCTGTCCGCCCGCACTCGCGGCAAGAGCCTCGCGTCGCATCGCCAAGGGCATCAAGCCGCGCAAGAAGGTTGCCGGGGATTCGCCCCATGCGCCGCGCCAACTTCAACCGCGCCGACCGGCAATATCCGTCCCCGCGCCCGGCTTGGCAACAGGTGGACGGAGGTTTTCCTCGCCATGTGAGGTTGCCGGCCCATCGTGGTCGGCACGATTCCCGGCGGCGGACCCAGATCAGTCCGCGATAAGAGGCCATACTCGTCATTCCCGCGCAGGCGGGAATCCAGCGGCGCGGCGGTGCGCCCTGGACCCCCGCCTGCGCGGGGGTGACGATGCCCATGCCAACCGCCGAGTTCCGCCGTGGGCTGACTTGCAACCCACCCCGCAGGTAGAGATCTGCCACTCGATCGTCGCGCACGTCCGCAAGCGGGGAACGCCGTGAACGCGATGCCCGCGCGTCGATTCTTGTGGCGCATGGGCGGGTGGCCGTTCTCGCGTTGACGCCGCGCGCCGCGGGCAGCTACGATGCCGCCTCGAAACGGACCTGCCGGTCCTGGCGCGCACCGGCGGTCAGGCTCGGTCGCGCGCGGCGCGGAGAGCCGCCGCGACGGCCCGCTTCAACATCGAGTGAGACCGCACATGACGCACACGACTTGGGTGTGGGGGTGGATGGTGCTGCTGCCGGCGGTCGCCGCTGCGCAGTCGGAGCCGGGCGTCGAGACGAAGATCACGGTTCAGGAGACCGGCGAGCCGGCACCGCCCGTCGAGAGCGAAAGCCTCCCCGAAGGCATCGACCCGCAGCGCCTCCGCAACCACCTCATCGACCCGCAGGTCGTGCCGCAGCTCACGGAGGAGGAGCTGCGCGACGGCGACAAGGCGGATGTGAAGCACTACGCCAACCTCCTCAAACGCGTCGGTGAGGTCAAGCGTCCGCGGCAGGTCACGCTCTCCATCGAAGACGCCATCGAGCGGATGCTCAAGCACAACTTCGCGCTGGAGGTCGCGCGCTACAACCCGGCGATCGAGGCCACGCGCGTCGTCGAGGCCGAGGCCGTGTTCGACGCGTCGCTCTTTTCCAACATCAGCAAGCTGATTCAGGATCGTCCGTCCGGGTCGCAACTCGCCGCGACGGATTTCGACCGCTTCTCGTGGGAGACGGGCGTTCGCAAGGTGCTGCCCACCGGCATGCAGGTCAGCACCAGCTACAGCCTCGAGCGGCAGTTCACCAGCCTGGCGTTTCAGCAGATCAATCCGCAGTATTTCAGCCAGCTCAACCTCGGGATGCAGCAGCCGTTGCTGCGCGGGTTCGGCATCGACTTCAACCGCTCGGCCATCGTGGTGGCGGTGAACAACAAGCGGATCGCGGACTACCAGTTCCAGCAGCGAATCCGGGAGTCCCTGCGCCAGACGGAGGTCGCGTTCTGGCAGTTGGTGCAGGCGCGGCGGGAGGTCGTCATCTCCGCCCGGCTGCTGCAGCGGTTCGAGAGCATTTATGAAAACCTCTGGGCGAGGCGGGAGTTCGACGTCAACAAGATACAGCTTGAAGACACCAAGGCGAACCTGGAAACCAGCCGTGCGGATTTCCTGCGCGTCCTGTCCAACGTGCGCAACGCGGAGGATCAACTGCTCTCGCTGCTGAACGACCCGGAACTGAGCCTGATGGACGACGTGGAAATCCTGCCTGAGGGGCTGCCCGTGTTCCCGCCCATCCGCGTGGACCGTATCGGCGAGCTGCAGACCGCACTGGAGAACCGCTCCGAGATTCGCGAGGCGGAGCTGCTGGTGTCCAACGCGCTGTCGAGCATCGGCCAGGCGCGCAATCAGACGCTGCCGCGGTTGGACCTGCGATTCAACTACGCCGTGGACGGGCTGGGCAAGAGCGCCGACCGCTCCTTCGACGAGGTCACCAAGAACGACTTCAACGAGTACACGATCGGCATCGAGTTCGAAGTGCCCATCGGCAACCGCGCGGCCAAGTCGCGGTTGATGCGCGCTCGCCTCACGCTGGCGCAGGCCGAGGCGGAGTTGAAGCGTCGCACCGAGGAGGTCATCACCCAGGTCAGCGTCGGCGTCCGCAATCTCGACACCAACTGGAACGTGCTGCTGCCGCGGCTGGAGTCCGTCGAGGCGGGCGTGCGGCAGGTGCAGGCCATCGACGCGCGGGCGGAGCGCAAGGACTTCGCCCAGCTCAACGCGGAGCTCGGCGCGCTCAACGGCCTGGCCGGGGGGCGGCGTCAGCTTCTGCAGGCGCTCATCGACTACCACATCGCGGTCATCGACCTCGAAGCGGCCAAGGGCACGCTCCTGCAGTACAACAACGTGATCATCGCTCCGCTGAAGGACAATTGATCAGCCAGCACCCACTTCAGCGCATGCGGTGAAGCAAGGTGTGGCACCGGTTTTCAACCGGTGTGTGTAGCACAGGTTTCCAACCTGTGTGGCACAGGTTTCCAACCTGTGCACGCCGTGAGCCACACGATCGCCCCGGAACTCAAACGCAATCCAACGAAACGGAACCGCCTGGTCATTCGCCCGTTTCGCCCGACCCGGTGATGGAAAGGATGTTCTCGGAGAGGGCTGCGCTCCGTGCGGATTGAAGTTCGCGGCTCGTGGCAAGCCCTTCAGTGGATGAGCCTCCATGCGCGCCTCAGCCGCCGTTGGCCGCGTGCATCGTCGTCGGCTCGCTGCGGCGGCAGCAGCCCAGGACCGCCGGCTCGAACGTCTTGCGGAACTGGAAGGGCGACATCTTGGCCTCGCGCGCCAGCGATTCGAGCATGTTGGGCAGGTCGAAGTCCTCCGGCTCGAGGCGGATCATGTACGCGCGGGCGACCTCGTAGGAGTAGCTGTTCAGATCGACCTGGCGGATGCGCGTGCGCCGTGTCTTCGGATCGACGAGGTCCTCGAACGCCACCGGTCGCAGCTCGCCGTGGTGGATCGTCACCATCAAGCCCGTCGGCAGGTCACGCTTGGAATCCAGCAGAAGCTGCACGCCGCCGTGCCCCAGGTCGCGGCAGTAGGCCATGTCGTACGACTGCGGTCGCGCGCAGCGCAGCTCGTAGCCCAGCGTGTGCGACACGAGCGTGATCTTGTCGCCGCGCTCCTTGAACCGCCGGGTGATTTCGTCCTTGAGCAGGTTGGCGAGCGGCACTTCCGCCAGGCGCGGATGCCCCGCCGCGTCCACCGGAACCTCCTTGCCCAGCAGGCGTGACAGCTCCTTGGCATCGCCCAGCTTGTACGCCAGCCCTTCGGCGACCACGGCGACGCCGTCGGTGCGACCCATCACGCGCCGCTTCAGAATCGCGCCCTCCACGAGCGTGGCGAGGTCCGCGATCGTCGTCGTGCCCGCGACCTCCTCCGGAATGAGCGTGACCGTCGCGCCGGCGGCCTTGCCGATGCCCAGGGCGAGGAACCCGGCGTTGCGCCCCATGGTCTGGACGATGTACCATCGCCCGGTGGTGCGCGAGTCTTCCATGAGGTTGGCGACCAGCTCGGTGCCCAGCGTGCGGGCGCTGGTGTAGCCGAAGGTGGGCACGTCGCCGTCGAGCGGGAGGTCGTTGTCGATCGTCTTGGGCACGTGGGCGACGCGGATGCGCCCCGCCGAGCGTTCGCAGACGAAGCGCGCGGACAGCGCCGTGTCGTCACCGCCGATGGTCAGCAGCAACCCGACGCCGAGGTCATCCAGCCGCTTGAGCACGCGATCGACCTTGGCGAGGTCCGGCTCGACGACGGCGGATTCGTCGGTCTTGTTCGCCGCGATCAGGGACGTGCGCGACGTGCGCAGGATCGACCCGCCGTGCATGTGCACGCGCCCGACGTCGGCGATCTGCATGCGCCACACGGCCGGCTTGGGGTCGAACTTCTCGGCGGCGAGGTTTTTGAAGCCGTCGTAGAAGCCGATGACTTCCAGCCCGTTGTTGATCGCTTCGATGGTGGCGGCGCCGATGACGCCGTTGATGCCCGGCGCCGGACCGCCGCCGACGAGAATGCCCAGTTTCATGCCAGTGCCCTCAAGCCCGATCGCGCGCTCTGCGCGGCCGGGATTCCAGACCCGCCGGGTGCCTGCACGGATCGCCTGAGTATCTTATCGGCGAAGGGCTTGCCGCGAGAGAGGCCCCAGTTCACCGGGGAGCCGGGGGGGGGCGGGCGTCCTCGCCCGCCGGCGGGCCAGAGGCCCGCCCTCCTCCGTTTCCAATACGTTGCAGTTTCAAAGAGGCAGTACACTTGGCGGCTAGAGTCTGAGTTGGGTGAAACTATGAAGCAGGAGGTCGAGCCGATTCACGGTGTCCTGATCTCGTGGTAAACGGTTGGGTCGTGTTCAAGATACCCAGGCTTCCACACAAGGAGCGAACCATGAAGTTTGTCGGCATCGACCTCCACAAGAAG
>CAZGJA010000044.1:0-11038 GCA_964526695.1 uncultured Phycisphaeraceae bacterium
AGTAGGCGTTGTTGTTGCCTTGTTGGGATTGGCCCAGTTCGTCACCGGCACGGAGCATGGGGACGCCGAGCGAGAAGGCGACGGTGGCGAGCATGTTGCGCTGGGCGCGCTCCCGCCGGCGGATGACGCGCTGCTCGCATGTCGGGCCCTCAACGCCCCAGTTGCAACTGGCATTGTCCTGCTGACCGTCGCGGCCTTCCTCGCCATTGTGGTGGTTGCGGCGATGCTCATAACTTGTGAGGTCATGCAGTGTGAAGCCGTCGTGGCAGGCGACGTAGTTAATGCTCGACAGCGGCGAGCCTTTCGAGGCAAACGCGTCGCTGCTGCCGGTCAGCGCATACGCCAGGCCGGCGGTCTGCCCCGCGTCGCCGCGCCAGAACCGGCGGACGGTGTCGCGAAAGCGATCGTTCCATTCCAACCATCCGCGCGGGAAGCGCCCCAGCGCATAGCCGTCGGCCTGCGCGTCCCACGGCTCGGCGATCAGCTTCACTGAGGAAAGCACCGGGTCGGCCGCAATCTCCGCGAGCAGCGGGTGGTCGGGGTCGAACCCGCTTTCGCCCCTGGCCAGCGCGGAGGCGAGGTCCAATCGAAAGCCGTCCACGTGCATCTGCTCCACCCAATACCGCAGCGCATCGAGGATGAGTCGCCGCGTCGCGGGGTGGTTGGTGTTGAGCGTGTTGCCGCAGCCGGTGACGTTGACGCATCGCCCCTCCGCGTCGAGCCGGTAATACGCGGCATGGTCCAGCCCCCGCAGAAACAGTGTCGGCCCGTTCTCGTCGCCCTCGACGGTGTGATTGAAGACGACGTCGAGGATGACCTCGATCCCGCGAACGTGAAACGCCTGAACCATCCGCTTGAATTCGACGACCTGCTGCCCGCGATCGCCGGAGGCGAACCGCGCGTCCGGCGCGAAGAAGCCGATCGGGTCGTAGCCCCAATAATTGGTCAGCCCCTTCTCGATCAGCCAGCGCCGCGTAAGGGCGTGCTGCACGGGAAGCAGCTCGACGGCCGTGACGCCCAGCGAGCAGAGGTGATCGAGGATGGGCGGGCTGGCAAGCCCCAGGTATCGGCCACGATCCGCGGCGGGCACGTCGGGATGCAGCATCGTGGTGCCTTTGACGTGGCACTCGTACAGCAACGTGTCCGCCCACGGCGTGCGCGGCGGGCGGTCGTTGCCCCAGTCGAAGGCTTCGTCCACAACGACGCTCCTGGGCACGAAGGGAGCGCTGTCGCGCTCGTCGGCGTGCCAAAGTCCGCCAGCGCCAAGCCGGTGGCCATGCACCGCGTCGTTCCACGTCATGCCTCCGGCAATCGCCTTCGCCCGCGGGTCAAGCAGGAGCTTGTGCGGATTGAAGGTCAGACCCCGCCGCGGATCCCACGCGCCGTACGCGCGGAATCCGTAGATCTGACCGGCGCGAACCTCGGGGACGTCAACCGTCCATGCTCCGCCTTCGCCGCGCAGCATCGGAACCCGTCGGACTTCGTGCAGCCCGGTGTCATCAAAGAGGCCCAGCTCGATCGCCTCGGCGGTGGCCGAGTCCACGCGGAACAGCGTCGGTCTTTTCTTCGTGTGCTCCATGCAGTCAGCCCGGTAATTTCGGCGCCCGGCGCGCCTTGGCGCAACCTGGGGGCAATGGGGCGTCGAAACCGCTGATCGCTCGTGCCCCATTTTCGACCGGCTCCGGCAAAATGTGCCGGTTCCAGTCGCTTTCGTGCTTTTTCGCCATTCGCACCCCCTCGTGGTTGCAAGCGGGTATCATGCGCCCGCGTGCCCCGTAGGCTACTCCCAGTTGCTCAGTATCGGCGAACTCCGCCGTGAAGACCCGCGCGAGCGCGTCCGCGGCGCCGGGTGCCATCGTTTGAACAGGAGGTCAATCATGTCGTTTCGCTCGACCATGGTGACGGCGTTCTGTCTTCTCTCCAACGGGCCGGTCTTCGCCGAAGTCATCCGTGTCTGCCAGGACGGGGGCGATTACACGACGATCCAGGCGGGCATCGACGCGGCCGCGGACGGCGACGAGGTTCTCGTTTGTGACGGAGTGTACCGGGGAACCGGCAACCGCGCGATTGACTTTCGCGGCAAGGCGATCGTGGTTCGATCGGAGCATGGACCCCGGCGGTGCGTCGTGGATTGCGAGGGCGCGGCGTCAGGCTTCCTCTTTCGGACGGGAGAGGATGAGCGCGCCGTGGTCTCGGGCTTCACAATCGTCAACGGGCGACGCGCTGGCGGCGGAGGCATCGGCATTTACAACACCCGTCCGACGATCCGCAACTGCATCATCGATGCGTGTTCCGCAACGAGTTTCGGAGGCGGGATTCTCTGCGTGGACTCAAGCCCGACGGTGGAGAACTGTCTGATTGTGCGCTGCACCTCCGATCTGGATGGAGGCGGCATTGCGTGCGTACGCAGCGACCCCCGGATCGACCATTGCACGATCGTGTCCAACCTCGCCGGCCCGAGCGGCAACGGAGTGCATTGCAATGACAGCAGTCCAACGATCCGCAACTCCATTCTTTGGGGCAACGGTGAGCGATCGGTCTTCGTCAACTCGCGGAGCGATCCGATCATCGAGTATTGCATCGTGCAGGGCGGCTACGTGGGCGAGGGCAACCTGCGTGTTGACCCTCAGCTGACGCGGAGGCTTGATCGGCTGCGCAGCGGTTCGCCGTGCATCGGCGCGGGCGACCCGGCCGACGACGGCGAGGGCAGATTCGATATCGACGGCGAGGCGCGGCGCCTCGGCGATCGCACGGACATCGGCGCCGATGAGTTTCTGGATGAAGACGTCGACGCGCTGGCGGATGCCTGGGAAATCCTGCATTTCGGCGGCATTGACCAGGCCGACCCCGAGGCTGATCCCGATGGAGACTCGAGGGTCAACCTGGCCGAGTTTGAGGATTCGTTCGATCCGCACGTCTCACCGACGACCTACTACGTCGATCTTGGCGGCGACGACGGGTGGGACGGGCTTGCGCCGGAGTACGACGGGACGCACGGTCCGAAGGCGACGCTTCAGGGAGGGATCGAGGCAGCCGCGTTCGTGGAGACCGACGCGGTTGTCGTGGCGGACGGGCTGTACCGCGGAGTGGGGAACACGAATCTTGACCTGCTCGGCAAGCCGCTGACGCTGCGGAGTGCGAACGGCGCACGGGCCTGCACCATCGACTGCCAGGGCGAGGGGCGGGCGTTCCACCTGCACCGCGGCGAATCGCCCGCGACCACGATCGAGGGGTTCACCCTGCGAAGAGGACGGGTGATCGATGACCAGGGCGGGGCCCTGGTGTTCTGCCAAAACTCGGGGATGACGATGAGAGCGTGCATCGTGGAGGACGGCGAAGCGCCCATGAATCTCAAAGGGCAGTATGGAGGAGGCTTGTTGCTCCTAGGTGGCGCCGTGCGGATCGAAGATACGGTCGTCCGTAACAACCAGGCCTCGTATAGAGGAAGTGGAATCTACAGTCGGGGATGCGACTTGGGGCTCATCGGTTGCAGGCTCACCGGCAACAAGGCCCAATACTCCGGCGGTGGGGTCGAGGTGGTCGGCGGGTGGAACGTGCTACTGGCGGACTGCTCGATTACCGACAACGAGTCCCTGGACGACGCAGGCGGCGCCGTCGTGTGGGGAACGCGCAGGTCGAAAATCACCGATTGCTTGTTCGAGGCCAATCATGCCACCGGAGGTTCCGGCGGGGGCGGCGGGGGCTTGATGATCGTCGGGAACACAGGTCTGAAAGTGAGCCGCTGCGCGCTGCGTGGCAACAGCGCGGAGCGAGGCGGAGGCTTACGGTCAGGCGGCAACAGGAACCTGCGCGTCCAAGCATGCACCTTGGAATCGAATGGATGCTTGCGGGGGGGCGCCGGCGCAGGCTTCCACGCGTCTGATGATCGCCGCACGGTCGTGTCGGATTGCACGATTCGGGCGAACTTCGCCGACTATGGTGCACGAGGCGGCGGCGTGGCTCTCAGCGAGGAATCGGATATCCGCTTTGTTCGCTGCCGATTCGAGGATAACCACGCCGAGTCTGAGACCGGCGCGCTCGACATGTACAACAGTACGGGCGTGGCGATGGAAGCCTGTGTCTTCGAACGGAACTCCGCCCGTGACTACGGCGCGATACGGGCAAGGTCGAGCGATTTGACGCTTCGCCAATGCCGGATCGCCAACAACGAGGCCACGTACACCGGGGCGGGCGTGAGCGTAAGTGCGTCGCGCGTACGCGTGATCGACTGCACGGTTGTCGCGAATCGTGCGGGTCGGGAGGGAGGCGGTGTTTTCGCCGCCGAGTGCGACCTGGTCGTCATGCAATCCACGATCGCCGGCAACTCCCAGGCGGCCGGAGGCCTTTATGATGATTGGCCGAACGGCGGCGGCGGTCTGACGCTCCTCCTGAACTCGCGCGTCCTGATCGGTCAGTCGATCATCGCCGACAACCTCGCGACGCAGTTTGGCGGGGGCATTCTGGGTTATGACAATCGCAACTTCGGGATCGTCAACTGCACGCTCTCCGGCAATCGCGCTGAGCGGGACGGCGGCGGTCTGTTCGGCTTTGCCGACCGGTGTGAACTGGTCAACACCGTCCTCTGGGGAAACGCCGCGGCGCGGGGAACCCAGGCGGCGATCCAGAACGAATTCGAGCCGCAGCGGCGCTGCGTGCTGTCCGTGCAGTACAGCGACGTCGAAGCGGGCGAAGGCGGGATCTACGTTGGTGAGAGCGCCGAACTCAACTGGGGCGGCGGCAACACCGACCGCGATCCGAAGTTCCTCAGCGCCGAAGACGGAGACTATCGCCTGGGCACGCGCTCGGCCTGCATCGATGCGGGAAGCAACTTGGCCGTACCCGCGGATGAACTTGATCTAGACGGCGACGGCAACACAGCGGAGCCGACGCCGTTCGATCGCGACGGTCTGGCCCGCTTCGTGAATTCACCGTGCGCTGAGGACCGCGGCGAAGGCGCGCCGCCGATGGTGGATATGGGGGGGCATGAATACGCGGGCAGCGAGGAGAATCCCTGCCCGGCCGGCTCGACGATTCGTGCCAGATACGGCGAAGGGGGCGTCGGCGTTCGACTCAGCGGTCTGCTGTGTGACCGCGCGTACACGCTGGAACTTCGCAGTGCGTCCGGAGAACTCGTCGCGGTGTCCGTCGGGAACACCGACGCCCGAGGCCGCGCGGAAGTTCGGTTCGATGCGGTGGCGTGCGAAGGCGCGTCGCACCGCGTGACGCTTCCCGACTGCGGGCAGGAGGAAGACGTGCACGGCGGTTGTCGGTGACGAATGGGTTGAACCCGGCTCGTGCCGTGCTCGCGCACCGGGTGGAAAACCGGTGCCACACGTCAAGAAGAAAGCCCCTCATGATTGCATTGAATCATGAGGGGCTTCGCGGTTTACAGGTGCTTGGGGAAGGATGAGGCCGCGAGAGAAACTCCCTTGCCCTCACCCCGTCCGACGCTCTCCGCCTACTTACCTCCGGTCGGGTGCATGAACATCATGCCGCCGCCGCCGCCGCCGCCGAACTCGTTCAGCTCCGGAGCGAGCATGCGCTCGATGCGCGACTTGCAGGCCGTCAGGTGCGCCTGCGAGGCGAAGTCCGCCTTGTTCGTCGCCAGCACCTTGTCGAGGTCCGCAGCGGTGCGCTTCAGCGAGTACTGCACCATGGCGTGCAGGTCCGGCGAGATGGCCGAGCCGGGCTGCGAACGCACGAGCGGCTCGACGACGCCGAGATACTCCCGCTGCAGCGAACGGCGCACGCTGGACAGGAACGGATTGCCGTCGTTCCACGTTCCGTCGGTGAGGCGCTTGACGTTCGTCGCGTCCGACCAGCAGGCCTTCTCCAGCCGCTGGATGTACTCGGCGGCGGTGAACTTGTCGCTGCCGTTGGATTTAAGCTCCGCGTCGTGGATGCGGCGCAGCGTGTTCGGGAACCAGCGGTCGAAGAGATTGGACCACTGGAGCGAGGCGATGATGCCGTGCACCGGGAAGTCCACGGTCATCGTCGCGTCCATGCCGTCGTGCCACCACCGCGGCGGCGCGAGGTGGTTGAGCACCTTCTCGTCGAACGTGAAGAACTTGTCCGAAAGGACCGTCTCTTCCAGGAACGTCATCGCGCGGCGCTGCGTGTCAGCGTCGATCATGGTGAACGGCGTCGGCGCCGCTCCGTCGCCGCGGTGCGAGCGGGAGAAGTACTGCCCGCCGATGTACCGCCCGACAAAGTCCAGCACGCGCGCCCGCTGGAACACCAGCGTCATGTACGTCTGCGTCAGGTGATACCAGCTTTCGCCGTCCTTCACCGCCCAGGTGAGCACGTCGGCCATGCGCTTGTCCATCAGCGTCGTCTGCTCCCTGGCCCACTCGATGGGGTTCTTGGTGCAGTCGAAGCGGTTGACGCGCGGGTCCGCGCCGAGCATGGAGGCGTCCTCGTCGGTGGCGTACGCCAGCTCCGGCTCCGCGGCGCGCGAGGCGATCTGCTTGAGCATCTCATCCTCGCCCGACGGCGCGCCGGCGAAGGACAGCCCGCTGTCCTTGCCGCCCGCGGGAGGCGCGGCCAGACCCGCCGCGCCGGCTTGCATCAACGCGCTGGCTTCACCCGACTCGATCGCTTTTCTCGCCTCGGGCGGAAGCTGCGCGAGCACCTCGGCCGGGATGTTCTTCGCGTCCAGCGAGGCGGCCGCTGCCGTGGCGGGCGCTGCGGGTTCGGCGGCCTTCTCCGCCTTCTTGCCGCGCTTGCCCTCGGGCTTGTCCTTCGACTCCTCGCCTGCGCCGGTCGTCGCCGCGCCTTCCTTCGCGCATTCGGCGTTGTTGCCCTTGAAGTTGGCGTCGAACGGACGGTAGCCGTACTCGATCGCCCAGAAGTCATACGGGCCGATGGTCGGCGTGATGAAGCCGTGATCCTTCGACAGGTCGGCGAAGAAGAGCGCGGGGTTGTAGTCCATCACGGAGCCGGTCGTGGCCTCGCCCTTCTTCGACCGGGCCTTGATTTCATCCAGCGTCCAGATCGAGCTGGCGATGAAGTTGTGCCGAAGCCCGAGCGTGTGCCCGACTTCGTGCATGACGACTTCCTTGATGACCTCGTAGAGGAACTCGTCCTTGCGCTCGCGCGGGGCGGTGGCGAGCAGCGCGCCGGCGTAGGCCATCTGCTGCTTCATGCCTTCGACGTAGTCGCAGACGGTGCACCCGTTGGTGCGGGCGCGCTTCTGCAGCATCGCGTGCACGTCGAGCTTCGGCTCGTCGCGGAAGCTGAGCGTCTCCCAATCGCGCGTCGGCCGGCGCCACTGCGGATACGCCGCCAAAAACCGCTCCAGCACCGGGTCTGAGAGCTTGCTCGTCACCAGCGCGTCGGGCGTCAGCGTGCCCATCTCGGTCTCGAAGAAGCGGACCATCGAGTCGTCGAACACGATGTCCGCGTCGTAGATCTGCCCGGTGAACGGGTTGGCGCGGTGCGGACCCATGGCGAAGCCGCCGCCGGTGACGATCCAGCGGAAGAAGCTGTAGCGCATGTCCTCCGGGTCGAGGTTGCGCCACTCGTTGTCGTCGGTCTGCTGACGAACTTCAACCGCGTTGAGGAACCCGCATTTCTCGTAGGCCTTGTTCCACTCGAGGATGCCGTCGCGGACGGCGCGGCGGAACTGAACGGGCACGGTCTTTTCGATGTAGTAGATAATCGGCTGCTTCGGCTCGCACAGCGCCAAACTCGGGTCGCGCTTCACGAGCTGCCAACGGTCGATGTAGCGGTTGAACAGGTCGCGCGAATCGATGGACTTGGACCAGTCCTGATTGGCCGTGAGGAAATAGCCCACGCGGTCGTCGGCGATGCGCGGCTGGTAGTCGGATTTCGGCAGCTTCCAGAAGCTGTAGTGCACGCCGGTCTTGCCGTAGGAACCAGGAGGCGAGCCTTGCGACGTTGCCAGATCCACGCCGATCTCGACGTTCAGCTCAAAGGTCTTCTTCTTCGTCCAGCGGCTCAACGCGGGGTTGATCCCGCCGGCGCCCGTGCCGCTGAAGAAGGAGTCAAAGCCCTGCGACATCCAGCCGATGTCCGCAAAGTCGCCTTTCAGCAGCGCGCCGAAGTCGATCACCGGATCGCCGCCGGGCGCCTTCGTCAGGATCGGCACGGCCACGCGGATGCGGTCCGGGTAGGTGCGCTTGACGGCGTCGTCCACTTCCTCGTTCTCGTTGCGGACGTAGCGCGTCTCCGGCTCGACCAGCAGGAGCTGCTTGCCGAAGATCTCCCACTTCACCACGCTCTGCGCCAGCGGGAAGCCGGTGAAGAAACCGCCGGCCGTGACGCTCGTGGAGAGCATGAACTGCTCGCCGAGGAAGCTCGACGGGATCTGGCAGAGGAGTTTCTCAGGATCCTTGTCCTTGGCGTCGTCGCCGTAGGACCACAGCGTCAGCAGTCCCTTCTGCGCGACCATGTCCTTGGTGACGTCCTTGAAGTCGGGGAACTCCTCGTCCCCGCCGCCCGGCTTGCCCGGGCCTTTCATCATCATGCCCGAGACGACCTGGCTGATGTCCAGCGCCTCCTCCTTTTGGGTTGAGTCCTTCGGCGCGTCCTTGGGCGGATCGCCCAGCACCGGCTGGAGGGCGAACGCGGCGACCCCCAGCGCCAGCCAATGTTGTCTTCTCATGCGTGAAGCTCCTTTCAACAGGTGTGATTCCAAGCCGTCAGGCGGTCGATGTGCGATGCCCGACACGATGGTGAAACGGAAAGAGAAACGAAAAAAATCCATGATGCGCAAGATGCGCCGTTGTTTATCCGGAGCCGCTCCGAACAGGCCTAATTGTACCGCGTGCGGACCTCTGTGGCGCGTTGAGCGGGCCATCCGACCCCGCCGACGCGGTAATTGCCGCACAATGGCTACCATTCTAGACGGTCGTGGTTGCCGCGGTGGAGTCAGCAGCGGTCAAAAGCTGTATGGGGCAGAGGTCGGTGCGGGATCGCGGCGCAACAGAGCGGCAGGCGCAAGCCTGCCGACAAGCGGGTGAGGAGCCGTCACCGGGCTTGCTCCCGGTGCTCCGACCACGGCCTGGCGAGTACGCCAGACCGTGCCACCCTCGCCCGAGCGCGCCGCGGATCGCAGGGTCGCGCGGGCGTCACGGACCGCAGGGTCGCGGCGATTGAACCCGTCGCCTCCTTCTAGGCGTCGGCGGGCTTGGGGGGTAGCATTCCGCCCGATGCGACGGCTGGTCATCATGAATCAGAAGGGCGGCGTGGGGAAGACCACGACGACGGCCAACCTCGGCGGAGCGCTGGCGCGCATGGGGTGGCGCGTGCTGATGGTCGATCTCGACCCGCAGGCGCACCTCTCCATCCACTTCGGGTTCGATCCCGAGCAGGAAGCGCCGACTGTCTATGACGTCCTCACGGGCGAAGCCAAGCTCAGCGACGTCCTGTTCCGCGGCGCCGAGGGCGTTACGCTCGTGCCCTCGTGCGTGGACCTGGCCGCTTCGGAGGTGGAGCTGGTGGGCCACGAGCATCGGCACGCGATTCTCGCCCGGGCGCTCGACGACCTGCCCGAGTCGTTCGACGCCGTGCTCATCGACTGCCCGCCGTCGCTGGGGCTTTTGACGCTTAACGGGCTGACCGCGGCCTACGAGGTCGTCATCCCGCTTCAGCCGCATTTCCTCGCGCTTCAGGGCTTGATGAAGCTGGGTCAGACGGTGTCGCTGGTGCGAGAGCGGCTCAACCCGATGCTGCGCATCGCGGGCGTGGTGATCTGCATGCAGGACGCGGGCACGCTGCTGTCCGCCGAGGTGATCCACGGGCTGGAGCAGATCCTCGAAGCCCAGCGGCAGGCGGGCAACGCCTGGTCCGACGCCCGCATCTTCCACACGCGCATCCGCCGCAACATCAAGCTGGCCGAATGCCCCAGCCATCAGGTGTCCATCTTCGAGTACGCCGCCAAGAGCAACGGCGCGCTGGACTACGCGGCGCTGGCGCACGAGATGTTCGCCGTCATCGACGCCCGGGAGCTTCCGGCGGCGGACGTGGCGGCGACCATCCCCATGCCCGCGCCTCGAACCGAGTCGGCTTCCCCGGTGGAGGGGTCCATGTCACGCCAGGCCGCGGGCGCGTAGGCGGGCACAGCGATGTTTCGATTCCGTTTCAGCTTCCGTTCCGCCTCCGCCCTGCGAGTGCTATGGCTGGCCTACTGGGTCGGCATGGCCGCGGCGATGCACGCGCCCGTGCCGGGACGGATGCACCTGCCCGTGGCCGGCGGCGACAAGATTCTCCACTGCCTGATGTACTTCCTGCTGACGATGCTCGGGGCGCGGGTCTTGATGCTTCGCGGCGGACTGACGAACCGGCGGCTGGCGATGTGGGGCGCGGTCTATCTGGCGTATGCCGCGCTGGACGAGTTCACCCAGCCGCTCACCGGCCGCACCGCCTCCGTGAACGACTGGCTCGCCGACGCCACCGGGATCGTGCTGGCCAGTTCGATCCTCAGCACGCAGACGGCTCGCTCGGACAACACGGAGGGGAGCTGAGGGCACGGCAGGTCATATTATTCCACAGCCCGGAGAGTCGGAGGTTGCCGGCCCGGCGCAGTCTGCTTCAGCCGAGCAAGCAGGATGTGCTTCAGCCGGGCAAGCAGGATGTGCTTCAGCCGGGCAAGCAAGATCTGCTTCAGCTGAGCGGGCGGGGTCTGCTTCAGCCGCGCAAGCAGGGTCGGCTTCAGCCGAGCGGTGCTTGCCACCCGCTTCAGCGGGTGGGGTCGGCGCGAAGAGTCCGATGGCAGCCGGCTTCAGCCGGGCTTGTCATGTTGGGATCGCAAGCCGGCTGAAGCCCGGCTGGCGACACGTTAGCGCCCTGCGCCCACCGCCTCAAGGCGGTGGCAAGAACTGCCCGGCTGAAGCCGACCCTTGCACATCCTTCATGGCACTTCGTAGGGCGGGCCATGCCCCATAAGCGTTAACTTAATTGTGGTGCGTTGAGGATTATCGTGGTATGGTTGGGGCATGGAAGCCACGGAAGGTTTGATACCGGCGGACGAATGGAACCTGTTGAAGCGTTATTTTCCGCCGGGCTGGGAGGCTGC
>CAZGJA010000045.1:0-60953 GCA_964526695.1 uncultured Phycisphaeraceae bacterium
AGCGAACGTGGATGTGCTGGCGGCGTCGATGCGCGTCACGTCGGCCGTGGCGCGCGGCGCGGCGCTGCTGGCGCGCGACTTGTCGGCAAAGCTCGTCGCGGTGTACACGAAACGCGGTCGCACGCCTTCCTTGCTAAGCAAACAGCGGTTGTCCATGCCGGTAATCGGTGTGGCGAACGACGAGGCAGTGTGCCGGCGAATGGCGATGTATTTCGGCGTGATGCCGCTCCTGCTGGCGGAGGATGCGGAATCGAGCGCGATGCTGGCGCGGCTGGACGCAGCCTTGCTGGAAAAGGGCATGGCAGAGCTGGGAGACGTGGCGATTGTTGTGGCCGGCACGGTGCGGACGCAGCCGGGCAGCGCGAACTCGTTGGTGATTCACGAAATCGGCACGGCCACGTAGAAAAGAAAACACCGGGGCCGCAGGGGCAACCCGGTGCTTTCCGGAGGGGAAAGAAGCCGTTGTTGATTCCGTATCCTTCTCCCTCTTATACGCTTCCTCCCTCGCAAAGGTTCGATAATGCGCCGATTTTTCAACACGCCGAATAGCCGCATTTCAGGCATTTGATGCAGCCTTCGCTCTTGTAAAGAATGCCGTCGCAGCCCGACTCGGGACACTTGAGTTTGAACTCGGTTCGCGTGAGTGTCGCCGTGCCCGCCGTCGCAAGGGCATCGTCGTCGCCGATGGCGCCTTCGGCAGGTTCCTCCGGCACATGCAGGCGGCTGGCATCCACGTCGCTGTCATGACCGTTGCCGTTTTTTCGATCGCGGTTCATGTACTCGCGGTCGAGTTCGGCCGGTTCGGTTTCGCCCAGCAGCAACGACTTGAGACCGTGCCGCTCCTTGGCGCGCAGATAGCGTTTGAGCGATTCGGCCAGCCCGTCGCCGAGCGACATGATGCGGCCGGTGCGCGTGGCAATCTGCAGCGATGAGCCGATGTCGGACAGTTGCTTGATGACGTGTCGAAGCGAACCGCCCGCGCGAAGCCACAGGCTGACCATTCGGCAGATGGCCTCCAGGTCGCTGGTGGCCAGGTCGCCGCCCTTGCCGAGTTGAGCGAAGACCTCCAGCTCTTTTCCATTGCGCGGATCGACGGTGACGTTGATGTGCATGTTGCCGAACGGCGTGAGCTGACGGATGCGCAGACCGGAGCAGATTTCCGGCAGCGTGGCCGGCTCGAGCGGCTCGTCGCGCGGCGCCGGCTTGACCGCGGCCGGCGGGGCCGGCGCAGGCGCGGCGCTTTCGGCATGGACCTTATCGCTGGATTTCAGTGCCATGGGCTGATGCTTGCGGCAGCCGTTGCGATACACGGTCACGCCCTTGCAGCGCAAGTCGTACGCCAGGCGATAGATTTTCTCGACGTCGTCCTTCGACGCGGTCTCAGGAAAGTTGATCGTCTTGGAGATCGACGCGTCGCAGTGCTCCTGAAACGCGGCCTGCATGCGCATGTGCCAGTCGGGCGAGATGTCGTGGGCGCACACGAAGACTCGGCGGACGTCCTCGGGGACGTCGTCAATGTGAGCGAGGGTGCCCTCCGTGGCGACTTTTTCCAAAAGCCCCTCGCTCAAGAATCCATGTTGCTGGGCGACGCGCAGGAAGATCGGGTTGACCTCGATCATCGGCGGCCTGCCTTCGTCCTGCCCTCGCAGGACGTTGCGGATGAAGGCGAGGCTGTACATCGGCTCGATGCCGCCGGAGCAGCCGGTGATGATGCTGATGGTGCCCGTCGGCGCCACGGTCGTGGTGGTCGAGTTGCGCATCGGACGGTGGTGCTTCGTGTCCCAGATGCTGCCTTCCCAGTTGGTGAACGAGCCGCGCTCGCGCGCCAGCTTCTCGCTGTAGTTGTGCGACTCGTCGTCCACGAACTTCATGAACCGCCGGCCCCATTCGACGCCTTCCTCGCTGTTGTACGCCACGTCCAGCTCGTACAGCGCGTCGGCGAAGCCCATCACGCCCAGGCCGATCTTGCGGTTGGCTTTGCACACCGCGTCGATCTGCGGCAACGGATAGCGGTTCGCGTCGATGACGTTGTCGAGGAAACGCGTGCTTTCATAAACGGTTTCGCGCAGGCCGTCCCAGTCGACGTACGCCTCGCCGTCATCGTGCCGCTTGATGAAGAGCGCGAGGTTGATGCTGCCGAGGTTGCACGCCTCGAACGGCAGGAGCGGTTGCTCGCCGCACGGGTTGGTCGCTTCGATCCGCCCGACGTGCGGCGTGGGGTTGGCCTCGTTGATGCGGTCGATGAAGACGACGCCCGGCTCGCCCGTGCGGTGCGCGTTGGTGACGATGATGTCCCAGATGTCGCGTCGGGTGTAATACTCGCCGGGCTTGATCTCCATGTCCGGGCGATAGGGCGTCAGCGAGTGGATGTCATACTCCCATATCTTCAGCGACTTGGCGAGCAAGTACGGCTTCTTTGTCCGCGGGTTGACGACGACGTGCGGCCCGTCCGGCTCGGCGAGGAAATCCTCCATCCACTCGTCGGTGGCTTTGACGGAGATGTTGTAGTTGGTGAACTGCGAGAGGTCTTCCTTGGCGTGGAGGAACTTGAGGATGTCGGGGTGGGTGATGTACATCATCCCCATGTTGGCGCCGCGGCGGAACGCGCCCTGCTGGATGGCGTTGGTCGCTTCGCTGAAGGCCTTCCAGAACGAGATCGGTCCGCTGGTGGTTCCGCCGCTGCTGGCGATGTAGTCGCCGGTGGGGCGCAGCTCGTCAAACGCGAAGCCCGTGCCTCCGCCGGCCTTCTGGATCAGCGCGGTCCACTTGATGCAGTCGAAGATGTCGTTAATGCTGTCGCGCACCGGCAGGACGAAGCAGGCCGAGAGCATGCCCATCTCGCGCCCGGCGTTCATCAGCGTGGGGCTGTTGGGCATGAAGCGCCGATCGCCCATGAGGCGATAGAAGCGGTCCTCCCACTCCTGCGCGACGGCCGGGTCGGACGAGTAGGTTCTCTCCGGCTCGGCGATGGCCCGCGCGACCCGGCGGAAGAGCTGTTCCGGCGTTTCGAGGCACCGTCCTTTCTCGTCCTTCTTGAGGTACCGCGCCCGCAGCACCCGCACGGCGTTCTCCGTCAACTTCAACTGATCTTCGCGACGCGCGTCCTTCATGGCCGAACTCGTCGTCATCGCCTCGCTCCTTGCGGCTTGATGAAACGTATGAGGGGCGCAAGCCGTTGCGCCCCGTGGGTATAAAAACAAGCACCTTGCCGGGAGGGTCCGAAGCGCCTGCATGGGCTGTGAAATCTTTCCCAGCGGGACGCCCGCCGGAATCTCGCGGCAAGATGAATAGTACCACAAGAATTGGTGGTTGGCAAATGAAAACTACAAGATATTGTGTGCTCACAGGCTGGCGTGAATCGTGCCTTTTGGCGCGATGTTCCGATAAGCTCTTGCGCGTCGGAGCGTTGCGCGGCGAGCAGAACCGGTGAGTTTTGCGTGAGGATTCTGAAAAAAATTTATTCAGGCGGCGGGTTGACGCTCCCCGGCATCGCGCGATTGGGTACATCTCCCCAAACGCGGGCGGGTGGTGCCTGCGGAGAGCGCGCGTCAGAGCCGCGACCGTCAGGGAGCGAACCGTCGGGCGGATGGTGCGGGCGGAGGGCATCTTCTGGGGGAGGATGGCGGGCTTGACCCGATCTGCGGTGAGCCGACCCAAACGCCCGACGGTGACCGATCGGCAGCATCATGCCGATGGCGCGGAGGCGGGTAGCGCGTGACGCGCTGGCGAGGCGGGCCGTTCATGGCAGGCGGGGGAGGCATCGGTGGGCATGGATCGACGAACGCTGGAGCTGGAGGTTACGCAGCCGTTCTCGCTGCGCGCGACGGCGCTGGGGCACGGCTGGCATGAGTGCGCGCCGATGTCGTGGTGCGAGGGCGGGAGCTGTCTGCAATGGCTGACGCGCGACGGGAGTCTCGTGCGGCGCATCAGCGTGCTTCAGCGCGCGTCGAGCCGCCGGCGCGTGACGCTCGAGCTGCTGCTGGAGGGGCGGGAGCTGACGGACGCGAGCGAAGACCTTGCGCGCCGTGAGTGCGTCGTGTCGCTCGGGCTGGATTCGCGGCTGGACGAGTTTCACGAGCTGTGCCGCGCGCATCCGCTGCTGCACGTCGTCCCGAAACTCGGCGCGGGCCGCCTGCTGCGCAACGCGTCCATGACCGAGAACATCCTCAAGGCCATCTGCGGCACGAACGTGAACTGGGACCAGGCGGTGAAGATGATCAACCGCCTCGCGCAGCTCGGTCCGCTGTTTCCACATTTCCGCAACCTGACGGCCTGGCCGACGTGCGGCGAGATTCTCAAGGCCGGCGAGTCGTACGTCCGCGGCGTGGCGCGGCTGGGCTACCGGACGGAGGCGATTCTGAAGCTGTGCCAAGAGTCTGTCACCGGCGAGGCGGATCTGGACGCGCAGGAGGTAGACAGCGGCGCGAACGGACACGCGGATCAGCATCCGCGCTGCGGGCCGGCCTCGCTGGATGCGCTGGCGCGGACCGAGCCGACGCCCGCGCTGCGCAAGCGGCTGCTGGGGATCCGCGGCGTCGGACCGGCCACCGCTGGCTTTCTGCTGTCGATCCTGGGGCATCACGACCACCTGTCCATCGACTCGGCCACGCTGGCGCATGTGACGCGCCTGCACTTAAGCGGTCGCAAGAAGGCCACGGCGAAGCAGGTGGAGGCGATCTATGAGCCTTATGGGAAGTGGAAAAACCTTGTGTATTGGTTCGAGAGTTGGATCCACTGGGACACGGCGCGCAGCATGATCGCGGCGCTTTGAATTGGAGTGGGGTTCCCGTGGTCAAGGCGGGGTGGATCGGTGATTTGCCTTTGAGCTGCTTGAACAATGGCACAGGTTGGAAACCTGTGCACCACTTGCACCGGCTGGAAACCGGTGCCACACACTCACCGGTTGGAAACCGGTGCACCATTTACACCGGTTGGAAAACCGGTGGCACACTGTGCGCGTGCGCACCGCCGGTTAGTAGAACACCGTGAGGATGAGGTTCTGCTCCTTGGACTTGCCTTCGAAGACGCCAAGGGTGGACGTGGCGAATTTGATGGCGATGTCGGGGTGCTCGTCGAGCCACTGGTTGAGCGAGTGGTTCATGAACTCGATGGCCGAGTCGTTGAGCTTGCAGTGGAACGTGCGGCAGCGCGTGGCGCCCGCGGCGGACGGGTCGAGCGCGCGGTGGTAATGCCGGTCGGTGCGCGCGGTGGCCATGCCGAGTCCCGATCCGCCCGTGGCCATGCCGGCCCCCGAGCCGCCCGGCGAGGTCGCGCCGGCGCCGGAGGCTGCGGGGACGCGGGCTTCGTTCTCGGGCGAATCACTCTCCTCGCGCAGCGCGATGGGATCGAGATGATAAGCGGACCCGCCCTTGGATGTTTGATCGTGCTCCCGCTCGTATTCCTCGACGCAGTGGACGCACATGAGCTTGCCGCCCTCGTAGCGGGCCAGCCCGGAGTCGATCTGCTCGGGAAAGATGGTTGCGCCGCAGGAGTGACACTGAGTTTCGCGTGCCATGCACGGACCTCCGGGGCCTGACGGAGGGAGAGCGTACCGCGCCATGCGAATGCGGACAATCGAGAATATCCTCGATCGCCGCACCTTCGCGGGGGCTGCGGGTACAACCTGTTGGGCAACGTGTCAGGCGTGTGCCCGGAGTGCGGCGCGAGGCTCACCACGCCGGGTTTGGGTTCCCCGACCGCGCATCCTCCTGACGACGCCGGCGCTGGCGCGCCCTGGTGAGGTCCGCCCCTCTTTGCGAGCAGCGCAGGGTTCGATCGACTTCCGTGCTGGCTCGGGTACAATGAGGAGGTCGGCAGGAGGCGCCAAATGACGCAACGATTCGACGCTTTGTATGAGAAGGGCGTGCTTCGCCCGTTACAGCCGCTGGAAGGTTTTGCCGACCGGACGGAGGTGACGCTCTCGGTGCTGAGCGCCCGTGCCGCACCGCGCGACTGGAAAGCCTGCGTCGGGACTCTGCCGGATGACGATGCGGCGGAGCTGCGCACCATTGTCGAGGCGGAGTTTGCCCGGGTGGATTCCGATGAATGGTGACGCCCTTGCCCTCGATACGAACGCCGGGATCCACGTCCTGAACACGCCGACGCCGCCGGCGTGGGCCTCGCGATTCGCGACGATCTGCATTCCCGCTCCCGTCGCCGGCGAGCTATTCTTCGGCGCGTTGAACTCGCGTCATGCCGAGCCGAACATGGCGCGGGTGACCCGCCTCATTGACGCGGGCCGTTTGCTGGGCGTGGATATTGACACGACGCAGCGCTATGCGCGCGTCCGGCTCGATCTGAAGAACCGTGGCAGACCCATCCCCGAGAATGATGTTTGGATTGCCGCGATCTGCCTGCAACATTCCGTGCCTATTGCCTCCGCCGATGAACATTTTCGCTGGGTGGAGGGGCTGATGGTCATCGGACCGGATCAATGGTAGTGCCGCCCTCAGCCAGGCGCCCGGCCAGACGGCGTTATCGCCGCATCGGGGCATTCGGGCGGGTTGTCACATTCTTGCTCCTGGCACTGTTGCTCGCCAGCGGTTGGTGCAAGTTCGCGCTCTGGCTCGATCGCGGCCATCTGGGGTTCGGAGCCGGATACGGGGCGATCTTCATCGCTTGGGTGCCGTGGGGCGCGCGGAACGGCGTGATTCGCCCGGTGTATCATGGCGTGATCGAAATCGACCCTCATGACGGAGCGTTCACGTTTGCGGGCTGGTTCACGAGCGGCTGGAACCTGCCCGCGAGATTCGTGACCATCCCCGGTTGGTTTGCTCTCATGTTCGTTGGCGGCGTGACGTGGCGGCTGTTGCGCCTCAGCCGCCGCTTCCCGCCGGGGCGTTGCGCTGAGTGCGGGTATGATCTCACGGGCAACGTGTCAGGCGTGTGTCCGGAGTGCGGCGTCAGCCTGAAAGCGTCGGAGGGCGACGAATGGCCAAGAAGTCGCTGAGCGACTCAGCCGATGGCGGGGTTCGCGGCCCTGCGCCCTGGGAGATTCTTGGCATCGTTTACCTGATCGGAACGGGCGCGGCGTGGACTCTCGCCAACCTGCTCGACGGCGAGTATGCGTGGCGCTATCTGTTTGGCAGGGTTGTTTCATTTCTCGCCTGGGCGGATTCCGCCGAGGTCATTCCCACGTCAAGCGTGCTGTGGCAGGTCATCGCGGGACCGGCCTGCCTGACCGTCGGGCTGATCGCGGTGTGCCGACCTGCAAAGCGTCGCAGCGCGTTTAATTGGGGCTGGGTCGTGCTCGCGATTACGGCGGTGCTGGAGGCTGCGGAGCATGTTCACGGTGCCCTCCTCTGGTTCGTTCCGCGATCGGGCTTCTACACTGCGCGTACTTGCCTCAAAGTCGCAGGAGTGTTGGCATTCCCCGTCTTCCTCCTTTGGTTCCTTCGGGCCTGCCGCCGGGGCATAAGGTCGCCGATCCGCGTCATGCTCCGCGGCACGCTGCTGATTCTGGGGACGATTGGTATGGTGGAGGTGTTCTTCCAATTGACGCGCATGGCCGCCAGCAGTGGATCGATCGGACAAGCTCTACTGGAGGGCGCCGTGATCTACACCTCGTGGCTCGGCAGCGACGATTTGCGACGAGCGCTGTGCCTTCCGTTGGCTGTTGGTGTAATTCGTTCACGCCGCGTCGAACGCTGGGCTCCACCGCTAATTCTGATGGGGCTTCTCGCGGACGCCATCTTCTGGGGGATTGGAGCCGCTCGTTTGTACGCTTCAAACGGTTTCGAATTCGGGTGTCTTCAACTGACCGTCAGTCTGTTTCGGCGGAGCGTTGCTCCTGCACTGGTGGCAGCGGCGTTGATACCGCTTCTCAGGCGGGAGCGCCGCTCAGCCTTGGAATACCCAACGTGCCTCGCGTGCGGGTACAATCTCACCGGAAACGTCTCGGGCGTGTGCCCCGAGTGCGGAGCGCGGCACGGCGCGCCGGTCACTGCGACCGATGGTCGCAGCTGGCGCGGGCCGTCGGGCGGAGCGGATTTGCGTCAGGTTGACAGCCAGGCTGCCGATGAATGAGAGGGGGCGGCCTGCATTTGTTGCGCGGGTGTGGAGGGGAGTATGAGGCATGACGCGGTTGGTCTTGCAGGGCGCCTGCGCGGGTGCGGCGTGAGTTGAGCGGAGAATGAAAGACATGATGAAATGGCATCGCATTCGGGCCATCGTACTGCCGGCGTTTGGGTGGCTGCTGACCTTCGGAGGTTGCGGGCTGAGTGCGTCGAACGAGCAGGCCGCGCGGGATCGGGAGCTGGGCGCGGATGGGGAGGCGCTCGTGCTGGATGACCTGCTGGCCGTGGCGGGGGATTCCGATCTGTCGGACGATCAGAAGCGAAGCGAGCTGCGGCGCATGGGGCTGACGGACGAGGATGTGATCGACGCGCTGCTGGCGGCGAACTGAGGGCAACCGGGAGGGCGGCGCTGCGCTTGGCCCTGCCGCATGGGTTGTGCTTCGGCTTCATAGGTTGGAAACCCGTGGCACAGGCTCACAGGTTGGAAACCTGTGCCACACGGTCACAGGTTGGAAACCTGTGCCACACATCTAGCAGCCCGTGGCGGAAGTCAGCGGGACTATCTTTTCACCCCGCGCAGCATCGGAAGTCCCCGCAAATGACCGGCTGGAAAGCCGGTCCCCCAAGCAGAAGCCCCTTTCACCACGGACTGCTAGGGCCTGGCTGGCCGGACCTGCGCGGGAATTCGCTGATTCCGCTACACTTGCCGAATGGGCGCAGGGGCGGGGCAGGCCGGGGCTGGTGAGTTTCATTCGGGGAGGCTGGTTCCGCGCTTCGTTTCGCGCTTCGCGCCGCGCCTTGTCGTCGTCGCGGCGCTGCTGGGCGTGTGTGCGGGCGTCATCGTGCTCTGGCGGCTGCGCTCGGCGCGGGCGATGGACGACGACGAGCTTCAGCACATGCACTTCGCATGGTGCCTGACGCAGGGGCTGGTCCCGTACCGCGACTTCTGGGACAACCATCCGCCGCTGCTGCATCACTTCCTTGGTCTGCTGATCCGTCGCGCGGGCGAGTCCTCGGCCGCGTTCATCCTCGCCCGAGCATGGATGTTCGCCCTCGCCGTGCCCGCCGTCGGCGCGACGTTTCTGCTGGGCCGCATGTGTTTCAACACCGGGGCGGGGCTGCTGGCGGCGGCGTGGCTGGCGTGCAGCGAGGTGTTCCTGCTGAAGGCGATCGAGATTCGCCCAGACGGTCTGATGACCGCCTTGAGTACGATGGGGCTGGCGCTGCTGGCGGCGGGCCTGCGCGCGAAGGGGAGGGAAGACGCGGCGGCACCGTGCTGCGAGGCGGGATCGCGCGATGGAGCGGTGGGATCACGCGACGTGGCGGGATCGCGCGATGCGGTTAGCAGTCCGGGGTGGAAGTCTGCGGGTCCGGCTTCTCACCCCCCGACCGCATCGGGATTCCCGCCAAATGACCGGCTGGAAAGCCGGCCCCCCAAGCAGAAGTCCTTTTCACCACGGACTGTTACGAGATCACTCGATGCGGTTGCCGGCGTCGCTGCGCGGCCGTTGTCGAATGGTGCCCACGTTTCGCGCACATGGCGGAAGCCCGGCATTCTGCGCGGCACGGCGCCGTTTCTTGCGGCGGGTCTGTGCTTCGGGCTGGCGTGCGTGCTGGGCACGAAATCGGCGGTTGTGTTTGTGCTGGCGGCCGGGGCGCTGGCAGGCTCCGTTGTTTCGCAGCCGGGGCGGAGCAAGCGCGATGTGGCTGTCGCCCTGTCGCTCGCGGCCGCCGGTTTCTTGATTCCGCCCGGCATCTGGCTGGTGTGGGCGGCGTTCGACCGCAGCGCGGGTCCGGCCTTGCGCTTGACGTTGTGGGAGAACCTCTCCTACCCGCAGCGATTCAGTCCGTGGTCGCTGATCGCATCGACGCAGCCCTACGCGCTGCTGACGGCGGCGGGGCTGGGAGCGTGTTCGATCTTTCAGCGGACGCTTCCATCCGCGACTCGCAGCGCCCGTGCGTTTGTCGCATCATGCGCGGCGCTGACCACGCTGGCCTATGCGACGATGCCGGCCGCGTATCTGCAATCCGCGTTGATCGCGCTGCCGAGCCTGTGCGTGCTGGCCGGCGCGGGCACGCTGTGGGTGATTCAGGGATTCGGAACGGATCGGCCTGAAGCGGCGCGGTGGCGGGGCGCGATCTCGATGGCCGGATGCGCGGCGTTCCTGGCGCTCGCCGTGCTGCGACCCCTCTGGCGCGTCGAGCAGGCCGTGGCGCAGCAGGCGCCGCAGTGGCTGGCCGCGCTGGAGGTCGTGGACGAGTTGCAGCAGCGGACCGGACCGCACGATGTGGTGTTCGACGGTCGCTGCGAGGCGGTGTTCCGTCCGCACGCCTACTTCTATCCGGCGCTGGTGCAGGGCGTGCTGACGCGCTACCGCGAAGGAGCCGTTCAGCCGCGCGTGGCGGAAGCGCTGGCGAGGCGTCCGGCGAGCGTGATCCTGAGGGACTCGCGGAATGCTAAGCTGCCGGAGGAGGATTGGGGCACGATCACCGCGCAGTACGTGGCCATGCCGCCGCCCTGGGAGTGGATTCTCCTGCCGGGGTGGACGATTGAACCGCCCGATGCCGGCGCGGTCGAGGTTGTGACCGGCGTGGCCGCGCCGATGGAAGGTGTGTACACGGTGCAGCGCAGGGACGCGCGCACGCGGGTCTTCGTCAACGATTCCGAGGTCGGGCAACAGGCCCGGCTCAACCGCGGAGTGCACACGGTGCGCCTTGTCGCTCCGATGGCCCCCGTGACGATTCGACGCTTCCCGGGGCAGACGCTGACGGAGACAGACCCCGAGGACGAGGCGTTGCAACGATCGCCCTGATTTCGTATGGCGGGCGGCGCGTTTGCGGTACGATGCCCCGCGTGTCCTTGATGGCGACGGAAGGAACACCGTTACAGGAACTCCAAGGGTGCCGTCCTCTCACGGCATCCCTCGAACAGGCCTGATGCGGAGAAACAACCATGCCGCAAAATTCGGGAAAGATCGCCCTGACGCTCCTCGCCCTCACGCTGCTGGCGCCTCGATGCACGCCGCAGCCACAGGACTCCGTCAATCAGAACGAAAACGAGTCGCCGCCCGACAACGGCAACTCCAACGCCAACACGAACGACAACGAGTCGTCGCCCCCGACAGGCGACCCGTTTGAAGATTACGTGCTGGATCCGGACATCTACGCCGTGGACCCGGATGCGGATCGGGTCATCGAGGCGACCGGAGAGGACGGAACCACGCTGCGTTTCCCGGTGGATCAGTTGATCCTACTGATGGTGGAAGATTCGCCGCGGGAGGAGGCCGAGCGCCTCGCGGAGGAGGTCGGCGGCGCGATCGTCGGCCAAGTGCCCGATCTCGACTTCTACCAGATCGAGCTGGCCGCGACGACGCGCGAGGAGCTGGACGCGGCGCTGCAGCACGTGCGCGCGGACTCGTGGGTCGAGCAGGCCGGGTACAACCTGGAGAACGTGTTCGAGCAGGAATGCCCGGCCTCCAACGATCTCCAGTCCCTCGAAGACAACGAGCGATGCGCCTTCGCGCAAACAGAGTACTACCAGGCGCTGACCCAATTCGACGCGTACCGGGCGTATCTGACGCTGCACGCGGTCACGATCGGCGTGCTGGACAGCGGCGTGCAGGCCTCGAATGGCGAGTTTGATGACGCCACGCTGCTGAACGTGGATCACCCCGGAGAGACGCTCGCCGATAGTTACGCCGACGAAGGGCACGGGACGCAGGTGACGGGCATCATCGCCGCCGACAACGACGAATCCGGCGTCAACGGCATCGCCTCACGGTTTCTCGGAGAGGACCTCCGCGTTGCCGTGGGCACCGGGCGGTATGTGGCAAGCACGCTCGCATCCGGCCGGCGCGCGATTCAGGCCGGCGCGCGCGTGCTTAACCTGAGCTTCGGCTATCCCCCGGCGCCGCCCGGCGAGACGTATGCAAGGGACTCCTTCGAGCGGTTCTTCAGGAATCATGCTGACGTGCTGTTCGTCGTCGCCGCCGGCAACGAGGGGGCGGAGCTGACGTCGACCAGCGCTCCGGCGGGCATCGACCTTCCCAACGTTGTCACCGTCGGCGCTACGACGCAGTGCGATCCGCAGACGCTCGCCTCGTTCTCCAACCACGGGCAGCGGCTCACGCTCAACGCGCCGGGCGAGTCCGTCACCGTGGCCGGTCGATACAACGGGCATGAGACGGCGGTGGTTTCCGGCACGTCGTACGCGGCGCCGCAGGTTACGGCGCTGGCGGCCATCCTGCTGGCGCTCGATCCTCAGTTGACGGCGGAGGAACTTGTCGAGACGTATCTGCTGCAGCATGCGCTCCCGATGGACGACGGGTCGGGCATTCGGATGGTTTTCGCGGCGCCGATCGGGCAGTTGATTCTGGATCTGTCGCCCGGCTCGCCGGTTGAGGACTACCTCGATCCGGAGGGGCTGGGCAACTACGGCTCGACGGGCATCGTCATGAGCCGCATCTGCCGCGGGCTGTCGTACACCGTGGAAGGCTACGGCACGCACGAAATCCACGGCACGGACAGCGGCGTCGCCGCCGGGATCATCGCCGCGGAGGAGTTCACCATCACCGGCTCGACCGATGAGACGCTGTTCCTGGTGGATGTGCCTTCCCCTTTCGCGCTGGGAACGTACGCGGTGGCGCGCGATGCGACCGCGGGATCGGCGACGGTGCAGTTTACGGATACCAACGCGCTGGCCGGAGGGGAGGGAACCTCGGGCCAGTTTACGGTCGAATCGTGCCGCATCGATGAACGCAACCCGCTGACGAATGATCCGATGATCATCAGCGCCGCGGGCGTCCTTGCCGGTCTGATGGAGGTCAGCCTGGTGGATCCGCCCGGCATCTCCAGCCATGCGTTCGAGGGCTACTTCAACCTGACGTTCACGTTGGCGAACGTCCAGACGGGCGACCCGCTGCTGCAATACATCGAGGAGTCCTGCGAGGGCGGCATTTCCGGGCCGTGAAGGCGTCGGCTCGGGTAGGCTGCCTTCCCCGTGACGGACGCACGATTGCGGCGGCGCTTGGGGAGTCGCACGCTCGCCGATACACTGCCCCCCATGCCGAATTCGCCGATTGACGCCTTGTTCCTCGACTTCTACGGCACGATCAGCGCCGACGATCACGCGGCCGTGGAGGAGGCGTGCCGCGGCGTGGTGGATGCGTTCGCGCTGCCAATGTCGGCGGGGCAGTTCGCCATCCGCTGGGGCGAGGTGTTCTTCCGCACGATCGAGCACGCCAACCATGACCGCTTCGCCACGCTGCACGAGTGCGAGTGCGCCAGCCTCGTAGAAACGCTTCGCGGCTTCGACATTCTGAACATCGACCCCGAGCCATTCGTGGCCGTGCTGAAACGCTACTGGCAGAATCCGCCGTTGCACCCGGACGCGGTGGAGCTGCTGCGGAACATCGACGTGCCGGTGTGCTGCGTGTCGAACGCGGACCGGGAGGACATCGAGTCGGCGATCGCGCTGCACGGGCTGCGGTTCGACGCGTTCATCACGTCGCAGTGCGCCCGCGCGTACAAGCCGGAGGAGGCGATCTTCCGCGACGCGTTGAAGATGATGGGCGTGCGGGCTTCGCGCGTGATGCATGTGGGCGATTCGCTGCACAGCGACGTCGGCGGGGCGCGCAAGCTGGGCATCCGCACCGCGTGGATCTGCCGCGACAAGCGCATCCACGACATCGGCCGCCACGAGCCGGATCACACGATCCGCTCGCTGGACGAGGTGCGGGCGCTTCTGGCGAGCCTGGGCTGACGAGGGCGCGATTCGCGAGGAGACGATTCACGCAGGCACGATTCACGCAGGTGCGATTCGCGCCGGCGCGATTCAGGCGCGGCTATGTCGGGTGGGATTGCGCCCATCTCCCCCCTCCCCCCGGGAGGGGCCGGGGGAGGGCCGTTCGGATCATGGGACACGCCGGACCTGAGAAAATGCTGCGGAGTTTCAATGCCCTCGACCTGCGGACCCGTAGCGGAGCCGATTCCCTGCGGGTACAACGACCCGCGGATTGCGCGGTGTCGGGCCGCCCGCGCACACAGGAGTGGTTATCATGGTTCCTGTTCACCAGAGCGTCGTCTTCCGTCGGATCAACGTCCTCGTCTGCGCGATGGCCGCGCTGACCCTGCTTGCCGGTTGCATGGGGCCGCCGAAAGTGGTGACCACGGAGACGCTGCTGAAGGAAATGACCGATCTGCGCGGGCTGGCGGAGTTTCCCGATCCGCCGTTCACGTGTCGGCAGTTCTCCAGCTACGACCGTGCGTCCGTCTCGCCGGAGGACCACGAGAAGTGGTTCGCCAATGGGGATTGCGGGCAGTACCTCCGTGAGGAAAAAGTCGGCGAACGGACCGAGTACGTCATGGCGGACATGGACGGACCGGGCGCGATCGTGCGCATCTGGTCAGCCAACCCGCGCGGCACGATGCGCGTTTACCTGGACGGAAACGAGACGCCGGAAATCGAGTGCCCCATGGCTGACTTCCTCGGCGGCAAGGTCGCGTGGAACCCGCCGCCCATCTCCTGCGAAGTCAGCCGCGGGTGGAACAGTTATTTTCCAATACCCTATGCCAAGCATTGCAAGGTGACCAGCGATCAGAAGGATTTTTATTATCACGTCAACTATCGCACATACCCGCGGCGTTCCCGCGTCAACACGTTCGAAGCGGGTGCGATGGCGTCCGTTGAATCACTCGTCAAGGACACGTTAACACAACTCGCTTCATCCGGACCGGCCGCGGAGCAGTGCCAGGCGAGCTATGGTGGATCGTGCCGGACGACGCAGATCAAGGCCAGTGTGCCGCCCGGCGAAGTGGCACAGATTGCAGGTCTTGCCGGACGGGCCGAGGTCAGAGAGCTTGTTCTGCACGTCGATGGTCAAGCGGATGCGGACACTTTGAGAAAGCTCATACTCGAGGTGAAGTTTGACGGCAGGCCGTGCATTGCGGCGCCGATCGGGGATTTCTTTGCGGCCGGGCCAGGCTCCAAATCGTTCGGATCGCTTCCGCTGGGAGTCAGCGCCGACGGCACGCTGTGGTCGCGTTGGGTCATGCCCTTTCGCCGCGAGGCTCAGTTCGCTTTGGTCAATCATTCCCAAACGGCCGTCGGCATTACAGGCCACGTGTGTGCCACGGACGCGCCAGCCGCCAGCAACATGCTGCACTTCCATGCCGCGACGCGTGTCCAGAACCAGGTGCCGACGCGGCCTATGATTGACTGGAATTACCTTGACGCCGCAGGCAAGGGCGTTTTCGTCGGGGCGTCGTTCAACATCGCCAATCCCGTGCGCGAATGGTGGGGCGAGGGCGATGAGAAGATCTTTGTGGACGGCGAGGACTTCCCTTCGCACTTCGGCACGGGCACGGAGGACTACTATGGTTATGCCTGGTGCTGCAATGTGCCTTTCCAGCACGCTTACCACAATCAGCCGCGCTGCGACGGGCCGCACAACTATGGTTACACGTCGGTCAACCGCTGGCACATTCTCGACAAGATCCCCTTCAGCAAGAGCTTCAAGTTCGACATGGAGCTGTGGCACTGGAACGCGGACACGAAAGTGGACATGGCCGTGACCGCCTACTGGTACGCCCGGCCCGGCGCGACGGACGAGTTTCCTCCGCTGGATCCGAAGGAGCTGCGCGTGGCGGAGATCCCGCCGTATGCGGCTCCGCGCACGCCGGGGGCGATCGAGGGGGAAGAGATGACCCTTGTGGAGAAGACCGGCGCCGCCGAGCCGCAGGGCATCTTTCAGTGCAGCAATGAAACGCATCTCTGGTGGCACGAAGGCCACAAGGTCGGCGACAAGCTGGTGCTGGCGTTCAACGTGCCCGCGGCGGGAACCTACAACGTGCTTGGACGGTTCGTCAAAGCGGCGGATTACGGCACGCATCAGCTCTATGTCAACGACGTGAAACTCATGGAGCCGTTTGACTTCTACAACAACGGCGTCACGGTCACGGGTGAGATCGGGTTCGGAAACTTTGATCTGAAGCAGGGAGAAAACAGGCTGACCGTGGAAGTGGTCGGCGCCAACGAGAAGGCCATTCCGAAGTACATGTTTGGATTGGACTATCTGAGGATCGAGCCGCAGCAAGCAGGCAATAGGCAGTAGGCAACAGGCAATAGGCAACAGGCAATAGATAATAGGAAAGTGGCATCAGGGGAGCCGGAAAATGGGAACCGGCGGCGGATATCGTAGGGCGAGCTTTGCCCGCCTTTTCTTGCGGCGGTGTTTGGCGGGTTGATGCAATAATCATGTCCACTTCCTCGCCGCAACAACTCGGCATTGGTGTTGACGTTCAGCACGTCGAGAACCGACGCCATTACAAATACTACGACCTGGTCATGGCCTCGTTCGTCACCGTGCTTTTGTGCTCGAATATGATCGGGCCGGGGAAGTCGTGCGCGATCAACATCGGCCTCGGCGTGGTTCCCGACTGGTCGCGCGATGGCGGCTGGGCGTTTTCGTCGCTGCTGGTGTTCGGCGCGGGCAACCTCTTCTTCCCCATCAGCTACATCTTCGGCGACATCCTGACGGAAGTTTACGGCTATGCTCGGGCGCGGAAGGTCATCTGGGCGGGCTTTGTGGCCATGCTGTTTTATGTGTTCATGAGCCAGGTCGTGATTCACATGCCGACCAATCCGCAGGAGCCGTACAACCAGGTGATTCAGCCGGCTCTGGTCACCGTGTTCGGCAACGGATGGCGCATCGTGGCCGCGTCGATTCTGGCCTTCTGGGCGGGCGACTTCGCCAACTCATTCGTGCTGGCGAAGATGAATGTCCTGACGCGAGGCCGCTGGCTGTGGACGCGCACGATCGGCTCGACGCTCGTGGGGCAGGCCGTGGACAGCGTCATCTTCTATCCGCTGGCCTTCGCGGGATTGTGGCAGACGGACACCATGGTGCGCGTGGTGATCTTCAATCTGGCGTTCAAGGTGTGCGTGGAGGTTGTGTTCACGCCGATCACCTACTGGGTGGTGAACACCTTGAAGCGCGTGGAGAACGAGGATTACTACGACCACGCGACGAATTTCACGCCATTCTCGCTGCGCGACTGACGGGGCGGGGCGTCGTCCTTTCGGCGGTTGCTATTTCTGCTTCGGGCATCCGGATAAGGTTGCCGAATTGACGGTGGTCGTGTCCCACAAGATGCACAGGTTGGAAACCTGTGCCACACTCACCGGTTGGAAACCGGTGCCACAGGCGAATTGCACCCCATTCTCGCCGCGCGACTGACGGGGCCGTTGTCGCGCTGCGGACATTGAGCATTCACCATTCGGCATTCAGCATTCGGCATTGCTTATTCATTTCTTCGCCTGCACATACGCCATGATCTTGTAAGCGAGTCGCGCGGCGAGGAACTCGGTGACGGTCTGGCCCGGCAGAGGCATGACTTCCACAATGTCCGCGCCCACGACGTTCTTTTCCGCGCAGACCAGCCGCAGCAGGCCGGTGACCTGGTACCAGTCCAGGCCGCCCGGCTCCGGCGTTCCCGTGCCGGGGGCGTAGGCCGGGTCGAAACCGTCGATGTCGATGGTGAGATAGACGTCGTCGGTGAGGCGGTCCAGCGCCTCGTCGATCCAGTCGTCGGCCATGAAGCAACGGCGGGCCGTGATCGGCGCGAGGCCGGTCTTCTTCATGAACGCCCGGTCTTCAGGCGAAATGGCGCGGATGCCGACGGGGACGATGCTCGCGCCGAGATCGTGGATGCGCCGCATGACGCTGGCGTGGGAGAAGGGGGTGCCGTGGTAAGCGTCGCGCAGGTCGCTGTGCGCGTCGATCTGCAGCACCGACAGCTTCTTGTGCCGGGACATCGCGGCGCGGACCAGCCCGCTGCTGACGCTGTGCTCACCGCCCAGCCCGATCACGAATTTGCCGTCGGCGACGAGTCGTTTAGCGGTCTTGTAGATGGCCTCGTGCATTTCCGCGGGTCCGGCGGCGCGCGGCTCCATCGGGGAGAGTGTGGCCACGCCGGCGCGGAAGAACTCGCCCTCCAGCTCCTCGTCGTACAGCTCGACCTGAGCCGATGCTCGAAGGATCGCTTCCGGGCCGTTGCGCGTGCCGACGTTGTAGCTGGTGGTCGCGTCGTAGGGGATAGGCAGCACGGCGAAGCGCGATCGTGCGTAGGCCGTGTACTTCGCTTCCAGCCCGAGAAAGCCCGGTGTGCAGAACTCCATGCCAGACCTCCGATACTCGCCGACTTCTGTTGCCCGATGCCGCTCGACCCGGACGCAAGAGCGGGACATTGTGGCGCTAAAGCGGGAGGAATCAACCGAATGCGGCGGCGCGCCGACCTGGAGCGAATCGTCGAGACTCACGGATGCTCGAATGAGCCGCAGGAGGCGTCGCGCGACATCGAGAACCTGCTTGTCACGAGGGGCGTGCAAGTGCATCTTGTCCGAGCCGCGACCGTGAGGGAGCGAACGATGCCGCCTGGGATGCGGTGAGACTCGCTTGCTTACGCGCGCGGCTCTGGACGGCACGGCGCTGTTTTGGAAACGAGGCCAACTTGACGAGGCATGACGCAGAGATTCGCCAGCCCCCACCACCGGACGCCACGCGGCGATTCTCCGACCGCGTGGACGATTACGTGCGATACCGCCCGACGTATCCGGCGGCCATGTTTGACGCGCTCGGCGCGAATTACGGGCTTGGCGCCGGGCACGAGATCGCCGACCTCGGCTCGGGCACGGGCATCCTGACGCAGTTGCTGCTGGAGCGCGGGCACACGGTCCACGCCGTGGAGCCGAATGAGCCGATGCGCCAGGCGGCCGAGGCGCGGCTTGCGCAATTCGCCGGCTTTCGCAGCCTTGCGACGACCGCGGAGGCGACGGGGCTGGCGGATGGATCGGTGGACTGGGTCATGGCCGCGCAGGCGTTTCACTGGTTCGACGTGGACGCGGCGCGGGCGGAGAGCCGGCGCATCCTGCGCGCGGAGCGGGGCGGCGGATTTGCGGCACTGATGTGGAACAACCGCCGCGAGGACACGCCGTTTCTGGCGGAATACGAGGTGTTTCTGCATGAATACGGCCTCGACTACGCGCGTGTGAAACATCAGAACGCGCAGGACGACGGGCGGATTGCGCGCTTTTTCGGCGAGGCGAGATTTGCGCTGCACACGTTTGCCAACGTTCAGCCGGCGGATTTCGACGGACTGGTCGGGCGCACGACGTCCTGTTCCTACATGCCCTCGCGGCTGCACGAGCGCTACCCGGCCATGCTGGAGCGGCTGGGCGAACTGTTCGCCGCGCATCAGAGCGGCGGCGGCGTGACGTTCGAGTATGAGACGCGAGCGTACGTAGGCCGGATGGTGTGATCGTCCGGCAACAGGCCGGGGTGTGCCATACCATCGGCGGAGCATCACGCGCGGCGCGCGACGCTTCCGGCCCGGCGCGCGCGAACATGGACGGAGGAGCGCTCCGACGGTCGGCTTCAGCCGACCAGCTCTTGCCACCGACTTGAGTCGGTGGAACTCGGCCTGAGAAGGTTGGTCAGCCCGCTTCAGCCGGGCTTGTCGTCCCGAGCCAAGCCCGGCTGAAGCCGGCTCATGCCAATCGCAATCGCGCCGCCCCCCCCCGCTGAAGCGGGGGGCAAGGGCCGGTCGGCTGAAGCCGACCCTTGCATGCACGCGACTCGCCGATGCCGCTGTCGACTGAAGCCGACTCATGAACTGAGGACGATCGCCCCTGACAAGGGCGGTTGAAGGCGACCCTTGTAGCCGACGCTGATTGACGCCGCGCGGGTGAACGCAGCGTCGCAGCAGCGCCTTTCTACTGTAACGCGTGCAACCCTACCGCCTTGCTCCCGCGCGCGGGACGGATCATCATCCCCCGGCCATGATGTCGTGGTTCACAACCAGCGGCGGCGGGAGCGTGAGCATGGATGGGGATGCGTCGATGAGCGGGGCGATGGGCTTTCGGACATGGCATCGGCGCGGGGCGAACGCGCCGGGGCAGCGCCGCTCTAGGATTTCAACCGACGGGCAAGGCAGCGCCGTCCTTGATAGGGGTCGCTTGCACGTCCGCCGGCTTTGGTCCGCGGCGGCGTTCATGGCGCTGACCGCGCTGCTGATGTCCTCATGCGCTTCGACGCGCGGGCGCGACGGGACATCCGTCCGAGGCTTGCAGACCAGCGACTCCGGGGAGTTTCGGCATGAAGGCGCGGGCGGCGTTGAGCCGATGCGCGAGCTCATCGAGCGCTTCTCGACGGACCGTCAGGCTCTGTCGCGCTTCTACCGGGTAGGCGGGTCGAGGCAGCGCGAGGAGCGCTTCACCGGCTTCCTGCCCACATGGCTGCAACGCGTCGAGGCCGTCGATTTCAACGCGCTCGATCAGCAGGGTCGAGTGGATTACATCCTCTTCCGCCATGAGCTGAACTACCATCTGGCCCAGTTGAAACACGAGCGCCGCAAATGGGACGAGGTGGCCGCGTGCCTGCCCTTCGCGGAAACGATCATCGACATGGAGGAGACGCGCTGGCGGCTGGAGGGGGTGGACTCGCGGCGGGCCGCGGATCGCGTCAACGGCGTGCTCAAGGGCGTGAAGGAGGTCCGCAAGCGGATCGACGAGGCGCGCAAGAACGGACCGCCGGCTGCGGGTCCGGATTCGACGTCGCCGTTCGGCACGCCGCTGGATTCGGACTCCGCGGCGGAAGTTTCATCGCCGCAGCAATCGTCGCCCCAGTCGACGTCATCGCCGTCGCAGACACTGACTCCGCCCGCCGGATCGCCTTCCGCGCCCTCCGCTTCATCCGCCGCGGAGCACATTGAACCGCTGCCCGTCAGCCCCGTCATGGCGGTCCGCGCCGCGGCGAAGCTCGACGGGCTGCGTCAGGCGCTGCGCACATGGTTCGTGTACAACGACGGCTTTCAGCCGGATTTCTCGTGGTGGGTGCGCAAGCCGTTCGAGGATGCGGACAAGGCGCTCGAGGAATATGCCAGGTTTCTTCGAGAGGAAGTGGCGGGCGTGAAGGGCAAGGACGAGGATCCGCTGATCGGCGATCCCATTGGCGCCGAGGCGCTGCGCGACGACCTGACGCACGAGATGATGCCCTACGCGCCGACGGAGTTGCTCGCCATCGCGGAGACGCAATTCGCCTGGTGCGAGGCGGAGATGAAGAAGGCCGCCGAGGAGCTGAAGCTGCCCGACTGGAAGGCCGCGCTCGAACACGTCAAGAACCTGCACGTGCCGCCGGGGGAGCAGAGCTCGCTGGTGGCGCGGCAGGCGGTGGAGGCGATCGCGTTTCTCGATCAGCGCGACCTGGTCACGATCCCCGATCTGTGCCGCGAGTTGTGGCGGCTGGAGATGATCGACGATCGCGGGCAGCGGACGCATCCGTTCGCGTACTACGGCGATCAGCACATGGCCGTCGCGTATGCGATGCAGGGCATGGAGCACGACAAGAAGCTCATGGCCATGCGCGGGAACAACATCCACTTCTCGCGCAACGTCACGCCGCACGAGCTGATTCCGGGGCATCATCTGCAGGGGTTCATGGCCGACCGGTTCCGTCCGTACCGGCAGATGTTCGGCACGCCGTTCTTCATCGAGGGGTGGGCGCTGCACTGGGAGATGCTCTTGTGGGATCTGGATTACGCGCGCGGGCCGGAGGATCGCATCGGGATGCTGTTCTGGCGGATGCACCGCGCGGCGCGGATCATCGTGTCGCTGAAGTTCCACCTCGGGCAGATGCAGCCGCAGGAGATGATCGACTTCCTGGTGGATCGCGTCGGGCACGAGCGCGACAACGCCACGAGCGAGGTGCGGCGGTACATCGGGGGGGAGTACAGTCCGTTGTACCAATGCGGGTATCTGATCGGCGGGCTGCAGATCCGCGCGTTGCATACGCAGCTCGTCGGCAGCGGCGCTCTGACCCAATGTCAATTCCACGACGCGGTGTTGCGCGTGGGGCCGATCCCGATTGAAATGCTCCGCGCGCTGCTGCAGGAGGTGCCGCTGACGCGGAATTACGAGGCGTGCTGGCGGTTCATGGACGAGCGCGCGGGCGAAGTCGCGCCTGCGGAATTGCCGGGGAAATGAGTGCGCAGGTTGGAAACCGGTGCACCATGCACCGGTTGGAAAGCGGTTCCACACGCGCTTTTTCAACGACCGCCGAATCGACTTCCTACCGGAAAGCCAACCCGAGCGCGGCACGACATGATGAACGGCCGATCGGACAACATGCTTGTACACCTCGTCTGTAGGGCGGTGGCGCTCATTGGGTTTCTGCTTGTGGTTCTGGTGATCGTGGCGCCTTGCGCAGGCCTGCTCGTGCGAGTGATCCTCGATGGCCGGGCACCGACGGACGGGTGGTGGATCTCGTCGCGGCAGTGGGGCTTGCTGGGTATGACCGTGCTGCTGGCGACCTCCGCGACGGTTCTTTCGATGCTGGCGGCTTGGCCGGTGGCGGCGGTGCTGTCCTCAGGGGTGTCCGGAGCGGCGGGGGCGTCCGAATTCGTGCGCGTCGGGATGATTGCGGCCATGCTGGTGTCGCCGATGGTGGCGTGCTTCGGCTGGCAGCATCTGCTGCGCATGACGACGCCGCCCGTCGGGTTGGCGCGCGTGGGCTGCGTATTCGTGTGGGCGATGTGGATCTGGCCTGTGCCGGCGATGATGCTCGGCGCGGCGTGGCGACGGACGGGGCGCAGCGCGTATGAGGCGGCGCTGACCTGCTGCGGCGCGGCGCGGGCGTTCGTCTGGGTCGGACTGCCGTCGATTCGTTCCGCGCTGGCGGCGTCGGCGCTGACGGTGCTGACGTTGCTTTTGGCGGAGTACCTCGTCCCGCACGCGTGGGGGCTGAAGGTGTATCCGACGGAGCTGCTGTCGTGGGCGACGGCGACGGACCGGATGATCGACGCGGTGTATCCCGCGGCGCCGTTGTGCTTGTGCATTCTCGCGGCGGCCGCGGTGATGTGGCGCTTGGTCAAGGGCGCGACCATCAGAGCCGCGACCGACAGAGCCGCGACCGTGAGGGAGCGGTCCATCAGAGCCGCGACCGTGAGGGAGCGAACTTCCACGGTGTTGGCCAAGGCTTCGATGCATGATGGAGGACCGCTTCCTCACGGGCGCGGCTCTGAAATGCAAACTGAATTGCAACCGCTTCCTGACGGGCGCGGCTCTGAAACGGCCCCGCCTCCTGACGGTCGCGGCTCTGAAAGCGGGTGGTTCCGGCAAATGCTGGGGTGGGATGAGGAGGATGCAGACTGCGGTTCTGGTTCGAATCGAGCCGGCTCGGTCACGAGACTCCTTGCAGTGCTGGTGGTGATCGGCTCCTGCCTTCCTGTCGCGGGGCTGCTGTGGCGACTTGGTTCGCTTGACATCGTTTTCGAAGTTTTGCGGGTTCATCGCGACGATTTGCTCGGTTCGATTGCCGTGAGTCTGCTGGCGGGATTGGCGTCGGTCGGCCTTGCTCTCGGCCTTGGCGCGGATGGCGCGCAGAAGCGTCGCAGGTCGAAGCACGGAGCTTCGCCAACGCGAATTCGATACGGCGGGTTTGCCGTTTCCTGGCTGGGCTGGGGCACGCTGCTGTTCGGCGTCGTCCCCGGCGCGGTGGTCGGCTCGGTCGTGGGGGCGGCCTATGGACCGTGGTCTTGGACGGCTGACCATTGGGTCAAACTGGTGGCGGGGCTGACCGCGCGGTTCGCGTGGATCGCGTGGGTCGCGGCCGTGGTGAGCCTGCGGGGCAACCGCGCGATCGAGGAACAGGCGGCGATCGACGGCGCTGATTCCGCGCGGATTATGTGGTCGATCTGGCTGGCGCGCGGTTGGCCGATGCCGGCGGCGGCGGGGCTGGCGGTCGCCGCGCTGGCGCTGTCGGATCTGGCGACGACAGTGCAGGTGCAGGTGTCGTCGTTCATGCCGATCTCGCTGGTGCTGGTGGACAAGATGCACAAATTCGAGGACGCGTACGTCGTGGCGATCAGCCTGTGCTTGGCGGTCTGCGCGCTGCCGGCCATCGCCGCGGTCGCCCTGGCCCGGCGGCGCGTGTGAACCTGTCGGCGCGGTCCGGCAGGCCTTAACATGCCCGACCGTGAGTCGTCGAAACTCCCAACAGCCCGGCAGCCGAATGTTCGTGATGCGGATCACCGCGCGCCGCGCGCGGGTAGCGCCGCGGACGGCATGTGGGATGGTTAGAAGCGGAACACAAGGAGGGATGTCGCCGTTGGACAATAGCGGCCGGCGGCAAGTTTTGGGAAAGACGTGCCCGACCGATGGGAACCGAAGCGAAGAGCACGTCCCGGAGGTCCGTGCCACCCCGTTGCCGGGTGCCACCGCCTCGCCGCGGGCAGACCGGGGCTGGCGACACGCGCCGCTCAGCCTGGCGCTGCTGGTCTGCCTCCTGTCCGGCTGCAAGCCGCCCGCGCTGTCGGACAACGGCGTGGTGGCCGTCTTCGGAGGCGTTGGACGCGGTCCGGGCGAGTTCAGCTACCCGCGCGCCGTCACGGCTGAAAAGAACGGTTCGCTGTTCGTCGTGGACAAAGCCGGTCGTGTGCAACGCTTCTCCGCGGAGGGGCGGTACGAGTTGGAGTGGACCATGCCGCAGACCGAGCACGGCAAGCCGGTGGGCCTCGCTGCGCACCCCGACGGTCGCATCTTCATTGCCGACACGCACTATCACCGGGTGATGATCTACGACCGCGACGGGCGGCTGCTGGGGCAATTCGGGGAGGAAGGCGACGGACCGGGGCAGTTCCAACTTCCGACGGATATCGCGTTCGACGCGGAAGGATTTGTCTATGTGAGCGAATATCAGGGCAACGACCGGGTCACGCGGTGGTCGCCGGGGCTGGAGTACGTTTCCCAGATGGGCCGCGAGCCGATCAACGGCATGCCGCTGCGGCGTCCGGCCGGGATTGACGTGGACCGGGACGGGACGCTGTGGGTAGCGGATGCGTGCAATCATCGCGTCGTCGGTTTCAACCGCGAGGGGCAGGTGCTGAAGGTCTTCGGCGAGTTCGGCAAGGCGACCGGCAAGCTCGACTACCCGTATGACCTGCACGTTTCGCCCGACGATGCGACGCTGATGGTGTGCGAGTACGGATCGAATCGGTTACAGTGGTTTCGCAAGGACGGGACGTTCGTGCGAAGCTGGGGCGGGAGCGGCCGGCTTCCGGGGCAGCTCTGGGCGCCGTGGGGGGCGACCTACGGCGCGGGGGGGCGCGTGTACGTGGTGGATTCGTTGAACAGCAGGGTGCAGGTGGTTGGGGGAGGCTATTAGCTGTTGGCTGTCAGCCAGAGGGACTGGTTGTTCGACGGGGTTGCCTACTGGTTGAGTGTGCGATCTGGAATCCGATGAACGTGCCCCCGAACAGACGAGCGGCGATGGTCGGGTTGGAGATTGGAGCTCCGTGGCGAAAGGTTTCCAACCCTTCGAGTTCGGTTGTGAGATGCGACCGCTTCCTGACGGGCGCGGCTCTGACATGCAACCGCTTCCTGACGGGCGCGGCTCTGAAATGCGATCGCTTCCTCGGTGGGTATCCGGCGTTTCAGGAAGGCGTGCGGCCTTCCAATTGTGTTCAGCGCGTTTCTGTTTGGCTGACAGCTAGCAGCTAACAGCCAGCAGCCTTCTTCATGTTGACGATTTCCCTGGCACTGCCGTTCTCCTTCGAGCAGCCCCAATGGTTGTGGCTGCTGCTGCTCATTCCCGTGCTGGTGCTGGCGTCGCTTCGCAGTTTGGCGGGGCTGGATCCGCTGCGGCGCGTGCTCGCGCTGGCGGTTCGTGGGGCGGTGGTGGCGCTGCTGATGGCGTGCCTGGCCCGCGTGCAGTTCGTGCGTCGCAACGAGGACGTGACGGTCATGTTCCTGATGGACCGCTCCTTCTCGTGCGAGGGCATGACGGCGCAGGTCGAGGAGTTTCTCACGGCCGTCGCCAAGCCCGGCGAGATCCCCAAGAACGACCGAGTCGGCATGATCGACTTCGCCCGCGAAGGGTTCCTCCAGCAGCTTCCCATGACCGGCGGCTACCACATCGAGCCGGGACGCCTCCCGCAGATGCCCGGCACGGACCACACCGACATGTCCGCGGCCGTGCGGCTGGCGATGGCCCTGTTTCCGCACGACGCCGCCAAGCGCATCGTCCTCGTGTCCGACGGCAACGAGAACCTCGGCGACATCCTGACCGAAGCGCGCCGCGCCAAGGCCGACGGCATCGCCATCGACGTGGTTCCGCTGCACTATGAGAAGACCAACGACGTGGGCTTCGACCGGCTGATCGCGCCGAGCCGTGCGGAGAAGGGCGAGCAGGTGCCCATCCGCATGGTGCTCAGCACGCACCGGCGCGTGTCGGGCACGATCGACGTCTATCAAAACGGCGAGCTGGTGCAGATCCCCGGCAACGACGCGCACATCGAGCTTTCGCCCGGGACGAACACGATGTTCCTGCGGCTGCCCGTCAACGAGACGGGCGCGCAGGTGTTCGAGGCGCGCTTCCGTCCGGATGACGAATCGCTCGACGCGGTGACCTTCAACAACAATGCGACGACGTTCTCGTTCGTCTCCGGGCCCAGCCGCATCCTGTTTCTGAGCAAAGACCTCACCTCGGATGCGCCGCTCATCGACGCCCTGCGCAGCGAGAACATCGAGGTCGAGCCGCTCGAAGCCGCCACGATCGCGATCGACCTGCTGAAGCTCCAGAGCTACTCGGCGATCATCCTCGCCAACGTGCCCGCGTCGGACTTCACGGACGACCAGATGAAGGACATGGCCGCGTATGTGAAGGACATGGGCGGCGGGCTGGTCATGCTCGGCGGGGACGAGGGCTTCGGCGCGGGCGGCTGGATCGGGACGCCGATCGAGGAAATCATGCCCGTCTCCTTCGAGATCAAGCACAAGCGCGTCATCCCCCGCGGCGCGCTGGTCATCATCTGCCACAGTTGCGAAATCCCCCGCGGCAATTACTGGGGCAAGGAGATGGCCAAGAAGAGCGTGGACACGGTCAGCTCGCGCGACTACCTCGGCGTGCTGGCGTATTCCTATTCGCCGGGCGGCGTAAGCTGGGAAGTGCCACTGCAGGAGGCCGCCAACAAGGGCGCGGTCAAGGCGCGCATCGACCGCATGCAGAACGGCGACATGCCCGACTTCGACTCGACGATGCAGATGGCCTACGACGGCCTGACCACCGGGCGCGGGCGCGACGCGGCGCAGAAGCATGTCATCATCATCAGCGACGGCGACCCCTCCGCGCCTAACCGCGGGTTGATCCAGAGCTACAAGAATGCGGGCATCACCGTCAGCACCATCGGCATCGGCTGGGGCGCGCACGTCATGACGGCGGAGCTGCAGCGCATCGCCACGGACACGGGCGGGCGGTTTTATGCGCCCAAAAGCCCGAACCAGCTTCCGCAGATTTTCACCAAGGAATCCAAGGTCGTGCGCCGCTCGCTGATCACCGAGGAAGCGTTCCGTCCGCGCGTGTTTCACTCGCTCAGCGATCTGCTGGCCGGCGTCCCGCCTGATGACGTTCCCGTTCTCGGCGGATTGGTGCTGACTTCGCCCAAGGAAAGCACCAACGTGCAGTTGCCGCTGGTGCGCTCGACGGAGGACGGCGACGATCCGGTGCTGGCCCACTGGCAGTATGAGCTGGGCAAGACCGTCGCGTTCACCAGCGGGCAGTGGCCGCGATGGGGCAACGCATGGACCTCCTGGCCTCAGTACGCGAAGCTCTGGGCGCAGATCGTCCGCTGGTGCATGAGGCAGGACGCGCCGGCCAACTTCGACACGTACACGCGCGTCGAAGGCGGCAAGGGTCGCGTGGTGATCGACGCGCTCGACAAGGACGCGGCGTACCTGAACTTCCTGCAATTTCGATCGCTGGTGACGCAGCCCGATCGCAAGGCCGTGCCGCTGGAGTTTCGTCAGACCGGACCGGGTCACTACGAGGCCGAGTTCGACGTGGATCAGATGGGGCAGTACCTCGTGACGTCGCAGGTGCTGGAGGGCGGGGAGGCGCGCGGGGCGATCCAGACCGGCGTGTCGGCGCCCTATTCCCCGGAATACCGCGACCTGACGACCAACATGCCGCTGCTGTCGAGCATCGCGGACATCACCGGCGGAACGGTGATGGAGCTGGATGCGAAGACGGCCAAGCCGTTCCGCAAGGATCTGCCGCCGACGGAGTCTCATCGGCCCGCATGGGAGTTCGTGCTGGCGTGGATGCTGCTGCCGCTGTTCCTGCTGGACGTGGCCGTGCGGCGGCTGGCGAGCTGGCTGGCGCTGTCGATCGCGGTGGAGGTGGTGGTGCTGGCGTTTCTGCTGTTCGGGCTGAAGTGGATGGTGCATCCGACGATCTTTGGGATCGTGCGCGGGGTGGCGTCGGCGTTCGTCATCGCGGAGATCGTCGGGTGGGCGATACGTTGGAGATACATTCGCTCGATCTTTGATTACTTCACGCATGGCACGGTGGCGCTGGCGCAGGCCGGGGAGCGGAGCAGCGCCTCGCTGGAGCAGCTTCGCGGGACGCATGAGCGGGTGAAGGAAGATTTGGCGTCGGACAAGACGTCCGGCGTGCGACGCATTGCGAAGAAGGAAGCGGCAGAGCAGGCCGCCACGGGCCGGGAGCGGTATGATGTAGGGGAGGAAGCGGCCAAAGCCCCGGCGGGCGACCTGGCCGAGGCGGTCGGCGGTGCAAAGTCGGGCGCCGCGGCCCCGGCGGAAAAGCGTCGCAAGCCCGCCGGCGCCGGCGGCGAGCCGCAGCAGGAGGAGGAAACGACTTCGCGCCTACTGGCGGCGAAGCGCAAAGCACGCGAGGGATTGGATAAGAAGGAATAGTGGAAGCTGTTGGCTCCTGGCTGTCGGCTGTTGGCCAGAGCGAGGTGCGCAACGACGCTCTGGGAAGGCGCGGGCGTTGGGATTGAATGGCTAACAGCTAGCAGCGAATAGCCAGTAGCTTCTTCAAGCACGGAGTGATTCTCATGGCAACACAGATTGATCCCGCGGTCGAAAAGGCAACCCAGGAGTTTCGGCACAAGTTCAACAAGCTCAAGGAGGAGATCGGCAAGGCCATTGTCGGTCAGACGGAGATTGTGGACGGCGTGCTGACGTGCCTGTTCACCGGCGGGCACGTGCTGTTGGAAGGCGTGCCGGGGCTGGGCAAGACGTACCTGATCCGCACACTGGCGGAGGCCGTGCAACTGGACTTCTCGCGCATCCAGTTCACGCCGGACCTCATGCCGGCGGACATCATCGGCACCAACATCGTGATGGAGGACGCGGAGACCGGACGTCGCCACTTCCAATTCCAGAAAGGCCCGATCTTCGCGCAGATCGTGCTGGCGGACGAAGTCAACCGCGCCACGCCCAAGACGCAGTCGGCCATTCTGGAAGCCATGCAGGAAAAGAGCGTCACCGTCGCGGGCACGACCTACAAGCTTAAGCCTCCGTTTTTTGTCATGGCGACGCAGAACCCCATCGAGCAGGAGGGCACGTATCCCCTGCCCGAGGCGCAGCTCGACCGCTTCATGTTCAAGATCGTCGTGGACTATCCGAGCAAGGACGAGGTCAAGACCATTCTCGACCGGACCACCACGGGGTTCGCGCCGCAGATCACGCGGGTGATGACGGGCGATGAGATTCTCGGGGCGCAAAACCTGGTGCGCCGCGTGGTCATGGCGCCGCACGTGCAGGATTACGCCGTGCGCCTGGCGATGGCGTCGCACCCCGGCGGGCCGTTTGCCATTGAGGAAACCAACAAATACGTGCGCTGGGGCGTCAGCCCGCGCGCGGCGCAGGCGCTGACGCTGGGCGGAAAGCTGTACGCCCTGCTCGACGGCCGATTCAACGCCAGCTTCAGCGACGTCAAGAGGGTGTATCTGCCCGCGATGCGGCATCGCATGTTGCTCAACTTCGAGGGCGAAGCGGAAGGGATTACCACGGATGACGTCCTGCGGCTGATTCTGGACAAGACGCCGACGCTGGCGGAGGCGGCGTGAGGAGTCCGTGCCCAGAGGCAGGACAAATGATGAGCGCGGGCAATGTTGCGTGCGGCAGGAAACGGGCGCACCAGGCGATTCTTCGAGGTGTGGAATGGTTGTGCAAGTGAGTGGCGTCATTAACGGGCGTTCGATTGAGTTGGAACGCGATGTGGGGTTGCCGGCCGGCGCAGAAGTCAGGGTTCGGATCGAGGCGCCGGATCTATCCCTTGAGGAGCGTCGCAGACGCGTGCGCGCCCTGTGCGGAGCCTGGAAAGGCGACGATTCACTCGAAGCGGTGTTCGCAAGTGTCGCTCGAGATCGGCAGAATCGTGCCTGCAGGGATGTGAATCTCGATGGTTCATCTTGATACCAACATTGTGGTTGCCTATTTGCGCGGTCATCAGGGCGTCGCGGCGCGGATCGAGTCCGCGCTGCCGGGTGTGGCCCTCAGTGCCATCGTGCTTGCTGAATTGTTGTATGGGGTGCGCGTTTCAGCCCGTCCGGATGAGAACCGCGCCAGGCTGGTTGAGTTCCTCCAGCTTGTTGACGTTCTGGATTTCAATCGCGCGTGCGCCGACGCATACGCTGTCGTTAGATACGAGCAACGCCGGTTGGGGCGCCCGTCCGGGGAAGCCGATGCGCTCATTGCCTCCACCGCGATTGCCCATGGGGCCACGATCATTACGCACAATGCACGTCACTTCGAAGGCCTCGTCGCGCTGCCTGTCGAAGATTGGTTGCCAGGAGAGCCGTAAGATGACCATCGACCCGTTACGTGGCATGCAGCGCAAGGCCGATTCGCCCGTATGGAATCCACCGGGTTGACCGGGATGTGATTGGGGTTACGCATCAGGAGCGGGTGTCGACGAGCGTGCACAGGCGGAGCATCGTCGCCTTCGGAGTGGGCCAGGCAACGCGCAGGGTCGACTCGCTTCTTGTCAGTCGCATTGAGAGGGTGAACAGGAGTTGAGCAAGTCCGGCAGGGTCGGCCATGAACGTGACAACAACATCACAAACCGAATTGCTCCTGACTCCCGACTTCATCTCGAAGATCGAGCAGTTGCAGCTCGTCTCGCGCAAGATTTTCATGGGGAAGATGCGCGGCGAGCGGCGCAGCAAGAAGCGCGGCGAGTCGGTCGAGTTCGCCGATTACCGCAATTACGTCGTCGGCGACGACCTGCGCCACGTGGACTGGAACATTTACGCCCGGCTGGAGAAGCTTTTCCTCAAGCTGTTTCTTGAAGAGGAAGATCTGCACGTGTCGGTGCTGGTGGACACCTCCAAGAGCATGGACTGGGGCAAGCCGTCCAAGTCGCTGTATGCCCGGCGCGTCGCGGCGGCCATCGGGTACATCGGGCTGGTCAACTACGACCGGGTGAGCGTCTATGCGTATTCGGACGGCCTACAGTATGAGATGGCGGGGCTGCGCAGCCGGCGCTCGCTGCCCAAGGTGCTGGACTTCCTGAGGAGGACGGAATGCGAGGGCGCGAGCAACCTGTCCGCCGCGTGCAAGCAATTCGCCATCCGCCATCCGCAGTCGGGAATTGTGATTCTGCTGAGCGATTTCTTTGAGAAGGGCGGATATGAGCAGGGACTCAAATTCCTGCTGGGCCGCCGGTATGACATTTATTGCATTCAGGTTCTCAGCCCTGAGGAGGTCGATCCGCCGCTGGTGGGGGATCTGCAACTGAAGGACGTGGAGGACGGCGACCTGGCGGACGTGACGGTGAGCCGCGCGCTGCTGAACCGCTACAAGCAGAACCTGCAGGCGTACTGCGGCGGGTTGAAGGAGTTCTGCACGCAGCGGGGCATCAATTATTTGTTCACGGGAACGGACGTGCCGTTTGAGCAGATTGTGCTGAACTATTTCCGGCGGCGCGGGTTGGTGGCGTAGGCGACGCAAGAGGCAACAGGCAACAGGCAACGGGCGGCAGGAGATGGCCGGCGGCGGCATTGGGCACGGTTGATTTGAAATCTGTGATTTGTGATCATGCCTGACTTTCTTAATCCAATTGCAATCGCCGTTGCGGCGGGCGCGACCGTGCCGCCGCTGGTGGCGCTCTATTTCCTCAAGCTCAAGCGCAGCTTGCACATCGTCCCCTCGACGTTTTTGTGGAAGCGGGCGGTCGAGGATCTGCACGTCAATTCGCCTTTTCAGCGATTGCGCCGCAGTCTGCTTCTGCTCTTGCAGCTTCTGGCGCTCATTTGCGGCGCGGTGGCTCTCGGCGTGCCCATGTGTGAGCAGGTTGAGAAGCGGGAGGACACGCTGATTCTGCTCCTCGACCAGTCCGCGTCGATGAGCATTATTGAGGACGACGGCAGGACGCGGCTGGATCGGGCGAAGACGGAGGCGCAGAAGGTCATCGATGACATGACGCCCGGCTCGCGCGCGCTGATCGTGGCCTTCTGTGACCGCGCGTCGGTGGTGTCGTCCTTTGAATCCGACAAGGCGGCGCTGAAAGAGCGCATCCAGCAGATCGAGCAGACGCAGAGCACCTCGACGCTGTCGGAAGCGCTGCGTCTGGCCGAGGCGTACTCGCAAAACATCATCATCGGCGCGTCAGGAGGCGGCGCGGACGTGGCCCCCAAGAGCACGGCCCCGCCCGCCGACGTGTTCATTTACACCGACGGTCGCATTGCGGACGGAGAAGATCTTGCCGTCGAGAATCTCAACGCGGCCAAGATGGAGATCGTCTCCGTCGGGCAGCGCAGCGACAACGTGGGCATTCTCACGATGGAAACGCGACGGCAGTACGAGCGGCCTGACGTCTTGCAAGTGTTCGCCGGGCTGCGCAACTTCGGTCCGGAGCCGGTGGAATTCGACGCCGCGCTCTACCTGAATGACGAGTTCGTGGACAACCAGACGGTGCGGTTGGAAGGGGCGGCTTACGATTCGCCGGGCTTCGACCCGGACGCGCTGCGCCCCACGCCGCCGACGGGCAGCGCCTCGTCCATCGCCTTCGACGAGGTGGAGTTCAACGAGGCCGGCACGGTGGAGGTGCGGCTGCGCATCGACGACGCGCTCGCCGCGGACAATCGCGCGTGGACGGTCGTGGAGCCGCCGAGGCACGTTCGCGTCCTGCTGGTGACCAGCGGCGACTTCCTCATGGAGGAAGCGCTCGGCTCCCTGCCGTTTCAACTGGAGAAGATGCTGCCGTCCGAGTTTGAGAAGGCGATGGAGTCCGGCGACGTCAAGCTATTGGACGGCGAGCGCTGCCGCTTCGACGTCGTGGTGTTTGATTCGTTCTCGCCAGACAAGCTGCCCCAAGGGAATTTCTTCTATTGGGGCGCCGCGCCGAAGATCGAGGGGTTCAGCGCCGGCAAGACGATCCGCGACGAGCGCATCTTCGACTGGGACGACACGCATCCGATCCTGCGGCACGTGCAGGTCGCGGGCATCGACGTGTTCCAATGGGTCGAGCTGACGGCGCCGGTCGACGCGGTGCAGCTTATCAAGGGGCAAAGCTCGCCGGTGCTGGCTTATCTGTCCCGCGCGGGGAGCCAATACCTGGTCAGCGCGTTCTCCCTCATCGTCGAGGACGATAACGGCAACCCGATGCTGAACACCTATTGGGTCACCAAGCCGCACTTCATTGTATTCCTGCAAAACGCGATTCAGTACCTTTCCTCTTCCCTGATGGCCACGGGCACGAAGAGCGCCAGGCCCGGCGACCCGGTGATGATCGCCGCGCCGCCGGGCGAGTCGTCCATCGTGGTGCAACGCCCGGATAACGTCCGGGACTCGATCCCCTCCGCCGGTGCGCAGACGCTGCACTATGCTCGGACGCGGACGGTAGGCATTTATCGCGCCGAGCCGGGCATGCCCGGTCAGGACCGCTTCGCCGTGAACCTGTTCGACGCGGTCGAAAGCTGCACCGCGCCGCGCACGAAGCTGAGCATCGGAACGGAAACGCTCACCGTGGCGGCCGGCGACAAGCCGACCAACCGTCCGGCTTGGCCTTACGTGCTGCTGGCGATGCTTGGCGTGCTGACGCTGGAGTGGGTGGTGTACAACCGCCGGGTCTTCGTGTGATCCACGTCGGGGCAGCCCGCCTTTTCCACACCGCCTGATTAACGGGCCCTGGCAAAAACCCCGACCGGGCATCCGCACCGTCGCCCCCGCGCAGGCGGGGGTCCAGGGCGCACCGCCAAGCCACTGGATTCCCGCCTGCGCGGGAATGACGGATTCTTCGCCATTCTCCTGCCGAAACGAGCGCTGCAGCCCGCCGACGTGCGCCCGCGCGTCGCGGCACGCGTTGCCGATGTTCCCGCGTTTTCCCGCCGCGCCGTTAGTGCTTCCCCATAAGAAATGCGCGCCGGCTCGACGCGGAGCCTGCGCACAACCTGCCCGCCCTGTAAGCGCGCGATTCGACTGAAAATCGCCTCGCCGATTTGCCCGCCTTTCGCGGCGTATTTTACGTCACCCATAGCCGCACTTCGTCCCTGCGGCATCGCCGTGCGAAAGGAGACTCGACCAATGGCTCTCACCGTCACGAACGTCAATACGCTGAGCCTGTTGAACATCCTGAGCCGCAACACGCAGGCCCAGTCCAACACGCTCAAGCAGTTGTCCACCGGTTACCGCATCAACACCGGCGCGGATGATCCCGCGGGGCTGATCGCCTCGACGCTGCTCACCACGGACATCACCGCCGTGGATGCCGCGATTCAGAACAACGAGCGCACCGACTCGTTGCTCAGCGTGGCGGACGGCGCGATGGGGGAAGTCAGCAAGCTGCTGACGGAAATTGAATCCCTCGTTGCCAAGTCCACGAACCAGTCCGGCATTTCCGAAGCGGAGCGCTCCGCCAACCAGGCGCAGATCGACAACGCGCTGGCGGCGATCGACCGCATCGTCAGCACCACGGATTTCAGCGGAAACAAGCTGCTGGACGGAACCCAGTCGATCACCACCACGGGCGTGGCCGGCAACACCAACATCGACAACGTGCGCATCTTCTCGCGCAGCCAGTCCACCTCCAGCACCTCATTGACCGTCACACGAGTCACCTCCGCGCAGACCGCCTCGGCCATCTTCTCCGGCGCGTCCGGCTCCAGCGCGCGCTCGAACGGAACCACGGAAGTAGTCATCGCCGGAACGCTGGGCACGGCCACGCTGAGCATCGCCAGCGGCAAGACCAAGACTGAAATCCAGACGATCATCAACGACGCCAAGGCCCAGACGGGGGTCAGCGCGATCCTCGACTCCACCGGGAGCATCGAGCTGCACTCGACGACTTACGGAACGGATGCGTTCGTCACGGTGACGGTGCTTTCCGGAGGGACCATCAACAACAGCTACGGCACCGCGACGAGCGACAGCAACACGGCCAACGACATCGCCAGCACCTCGAAGACGGCCGGGATCGACGCGGTCATCCAGCTCAACAGCCAGAACGCGGGTGTGGACGGACTGGACGTGTCGTACAACGCCAACGGGTTGAGCCTGGGGTTCTCGCTGACGACCGCGTTCGGCAGCGGAGCCACGGCCAATGCCACAACGAGCTTCACCGTCGCGGCCAGCGGCGGCGCCACCTTCCAGCTCGGCACGACGAGCGACACGCGCTCGACCATCGGCATCGACTCGGTCGCCTCGTACAACCTGGGCGGCGGCGACTCGGGCGCGCGGCTGAATCAGCTCAAGTCCGGCGGCACGGCCGACCTCCGCACCGACGTCGCCACCGCGCTGACGGTGGTGAAGAAGGCGGCGCAGCAGGTGGCCGAGGCCCGCGGGCGCGTCGGAGGGTTCCAGAAGTACCAGGTGCAAAGCGCCCTGACGAACATGCAGTCCACCAAGACGGGGCTGGAAGCCGCGCGCAGCGTCATCCGTGACACGGACTTCGCGGCCGCAACCGCTCAGCTCAACAAGGACACCGTGCTGGTGCAGTCGAGCATCCAACTGCTCGGCGTCGCCAACCAGCAGGCAGCGCAGATTCTCTCGCTGCTGGGTTGATCGTGGCGAACCCGAGGGGAGAGTCGTTCGCCAGTCATGAGGGACGACGGGCCGGGGATGGGAAACCACCCCCGGCCCGTGCTTGTTCCTGGGGAGCCAGGCGCTTGTGTCTCAGGGAAGGGGCGACGGGTTCTCGATCCGGGCGAGTCGTTCGAGGCGGAAGTGAAGAGCAGCGCTGATCGGTCCGGGAAGAACCACGTCCGCGGCCGTGACCGCCTCAGCCTGATCCGCGCCCGCGCACACGATTGGATCGCTGTGCGTCACCCTGCGTTGATTCGCTCGATGAACGGCGCCCGTCGTTCTCCAGCCGTGCATCGTCTCCAACCAAGTCGGATCCAGCGGCAGCAGGTCCGGGTCGATCCGCGCCTCCGGCTCGCGGGGGCCTGCGGGTTCTCCAGTCAGTGCGCTGGCGGCGATTTCAACATTGACTTCCGCCACGACCTCGGCCTCGACCTGGGGAATCGGCTCAATGGCCGAACCGTTCCAGCCGCCGGCAAGATCCAGCCCCGCATCCAGCTCGCTTTCGAACGCGACGCAGTCGTCCACGTAGAGATCCGCCCACGGCTCGATCAGCAGGGGCGCGACGGCCACCTGCGGCAGCGACAGCGGTTCCGTGACGCTCGCCGCGATCTCCTCAATCGCTTCGTTGTTGTCGAGCGACGGCTCAGCCTGCGCGAGCGCCGGCGTTTCGATCTCAACTTCCGCGCCGGTCCACGCCTCGGTCCCTTCGTCGCACGGATCTTCCGTTGCGGGTGCGTAGGACGAATCGCCGGCAAGTTCGCTGATCGCGTCTTCGATGGGCGCTGCCGGCGCGACGACGGGATCGGCGTCCATGACTGAATCCGAGTCGGAATGCACGGACGCTTCCGAGAGAATCGCGCTGCGTATGAACTCCATCACCCACTCGTCCTGAATGGCCGGGACCGTCGTCGTTCCCGACGATTCGACAGTCCAGTCGCGCGGGATGTCGAACGGATTGGCCAGCTCGGATTCGTCCGCGCCGGTGATTTCGGCGCACGGCAATTCGTCGTCGCCCGCCGTGGAGCTGTCCGCCCAATCGACGGCGGCGTCATCAGCGGGCGTCGCCGAGTTCGTCAGGATGTCATCCGCGTCAACTTCCGGCTCGTCGCAATCTTCCATCGAGGCCACATCGGCGGGCACGGCTTCACTCGCGTCCCCGGTTACATCTCCGGAAGTTTCTCCGGTCAGCGCCTGAGCCTGGATCGGCTCATCGTAACCGACCTCCATCGCATCCTGGGCGGGCGCCGGATCCTGCGACGTGTCCGTCGAGTCCACGTACTTCGAGATGTACGCAAGCTGCGTCTGCGCGGCGATCAGGTTGGGGTCCAGTTGCAACGCGCGATGGTACGCCAGTCCCGCGTCGCGATAGCGCTTCGATCCCGCGTACATCAAGCCCAGGTTGTACTGCGCCTCCGACTCCGGCAGCACCGTGCGAAACTGCTCCAGCGCCTCCTCAAACTGCCCGCGTCGGCACAGCACCATGCCAAGGTTGACGCGCGCCCGCTCGAACGTCGGGTTCAAGTCAATCGCGCGGCGCAGATGCGCCTCGGCCGTGTCCCACTCGTTGAGAATCGCGTACTCGAAGCCAAGATTGTTGTAGAGCACATAGGCGTCAGGCCTCAGGTCCGCCGCCTTGGTCAGCGCGTCGATGGCCTCGCGATGGCGGCCCATTCGCGCCAGCAGCGTGCCCATGCGATGATATGCGGCGACGTGTCGGTGATTCAGCAGCGCCGCGCGCTGATACTGCACGAGCGCCTGGTCGAACTGCCCCTGCGCCTCGAGAAGCTGTCCGGCGGCGAAGTGCGTCTGCGGGAGGATCTTCGGCGGCGGCGTCTCGCGCACGTCGGCGGCCGATGCGGCGTCGGAGCGTGCCCCGTTGCCCTGCGACAGGCGTCCCGCCGACGACTGAGGCTGGTTGCAGGCGGAGGGCAGGAGCACCAGCGTGACGAGAACAAACACGATCCATCGATTCATCATGGTGGGTAAGCCTCCTTGCGGGGATCGCGAAAAAACGTCAGGAGCCGGGCTGCATCGAAGCGGTGGCCGAACCGGCGCCGCCCGCGTCGCCGCCGCCCGTTTCCGTGGACGTTCCCTTGTTCTGGATGCGGATCGCGTCGGTGGCGCGCAGGCCGCGCCCGCCGGAGATCATGGTCTTGACCTGCACGCGGCTCATGTCGCATCCCTCTTCCGTGAGGAACTCCTGCACATGCGCCAGCCGCTCGCCGACGAGCTTCTCGTCCTTCTCGTACGTCTCGTAGCGCACGGTGCCGCCGTACTCGGTGAGCATCGGACTCATGCGCGCCAGGCGCACGACGCCGGTCCCGGACAGCTCGCTGGAATGCGGGATGAAATGGATGTCCGCCACGGACATGTCGTGGAGGATGGCGTTGTCCACCATGTACGCGAACGACTCGCTGAGGCAGGATGCCCGGTCCGCGGCCCCCTGCGACGGCGCGTTGAGCCGCTCGGTGGGCGGGGCGCTCGAGCATCCGGAAAAAGCGATCAGGAAGAGGACCGGCACTGCGGTGAAGCCTCGTGCGTGCATTCGCGAACTCCTTTTCAACCCGTACTATCGAACAAAGCCTTCGTCCGACTTGGGGAATTATCGGTCACGCGGGCGGCCGGCTGAGGTTAGGAGCGGGCGCGGAGATCGTCCTATAATGCCCGCGGTGACGTTTCGGCTGCATCGAATGCTCAGCCCGACAGAGCCGCGACCGTAAGGGAGCGAGGCGCGATCCGACCGAACCGCAACGTAAGGGAGCGAACGCTGATCCGACAGAGCCGCGACCGTAAGAGAGCGAAGCACGATCCGACAGAGCCGCGACCGAGCATCAAGCGCGTCCAGAAAAGTCAGCAAGCACCAAGAACACCATGGCAGCAGCATCCGCGCCAACACGACGACCACGAACCGGCTTGTGCCTGCTCGTCATCGTGCTTTTTGCCTGCGCGGCATACCTGCCGGCCATCAACTGGGGGCTGCCCGCGCTGAACTCGTGGAGCCAGGACACGATCGCCGGGCCCAACCGCACGTTCGTGGTCGAAGGCTGGCCTGATGATTGGCGCGGGCGCTATCCGCCCCTGCATTATCTGCTCAATGCGGGCTTGTATCGCGCGATCGAGACGGTGTGGCGATGGCGGGGGGAGTTGTCCATCGACCCGGCCACGGGCCTGAAAGTCCTCGCCGAGCCGCAACTGCCGAAGCTGGGCTTCCTGATTCTCGCGTCGAACCTGCTGACGTTCGTGATGGCGATCGGGGCGGGCGTCGCCGTCTTCCTCACGACAAGGCGGCTGACGGGTGACACGCTTTCGGCACTGCTTGCGGCGCTGGTGCTGCTCAGCGGCGCCGACTTCGCCTACTTTGCGCGCCTGGGGAACGTTGACGTCCCGTCGATCTTCTGGATGGCCTGGAGCGCGTACTTCTACGTGCGGTTGGCGGAGTCTCGCCGAAACCGGGACGCCGTGCTGCTGGCCCTCTTCGCCGCCGCGGCGGTCTGTACGAAGGACGGCGTGGCGGGCGTGTATCCCGGCATGGCCGTTGTGCTGCTCGTGATCGAGGCGATGAGCTGCCCGCGCGACGCTCAGCAAGGTGCGGCAGGAGAAGCCGTTTCCCCGCCGGCCGGGTGGGTCAAGACGCTGAGCCAACCCCGGTGGTTCATCGGTCTGGGCGTGTTCGTCATCGTGACGCTGTATTTCAACGGCGCGCTGCACAATTGGGATCGCTTCGCCGCGCGGATGCAGTACTGGCTCGACGCGTCGGCGGACACGCTGCATGCGCGACAGCCGCGATACTCGAATCCGCTGCAGCTCGCGCTGGTGACGCTGCGGTATGCCGGCGGCGCCGTCGGCTGGCCGATGTTGGCGGCGATGCTCGCGGGGTGTGCCTTTGCGGCGTTTCGGCATCGCCGGCTCGCCGTGATGACGCTGGTTCCCGCCATTGCCTATTACCTCATCGTGATCGAGTTCGGGCTGGAATTCGTGTACAGCCGGTTTCTGTTTCCCATGCTGGCGCTGGCGGCGACTGCGACGGGCTGGGCCGCGGCGGGCTTCCTGCGTTCCGTTCGCGTGGCGACGGTGCTCAAGTGGCTCATCGCGGCCGGCGTGGCGCTGCCCACCGCAGGCTACCTGACGAGCCTCAGTCGCGAGATGATGACGGACTCGCGCTACGCGGCGGAGGCATGGCTGCACGATCGCGTGCCTGCAGGCTCGCCGATCGGCGTCTTCTGCAAACCGCAGTACCTTCCGCGGCTCCTTGAGATGGGTTACGACGTTTACGAACTGGAGATGACGCCGGAGAGCATTGCGGCCCATCCATGCGCCGCGCTCGTGCTTTCAAGTTATGATTTCGAGGGGTACGAGGGCGCGAGCCGCGACACGTTCGAAACGCTGCTGCGCGGCGAGAGCGGTTACGCCGTGGCGGAGCGCCTGGGCGGCCTGCAATACCTCGGATCCGGCAGGTCGTGGTTGAGCCTCGCCGGCTGGGGCGCTGAGCCGCCCGGCAAGATCAGCCCGGAGATCAGCATCCTCACGCCCTCCCGGCGGTGAGATCACCAAGCCATCATCGATCGCCCAGGGCAACCGCATTCGGCCCTGGAATCTGTGTCGCATTCCGCCGTGGAATCAGGGTGGCACGGTCTGGCGTACTCGCCAGGCCGTGGCGCGTGGGCGAATCGCAAGCGCGGGAGCGCCCCACGGATCCGCTGCTGCGGACCCGTGCCACCCGCCCACGGCCCTTCATCCCGCTATCCTTCCGAGTTGAACGCAGTCTCGCGCTCGCTACAATCCCGCCTCGCGTCGCAGATCTTCCGCGGGAGACGATTCGCATGGTCAAGTTCATCGCGTTGTATTCGAAGCCGGACGATCCGCAGGCCTTCGAGGATCGTTACTTCAACGGGCACATTCCGCTGGCGGCGAAGATCCCGGGGCTTCGCCGCATGGAGGTCAACCGCATCAAGGGCTCGCCGGGCGGGGAGCCGCGATACTATCTGATGGCCGAGCTTTACTTCGACAGCCATGAGGCGCTCAATGCCGGGCTGAAGTCCGAGCAGGGCAAGGCCGCCGGCAAGGACGTGATGAGCTTCGCCGGCAACCTGGTGCACATGATGGTCGCCGAAGTGGAATCGCCGGCGATCTGATGCGCTCCGCCACGCGGCGAGCGCGCGATGAAGCTTGCAGTCGAGCATCAGAACCCACCACGCGAGTGGTGGGCCTTCGCAAGCCAAGGAGCGGCAGGGCAAACGCATCCCAGCTCCGAACATGGGTGGCACGGTCTGGCGTACTCCGTCATTCCCGCGCAGGCGGGAACGGGCCGTGGGCGGTCAGCCGCCTGCCTTCCTTTCGCGCCGCGCGTTCCCGTGCGGCCCCTCACTTGCGTGAGGGGTTCTGAAGGCGTCCCTTGCTGGCGCTGCGGGTTCTGCAATCGAGCATTGCCTTGATTTCTGGGAGGAACATGCGGATGGACGTTCACTATGGCTCAACTGTTGAGACTCGCGTCGCGTCTTGCCGGGCGACGACAGGACATCGTCACCGGCTGATTCGGCTTATCGCGTCGCTGGGCGCTCTGTTCTTGACCCTCGCGCTGCTGACCGGCTGCCCCAACGCCGCCGGGCCCGACGGCAACGCCAACGACAACGCCGGGAACATGAACGACAACGCCGGGAACACGAACGACAACGTCGGGAACACGAACGACAACGACAGCGGCGTGACGCCCGGCGTCGAGATCGCCATTCCCAATGAGGGCGCGGAGCACGTCGCCGCGGGGACGCAGGTCGAATATGCCGCCAACCCGCCCGCTTCCGGGTCGCACTGGTCCTCGGCCGATCCGCCGGCGCCGGTCGAACCGGGCTTCTATGTGGAAACGCTGGAGGAGGAGCAGTGGGTCCACAACATCGAGCACGGCCACGTCGTCATTCTCTACGACTGCAAGGGCGATTGCGACGAAGCGCTGCTCAGCGCCCTTGCGGATTTCTTCGATGCCGCACCGCCAAGCGAGACCTTCGACTACGCGAAGCTGGTCATCGCGCCCTACGACGGCCTGCCGTTTGCACTGACGGCCGTCGCATGGGACGTGCAGCTCCACCTTGAAGCTTTCGACGCCGACTCGCTGCTGGCGTTCATCGAGAAGTATCAGGACGAAGGACCGGAAAGCGCGCCGTAGCGGCGATCGGCTCGCGCGGGCGACGAACATCGCTCGTCCGACAGAGCGAAATTGCCCGGCCCTGGGAGGTGAGCCGCCGCCCCTGGTGCGCGCGGCGCGTTCCCGTGGAGACCCTCGCTTGCGCTACGGGTTCTGATTGACACGCCCATGCCCTTCGCGTTACTGTGCATCGTCCCTTGTGGGAGAGCGGGGGCAGGGAGGAGCGGGCGGTGCGCGATGCGGTGCCCGACGTGTAGAGCCGACAGCGACAAGGTCATCGACTCCAGGTCCACGGACGGCGCCGCGGCCATTCGGCGTCGCCGTCAGTGCATCGCCTGCGGGCGGCGCTTCACCACCAAGGAACGCGTCGAGGAGGAGCTGCGCCTCACGGTCGTCAAGGCCGACGACAGCCGCGTGCCCTACCACCGCGAGAAGATCGAGGAAGGCCTCGAACGCGCCTGCTACAAGCTGCCCATCACCGAAGAGCAGATCGGGCAGATCGTCGATCGCGTCGAGGAAGATCTCTTCCGCAACCACGACCGCGAGGTCACCTCGGAGCAGATCGGGCTGCTGGCCGCCCGGCACCTGCGATCCGTCAACGCCGTCGCCTACGTCCGCTTCATGAGTGTGTACCGCAAGTTCAGCACCGTTCAGGAGTTCGTGGACGCGATTCAGGACGTCCGGGAGCGCGGCGCGCTCGAATCGCCCCAGCAGCGGTCGCTGTTCACCGACTGACACGGTGGCTCATTCCTGATGCCTCTAGCCAGAGCCGCGACCGTAAGGGAGCGAACCTTGGAAAACCGAGCCGCGAGCCGGTTTTGGAAAGGCGCGCTTCCTCACGGGCGCGGCTCTGCCACGCACTCAAACCGCGGTTCCAGACCGCGTTCCCGCGTCTCCCAGCGCGATTCTGCCCTTTCGCGCCTGAACAAGCGCTATCCCTGCAAGATCGGGGCCTCCCCACGGCATTGTTCATTCAGAGGAAAGCGAGTCCGGTCCTGTGGAGTTCCGTGCGCCCATTGCGGTATCATGGTCCACGGGCCGGAGGGAAATCCGTTGACACACGCGCCCGCGCGGGCGGGCGCGCGGTTCTCCCTTCCTTAGCAGGATCGACCGCGATGGGACGCGCCGATCCACTCACTACTTCAGGAAAGGCGGAAGGCATGATTCGGAAGAATCTGATGATGGGGGCGGCAGTCGCAAGCCTGATGGTTGCGGCCAACGCCGGGGCGGTGTCGTTTCACCTGATGCAGATCGAGCAGGTGATCGCCGGGGTGGACGGGGACACCACGGCGCAGGCGGTGCAGTTGCGCATGCGCGCAATGAGTCAGGGGTTCCTTTCGGGGGCGCGGCTGGTGGCCGTGGACGCGGCGGGCGCCAACCCCGTCATCCTCGTGAACTTCGGGAGCAGCGTCTCAAACGGCGCCTTGGGCGATCGCGTGCTCATCGCCACGGCGAACATGAGCAGCCACACCAGCCCGCCGCTGGTGGCGGACTTCACCATGACCAACCGCATCCCCGACAGCTACCTGGCCGCGGGATGCATCATCTATCAGAATGACGCCGGCTCGCAGATCCTCTGGCGCCTCTGCTACGGCGGCGCGGGGTACACCGGTTCCACGACGGGCACGATCGACAACGACAATGACGGTAACTTCGGTCCGCCCTTCGACGGCGCGCTGCCCACGTCGAGCACCGAGAGCCTCCTGTTCGGCGGCGCGGCGAGCGACAAGAGCACGACCAATCAGGACGATTACGCGTACTCCGGCAGCGCGGCCGTGCTGACCAACAACGCGCGCAACAGCTTCACCGTCCAGGGAGCGCCTCAGGCGTGCGATGGGGACGAGACGCTCTCGGCCAAGTGCAGGGACGGAACCTTCCGCGTCGTCGCCAAGGGCAAGAACTACACGCCGGGCATGGATTACGAATTGTGCCTCGACGGCGGCTCTTGTGTGACTAAGACGGCCAACGATCGCGGCATCATCAAGAACAAGTTCTCCGGCGTGGCGCCCGGCAGCCACAACGTCTCGCAGACGGAGTGCGGCCAGAAGCGCTCGACGACGTGCAATTGACGCGGAGCAACCTGTTTGGAAGCTCGTTGAAGAGAAACTGGGTGGCACGGTCTGGCGTACTCGCCAGGCCGTGGCGGGCGAGGCAAGGCCACGGCCAACGGAGTACCGCTGACCGTGCCACGCGCGCTTTGGGAACCCGTTTGCCTTCAACGCGGAGTCATCCAGGGGGACAGTCGATGCTCAACGGTTGAATGAATGTGCGCACCGGCGCTGCCTGATCAGGCGGCGCCGGTGTTTTTTCATGCCAGCCACTGCACGCACGCCACCACCCATGCCACCGACAGCGCGTCCACGAGCAACCCCATTACCGCCATCAGCCGCAACGGAATCAGCCGCGTGCCGTACACGATGGCATTGGGCGGCGTGGAGATCGGCAGCGCGAAGCCCAGGCTCGCCGACAGCGCCACCAGCCAGATCAGCTTCACCGCCGGCACGCCGACCTCGTCCGCCAGCGAGCCGGCTAGCGGCACCAGCAGCGCCGCCGTTGCTGTGTTGCTCGTCAATTCGGAGAGCAGCACCGTCACGCCCGCCAGCGCGAACATCAGCGTCAGCGGCGTCAAGTCCGCCCCGGCCACCGTCATCGCCAGCGCGTCGGCGGCTCCGCTGCTTTGCAGCACTTTTCCCAGGCACAGCCCACCCGCGATGAGAAACAGCGTGTCCCAGTCGAGCGATTGCAGATCCGACCGGTCGAGCACGGCGCGATCACCGCCGCGCGGGCGCACGACAAAGAGCACCAGCGCGGCCGCCAGCGGAACCAGACTCTCCGGCAGATAAGCCTTGACCCACTCATGCAAGCGATCGTGCGGAGCCGTGGAGCTAATGATCGCGCCGGTCGCCAACCACGTTACGGCCGCGGCGGCAAACATCCCCACGGCCCAGCGCCGCGCGGAGCTGCGAGCCACCACCGAATCGGGGGGGCGGGCTTCCAGCCCGCCATCTCCACCTGTGGAAGACCGACATTCCAGCCGGTCATCTCCATCCGTGGGGCACCGGCTTTCCAGCCCGCCATCTCCACCTGTGGGAGACCGACATTCCAGCCGGTCATTTCCATCCGTGGGGCACCGGCTTTCCAGCCCGCCATCTCCACCTGTGGGAGACAAACATTCCAGCCCGTCCTCTCCCCCTGCGGGGAACTTGCATTCCTGCCGGTCATACCCACCTGTGGGGGACCGGCTTTCCAGCCGGTCATTCACGCCAGGAGTCCCAAGGTGTGTCCGCAAATCACCCGGCTCACCGTGCGGCCTCGCCCATCGCCGCGCCAGCGTCAGCAGCCCCCAGCCGATCACCGTGGTGCCGATCCACACGGGGATGCCCACTTTCATCCACGTCAGGAAGTTGAACCGCGGATCTACAAGCTGAATCTTCGCAAACCCCAGGAAATTCGGGGCCGTCCCCACGGGCGTCGCCATGCCGCCGAAGGTCGCGCCGTACGACAGCGCCAGCAGCGGCAGCGCCGGCGCGGTCGTCCTCCGTGCCAGCGTCACCACCACGGGCAAGAGCATCGCGGTCACGGCCGTGTTGTTCTGCACGGTCGATATCGCGCCGGAGACGAGCAGCACGATCATGCACAGCGCGCCCACGCTGACGCCCGATCCGGTTCCAGCGCTGCCTTCAGCCGCACCCGATCGGCCCCACGCCATCGACCCCAGCCGCTCGAACACGCCGTGCTTGTCCAGCGCCCCCGCCAGCAGGAACGTGCCCAGAAAGAGAAAGACGATCGGATCGCCCCACGCCGCCAGCGCCTCGCCCCACTTGAGCACGCCCGAAAGCGTCGCCGCCACCGGCACAACAAGGGCGATCACTCCCAGCGGCGCCACCTCGCCGATCCAAAGCACCAGCACCGCGAGCACAATCCCGACCGCGCGCCGAACGGAAGCGTCCACAGGCCAGGGCAAGAGCACCGCGCAAGCGAACAATCCCGCCGCAAGACCGAGCACCATGATCCGCCGCGCACCCGACATGACGGCATTGTTGGGCAGTGACCGCGCTCGTCAAATCGGCGAAACTCGATGCCAACCCGCCCCGCGCGGGGCAGCGCAATTGCGCTTCAGGCTCCGGTTTCCACGACGAGGGAGCCTCTCGAAGTCGGCAAGATGCTGCACGCGGCGCGGCTTGGAGCATCCTCAAGGGTGGGCGATTGGCGGTTGCATCAGCCCGCCTCAAGAGGCAAAGAGGCGCTTCATCGCGGCTGGAAGGTCCGCGGTCTGCTTCAAGAAGTCCAGCAACCGCTTCTCCACCCGCTCCATGACGGCATCGGCATCCGGTTCCTCATCTTCCGGAAGCGGACATACATCATCAGAAAGGACGCGCGTCCAATCATATGACGGCCCTTTCTTCTTGAAGAATGTCGAGAATCCAAACTCAGTCTTGTCCTTAAGCAACCGCTCCACGACCTGCTTGCGGATGGCGACATCTTTGGTGGGGTGGACGATTACGAAGAGGCGCAGTCTCGCATTCTGGGCCGTCAATCGCATTGTGATCCAGAGTGCGGGATCGAACGTCGGTCGTTTACCCACCGGGGGAAGCATGTTGTTCCAGGCGACCGGGATGAACTCCACCTCTTTCTGCTTGGTTGTGATGTGCAGCCACTCGTCCGGTCGTTGCTCGATCCATTGGCGAATTCGCCCGACCAGGCTGGACCCGGGCGTGCCGACACGATCCCAGATCAAATCAAGAGCCCTGCGGTGGTTTGCGTAAATCTGACGGCAAAGCCTGTCGATGACCTCGTTTTCCATGAATCGGTTTCCAATCAGGCTGAGGTAGTGTTCAAGGAAGACGGCCACGTCACCGCCGATCGCACCCTTATTGGCCTTCCGTGTGCGGGAGAGGATTTGATGGATGTCGGCGTAGCTGCAAGTCACCCAGTCGTCGTCGCTGGCCTCTTCTCCCTCAGGGGTTAGAAACACGAAGAGGCGCTGTGCCGTTGGGAACTCCGCTGCGACCGTGTCCTCGTATCTCTGGAGCTGATTGCCGTGCTCGCCACTGTCAACCTTGTTCTCAATGGCGATGACGAACTGTGGCTCGTCGCACGTGATGAGCATGTCGATGTTCCGCCATTCACGGCGAATCTCGACGCCCTGCAGGTCGGCTCCATCCAGCTCCACCGGGCTGACCGGGGGCGTAACGTCTTGCTGGCGAGCCTTGCGAAGAATGCCCATCAAGAGCGCCTTCAAGAAGAGATCGCCCTGTCCGTGACTCTCGCCGGGCGTCAAGATCCACGCGAGATAGTTGCTGTGCTTGATCTCGCTTCGCGCGATCCTGAGGGCATCGAATATGTTGAAGCGGCCGATCTCCTCTTCGAGTTCGAGGAGATCATCGTTTTCGGAGACGAACCGCTCAAGGTCGACTTGGAGGTCTGTGTCGGACATCGTCTAGCTTCACCGTATCGAACAGCGTGAGTGCATTCACGCTTCCGCATACGCTCCTTGCAGGGCGAAAGTGACGCGTTAGCAACAATTCCAAAAACGCGTATCAGCGGCATCCGCATCCAGGCCAAGGCCGCCGGCGCGTTTTTCAACTTTGTTCAGCGTCGCGCGAAGGCCTTTACAATGGAAGCATCGTATGGATGGCCGCCATGTTTGGCAAACCGATCCCGCGCGCCGGCAGCGGCAGTGGCTCATGCTTCAGCCGAGGTGTGATCAGACGATCCGGGGGGAGTCCGCGCACGGGCACCCCTGATCTGGCAGCCTCCGCCCCTTCGGGGCGGGATCATGACCTCAACCCGTCCTCCACGGGTTCCGCGTCGGCGGGCTGCGCCGCGCTGCCGCTCCACCCGTGGCTACATTCCGTCGCCCCGTTGGGGCGAAGATCTGTCGAGTCAAATCGCCTCCCATCGAACATCGGCGCGACCCCTGAACCGCTGTATCGTCTCCGCATATGACCCGTGACGACATCTGCTCGCAATTTCTCGATCGCCTGAGCTTCTCGCCCTACCCTTTTCAGGAAGAGGCTCTGCTTGCCTGGTTCGGCGAGGGCGAGGGAGTGCTGGTCACCGCGCCCACGGGGATGGGCAAGACGCTGGTCGCCGAGGCCGCGATCTTTGAGGCGCTGTCCACCCGCACCAAGCTCTACTACACCACGCCGCTGATCGCCCTGACGGACCAGAAGTTCCGCGAGTTTCAGGGCAAGGCCGAGGCGTGGGGCTTTCGGCGCGACGACGTGGGGCTGATCACCGGCAACCGCAAGGTCAACCCGGACGCGGTGGTGCGCGTCGTCGTGGCGGAAATCCTGCTGAATCACCTGCTCTCCGGCGAGGAGTCGTTCGACGACGTGTCCGGCGTGGTGATGGACGAGTTCCATTACTTCAACGACTACGAGCGCGGCACGGTCTGGGAGTTATCGCTGGTGCTGCTGCCGAAGAACGTGCGGCTCATGCTGCTGTCGGCCACGGTGGGCAACGCGCCGGAGTTCGTGTCGTGGCTGCGGAAGGAGCACGGGCGGACGCTGAATCTCGTGCGCACCGACGAGCGCCGCGTGCCGCTGGAATACGCCTGGGTCGGTGACAAGCTGCTCACCGAACTGCTTCCGGGGATGGTGACCGACGACGACGCCACGACGCTCTCGCCCGCGCTGGTCTTCTGCTTCAACCGCGACGAGTGCTGGGAAGTGGCCGAGGTGATGAAGGGGCTTTCGCTGGTCAATGCGCAAACGCGCGCGGAGATCGAAAAATCACTCCCCGCGGCGGAGTTCAGCGACGGCGTCGGGCCCAAGCTGCGGCAGATGCTCATCCGCGGCGTCGGCGTTCACCACGCGGGCGTGCTCCCCAAGTACAAGGAGATCATCGAAGACCTCTTCCTGCGCAAGCTTGTGCCCTTCGTCATCTGCACGGAAACGCTGGCCGCGGGCATCAACCTCCCCGCGCGCTCCGTCGTGATCAGCACGCTGCTGAAGGGTCCGCCGCGCGAGCGGAAGCTGATCTTCCCTTCGACGGCGCACCAGATCTTCGGACGCGCGGGCCGCCCGCAGTTCGACAAGAAGGGCTACGTCCACGCCATGGCGCACGAGGACGACGCGCGCATCGCCAAGTGGAAAAAGAAGTACGATCAGATCGACCCGAAGTCCAAGGATCCCGGCATCCTGCGGGTGAAGAAGGATCTGGAGCGCAAGCGCCCCACCCGGCGCACGAACGAGCAATACTGGACGGAGGGGCAGTTCAAGACGCTCATCGCTGCCGGCCCGGGCAAGCTCGCGTCGCGCTCGATGATCCCTTATCAGGTGCTTGTTTATCTGCTGCGGCGCTACGACTCGCTGGCGTATGTCCGCGAGTTCCTCGGCAAGCGATTCAACACGCCCGACCAGATCGAGAGCTTCCAGCGGCAGCTCGATCACATGATCGCCAACCTCGCGGCCATGGGGTTCGTCGAGATGCAGCCCGACGGTCTGCACGTGAAGTTGACGGAGCGCATCGCCGAGCTGACGTTTTTCCGCAGCGTGGACCCGCTTTACGGCGTGTACCTGGCGTCGCGGCTGAACAACGCGGACTTCACGGAGAAGAGCCTGGCGCTGGAATCCGTGCTGCCGCTGCCGCCGACGATCGAGCGGACGGTGCGCCCGCCGGAAGACCTGCCGCCGGGACCGCTGGAAACGAACGAGCTGCGCCCGCTGATGATCCAGATGGGCGTCGTCGGCAGCGGCGTCGGCGCCGGGGGGGGGGAGGTGGAGGAGCCGCAGGACGATCCTCGCCGGCGCGCCGAACCTCTGTGGGAAGAGGAGCCGCCGCCGCGACCCCCGGTATTCGCCGAGATGCTGAAGATCGCGTTCGACGCACAGCTTCCGTCGCCGGAGGAGATTCTGATCCAGCCGAAGTGGGTCGCCGGCGGCGTCGCGCAGACCGAGAACAGCTTCTACAAGTTCGTCCGCAGCCGCAATCTCGACAAGCAGGAGGGTCTGGTCCTGCGCCATCTGCTGCGACTGGTCATCCTTGCGGGCGAGTTCTTCGAGAAAACGACGGACCCGCAGTATCAGCAGCTCGCGGACCTCGCCACGGGCGCCGCGCAACAGGTGGATCCGCGATACACCGACCGCTTCCTCGCCGAAGCCAAGCAGGCGCACGCCCTGCCCCTGTAAGCGATGCGGTTGGCGGCGGACAAACCGGCGGCCGACAGGAGCAATCGCTGCGGGTCCACGCACCGGAAAGTGCTCGCCTTAGTCTCTATCTGAGTCCTTTACGCAAGGCGCTGATCGTTTTGAGGTTGCCACGCGGCGCGCCTTTGTGCCCGGAGGGGCCCAGAACCTCTCGACGATTCCCCTGCGCGATCGCAAGTTCATGCGAAACCAAAGCCCGGCAACCGGACCCAACTGGAGACTCAGTTGAGCTGTAACGTGCCCCGAGCACGCCTCGCCGAGTGGCACGGGTCCGCAGCAGTGGAACTATGTAGCCAAGACGCACGATCCGCGCCAAAAGCGGGCGTCGTTCGCGCAAGAACGAACCCCGGCCAAGCGCGGGCCTGACCGGGGTTCCACCGCGTTTCGTCCGCGTTACTTGGTCAGCGCGGCGGATGCGTCCGCAGCGCTCTTGATCAGCACAGTTTCGCCGTCCACGTCGAGGAGGATGTCCCCGCGAAGCGAGACGCACCCGCTGCGGTTCTGGACGGCGAGGCGCTCCAGCAGCTTGGAAAACTCCGCCGAGCCGAACGTCACCGTGCGCTGCGGCGGCGCGGAATCGGCCTTGTCCACGAGGCGGCTGTCGACCCAGCGGCCCCCGCGATTGAAGAACGCCCGGTCGCAGACCTGCTGGACGCCGGTGATTTCCACGCGATTCATGTTCGCGTCCCAGTAGCGGTTGGAGTAGTTCGAGCAGCCCTGTGCGACCTGAGCCTGGTAGTTAGAGGCCTGGTTGACCGCGCCGACGCCGGCGCGCGTCTGCACCGCGCGGATCTCCAGGTTGCCGCACGCTTCGGCGAGCAGCGCGTCGCGTTTCGACAAGTCCGTCCCCTCGTGCGCCAGGAACGCGGTGTACTCGGTGAGCACGCCGAACTCCGTGGAGAGTCGCACGATTTCATCGACCAGCTCCTTCACCTTGGGGTCGCCGGTCACGCCGCCGGCGCCGGGCACCGCCGGGAGCGCCGCGGAGTGGGCCGCGCCGGGCGGCAGAATCGTCGAAGAGCCTGCGAGCGCGGGCGCATGAGCATTGGAGTGTGCCACGGCCTGGGAATATGCGGAGGCCGAGGCGTCGGCGCCCATCTGGCGGATGGCGTCCACGAGCTGGGCGATGCGCCGACTCGCCCACAGGCGCGGGATGAACGCGTTGCGCGTGGTGGCCTTCTCCAGCGGGAAGGTGAACGCGAACGTGCGCGGCTGCCCCATGAAGGCGCCGTTGAGCGTGAACCGCAGGCCCGCGTCCGCATGGAGATAGCGCCCCAGCAACACGAGCTGATCGCCCACGAACAAGTCGGGCAGCCTGTCGGGAATGAGGTCCATCACGGCGACCGTCTTCGCGTTGTCCGCCGTCGTGGCGGTAAGCTGCGCGCCGGTCAGCACCGGACCCTGAAGCCGCTTGAACACGCCCGCCACCTTCACCTCGACGACTTCATCCGGCAGGACGAACGTCGATGCGGCTCGAGTCTCGTCGGAGATCTTCTGGAGCAACGGGGCGTTGACGTCGTAACCGACGCCAAAGGTGAAGATGCGCCGCTGATGCGGATTGGACTGCATGGCCACGTTGCGGATCGCCATCTCCGACGTGTTGCCGACCGTGGGCAATCCGTCGGTCATGAAGAGGACGAGCGGCACGGTGTCGGGCGTGGCGGGCTGGCTGAGGGCCTGCAGCAGGGCGTCGTGGATGTTGGTTCCGCCGTTGGCGGTGACGGCCTCGATGAACCCCGATGCGAGCTTCACCGTCCCCGCGGACTTGGCGACCGCCGCGGGGGAGAACGCCTGCACGCCGTCATTGTAAATGTAGATGTTGAAGGACTCTCCTTCGTCGAGCGCGCCGACGATCTGCTTGGCCGCTTCCTTCACCTGCACGATCTTCTCGCCGCTCATGCTGCCGGAGCGGTCAATGACGAGCGTGACCTCCCGCTTCATGGGCTTGGCGTCGGCGTTCGCCGGTTTTTCGGGAAGCCCCGCCAGCAGGAGGAAGTAGCCGCCGTCGCCCTTCGCGTCCGGGTAGGCCATCAGCGACGCGGAGACGCCGCTGCCGCCCTTCAGGCATGAAAGACGAAATGATCCCGGCTCGGTCGCGGCCGTCTTCTGCAGATTGACCGTCATGGAGCCGTCGCCGCTGCGGCGCGTGTCCACGGGGTGGCTCGGTGAGTACACCGTGGAGATGGGCTGGGCGGACTTGATCTGCACGGAGACGTTCCAGGGCGTGACCTGCCCGAGGGCTTCGCTGCGCGGCAGCACGTAGTCCACGCGGTCGCCGTCGGCGGAGAGCAAGTGTTCGTAGGTCAAGCGCACACGTTGCGCGCCGCCGGCCTCGACGGGGAACACACTGGAGCGAACCAGATTGCAGCCGACGAATTCCAGCAGCGCCGGGTCTTTGATCTGCGCGACGATGGCTTCGTACGTGCGCCGCGCTTCCGGGGCGGGCAGGAGCTGCGCCGTGGGCTGCGAGGCCGCGCCGTCGAAGGCGAACCCGCGCACGGCCGCGCCGTCGGGCACGGGGACGAGCAGCTCGGCTTCGAGCCGGCGGCCCGTGGGGTTGGTCAGGCGGATGTCCATCGTCGTGGTGGCGACCTGCTCGACGATGGACACCTGCACGTCGACGCCGGCGATGTGGAGCGCGTCGGGATGCGCAGTGCCAAACGAACGGCACTGGGGAACGACGATGTTGGCGGCCCAGGGTCGCGGGGTTTCGCCGCTGAGGGTTTGCGCCGGCAGCCGCGCGGCGGGGTGGATTGCCAGGATCAGCAGCAGCGGTCGTGTCAGTCTCGACATGGAAGTCCTCCTTGGAAAGAAAGTGTTGGAACCGTTTGCTGATGAAAGCTTACCCCGCGATTCTCGGGCGTGCTGTAATGAGTCCGTAACAGTGAGCTGGTGAGAGCGTCGCGCGGCGGCGGAATCGTAGGCTGAGGTGCAGCGGCGCATCGCACGCGGCTCCCGGACTGCGCCAGCGATTGAAACAGGCGCGTTACAAAGACCGCGCCGATGCAAACGAGGGCGTGAGCGTGAGGGCGCGAAGGCGCTGTGTTGCGCGATCGTGACAAGCTGATGAACGAGATCATCGAACATCCCTTCGAGCGGGTGCCTCTCTCGCGCCCCGAGGTCGTGCCCGTGGCGCGTCCGTTGAATCCACTGATGGTCGCGCCGCATGATGCGCGCGTCGCACCGTGCGCCCCCGCGACGTACAACGCTGCGTCGCTTTCTCCCGCGGCGCTCGCTCCTTTCGCGTTCAAATCCGCGCCGCTCGCTTCCACCGGGTTTGGCCTCCCGGCGACGCAACTCGCGCCGCCTCATCTGCTGCCGCCGCGCGAGGCGTGCTGCGTGGCGTCCGCCGTGTGCGGGCTGACGGCGCTCGTGCCGGTGTTCTCACAGATCGCCGGGTTGGTGCTGGGGCTGGTGGGGCTGGCGAGAATCCGCGCGGCGCGTCGGCGCGGAGAGAACCTGCGCGGGGCCGGCTGGGCGATCGCGGGGCTGTGCAGCAGCGGACTGATGCTGTTGTGCTGGCTGGGGATGTTCGCGGCGCTGGCGTCGGTGGGGAGCGTGCTGAACAAGACGACGGGGAAGCTGCCGTTCAGCACGCGGGCGGAGTAGTTGCACGCCGAGCGTGTTGCAGCATCCCGTGTGGCGCGGGTTTGTCACCGACGGGTGTGGCACCGGTATCTAAACGGTGGGTGTGGCACCGGTTTCCAACCGGTGGCTTTAGCACAGGTTTGCAACCTGTGCGGATTTGATTTCGCTCCCTACGATCAGGGTCGCAAAGCACAGATGTTGCCGCGCGGCTTGGTGGCTCGCCCAGACCGCGCGAACCCCGTCACGGCTTCACCAGGATCATCCGCGCGCCGTCGGCGCGGAGGGCGTTGATGGCCTTGCGCGCGGCGCTGAAGCCCTCAGCGGAAAGATCGCGCCCGGCGATGCGCGTTCGACGCGAGACGTTCAGCGTGTTGGCTTCCGCGCGGATGCGCTGCTCCGCGCTCCCCCACTCGCCCTGGATCGGCGCGACCTCGATCGGACGAACGTCGAGCTTCCACGCGGAGGGCCATTCGACGGACAGATCCACGCGCTCCTCGAATGCGCCCTCGATGCGCACCGGCTGCGTTCTCGCCGCCATCGTGAGCGGCATCGCCACGTCGGCCATCCACGGCGCCTCGGCGGTCAGCATGACGCGGCAGCCGCCGTCCAGCTTGTCCACGACGTCCGCGGACTTCACGTCCACCGTCGCTGAAAAACCGTCCGCGGAAAGGCTCGTCACCGTGAAGCCCGCCACCGTGGCCTTGTCCACCAAGCGGGTGATGACGCGCGCAAGCCTCTCCCGCTGCTGATCGCGGCTAAGAAGGGACGCGGGCGCGATGAACAACCCGGTGAGCGAGACGTTCACCTTGCCGGCGTATTTGCCGTCGTCGCCCAGCGTCAGCTTGCCCGCGACTTCGCAGCGACTTTCGGCGGCGTCCGTCCACGGGCGCAGGTTGAATGCCTGAACCTTTGAGTCTCCAGCCGCGAGAACGGTGTGCCCGTCCCAGGCGGCGTTCCGTTCGATTCGACCCGAGCGCGCCGACCAGAACTCCGGCGACGCGGTCGCCTCCAGCACCAGCACATGGTTGGCAATCGCGGAATCCTGCGGAACCGTCGCACTCCATTCAACGTCATTCACGACGACGCCAACAGGCGCCGCAACGCCCGCGGCCTTGGCGAGCGCGGCGAAGACGGCCGCGGCCTCGGCGGCGTGGCCGTAGTTGGCGCTGAGCGTCTGCGACGCGGGGCGCAGCGCGGCGGGCTGCGGCGCGGACCCGAAATCCACGAAGTTGAACGTCGCGGCGAGCTTCTCCTGGATGGCGCGCACCTTTTCACCGGGCGTTGAGGCGCTCTGTGTCCACTCGCGGGCGAGCCGCGTGATCAGCTCAGAAGAATCCGCCGCAGCTTCGATCCGCTGCGTGTGGCGCGCAAGCCACGCCTCCGCCGAGGCGGCAAGACTGAACATCAATCGTGGTCGCGTCTCCGCCCAAGGCGCAGAGGAAGGCTCCTCCACCGCGGCCGGCAGATCGCTGAAGTTCCACGAGGCCTGTCCCTTGAACGTGCCCGATTCCCCGATGCCGGTAAGGCGCGTCTGCTGCGGAGCGCGAGCCAGAAGGACCGCCCCCTCGAGTTCCGCGGCAAGCTCGACGCGCACCTGGCGCCGCTTGATCGGATAACGATGGTCGAGACGGAGATTGAACTCCGGATGAGGCCGGGCGCCGGCTTTCGACGTGATCTCGTATTCCAACTCGACGGTGCAGCCCGGCTCGATGCCGCTGTACGTGAGCACGAGCTGACGAACGCCGGCGTATGCGGGCCAGCCGGCCGGTCCGCCGGGTGAAACTTCGTTGCGTGAGTAGTCCGGCACGTCCAGCGTGCGCCCGTCGGGCAGCCGCGTTCGCGCCACCAGCACGTTGACGGTCTCGCCGACGGCGTCGAATGTGATCCGCGGATCGACGAACTCGCCGTAAGCCCGCTCATGATTGAGCCGCACATGCCGCAGCTCGCGGTACACTTGCGACCCATCCGCGCCGACGGTCCACGCTTGCTCCCAGCGCTCGATGACGGCATCGGGCGTGGGGTCTCCCCCCGCCTCACGGCTCACCGCCCCAGGCGCCCATCCTGATGGCAGCAGGAGTAACGCAACGATCAGTCCCTTGGAGCACGTGTGTTGTTTCATTGAAATCCTCGAGTCGAGAAGCGTGAGAGGGCGGGATACAACAATCTGAAGGCCGAAACCTGGCAGATCAGGAAACGAGCGCGGTTTCATGGGCCACATCCTCGCCGGTGAGTCGAAACGTCTCCAATCCGTAATCCGCCAGGCGAGAGAGGAACACGACCCTGGGCACACCCGCCAACTGCGCCGCGGCGCCCGAAGACAGCCGACCGACTTCAAACAGCTTCACTGCGGCGACCATGCGAATTTCCCGCACCACGGCCTCCGGGCTGAGCTTGAGCGCAACGATCGTTTCATCCGGAATGTCGAGCAGCAATCGGCTCATCGACGACCCTCCTAGTGCAGATTCCTGTGGCAACCTGGGCACTTGAACTCTCGCGTCATGCTTGCCTTGGGTCATTTCAGCGCCACGCCGCCGTCGTGGACGATCCGCACGCACGACTTGCGCAGCTCTTCAAGCGCCTGAATCACCGACCGGTACTGCGAGTAATCCTCCGGCGGGACGCGGTGCTTTTTCAGATCGACCTGGCATTCGTACCGAAGCTCGTCGCCGACCTGCTCAATCTTGAAGATCAAGCCCGCCGCGGGACCGTCCAGCGACTTGGGCTGCGGAAGCGAGGCCGCCTTCCAGCCCTTGGGCAGCGTCAGCGACTCGCTGAAGGAAAGCCGCCGGGTCGAGCGAAGCCGCAGCGGGTGCTTGCGGGTTTCAGGTCCGTCCGTGCCCCACACGTCGCCGGCCACGATGTCGCCCCATGCGGCGCGCATCATCGGCAGGGCGACGTATCGCTGGCTCTCATCGCCGGGCGCGTACGCGGGCGATTCCATCTTGCACTGCACGGTCATCGGGCCGCTGAAATCGACCGGTCCGGTGATCTTCCAGTCCTTCACGTCCGTGGCCGCGCCCAGTCGCGCCGCGCCCTCCTCCACCACGGTGCGGCGGTCCGCATCGTTGTAGCGCGCGGCCGAGCGCCGCAGGTTCGTTTCCGGCACGCCGGTCGTCGTCAGCGTCATGTCGCCGGAGAGCGTTCCGTCGTAGGCAAGAACCGTCTTGCCCTGCCAGGTGATCGTGTTGTTTTCCGGTCCGCTGTACGGCGAGCGCGACAGCGGCTGCCCCTCGGGCGTGCCGTACACCACGTGCTGAAGCTGCTCGGCGCTGGACCAGTTCTCGCGGCTCTTGGGCATCCACGTCGGATCAAGCAGGCGGAACGAGCCGTCCGGCTGGCGGATCGACGTCACTGCGTGATTGAACTGGTCCGCGGGGACGGGCATCACCTCCGCGCCGGCTTCGGTCATCACGATGTACGACTCAAACCCGGTGGCGCGCAGCATGGCCACAAGCAGCCCGGCCTTGTCTTTGCAGACGCCGCCGCGGTCGCGCAACGTTTCCTGCGCCGGGTGCGTGGTGTAGCCCTCGCAGGCGCCGCGGCTGGTGCCGATGTAGCGGATGTTCTCGGCCACCCAGTGGTTCAGCGCCGTTATCTTCTCTTCGTCGCTCTTCAGCCCGGCGACCACCTCCGCCGCCTTGGCGCGGATCTCATCGGTGATCTCGAAGCTCGGCTCGTTTTTCTCGTGGAACCAGCGAGACTTCGATTCCCAGTCCGGCAGGGTGGCGAGCACGACTTTGCACGCCACGTCGGTTTGCGAAACCATGTTCGGCTCGCCCTGGAAGGGAACGATGTCCTTCTTCTCAAACGTGTACACGACGTGGACTGAGTCCAGCGTGACGGATGAGCGCACTTCCCCGTGATACACCTCATACTGCAGCGGCTTGTCCTTCGGCACACGCACGATGTAGCGCTGCTCGATGACCGGCAGCCCAGAGGAGAATGAAACTTCGTCATACCAGTGCCCCGGCATGGGCGGCTGAAGCGAACGGTCCGCACTCGGCCCCCCGCCCTTGGGCGCGTCGCCGCCGTTCGCGTCGGCGAGATAAGCGACGTTGAAGCCGGTCTTCACCGTGCGGGTTTCGACGGCGTCGCCGACGTTCAGCCGCGGAACCTCGATCATCATCTGCCGGCTGCCCCAGTAGATGCCCCACTGCGGCTCGGGCTGATCGGCGGCGGTCGTCGTCGCAACCTCCTCGACGCGACCGTCGGCGCGATACACGCGGACGGCCTTGATCTCCATCGCGTTGGTCGTGGGGTCGTAGCCGAAGCGCTGCACGGACTGCCCGCGGATCCCGCCCTCGCGCAGGACTTTGACCACGCGGCAGGTCGAGGCTTCTCCGATGCCGTCCGGATGCACGGTGACGTCCGTCTCCAGCAGGACGACGACGGCATCGGCATTGTGACGGGCGGCGTCGCCGGCGGCGCTGATGCGCGCCCGCAGATCATCCACGCCCGGAGCTTCCGCCCGCACCGCGTGGACGCACAGGAACATCACGACAACCGCGCCAAGGCGTTGGTTTGTTAGCACGAAGCTTCTCCTCAAGACTAAGGACGTCCGGCATGGCCCGACTCAGCACGGATGCGCGCTTCAGCGTGCGCCTGACAATGCGCGGCGCGCAGCGGTCAGCATCGCCGCTTGGACTCTCGCCGCTGCACACGACGCGCGGCGCCATCCTATCCGATCTGCAGGGTTCGAGCCAAAGGCGGTCGCCCGGATGACCGAAGCCGAGATCCCGTTTGTGCGGAGCGAGAGGGCTGGCGGCGAAAGCCGGGAACGCATCCGCGGATCGCAAGCGTCCTTCGGCGCTCGTAAGCGCCGTGAGGCGGACTCACAGACGTTGCGACCCGCTGGATGCGGCCCGTTCCCGGGAGAGGTTGAGGAGTTCGTTCATCCCGGCTTTCGAATCGCCGTTCGACCCGTCCCGCCCGACATACGAGGCAGGAAGGTGCAAACAGCGGCTCGACGACGAGACAGCGACCATGCGCATCGGGCTGACTGCCCGGCCCTTCGCTAGCGAAGAAGAAACCCCGGCCCTTGAAGCGCTATGCCCCGAACTGACCTCGACCATCCCTTACTCTTCAATAGCGTTAAAGCAGCCGTGTCTGCGCAGGGAATCATGGCTACGTTGTGGGCAGATGTCACGCAAGCGAGCTATTTGTTTGTCAATAAAGATGTTACGAACATGTATTAAATTGTAATAACGGTACTGACATCATGCTCGTCCGCATAGTATACGGATAATCCAGCCGCACATGCCGCAGTGCGGTCTGCTTTACGGGAGCAGGAACGCGCCCGCGCCGGCTAGCAGGCTGAAGAGCATGGCGCAGAAAGCCAGCTCGTAGCGGACGGGGACGGAGATCCACTGCCGCGACCAGGCGGGCAGGCGGAGGATCCGCAGCACGCTGAGCGAAAGGCAGAACGCGGGGAAGGCGAACAGGCAGGCGAACACGCGGATGATCGGCGTCAGGAGCGGCGCCCAGAGCCGCCCAAACGTCCAACCGAGCAGCAGGCACGCAAGGGCAACGCTCCCCAGCCAGAAGCCCGTTTTGATCCAGTCGTTGATGGAGCGCAGCACTCGCAGCTCGAGCTTGAGGTTGTTGATGAACTCCGCCAGTTCGCGACGGCTGAAGTAGATGCCGCACTCCGGACATCGGTCCGACACGCAGCCGGTCAGGTCGTAGCCGCACTCCAGGCACACCGGCGGCAGCTCGCCGCGCCAGTCCCGGCCCATCATCAACTCTAGATGGTGCGTGTCGATCATGTGCTCAGTTCCGCGTCGTGTTTCGCGCGGCATCCACCCTCTTAGCCAGCCGCCGCACGGCCTCGCCCGGGTCCGCCTCGCCGATCACCGAGCGGCAGGCACACAGCGCCGCCAGCGAGTCGGCGGCCAAGACCTCGCCGGCATTCTGCGCGTTGATGCCCCCGATCGCCACGCAAGGCAGCGCGGTCATCCCGCGCACAGCCGCGAGAGTCTCCGGACCGGCGACGGATTCCCGCGGCTTGGTTGCGCTGGCGAACATGGGTCCGACGGCCACGTAATCGGGCATCTCCTTCAAGGACGAGCCAAACTGCTCGGCGTTATGTGTGCTGACGCCGATGATCGCGTCGGGGCCGACGATTCGACGCACCTCGGCGACCCGCAGATCTTCCGTGCCGACATGAACCCCGTGCGCGCCCGCCAGCGCGGCGATGTCCGGCCGGTCATTGACGATGAAAGTCGCGCCATGCTCCCGGCACAGGCCCGCCAGCCGCCGGGCGCGATCCAGCAGAACACGATCCGGCAAGGTCTTTTCCCGCAGTTGCAGAGCCTCCGCGCCGGCTTCCAACACTTGCCGAGCCGTCCCATACCACTCGCCGGCGCAGATCGCCTCCGTCAGGATGACGTACACACGCACGTCCGCAAACCGGCGAGAAGCCTGGGTTACGGAGCCGAGGCGCTGCTCCACTTGATAGCACTGATAGCGCAGGCGTTCGACGGCCGCGCCGGCGGCGCCGTCCGAGACCTTGAGATACTCCTCGATCGCGCGCAGCGCCTCGGTGACGCGCTTCGCCGACGCCCGTGCCACGTGCGCGGCATCGCGGCGCTGGTACTCGCCTTCCGCCGAGACAACCGTGCCGACGTCGCCGGCAACGTCGCGGCAGCGCATCAGCGCATCGATGCGACTTTCCCCGAGCGCGGCGGCAAGTTCATGCCGAAGCCCCTTGCACGCGGCGGACATGGACGCGTCGCCCAGCACGAAGCGCGCGTACTCCTCCATGACGCGCAGCCCCTCGCGCGCCCGGTTGAGGTTGGCGTCCAGGATGCGCGCGACATCGGATGTCAACGCCCGTTCGAGCATTCCACTCCCGTCTTGATCCCGCAGCTCTCGACGATCTCCGCGATGCTTGCTTGCGGGATGCCCGATTATTCTAAGTAGAACCGCAGATCGTTCTACCCTGTATCGCCTGCGCCCGCTGACGGAGTCTTCGAATCGCAACCCATCGTGCGCGGGAGCTTCTTTGGTGGTGATTCGTCATGGGCCGGCTTCAGCCGGGGGGTTCTTGCCACCGCCTTGAGGCTTGCTGTTACCCACATTTCTTGGTGACATTCTTTTCCGAGTTATTCGGGATTTCCGCGTGGCGGGTCGGCGAGGAGGCTGACCGCGCGCGGTTTTTGCGGGGGGTGTGCCATGGATGG
>CAZGJA010000046.1:0-19027 GCA_964526695.1 uncultured Phycisphaeraceae bacterium
GCGTTTCGAAGAGAGGCCCCTCACTTGCGTGAGGGGTTCTGACGAAGTGCCCCTCACTTGCGTGAGGGGTTCTGACGAAGTGCCCCTCACTTGCGTGAGGGGTTCTGACGAAGTGCCCCTCACTTGCGTGAGGGGTTCTGATTCCTGCGTTTTGGCGTTTTGGCGTTTTGACGTTTTGGCGTTTCGGCGTTTCGGCGATTCGGCGATTCGACGTTTCGGCGTTTCGGCGTTTCAACCGCTTCCTTACGGGCGCGGCTCCGTCGAAACTCCCCGTCGCGGTACATCGAAGCGCGTTGGCGGTCGTCATGCGCGTGCCCCCTGCCTCGCCTTGTTATACAATCCCCGGCTTTCCGGGTCGCGTGGAGGGTGACGTATGGCTGTATCGGATCTGATCGACCCCGCCGAGGGGGTTCGCCGCGTGCGCGAGCACGTCGCCGCGGGGCGCGAGGAAACCGTGCCCTTGCGGGAGGCGCTCCACCGAACGCTGGCGGAGGCGATCCGCTGCGACGTGGACTATCCCCCGTTCGACCGGGCGCTGATGGACGGGTTCGCGGTGCGGGCGGCCGACGTGAGCGGCGCTCCCCTTTCCCTCCGCATCGCGGGGCAGATTGCCGCCGGGCAGGAGGCGCCGCGCGAGCTGCGCGCCGGCGAGGCGATGCAGATCAACACGGGCGCGCCGATCCCGCGCGGCGCGGACGCCGTCGTTCGCGTGGAGGACACGGAGGCGTTCCGCGACTCGCCCGTCGTGCGCATTCTCAAGCCCGTTCCCAGGGGCCATTTCGTCACACCGAAAGGATCCTACGTCTGCGACGGAACCGAAGCGCTGCGCGCCGGCACGCTGCTGGGTCCGCTGGAGACGGCGGTGGCGGCCACCTGCGGCGCGGCGAGCGTTCGCGTTCATGCGCGCCCGCGCGTGGGCATTCTCGTGACGGGAGACGAGTTGATTGAAATCGACCGCAAGCCGTCCGGAGCGGCGATTCGCAATTCGAATCAGTACCTGCTCGAAGCCCTCGTGCGCGAGGCGCATGCCGAGCCGGTCGTGCTGGGCGCGGCCAGGGATCGAATGGACGACCTTCGCGCCAAGGTGGCGGACGCGCTGACGCGATGCGACGTCTTGTGCATGACCGGCGGCGTGTCGATGGGCGATTTCGATTTCGTGCCGGGCGTGCTGGCCGAATGCGGCTGCACGACGCGATTTCACAAGGTGGCGATCAAGCCGGGACGCCCCACCTTGTTCGCCACGTCGGCGTCCCGTCAGCCCGTCTTCGCGCTGCCCGGCAATCCGATCAGTGCGTTCATCGGCTTTCACCTGTTCGTGTCGGTCGCGCTGGCGTGCCTGCAGGGGCGGGCGGATGCCGAGCGGCCGCGACTTCGCGCGCGGCTCAACGGGCGACTTCCGGCGACGACGGACCGGTGCAGCTTTCAGCCCGCGCGACTGAGAGTTGAGGAGGACGGCTCGCTGGGCGCGGAGGCGCTGCCGTGGCAAGGATCCGGCGATCCGTTCGGCATGGCGGGGGCGCAGGGGCTGATCGTGCGCGAGTGCCGCCAGCCGCCCGCGGGGCAGGGCGCGTGGGTCACGATCCTGCCGCTGCCGACGTTGACGGGATGAATGCACAACAGAGCCTAATCGGTGAGATCATGAACAGAGCCGCGACCGTGAGGGAGCGAACAGCGCGGATGCGTACACGGTTCCCGGCGCTGGGCGTGGGATATTCGAGTGCGATCCTGCGGCGCGGGCACAGGACATGCCGACCTGCAACATGCGATGGGTCGGTTCGCTCCCTCACGGTCGCGGCTCTGACATGCGATGGGTCGGTTCGCTCCCTCACGGTCGCGGCTCTGACATGCGACGGGTCGGTTCGCTCCCTCACGGTCGCGGCTCTGACATGCGATGGGTCGGTTCGCTTGCTGACGCGCAGCTCTGGCAGCCGACGGGGCAGGTCGATGGAAGCATCAAGATGTCGGCGATGAAGGGCAACGTGGCGAATATGTTCGCGCCCGGCGGGCCGATCGCACGGCAGCTTGCGCGCTTCGAGGCCCGTCCCCAGCAAGTGGAGATGGCCTCGGCGATCGAGCGCGCTTTCGCCGACAACACCCACCTGGTCGTCGAGGCGGGGACGGGCGTGGGGAAGAGCTTCGCCTATCTCCTGCCGGCCATTCTCCGCGCCGTCGAGCACAAGGAGCGAATCGTCGTCAGCACGCACACGATCGCCCTTCAGGAGCAGCTCATCCACAAGGACATCCCCTGCCTGGCGAAGATTCTGCCCGGCGCGTTCGAGGCCGTGCTGGTCAAGGGCAGGTCGAACTATCTGGGTCTGCGGCGTATGGAGCGCACGGCGCAGCAGGCCGCGCAGCTCCTGCCGAGCGATGAGCTCTTTGACGAGCTGAGGCAGATCAGCAAGTGGTCGAAGACAACGAAGGAGGGGTCGCTGTCGGACCTGCCGCTCTCTCCCAATGGCGCGGTGTGGGAGCGCGTCAAGAGCGACACGAACGATTGCATGGGCCGCAAGTGCGCGCATTTCGAGCAGTGCTTCTATCAGTTGGCGCGACGGCGGATGCACAAGGCGCAGATTCTCGTCGTCAATCACGCGCTGCTGATGACCGATCTCGCGCTGCGGGGCAAGGACGCCTCCGTCCTGCCGGATTATCACCGCGTCATCCTCGACGAGGCCCACACGGTCGAGCAGGCGGCCAGCGACTACCTCGGTCTGGAAGTGTCCAGCACGCAGGTCCAGTTCCTGCTCAACAGTTTGTACAACGAGCGCACGGGCAAGGGGCTGCTCGCCACGACGCTGCTGCACCGTGAGGAGCTTCCGCTGGTGTCCCAGGCCGCCCGCGCGGCGATGGAGTATTTCGAGGATCTGGCCAACTGGCAGCAGCATCACGGGCGCTCGAACGGGCGGTTGATGCATCCGCCCGAGGCCGCGAACCGGCTCTCTCCCGCGCTGATCGAACTGGGAAAGGGTCTGGAAGCGCTGGGCAACAAGACCGGCGACGAAGACGAGAAGCTGGCGCTGCAAGGCGCCGCCAAGAGGTGCGCGGAGATGGCGGGCTGCGTTCACACGCTGCATGAGCAGAGCGTGGCGGACTGGGTCTATTGGATGGAGGTTCGCTCCGACCGATTCCTCCGCGTGAAGCTGGGCGCCAAGCCGATCCACGTGGGTCCGGCGATGAAGGCGCTGCTCTTCGACCGCGTGCGCAGCGTCGTGCTCACTTCGGCCACGCTGTCCGCGGGAGCCGGCGCGGACTTCGGCTATCTTCGTGAGCGGCTGAGCCTTGAAAACGCGACGGAGCTGAAGCTCGGCTCGCCGTTTGATTTCAAGCGACAGGCCGTCGTGCACGTCGAGTCGGCGATGCCCGATCCCGGCGATGCCGGAGCGTTTGTCGAGGCGGTCTGCGAGCGGCTTCATCGTTACCTGAAGCTGACGGGCGGCCGTGCGTTCGTTCTGTTCACCAGCCACGCCATGCTCCGGCGCTGCGCCGAGGCGCTGGCGCCGTTCTGCCGCGAGGAGGGCTTTCCCTTGTTCGTGCAGGGCACGGGGATGCCGCGGTCGCAGATGCTCGAAGCGTTTCGCGCGACGGACCACAGCGTGTTGTTCGGCGCGGAGAGCTTCTGGAGCGGCGTGGACGTGCCCGGTGAGGCGCTGTCCAACGTCATCATCGTCAAGCTGCCGTTCTCCGCGCCGGATGATCCGCTCGTGGAAGCGCGCGTGGAGCAGATTCGCAAGGCCAACGGCAACCCGTTCCTTCAGTTCCAGGTCCCCGAGGCCGTGCTCAAATTCCGGCAAGCCGTCGGCCGCCTCATTCGGACGCAGACGGACACGGGGATCGTGGCGATTCTGGACCCGCGCGTGGTGACCAAGCCCTACGGGAAGCAGTTCATGGGGAGCTTGCCGCCATGTCACGTGGAGGTTCACAAGGATTGAATGATCGCGAGGCGGTCAACTCGAAGCGCTGAAACGGCCGATAATCACGGGCGGCGCGCGCGGGCGGTGATTGCGCTTATATTGAGAGCCAGCGCTTCGTATCCGCGGCAGGATCGGCGTCGAACGGACGGGCGATTCCCGTGCGCTCGCGGCGCTTCGTGGCGAGAACGGTGAGCATGAGCAACCCTGAATCCAATGAGGGCACGGGTCCGGACCCGGCAGCCGCCGGCGCGGGGCCGTCCTTGGACGATCTTGATTCCCTGCTGGCATCAGCGGCGGATCTCGCTACCGAGCTGGCGCGGGAGGTCGGATCGTCCGGTCCGGCCGTCGCCGTGGCTGAAACGGAGGCGGAGTCGCTGTCCGACACGGGGGATGCGCTGAGCGTCCTTGACGAGCAGCTCTCCCAAGTGAACGAATTGACCGGGCGGGCGGTGGAGGAAGTGGGCGCGGTTGAATCGGCGTCCGGCGATACTCAGGTCTTAAGTGCGCTGCAAGCCAGCGCCGCCAGCGCCGCGACGGAACCTCCCGCGCTGTCCGCGGCCGATCGCGCGCTGCTGGCGGACATGGATGACCTCACTGCGACCGCTTCATCGGCGGGCGCGGTGGATCCGTTCGGCGCGCCACCCTCCCGCGGGGGCGGTCCGGTCACGCCGCTCGCCTCTCATGCGTCGCCGCCCGCCGCTCAGCCTGCGGAAACTCCAAAGCAACCGGACACTCCCGGGACGGTTGTGCAGGCGTCGAAACCCGATCCCGCATTGTCCGGGGAGCCGGTGGCGCCGGGTGCTCGCGGCGGGAAGGTATTCGGCTTGCTTCTTGCGCCCTTCCGGTTGCCCGCGCGAATCACAGTGGCGGCCCTTGAAGCATTCGACTCGGCGTTCACCTGGGTTCCGCAGCGGATGAAGCTGCTGGCCGGTTGGGCGGGGATCAGCACCTCGGTCATTGCGTCGGCGGCGTGGGTGTACGTTCTAGCGACCAAGCCGCCGCCGATTCACCGCGCCGATCCGCCCCCGGCAGTCGAGCCTCAGGAAGCCGCAGTCAAGTCGGAGGGAGGCGAAAGCCAGGGGGCCGAACCGGCGCACGCCAAGGAAGCCGCCCCGAGCAAGCCGGCGTCATCGTCGCACTGAGCCGCGCGCAGCTCGGCGACATCCCGCTCGCCCGGGATGGCGCACAACACTCGGAGATGCTCCTTGATCGCGGGGTATTCCTCGATCAGTCCTCCACCGAAGACCAGCAGGGCGTTGCAGCCCAACCTGCGCCGCAGCGATCCCACGGCTTCCGTCAGCACCGCCTCGATCACCTGCCCGTCGATCCGGATATCCAAGGACCGCGGCTTCAGCGATGAGCGCGAGACGTACGCCTCGAGGCACCCGCGCAGTCCGCACGGGCAGGGTCTGTCCCATGCGTCGCCGAGCCGCAGGGCGTCGAGATGTCGCCCGGGCGCACGCGCAAGCACCGCGAAATGCCCGCCGCGAATCTCCGCGTAGCCCACGCCGGTGCCCAGCCGCAGGTGGCCGAACACGGCGGGACGGGCGCACGCCGTGAACTCGGCCCACGTCGCCGCCTGAATGTCGGTGCACAAGCGCACCTCCGCAGCGCAGCGCAGTGCAAGATCCTTCGCCAGGGCGCGACCCTCGCAATACGGGAGGTTCACGCTACGCACGACCGTGCCTGCGCGGGGATCCACGATGCCCGCCAGCGCCACGCCGATCGAAGCGTGATGACTTTCACCGGCGCGCAGCCACGGGCGACGCAGCGCCACGATCTCGCCGGCAAGGCTCTCCAGCAGCGCAACGTAGGTTTCGGAGAAGTCGTCCGGATTGCCGGCGCGAGGGGTGGCCAGCGTCCGGCGCTCGACGATACCGCGGCGGTCGTCGACCAGGGCGACGCGCAAGCTCGTGCCTCCGATGTCCACGCTGATGCGAAGCATGTTGGCTGGACGTCGAGCATACCATGAATCCCCGGGTCGCGTTGAGGAGAAAGGGCCACCGGGCTTGCACCGGGCAGGGCAACCGCATTCCAGCTTCGGGCAAGGGTGGCACGGTCTGGCGTACTACGTCAATCCCGCTCAGGCGGGAACAGGCCGTGGGGGCGAGCCGCCAAACCACGATCCCGCCGCTGATTCTCTCGCGATCGTGGCTGAATCCGCCGGGGCAGGTTCCGACGTAATGCCGGTGGCGGCCCGTACGCGGCGGGGGTTCCCGGCTGGATGGACGCCGCGTGGAGAATCAGCAACATGAGAACGTATCTTCTTGCCGGGTCGGCGTGCATTGTCGCACTCGCGGCTGCTCCCGCCCGGTCGCATGACTTGTGGCTCGAACCTTCGCCGTTCAGCGCGAAGGTGAACGAGGCCGTTCACGTGTCGCTTCGCGTCGGTGAGCACTTCAAAGGCGAGTCCGTCGCGCGCGATCCGGCACGCATCGAACGCTTCGTCATGGTCGGTCCCGAGGGCGAGCGGCCGGTCGTCGGCAAAGAGAAGGACGACCCGGCCGGCATGACGCGGGCCAGTCAAAGCGGTGTTCACGCGATCGGCTACGTGACGCGGCCCACTCCCATCGAACTGGGAGCAGAGAAGTTTGAAGCCTACCTGAAGGAAGAGGGGTTTGATCGGGTCATCGAGGAACGCGCCCGTCTCGGGGAGTCGAAAAAAGCCGGGCGCGAGGAGTACTCGCGCAGCCTCAAGTCGCTGATCCGCGTGGGCGACGCCGGCGTGGACGGGTTTGACCGCGAGGTGGGGCTGCCGCTGGAGCTGGTGCCGATGCAGAGTCCGTTTGCGGCGAAGGCGGGCGACAAGATCGCCTTCAGGCTTCTGCTGAACGGCAAGCCGCTGACGAACACGCTCGTTGACGCAATGTCGAAACGGGGCGAATCGACCACGCCGCCGCAATCGGCCCGGACAGATGAGCGCGGCGAGGTCACGTTCACGCTGGGAGAACCGGGAACCTGGCTGCTGTGCGCGGTCCACATGGAGCGATCGGCGACCGAGTCGGCGGATTGGCGCAGCACGTGGACGTCGCTGACGTTTGAGACGCCTGCGGTGGCGGCAAGCGCGAAGAACTGAAGGCAGACGGCGAGCTGACGGGCTGATGACTTGAAGCGTGCTGCGAGCCATGCGGCATTGGCTGACTGGCCCGCTGCCCATACGCCACGGCCCGGCGAGTACGCCAGACCGTGCCACCCGGTCGTGCCACCGGCTGTGCCGCCCGCCCGCGAAACCCGTGAAAGCCCCTATCCCCCCAAGAAAAACACCCCGACCGTTCGCGGGTGCGACGGATCGGGGTGGGTCGGCTTCCTTGCCGGACGTTTCTACTCGGCGGTCTGGCGCGGGTTTGATCCGCGCCGGCCGACCGTGAACTTGCCATTTCTGTTTTCGAGGCGGGCGACCGATCGTGGTCCCGCCCGTGTCGTCGTCGTTCCTGATTGCCGCGGCGCTTCTGTCGTTCCTTATTGCAGCAGCGAAAGCACCTGGCTGGGCAACTGGACGGCCAGTTGCAGGTTCGACTGTGTCGCCTGCGAGAGGATTTGCGCTCGGGTCAGGGCCGCCACTTCCGTGGCGTAGTCGGCGTCGCGGATGGCGGACTCCGACGCGGTCACGTTTTCGAGCGCGACGCCCTGGCTGGCGATGTTGGTCTCGATGGTGTTGCGCTGCATCGAGCCGAGCCGCCCGCGATACACGGCAATCTGGTTGATGGCTTCGGCGAGGATATCCTGCGCCGCGTTGGTGTTGTCGTTGGAAACCTGGTTGGTGTTGCCGGAAGCGAGCGTGCGCAGGAAGCCGACGACGCCGTTGCCCAGGTTGCTGGTGGAGACGGAGTCGAGTCCGAGGCTGACCTGCGCGGCCGGGTTGACCTGCGGCCCGAGTTGGAAGGTCGAGCCGCCGCCGGTGATGCTGAAGGTGGTCGAAGAAAGCGCCTGCCCGAACGCCTCGGTGAGGTAGATGCGTGCGTCCAGACCGTTGGCCCGAACGTCGGCCCGCAGGCCGGCGACGGAAGCGACTTGGCCGTTGATGAGCACGCCGGCGTCCACGCCCTGGTCGATCTGCGTTTGCCCGTTGTTGCCGTAGTTGATGAAGTTGCCGGTGATGGGCTTGACGCGGACGAACGCGTCCGAGCCGAAATCCACGGAAGTGAGGATGACGGCGCTGACGCCCGGCGAGCCGCCGTTGGTCGGGCTGGAGAGGACCGCGGAGACGCCGGTGACGGCCTTGAGGTCGTTGATGCTGGTGACGACGCTGGCGAGACTGGTTCCGGAGGCGAAGCTGATGGTGTCCGTGCCGTCGATGCCTCCGATTTCGACGGTGACGGCGCTGGTGGATCGCCCGATGAAGGCGAGCGTTCCTCGTTCCGCCGACGCCGTGACCTCAACTGAGATGCTCCGCGAGCTGCCTTCCGGGACGCGAGCGGAGAACAGCGAGACATGCGCCAGGGCATCGGTGTCGGCCGAGGCGGTCGTGTACGCTCGGCTGCCGTCGAGGAGCTTGCTTCCGCCGAAGGAGGCGGTGTTGGCGATGCGATCAATGCTGCTGAGGATGGAGTCGATTTCCAACTGGTTGGCGTTGATTTCCTCGTCGGTGAGGGCGCCGCGGTTGGCGATTTCAACCACCAGACCCTGCACCTGCTGAAGCAGCGTGGAGACTTCGTTGAGCGCGCCCTCGGCGGTCGAGACGACGTTGATGGCGCGTTCGGAGTTCTCGATCGCCTGACGGATCGCCCCGATCTCGTTGCGCAGGGTTTCCGACGCGATCAGTCCTGCGGGGTCATCCTTGCCGCGGTTGATGCGCAGTCCCGTGCTGAGACGTTCAAGGCGGCTCGTCAGGTCGCCCTGGTTGACGCGCAGTCGACCAATCGCCTGGAGGGCGGGAACGTTCGTATTGATCCGGCTCATCAGAATCCTCCGTGACCTCGCCGTCGCGGCTGTCCTGCACGCGACAGCGCCGCACCACCTTGTGCGGGTTCTCGATCAATGCGAGCATCGTCGGGCCGAATGCGGGTCTTTAGTTAGCGGGCGATGGAGCGCAGGGTCCGGGGCGGTTATCGGACACTTAGCCCCCGCGCCAGGCTCCCGGAGCGGTCGAAAACGCCCCTCGAAGTGCCACGGTCACGTCACTCGTCGCGGAGCTGAAAGCGGCCTGGAAAAGAAAACCGGCGTCGGCGGAAGTTCATCCGCGACGCCGGTTCGGGGCTTTGATCTCAGCGCGCCCGTGGGGGCGGCTTTGCGTCTGATTATCCCAGCAGCGCCAGCACGTTCTGCGGCGCCGCGTTGGCCAGTTGCAGCGTCGCGGTGGCCGCGTTCACCAGGATCTGGCTGCGCGTCAGGTTGCTGGTTTCCACCGCGAAGTCCGCGTCGCGAATCGCGCTTTCCGCGGCGGAGATGTTCTCGAAGGCCACGCCCAGCGAGTTCACCGTCGTCTGCAGCGTGTTGCGCTGGAAGGCGCCGATGCGTCCCCGCATGGAGGACACCTGTTCGATCGCCGCCCGGACGACGCGCTGCGCCTTGGCGAAGTTGGTCGAGGAGAGGTTGTTCGTCTGCCCCGTTCCGAGCGTCGAGAGGAAGCCGACGGTGCTGGCGCCGTTCCCCAGGTTAGCGGTGGAGACTTCATACAGACCGATGGACTCCTGCCCGGACAACCCGAGGTCCGGCGAGATGGCGAACTTCCCGCCTCCGCCGGTGATCTGGAAGGACGTGGTTCCGCCCGCCACCTTGGCGAAGGAGGCGTCCAGCGTCACGTCAAGAGACACCGAGCCGGCGCGAACCTGAAGTTCCAGACCATCGACGATTGCGGCCGTTCCGTTCACCGTCATCGTTCCGTCCACGCCGTAGCGCTTGGAGGAGGTGGAGCCATGAACATTGAAGGCGTTCGTCGCGTTGGAGTCGATGCGTTCGACGGACACGAAGGCGCTGTCGCCGTACGCCACGCTGGAGAACACCACCGCGGAGGCGCCGGCGCCCACGCTGGACAGCACGGCTGACACGCCGGTCAGATCCTTGAGCGCGTTGACGGCCGTCTTGATGGTGGCCTGCGTCGTGCCGGAAACGAAACTGAGGATTTCGCTGCCGTAGATGCCGCGGACCTGGATGACGACGTCGTCGGTGAGGGAGCCTTTGCCGTTTCCGCCCGCCACGCCGTCGCCGTGGGCGCTGACATAGGCGTATTGCGAGGCGGTCACGACGTTAATGACCACGTTCGAGTAGGAGCCGTCGGGAACCTTGGCGGCGTTGACGCGGACGTTGTCAATGTTGGTCGCGTTGACGCTGGAGGTCGTGAAGTCGAAATTGCCGTTGAGCAGCTTCTTGCCGCCGAAGGACGTCTGCTCCGAGATTCGGTTAATGGATTGGAGGATCGCATCAAGCTGGAGCTGGTTGGCGGCGACTTCGTCGTCGCTGAGTCCGCCCTCGTTGGCGCTGCGATCCAGCAGCGACTCGACCTCCAGCAGGAGCGAGTTGATCTCCTGGAGACCGCCTTCCGCCACCGCCATGATGCTGTCGGCGCGGTTGGCGTTGTCGATCGCCGCGGTGATCGCCCCCTTCGAGGCGCGCAGGCTCTCCGAGGCGATCAACCCGGCGGGATCGTCCTTGCCGGAGTTGATGCGGAGGCCCGTGCTCAACCGGGTCAGCGCGCGATTGAGCATCGACTGGTTGTTGCTCAGGACGCGCGTGGCGAGGATGGACTGAACGTTCGTATTGATGCGACTCATCGTGTTTCGTGCCTCCCAAGGGCTACAAAGTCAAAGCACGAATCGACTCCGGCGCGAGGCCTCTTTAGCCGTTTCGGACGCGGATGTCATCGTCGCCGCAACTCTCGATCGCGCGGAGGAGGCGTCCATTCCCGGGATGCCGTGTACAGGGCGACGAATGGCCGATCGGACGATGTTTTTTACCGGACACCTGCCGTCAAAGGCCGATAAGGAACGACCTTTCGATTTCATGGAAAGCAAGGGGGAGCCGCCAAATTGCAGGCGCTATCGGACGCATCGCGGAGTCGAAAGGACGAGTTGCGGCGGGCCCGCAACGGGTTTGCCCCGCGCCGCGACCCGTGTTTCGCGCTGAGGTGCTGGCGAAGGATCGCGGACATCGCAAGGCCTGCGGCTTTCAGTGTCTTGGGGCGCGGGAGCCACTGGGACTTCGCGTTGGAGTTCCGCGGATGACGGGAACTCCCCGACTTCTGCAGGGTACACGCTGAGGAATGGACAGAGATCCGCGCCCCGCCGGGCACGGAATGGGAACGCCCGGTGGCAGGACATGAATGAGAAAGGGACGAGCCTGCGCCAACAGGCTCGTCCCTCGATATGCAACTCGCGAACTTCTACTGAATTCGCGTCACGGACAGGTGGCTGTGGCGGTATCGTTGCACGCGGGCGAGACGAGCCGCGCCGTCTGCGATCCGCTGAACGGTCCGGCCACGAGCTTGGCTTTGTCCACAAGCACGCCCGTCTCGAATTCGCTCGTGCCGATGGCAATGCGGATGCGCTCGCCGTTGTAGCTGGTGTCCACGAACTTCACGACGACCTTCACTGTTCCATTGAGGTTGCAGGAAGCCTTGAGCTTCTTGACCTTGTCGCACGGGCAGGCGTTGTTGCAGCCTGTGCCGCGGCCCTTGAAATCGCCCCCCGCCGCTTCGCAGCCGATCGGTCCGGTGATCTGGCAGTCGTCGTCGGTGACGCAGCACGCGCCCGGCTCCGGGCAATTCGCCGAGCCGCAGTCGCCCAAGCTCCACGAGGAACCGGCGAGACGTGCGCAGTCCGCCTCGAGCAGGTCCTGGCACGAGCCGTCATCCAGGCAGCACGCGCCCGGTTGCGGGCAACTGTACGAGTTGCAGTCCGTGCCGTAGTGCCACTGGCCGCCGGCGGTGCTGCACTCCTGCAGGAACAGATAGGCGCAGCTTCCGTCCTCGAAACAGCAGGCGCCCTGGGTCGGGTTGCTGCCGCCCGCGGCGACGACCGCTTCATAGGCGTCCACGCGACCGTAGCCGAACACGTTGTCGTTGCCCGGCGCGCCCAAGTCCCTGGCCGTCTGCTCGAGCAGGGTCACGATCTCGAAGTGCGACAGGTTCGGATTTGACTCGAGCATGAGCGCCACGGCGCCGGCCACGTGCGGCGTCGCCATGGAAGTGCCCGACAGGTTCCAATAACCGTTGCAGGGGTTGTTGCGGCAGGAGGCGGTATCGACGCCCGGCGCGGCGATGGACGGCTTGATGCAGCCCGGCGGATGCGGGCAGTCGCGCCACGGGTCCACGTTCTGCCATGTGACCGGTCCGCAACTGGTGAACGAGGCCTGATTGTCGCCGCAATCGGTCGCGCCGACGGTCAGCACCGACGGCACGTCACCGGGCGTCCGCACATTGTCCGGCGGATTGCCGCAACCCTCATTGCCCGCGGCGTACACCACCACCAAGCCCGCCGCGATCGTGTTTTCGCAGACTTCGCGCCAGGTCCGGCGGTCCGGGTTCGTCGAGTGAGGCCAGCCCAGGCTCGCGGAGGTGACATGCGCGCCGTTCTCGACGGCGTATTCCTCGCAAAGCCAGACGGACAGTTCACCGGAGAAGCTGTTCCAGAACTTGGTGGTCATGATCTGGACGTTCGGCGCCATGCCGGTGACCGTGCCTCCCGCGCCGTCGCCGCCGACCGTGCCGGCCGTGTGGGTTCCGTGCCCGTTGTAATCGTTGATGTCCGGGCTGCTCCCGTTGTTCTCAAAGCTCCAGCCGTGGATGTCGTCGACGAAGCCGTTGCCGTCGTCGTCGATGTTGTTCCCGGCGATTTCGCCGGGGTTGGTCCAGATCTGGTTGCGCAGGTCGGGATGATCGATGCAGGTTCCGGTGTCGATCATGGCGACGACGATGTTGGCGCCGGTGATGCCCAGCTCGCCCCAGACGCGCGGGGCGCCCATGAGCTGCACGCCGCACTCGGTGGCCATGACGGGAATCTCGCCTTCCGTCGGCGGCTCGACGGGCAGGACTTCCGCGCCGGCCGGGCGATCGTAATTCAGGTAACCCACGTCGTCGCGCGCGGCGATGGCGTAGGCCATGTCGCGCGTCATCTTCGCGCCGACGACGTTGACGATCCACAGCGAGTGCAGGTACTCGCCGCTGACCTCGCCGCGGCTTTGACCCTTGATCAGCGCATCGAGAACGCCGCCCTGTGTTCGTTTGGTCACGGACTTGAGCGCGTCAATCACCGCCCGGCGCCGCACCGACTTGTCGGCGATCGTGCCGAGAGCGTCGATGTCCTCGCGCGACGCCTGCTCCTTCATGATGATGGTGATCGGAATCATCTCGTCCGGCGCGGCGTTGAGCAGCACCGACGCCAGGTCCGCGCGCAGTTTGTTGGAGATGTCCGCCGGAACGTTCTGCTGCGGCATGTTGGCCGCCCACGCGGCCGCGGCGAGCGTCAGACAGACGCCGCCCACAAACCTCGAACTCATGGATCGAAACATGATTCCCCTTTCCAAGATGCCCCCTGATGCAAGACCTCAACACCCTCCGCGCGAAGGCGCGGCGCGGGCGTTACGCGACGGATGACGACTGACGTGCCGAGTTTGCGCTATGCGGATGAGACCGCCGGCGCCGCCGTGGGCGCCGACGCAGGCGCGAGCCAGACGCGGCGCGCCTGACAGGGGCGCCGCGATACTCTTGCAGAGCGCCCCATGCCGCCCGGCGGACGGATCGACGGCGAACTTCGGCGGCGAACATACGCCGGTCGAAACCGGGCACGTCAGACCTCCCTCCTGAGTGCGGATTATACCCGCACCCGCCGCCACCCCCAACCGGAATTCCGCACCCGGATCGCAGGTCGGGGCGACCGCCGACCGGCTTCACGCCTGAAAGGAACACGGAATTGAATCCCCTTGGCGGATGACGCGATCCTCCCACGACGGACGCGTCAGGCGCCGGACCCGCCAAAGTTGCCTGCATGCCACGGTCTGGCGAGTACGCCAGACCGTGCCACCCTGATTCCACGCCGGATCGCCACCCTGATTACACGCCCGATTGCCACCCTGATTCCAAGCCGGATCGCCACCCTGATTCCACGCGGGATCGCGGTGGCCCGGATCCCGTCATCGCCCCGACTTCGATGGGACTTGACTTGCCGTTGTATTCTGTATATGTTAGGTATCCTTGGATCGGCTTCATCGAAAGGAGGGCCCTGTGTCGCGCACCGATTTGGACAATCTCCCCCGGCTCAGCGACGCGCAGCGCCGGCTCGTCGCGGACAACTGCGGGCTGGTCGCCGTGCATCTTCGTCGCCACGTGTTCAACCTCCGCGAGCCGCGACGCGACCGCGAGTGGGAAGACCTCTTCCAGGAAGGTTGCATCGGCCTGCTGCGCGCGGCCGTGCGCTTCGACGAGCGCGCGGGCATTCCCTTCGCCGCGTTCGCGCTGCCGCGCATCCATCAGGCCGTCAGCCTTGCGATCCAGGAGCGGTTTTCGCTCGTGCGCGATCCGGGTCGATCGCGCCGAAATCGGCGCAGCGCGGCGGAGCGGGAGGACATCGCCGGCGACCATCCCGTCCCGCGCGGCAGGGCATCCGCCTGCGACGCACAACCGCGCGGCGAAAGCCCGCGCGACGAAAGATCTCGCGGAACAGGCTCGCGCGCCGCAGGCTCGGCAAACACGACGGCGCGCGGAGCCGGCGCTGCGGGCGACCGATCGGCGCGCGCGAAGCCGCACGATCCGCGCGCGGGCGCCGTCTCGCGGGACGGATCTTCCACGCCGCAGGCAGCGCCGCCCCCGCGGGTATTTCCATTGGACGACGACGCGGCGGACAGGATCGCCGATCGCCGGCACCGCCCCATCGACGAAGGGCAGGAAACGATCGCGGATCGCATCCGTCAGAAGCGCCGGCGAGCGACCCATCGCGCCGTGCAGTTGCTCCAAGCCGCGCCCGGCGGGCGAGCCGACCGCCCCGCGCTGATCCGCAGGCTCGAAAGCGAGCGCGTGCAGATCGAGGCCGCCGAGTATCGAACGTCGCTGCGGCAGATCGCGCGCGAATCGTCCTGCGCGTTCGCCCGCGTCGCGCAATGCGAGAAGCTCATCGAGACCCGATCGGTCGAGCTGCTCCACCGGGATCCGGAACTGGCCGAACTCGCCCGCGCCGCCGCGGCCACCGATGAGGGAATGGAGACGGTCATTGATGACGCCTGCCGGAAGCGACTCCTGGACGCCGGTGCGGGGGACCTGGCTCGTCGCATCCACGAGGCCGGCGCCGAGCTTCGAGGGCGAATCCTCGCGGAGCTGACGGCGCACACGCCGTGCGAGGTGCTGGATCCGCTCGTGCATCGGCTTTACGCCGAGCTGAACGAGGAGGAGCGCGAGGCGATTGCGCTGATCGACCCGACGCTGTCGCCGCCGACGCCGCGGCGTCCCCGAAGGAAGCGGTCCGCGCCCTCCGCGGATCACGACGGCGGCCTGGAGGCGACCGCGAACCTTCACGCCGCAGCGGCTTCGAGCTGAGCGCCACAAGGAGTTTTTCTGCCCGAGCCGCGAAGCTTCAGCCCGCGCGAAGTCTTAGGCCGCGCGAGGTTCTGGCCGGGAGAGACACCAAGGCAGATTCGCGCGCTGCCGTCGCGCGGGTCTGACTCTTTGTTTTGGCAAGGCAACGCCGGCAAGTGGAGGCTTCGGGATCCCGCTGTGCGTGCGTCGATCGAGCCATGGAGGCGCCGATCGAGCCATGGAGGCGCAGACCGCTCCGTTCCCCGAAGGGGAAATAGGTGAATAGCCGCGGGCGCAGCCCACGGAAAACGAGCCCCGCGGCGCTTCGACCCCAACGGGGTCGTGGTCTTCAGCCCAGGGTTGGTCGCGACAGCGGCCTACCCTGGGATGCCCGGTCCATCCGGGATCGGCAACCCCAACGGGGTTGCGGCGATCCTGCGGGAGCGGTGCCTGGGTGCCACCCTTGCAGGGTTGGTCGGAACGCGGGATGCCGTGAACCCAAGGTAGGCCGCCTTCGGCGTCCAAACTTGGGCTGGAGACCGCAATCCCTTCGGGATCGAAACGCAAGCCCTGAGCCGGTCCCATAGCGACGCGCGCGACGCCGAGCCGGCGCCGAGTGCAACGTCGAGCGCGGCGCCGAGTGCAGCATCGAGCGTGACGCAGCGGCGCTTCCGAACCGAGACCCCACCCGCAGCCAGACTCTCGTCGCGTGCCGCATCGCGCCGCGCCTTGTCAGCCCTGCGTCACCCTCGTAAAATGCGGTCCATGCAAGGCTCCATCGCCTGCATCGCGGCGAAGGAGCGCGGACGCAGGGGTGCATCGATGCGAACACCGCGCCGATGCCGCCTTTGCGCCGAGGCGGGTGTAGCTCAATGGTAGAGTACCAGCCTTCCAAGCTGGTTGTTGCGCGTTCGAATCGCGTCACCCGCTTTCACGCCACCGCCGCGAAGCAATCCAGCTCCAGCTTCGCCCCGGGCACGACGAGTTCCTTGACCACCACGGTGGACCGCGCCGGCGGGTTTTTCGGGAAGTACTCGACATACACGCGGTTGAACGTCTGGAAGTCGGCCGCGTCCGTAAGGAAGACCGTGCACTTCAGCACGCGGTCCATCGTCGAGCCGCCGGCCTCGACGGAAGCCTTCAGGTTGTCGAGCGTCTGCCGCGCCTGCGGCTCGAAATCGGTGGAGACCATGTCCCGCGTTCCGGGCTTCTGACCGACGACGCCTGCCACGTAGGCCACGCCGCCAAACACGACCGCGCGAGAGAACGTCGGATACGGACTGCCCTCGACGATTCGCGGCGTCTCGACTCGCGGCCTCTCGGCAGGCGGCTTGTCCTGAGCCGGCGCCGCGAGAGCGTGCGCGGCGAGGGCGGCTGGCGCCGCCGGGAAGCCGGTTGCGGCCAGAGCGGCAGGCGCAACAAGGGCGGCCGGTGCAGCGAGGGCGACGGGCGCGGCCGCGGCGATCTTGGACATGAACGCACGACGATTCGGCTCGGGTTGATGTGTGGTATTCATGCTCCAAAGTGTAGTCGGCCTAACGCAAGCGGTCACGGGCGCCAGCCCATGGAAACGGCATTCTGCAGCGGCCAAGATCGACCCGTGGCGCAGATGGCGCGGGGCCGCCGTATCGACCCCGTGGGGCGCGCCAACCCCCTCGCGTGGCTCGCTCGCCACGGCCTGGCGAGTACGCCAGACCGTGCCACCCAGGTTCGAGACCGAAATGCGCCCGGATTCACGACCGCACTGCAGGTTGCCTAACGTGCACGCAGCACATCAATGAATATCGCGTTGCCGATTGCCTGTGGCTCTTGCAGAATGCACGGGCATCATGGCGCGTTCACCCGGATCGAATCCACATTTCTTGCCGTGTCTCCTTCCGGCAGGAAGCGCCGGCGTCGTGACCTCTGCGACGGTGCCGCTTTGCGCGCTGTTCGTTCTGTTTCTGCTGGGCGTTCCGCTCGGGCAGCCGGATTACCTCGTCTACCGCTACTCGCCGCTTGCGTGGTGGAGGCTTTTGGATTGCTTGCCGGCGTGGGGGCTGGCGGCGGCGGCCGTGTGGGCAACGTGCCGCATGGCGTCACGCCGTCCGTCGGATGGCAAGGGTGACGCCGCGAAAGCCTCGCATCGCGAGCCTGACGGACCGCGCGATGTTGCCGCCGGCGGCGCAGTCCGTCCCCGCGCGGGCGTGCACGGCTGGCTGCTGGGAGGCTGCGGGCTAATGCTGGCCGCGTGGACGTTCGTCGCGCCGCCGCGGTTCGTCTCTCAGCACATCTTCAATCTCCAGTCGCCGGCTCAGGACGGAGCATTCGTCTGGGAGGCGATGCAGGTGGATTCCGTCCGCGATTACCTGGCGACCGGTTTCCTGCGGCGGCTCGAACTCGAGCCCGAGCAGATGCGGGGCACGCGCGTGCTGAGCAATCCACCGGGGACGACGCTGCTGGCCGTGAGCGCGCGACGGATCCTGCGCGCCTCGCCCACGCTGGACGCCGCGGTGGTCGCGGTGATGGACTGGTTCGAGTCGGCGCACGCGGACTGGCCGGAGGACTTCCGTGTCTCGCTCGTCTTTGGCGCGTGGCTGACGGCGCTGTGGGCATTGGCCGGGTTTGCGGCGTACGCGATGGCGCGCTTGTGGCTGCCGATCGCGCCGGCGCTGGCGATTGCCGTGGCCTGCGCGTGGAACCCCTCGACGCTCAACTTCACGCCGGGCAAGGATCCCGCGCAGATGCTGTTCGTCATGCTGCTGCTGTGGACGGGGCTTCGCGCCTACCTGCGGCAGCGGGCCGGCTGGGCTTTGCTTTGCGGGGCGCTGTTCACGCTTTCGCTGATGGTCGGGCTGATTCACGTGTGGATCGTCCTGATCCTGCTGGCGGGAACCGGCTGGCACGCGGTGGCCGTTCGCGGCAGCGTTCGCCCATGGCTCGTGCGGATCGTGGCTCCCGCGGCGCTGGGCGCTGCGGCGACCTGGCTGTGCATCCGCGTGACGTGGGACTACGACGTGCTGTACACGGGCTGGCGCATCGCGAAGCGATACCCGGAGCTTCAGCAGTACCTGATCCACGGGGCGTACACCCTCGTCGGATTCCCCGTGTTCCTGCTGTTTGCGGGGCCGACGTTCTGGGCTTTGGCGACGTGCATTCGCCCCGGACGCGGCACCGCGGACGAGCTGGAGCGGCTGGGCGCGTACCTCGCGCGAGTGGCGGCCGCCTGCATGATTTACTGCTACTTCTTCGCCAACAACAACGAGATCGCGCGGTTGTGGATGCCGTTCATCGCGGTGCTGACGGCGGCGATGTCCATGCGGCGGCGAGCGGCGCTGGGAGCCGATGTGATCGGGGGCGCCGCGCCGTCAGCTTCCGCGCGCGGTTCGCAAAAGAAGCAGGAGAGGCAAAACGCCGCTGCCGCCGGCGTCCGCAATCCCGTTGGACTGGCGATCCTGTTGCTGACCCTCCAACTGATCCTCACGACCTTGCACTGGTCCATGATGGATGCGCGCGAGGCCGAGTGGCGAATGCTCAGCGGCGTTCAATGGGGATGATACTGCTTTGACGTCAAACGTAGAGTTTCGAACCACTCAAAGCACGTGAGGGATCGGACGCTATCGGGTTGAGCCATCAGGGTGCGCAGGCCCTGGGTGAGCCTCTCGCCGACGTCCTCCAGCGTGGGGCACACCTCATTTCC
>CAZGJA010000047.1:0-45171 GCA_964526695.1 uncultured Phycisphaeraceae bacterium
CGCTCCAGCACCTGGCGGTCTTGGCCCATGACGCACAGGCTGATAGTCTTCTTGTGGAGGTCGATGCCGACAAACTTCATGGTTCGCTCCTTGTGTGGAAACCTGGGTATCTTGAACACCACCCATCCGTTTACCACGAGATCAGGACACCGTGAATCGGCTCGACCTCCTGCTTCATAGTTTCACCCGACGTGCCGGCACTTTTCAGAATGCGGTCGCCCTGGGTTCACCCCGCGGCTCAGCAGGCTATAACACCATCGGATCTCGTGCGGCGACATCCCGGTATGAGGGACTCGCGCTGCATGGGAAGCTGGCGCAGGCTCTGCGAGGTCGGACACGTTACGTCCGCCGCGCACGGTTCCGCGCGCTCAGAAACCAGTTCTGCCTTCATCGCTCATGTGGACAACGTGGCAGGGAGTTGGATTGGCCGTCGTCATGATCGGCGCCGTCGGATGGATGGCGCATCGCCTGGCCGCGCGCATCTGGGCGGAGGCGACGGCGAGCGTGCGGCTATGCGCGACGGCCGCGCTGGCGTACGCGATGCTGTGCCTGGGCGGGACGGTTCTGCTGTCGTTTGGCGTCTTCCGGCTCGACGTGGCGCTGGGCCTGATCCTCCTGGCCGCGCTTCTCGTGTGGCGGCCCAAGCGGAGGCAGCCCGCGCGTCCCCTGCTTCTTGAGGATGCTTCGAGCCTGATGCGCCGCGCCGTGCGGCTCCTGCGCGGCTGGACGGCGGTGGGCGCGATCCTGATCGGTGTCATCATTCTGGCACGCCTGACGCGCGGGCTGGCCGCCCCGCCGCTGACGTGGGACGCGCTGACGTACCATCTGCTCAAGGCCGGGCGCTGGGTGCAGTTCGGGCATTGGGCGAAAGAAATCGCGCCCGACGCCTGGGGCTACTACGAGTATTACCCGCCCAACGGCGACCTGCTCTGGGCCTGGGCGATGCTCCCGACGCGGACGGACCTGCTGCTCGCGCCGGCGGGCGTGGGCGTGTGGCTGACGGCGCTGCTCGGCGCCGGGGCGGCCTGTCGGGCGCTAGGGGCGCGCCGGCGCGAGGCGCTTCCGGCGGCACTGAGCATCGCCACGATCCCCGCTCTCGTGAACTACCTGACCAGCGCCTACGTCGAGAACACGACGGTGGCGCTGACGCTGCTGGCCGTTCCGTTTTTCGCCCGCTTTCACCGGCACAAGCGCCCGGCGGACGCCTTGGTCCTGCTGACCGCGCTCTCCACGGCCGCGGGGGTGAAGGTGACGGCGCTGGTCACGTTCGTGGCGGCGATCGGATGGGTGGCGTTTCGCCTGTCGGCGCGGGATCGGCGATCGCTGTCGCTGCTGGGTTTGTGCGTCCTGGCATGCGCACCGGCGCTGTACGGCTACCATCGCGCGTGGGTCGATCACGGCTCGCCCGTGTATCCGCTCAGCCTCACCGTCGCCGGGCACACGCTGCTCGAGGGAAACGCGGAGCGCGAACTCATCCACGCGGCGCGCATCACCCCCGACCTGAAGTTCAGACCTTCGGTCCTCGCGGAGGAACTCCTCTTGCCCCGCGCGCTGGACGGCAAGGAGCACCTGGGCCTGGGTCCGCTTTCCCCGCTGCTGATGCTGGCGGGCATCCTCGGCCTGCTGCGAATCCTGCGCCGCATCGACGGACCGCAGCCCGCGGAGCTTCGCGGAAGGAAGCGGCGCGCGGACCATCACGCCGATCGCTCCGCGACTTCATCCCCGTCCGCCGCGTCGCGCGCGAGCCGGGCGACGGCGATCGCCATGACCCTCGTCGCAGCGCTGGTCCTCCTCGCTTTCTTCTCCGAAAGCGAACGCGCCTTGCGCACGTTCTTCGCACGCTCGGCAGGACGCTTCCTCGCCATGCCCGGCTCGCTGGTCATCGCCTTCGCCTCGACCTTGCGCGGCAAGCCGTCTCGGCTCCTCTGGGCAACGGTCCTCGCGGCGCAGGTCGTGCTCGCGGTTCCTCTGGGATGGAGTCGTGAGGACCTGGCCGCGATGTTCAGCGTCGCGCCGGTGATGGCGCTTGCGGGAGTCGTCGGGGTGAGCGTGGTCTCATGGGGGACGATTCGCCCGGGCTTCAAGGCTCGTCGCTGGGCGTGGGCGGGCGCGGCGACGGTCCTGGCCTGCCTGCTCGGCTCTCCTGTCATCCAAGCCGCGCGCGATCGCCACCGCTACCCCATCTACGCCGCCGCCGCGGAAGGTCGCGCTTACGACGCGCACACGCTTCAGCCGGACTACGCGTCGAGTTGGCCGCTCTGGCGACACTTTGACGAGGCGGTCGGAGAACGGACGGAACCCGGCTCATCGTCCAGGATGGATTCGACCGGCGCCGGCGAAGCCTCGGATCGTGCCGCTGGAAAAGCCTCGGATCGTGCCGCTGGCGGCTCGGATCGCGGCGGTTTCCGGCTGGCCGTCACCGCCGGCTTCGACGGCGTAGGGCACAACTGGTACCGCTACCCGCTGCTGGGCAGCCGCCTGCAGAACGAGGTCGTGTACGTCACGCCCATCGCCGACGGTTCGGTGATCGACTACCGCCGAACCGACGACGTGGTGGCGCGTGCCGACGCGGGAAGCTGGCTGCGCCGCCTCGACGAGGGCGGCTTGATCCACGTCGTAACGCTGGCGCCGGACGGACTGGAGGCCATCTGGATCGAACAGTTGCCCGACCGCTTCCGCGTGGAATCGGTCAGCGTTTCGGGTCACAGTCGCGCGTTCGTGCGACTGAGGGGCTCAAGGTAGATCAAGAAAAGAGGCCTTACCCCTGCCCTTTGCATCCGCGCGAGCCGCGGAGAGGCTTTGAATAGGCTCTGGATTGCGATGGCGTTTCCCAGTAACACGCCGATCAGGCACAGCGGCAAGCACGCTGCGGTGCGTGGGAGAAACGACGTTGGGCATTGCGGACGGTGGACCCCTATCTCGCGGAGAATAGGCGAGGGGCAGCACCAAACTTGACTCGACGCTCCTACGGTGTAGGATAGTATGGCGAGTCGTGCTTCGGGTCAGGCACGCAGGAGGCCCAACTGTGGGTTCGCGGCATGTTCGCAAGAAGGCCAAAGTCCTTCACTCACCATCGTTGACGCCGACGGATTTGGCGCGGTTCATTCAGCTCCCCCGATTCACGAAAGCGTGGGAGAAGATGGGTGTGGATGAATCCGAACTCGAGATGGAAAGGTGAAGGCAAGGGGTCACCATGAAGAAAAAGGGGAGTAAGACATTTGGCGGCGAAATCGTAGAGGACATTAAGGCGCTCTGCGATACGGTCGAGCGCGGCGAGTGTCTCGACCCGAAGTACACGGTTAGAACGGTGGAACTGGACTTGGAACCTCTGAAATACGAATCGGACGATGTTCGCCGGGTGCGAGCCTCTTTGAACGTGAGTCAGGCGGTGTTCGCCAAGATACTGGGAACTTCCGTAGAGTGCGTGGAAAGCTGGGAGCAGGGAATTCGAAAGGCGCCTCCGATGGCCTGCCGTCTGCTCGATCTGGTGAGCAGGCACAGGGATCATTGGATTAAAGTGCTGAACGGCGCTTCAAAAAAGAAGCGCTCCACTCGGAGGGCGGCGACGACGGCCTGATCCACGCAAATCTCAAAGGCGATGATCGGCCCCCTGTTTCCGAGTGACGGGGGGCCGATTTCCTTTCTTCACCATGCGCGACACGACAGCCCATGACTTTTGCCGCACGCGGCGCTCCCGAATAAAGTCGGCGGCGTGACCGAACCACCCGTCATGACCGATGCGCTGCTGATGCTGGCGAGCGGCAGTCCGCGCCTGCGCGAGCGGTACGCCTTCGAGTGGTCGCCGCAGCACGACCATGCGGCGTACCGCCTGCGCCTTTCGCCGCCGATGCTGGAGGGCGCGTGCCTGGTCGCCGTGGTCGGCGGGGCATCGTCGGGAAAAAGCACGCTGTTCAACAATCTCCTCGGCGGGCGCTGCGCCAGCCGCGTCACGGCACGGGGGCACGCCACGCTCGGCCCCATCCTCGCCGCGCATGAATCGCGTCAAGCGCTGGTCGAGCGCCTGCTCGCCAGCGGTTCGCTCTGGCCCACGCTGATGCACTCCGCCATCGAGATCGACGCCAACGAAACCGGATCGCCCGCTTCCGTCCTCACGGTGTTCCACGACGTGGACGCGCTGCGCGACGTGCTCCTTGTGGACACAGCCGACTTCACTTCGGAGGACGCGCGCAGCGAAGGCGACCTGACGCTGAGCCTCCTGCCGTGGTTCGACCGGCTGATCGTCGTGATCGACCACGAGCGCTGGTTCGATCGCCAGTCCATCTCAGAGCTGAAGCGCCACGCCGCGCGCCTCGGTCAGGATCGCTTCGTCGTCTTCAACCGCACGCAGGAAGGCCCGCTGGATCCGGCGCAGCGTGAACTGCTTGCGCAGCAGGCGCACCGCCTCGGCGCGGAGGAAGCGCTGATCCTCGAATTCCGCCGTGGGCGGGGGTTCTGCCGATTCCCTCCCGGCACGCTGGACTTGGTGACGCAGTTCCTGCAAAAGCCCCCCCCCTCACGCGCGCCGAGGCTGCAGCGCTTGGTCGCCGAGGGCGCGCGCGACGTGCTCAACCAGAACAGCGAACGCTCCGCCCGGCTGGCGGAGCTGCGCGCGGCGCTGCGACAGGGGGTGGTGCGCGCGCTGCCCCGCGCGGGCGACGCGCTGCACGCCATGATGACCGCCGCCGAGCGCGAGCACCTCGACGTCGTCTCGCGCGTGCTCAAGCTGCGACAGACGCGGGAGTGGCTCGGGCAGCAGCGGCAGCGCCTCGACGGGTGGCTGCGGCATGTGCCGTTCATGGACATCCTCCGCGGTAAATCCGGCGCCGACCCCGCGCCCGCGCCGCCCAAGTCGCAGGACCGCGCGACGCTTGCCGAATCCTATTTCGAGCAGTCGGCCCGCCGCCTTGCCCATGACGCGCAGCGCGCCGCGCGCCAGAGCGCCTTCTGGATCGAGATGCAACGCTGGACGAAAGCGGAACCGCCGGCGGACGAGTTCGGCTGGACGTCGGAACTGAAGGACCGCGTCGCCGCCGCGTCCGCCGGGATCGACGAGGCGCTGAAACGCTGGCGGCTGAAGGTGGACGCCGAGTGTCAGGGCGCTACGCCGCTGCTCGCCGGAGGCGTGGCCGTCCTGCTGCTGCTCACCGCTTTGCCGGGGCCGCTGACGGCCATCCCGCTGGGGGCCGTCTTCGCCGCCATGAGCGCGGGCGTCGTCGGCGCGAAACCGGTGGGTCGCCTGACCTCCGTCGCGCGGGAGCGCTTGTTGGGCACGCACGAGCTGGCGGAGGTTCGACAAAGCGTGCAGCGGTTTCTCACGGTGCTCGAGAACGATGTCGCCCGTCGCGCCGAGGAGCACGCGCTTGCCGCCTCGCGCTGGGTTCTCGCGCCGGAGGACCCGCTGCTCCTCGCCTTGACCCGACTGGACAACGCCCGGGAGGACGAGTCATGAACATCGCCGAGCCGCTTCGACCCGATCCGCTGGAGACGCTCAACCTGCGTCTGGCGGAGCTGCTGAGCGCGCGTCCGGCCGACCTGTCCCTCGGCGCCGCGCGGGCGCTGGGGGACGATCTCGTCTTTTGCGGCATCCTCGGCGGCAAGGACGTCGGCAAGAGCACGCTGATCAACAGCCTTGCGGACCGGCCCATCTCCGCGGACGAGGCCGAAGTCGGCGAGGGCACCAGCCGTCCGATGGCCTACGTTCATGAATCCGCCAGGCCGGCGCTGCTCGCGCGCCTGGACGAGCTGAGCCGCGTGACGCCGATCGACGTGGTCACGCACGTCGCGGACGCGGTGCGCAACGTGGTGCTGATCGACCTGCCGGACTTCGACAGCGATTTCCGCGCTCACCACGACACGGTCCGCAAGATCGCCCCGCTGCTGGACCGCGTGCTGTGGGTGGTGACGCCGAGGAAAGTGGGCGATCGCGCGTGGATCGAGCTGTTTCGCAAGGTCATCAAAGACCCAGCCAACGTCCATTGCGTCCTCAACAAGATCGACGAGCTTCTCACGGACGCCGACGCGTTCCCGTCCTCCGACGGCGATCGCGCCGAAGCCTTCATGCGCGAGCAGCGGGAGTGGGTGCTGGGCGCGCTGAAGCGCGCCGGGTTGGGCGGCGACGTGGACGACCACTTCCTCATCGCCGCCAAGTTCCCCACGGAGGAGTCGCTGCTGGCCCGCATTCAGTGGCTGTGGGACGATCCGCAGTGGACGCGCTTCAAGCAGGATCGAGAGACGGCCGCCCGCGTCGCGGCGCTCGCTTCGGCGGAGTTTCGCCGATTGCGGCAGTGCGTCCTTCGCACGATCAGCCGGGACGATGCCCTCCTTCTCAAACAGGCCAATCAGCGGCGCGAGCGCCGCGTCAGCGCCGTCGTCCTGCGCGAGCATTACGACCTCGACCGATTGACGATGCTGCTGGGCGATGTGACGCGCCCGGAGTATCGCGACGAGCTGTGCGACGACGCCTTCGACGATGCGTACATGCGCGAAGTCGTCACACGCTGGACCGGGCGCATGCGCGGCGATTCGCTGCTGGCGGAGAACGTGCTCGTGCGCCGCCTGGCGGATTGGCCGTTGCTCGGCGCCGCGTATGGGCTTTTCGGATGGCTGCCGCGGTGGCTGGGGCAGCGGCTCGCGCCCGCGGGCGCGACGAGCGCGACGACGACCGGCGACGCGTTCAAGGCGTGCGGCGCGAGCCTTGAAGAGCGGATCGCCGCGATGCGCTCGCGCATCGAGACGGATCACGCCGCGCTCCTGTCGCGATTGCGCGTCGGCGAAGCCGCGCAGCCGGACCTCCGCCCGATGGCCGACGAGCTTCGCCGCGGCAGCGAGGAGTTGACGGCGAACTTGGAAGCGCAGTTGATCGAGTCCATCTGCGAGGATCTGCCGCCGCCTCGCGCATGGAAAAAGGTCGCCGTCTGGTGCGTGATCCTCTGGTTCCCGCTCGCGCAGCCGATCCTCGAAGGCGTGCTGCACACGATGTCGGCGCAGGGCGCGGCCGGGACCGCGGCCGGGTTGTATCAGATCGTCGCGGCGTTGGGGGCGGTCAAGCTGCTGTCCGGCCTGCTGGCGGTGTGCGTCATCTACATCGTGGCGCTGGCGGTGATGTATGCCCGGTCGCTCCGCGCCGTGCGCCGATGGAGAAGCGACCCCGGCCGCGCGTCGGAGGCGCTGACCTTGCTGAGAGGGCTGCTCGACGCGCAGGTGGCGGGCATGCTCCTGAAGCCCTTCACGGAGAAGCTGGCGGCGCTGACGACCGCGGTGGAGGAACTTCGCGCGCTGGAGAAGCTGCCGAACGCGGCGTGACGGCAGGGCATGCGCAGCCCATGCTCGAACAGTCACCGAGTCGCCATGCCCGCTGGGCGGCAATGAAATCCGGATGGCAAGGCGCACCGGGCGCCACGGGTCCACAGCAGCGGACCCGTGGCGAGCAAGGCGCGGGGCCTGTCATCCGCCACGGCCTGGCGAGCACGCCAGGCCGTGCCACCCGTCGTGCCGCCCGCCTGCGGATTCGCACCAGCATCGGCACGTTGACACCACCCAACCGCGTTCTATCTTCCCGCCTCTCCATGATTCCGCGACGATCCGACATGCTCCGCTCCAACCTGCGTGCCAGCGTCTTGGACGGCGGGGCGTTCAGCCTCATGGTCGGCATCGGCGAGACGTACCTGCCGGCGTTCGTGCTGGCGCTCGGGCTGGGAGAGGCCATGGCGGGACTCGTGGCGGCCGTGCCGATGCTCGGCGGGTCGATGCTGCAGATGGCCGCGCCGTGGGGCGTGCGGCGACTGGGCTCCCTGAAGCGCTGGGTGGTGGCGTGCGCGCTGATGCAGGCCGTCAGTCTGCTGCCGCTGGTCTTCTTCGCCGTGACGCGACGCGAGAGCGCGTGGGCGATCTTTCTGGCGGCCACGGTGTACTGGGCCAGCGGTCTGGGCGTGGCGCCGGCGTGGAACACGTGGATGGGCGCGCTGATCCCCCGTCGTCTGCGGGCGCACTTCTTCGGTCGGCGCGTGAGAATCACGCAGGCGTGCCTGCTTTCAGGGCTGATCGCAGGAGGTTTGATTCTGCAACAGGCCGGTAGTGGCGACGCGAAGGTGCACGCGTTCGCGGCGCTGTTCGGTCTGGCGATGCTCAGCCGCCTGGTCTCAGCGCGATACCTCGCCGCACAGACCGATGTGCCGCTTCCCGTAGAGGAGCATCGCGTCGTGTCGGTACGCGCGCTGATCCGCCGCGCCAGTCACAGCGCGGACGGACGGCTCGTCGCCTACCTGCTCGCGCTGCAGACCACGGCGCAACTCGCCAGCCCCTTCTTCACGCCCTACATGCTGGAGAAACTCCGATTCCCGTACGCCCTCTTCATGATCGTGCTGGCCACGTCGTACTTGACCAAGGTGGTGGCTTCGCCGCTGCTGGGGCGACTGGCGGCGCGGCATGGGGCGCGGCTGCTGCTGCGGATCGGCGGCGCGGGCATCGTGCCGCTGGCGTGGGTCTGGACGCTGACCGACGACTGGCGCTGGCTCCTGCTGATCCAGGTGGTCTCCGGTCTGGCGTGGGGGTCGTTTGAGATCGCCAACCTGCTGATGTTCTTCGAGACCATCCGCGAGGAGGAGCGGACCAGTGTGCTGACCGCGTTCAACTTCCTCAACGCGCTGGCCACCGTGGTCGGCGCGTCCGTCGGGGCCTGGCTGCTGGGCCATCTTGGCGAGACCAAAGCCGCCTACCACACCATGTTCACGCTCTCGACACTGGCCCGCGCGACGACGTTGATCCTTCAGGCCCGCGTGGTGGCAGGCAACATCCGGGTTCCCGCGCCGGCCGAGCAGACGCTCGCAGTCCGTCCGGCGCTGGGTTCCATCGAAGAGCCGATCCTCTCAAGCCTCCCCGGCGAAGCGGCGAAGCAAGGACAGTAATCGCACGACCTGAGTCTCCAATTGGCCCCGGTTGCCGGGCTTCTGAATGGCATGAACTTGCGATCATGGGGCGGAATCAACGGGAGGCGTTGTGCCCCTGCGGGGACCAGAGGCACGCCGCATCGCAACCTCAAGACCATCAAGACGCCGCGCACCAAAGTCAGATAGAGACTCAGGTTGCGAGAATGTTGACTTTGCAGGCAGAGCGGGCTTGGTCAGGGCGACTTTGTGCAGGGCGGCTCCTGGCACTTTGGCGGCGACCCTTGCTTGCGCTCCGGGTTCTGAAGGGGAGATTCCTGCCCGCGGAGGCGTGCCGATCCTTCCGGCACACGCCCTTATTCCGCTGAGTAGCTCAGCGGCTCGGGCGAGCCCTCGAAACCCGACGCCGCGACGATGTTGTTCTCTTCGTCGAGCCTGATCACCCGAGGCTCGGGCGTGGCGCCGCGCAAGTCCGCCTCCCGGTGCCAGCCGAAGGCCATGATGATGACCCGGTCGCCGCGCGCCCCGAGCCGGGCCGTGGCGCCGTTCAGGACGATCCGCCGCGAGCCCGGGGCTTCGCGAATGGCGTAAGTCTCGAACCGGTGGCCCGTGTTCATGTTCCCCACGAGGATCTTCTCGTAGGTCCGCAAGCCGATCAGGTCCATCAACTCCGCGTCGATGCCGAGGCTGCCCTCATAGCTGAGGTCGGCATCGGTTACGCAGGCTTGGTGAATCTTGCACTTGAGAAGCTGGATCATCACGCCAGTGAGTTCCTTCGACTACGCCCGAACCGCAGTATTGTTGATGCCGACGGCGACGATGTCAAAAACGAGCCGATCCGGGGGTCTGGGAAGCCGGATTTCGGAATTCGGCAGGTTGCCCGACGCCGGATCCCATGTGCGCCCGTCCGCTATTTCTTTTCGAGGTAGTCAAGCCGCTCCTTGAGAGGGCGGGTCAGCGGCTCGTCATCGCGGCCGTCCAGCGCGTTGCGGTAGTTCGCCTTCACGTCCGCCAGCATGGCCTTGTCCCCAAAGAGGACGAACAGGTAACCCGTGCCAGCCAGCTCCGCCGCGACGGTCCAGTGGCCTCCCACCTTCGTGTGGTTGTTCTGAAGCACTTCCGCCGCCTTGCGAGCGGTCTCCACGCCGGTCTGGCTGGCTTTCGCCGCCGCATCCGCGAAGGCGCTCGCCGCGTCCGCCGGGAGCGACAGCGCTGTCGCGGCCTTTTCGATCAGCATCGCCGCGTCCTGCGACGCGGCGTAGGCCTGCTGGTGGATCCATGCCGCGCCGGCAAGCGCTTCGGCCTGCTCGGTGGCGAGATGGTAAACGCTCGGTCCGCTCTGGCCGATCCTGGTGAACGCCGAGTTCGCCGAGGCTTCGGGAGAGAGATCCCGCGAGCGCTCCGCGGCCGCACCCATGATCGACACCGCTCCGTCAAGCCCCGCCTTGAAGGACGCGGCCGCCTGCGTGAACTGCGTGGCGGCGGCGGACTCCGCGGCGGCGGCGGCGGCGTCGGCCGCCTTGATGCGCGCCAGCAACTCGCCCGCCCTGGCCTGAAGGGCCTTCAGCTCCGCGGTCGCCTGAGTTTGATCGGCCTCCATCGCGTCGCGCGAGCTCTTCATCCGAACGCGCTGCTCGCGCAAGTCGGCCAGCGACTGCTCGGCGAGTTTCTTCGCCGCGTCCGCGCGTTCGAACTCCGCCTGATAATGGCTCAACCCGAGCTGGCGCGTCTGTGGCTCGGGAGCGCCGTTCTCCAGCAGCCGGCCCTTCAGGTAATCGCCACTCTGATCGATCAAGGCCTTGGGATACACGCCGAACTCCGCCTCCTGCGCGGCGCGAACCGCCTGGCGGTACTTCTCGGCATGGGCCGAATGCTCCTTCTGAAACTGATCCAGCGCGTCGAGCTTGGCGAAGTCCATGCCGCGCGAGGCGACGGCCTCAAACGCCAGCCGCTCCGCCTCCGCCGTCTGCCGGGCGGAAGCCAGCTTCGCTTCGTGCTCCTTCACCTGCGTTTGAAGCGTCTGCCACTCCGACGTGATCGCGGCCAGATCCTTCTGGCGGGAGTCGATCTCGCCATCGACCTTGGCGATCTGCGCATCCACGCCGCTGGCGGAGAGCAGCGCCGTGCGGGGTGCGACGGTTCGCGCCTGCTCATTGAGCGAGCTTAACTCTGTTAGCAGCGGCGCCATGCTCGAACGGTGCAGCGTCGCGCCGCGAGCCGTCGTCCTGGCCTGCTCGTACTGAATCGCGCCCTTCAGCCGGTTCGCCGCAGGGTTCGAGCGCGTGGAGGCGTCGCCGATCGAGATGTTCAGCGCGGCATCGACCTCGGCCAGGGCGTCTTTCAGGATGCCTTGGTTGCCCTTGAGGAAATCCTTGTGCGCCTTGACGCCCTCACGGATTTGCGTCGAGTTGCCGCCCTTGGGCCGACGGTCGCCTTGCGAGTTGTACAGCTCGACCGAGGCGTCGCGCTGCCCCTCGTAGATCGTCTGGAAGTCGGCGTTGTCGAGCTTGTCCGGGCTTTTGTCGAGGTGGACGTCCACGTCGCGGCCGGCGAGGTCCGCCAGCAGCGCGCCGGAGAGGTCGGCTTCGGGGTTGTAGCTGGCAAGGAGCCGCCGCGCGGTCTCGATGTGCCGCTCGGCCTGCCGGTCCGCCCGAAGCTGCGCGGACTCCAGCATGGGCGCCGCCACCAGCCCGATCACGCACACCAGCGCCCCCGCCCCCAGCGCCGCCACCGCCGTCTTGTTGCCGTTCACGGGATTCTCCTGCAACCGTCGCTTTCGACCGGATTCCAAGCCTTATCAGTTTAGGGCAGGGCCGGGGGATGGCAAGACCGGCATGTTTGCGGGCGGCGGCTCAGTTTCATGACGCACCCGGGCCTGTGACGAGGCGTTGCGTTGGCCTTGCTTGCTTGCCCCAACGGGGTCGCGTCCGCCAGCCCAGAGTTGATCGCCGCAGGCGACCTACCCTGGGAATCCTGGAGCGTTCGGTCTTCAACTCCAACGGGGCTGCGGCATGCGGACGCAACCCTTTCAGGGTTGATCGAAAGGGACCGTTGCGAACCCAAGGTAGGCCGCCTTCGGCGCCCAACCTTGGGCTGGAGGCCGCAGTCCCTTCGGGATTGAAACGCAGGCGCCCAGCGCCTGGGAGGCTCAAACGGCCTCGATGCCGACGACGGTGATGTCGTCCACGTCCCAGTCGCCGGCGCCCACGTGGAGGCGCAGCTCGCGCCAGGCTCCGATACGGTCCTCGATCGGGACCGGCGTCGCTCCGGGGGCAAGCGGGGCGGCGGTCAGGCCAATGGCCGCCATCGCTTCGCTGCTCGCTTCTGCGTCGTCGTCCGCCAACGTGTTGCCGTTCGCCGATCCGTGGCCGTCCGCCGATGCGTTGCCGTTCGCCGATACGTTGTCGCCCGTCGATGTGTTGTCGCCCGTCGATGTGTAGCCGGCCGTCGGTGTGTCGTCGTCCGCCGCTGCGGCTCGGCGTCTGCTTACGAGCAGCGCTTCCAAGCCGTCGGTGTGAAGCAGCAAGGTCTCGCCGGGCGATAGGATGAGGCTGGCCACCTCCAGCTTGGGCTGCTCCTCGACGCCTAGCAGGATGCCGGCGCTGATGCAGCAGCGCGGGGCCTCGCCGCCGGAAAGCAGCAGCGGATAGGGAACGCCGCCGCGCGCCCATCGCACCTCGCGCGTGCGCTCGTCGTAGATGGCGTAGAGCGCCGCCACGTACTGGCTCTGCGACGCGCCCAGCTCGATCAGGTCGCCGTTGAGCCGCAGCAGGACTTCGTCCGGCTGGAGGATCCGGTAGCCCTGCGGCGTGATCTCTTTTCCGCGCAGCGATCGTTTCAGCAGCGCGGTCATCAGCGCGGCCGGGACGCCGTGCCCCGTGGCGTCGGCGACGGCAATGCCCACGCGCGTCTCATCGAGGCGGAACACGTCGTAGAAGTCGCCGCTGATGCGGTCCGCCGGCGCGAAGAACGTGTGCAGCCGCGCGCCGCGAATCTGCGGGAGCTTCGAAGGCAGCAGCTCGCGCTGCACCTGCTCGGCCAGCACCAGCTCCTCATCCAGCATGCGCAGGCGGGCCATCCACGTCGCCTGCTCCAGCCGCGCGCCTTCGAGCTGCGCATGAACCGCGATGAGCGTCTCGCGCAGCGTCACCATCACGGAGAGCCGCTGGAGGAGCGAGTCCACCGAAAGCGGGCCGGTCACGGTGATGAGCGCCGGCGCGGGGGAGGGCGGAGGCGCCGTGTCCGCGGTGGCCTCCTCGCAGACCAGCAGCGTCGCGCAGGCGTGATGCCGCGCGTCGGCCAGTTGCGCCATTCGGCGCGGAAGGGCTTCGGCGGACGTGAAGACCAGCCGGGCATGGGAAGGCCCGACGCCGCGGATCGCCTCGACCGTCAGGTCTTCCGCGCGACGAACGGTGTAGTCGGCCTCCATTCGGCGCAGCGCGCTGAGAACGTCCGGCCTTTCGCCGGATCCTCCCACCACGACATCCACGCAGGGCCGAGTCACTCCAAACCTCCGCCGCCGCCACCAAGCCACCCGCCCCGCCGACGGGCGGACAGGTCTCAGGTGATTCTTCGGAAACGGCGCCGTTTGACTTGACCCGGCGGGCTGGCGGGCGAGGGAAGCGCGCTGTGGCAGGTTTGGAGAGAACAGTCGAAACGTCGAAACGCCGAAACGTCGAAATCAGAACCCCCCACGCAAGTGGGGGGCTTTCGCCATCGCTCCCCGTGCGGTTGGACGACTGATGCAGGACGCGGAAGCGCGGGTACAGAGACGCCGCGGGGTGTCGCCGGTCCGCGGCAGCGGACCCGTGGAGTGCAGCCGCGAGAGTTCTTTCCTCGCCGGCCACGGCCTGGCGGGTACGCCAGACCGTGCCACCCGCCGTCCTACTCCCCTCCCTCCCAGGGAGGGGCTGGGGGAGGGTTCTTCGCCGGATGGTGGCACGGGTCCGCAGCAACGAACCCGTGGGCGAACGATGTGGCGCTGGTGCGCGTTGCGCCACGGTCAGACGGGTCCGCCAGACCGTGCCACCCGACCGACTCGTTCCGGCTCACCGCAAGCCGTCAGCGCATGCCCAGCGGCGACGGCGGTTTGGGGGTGGCCGGTTCGTCCTCGTGCTTTTCCAGCACGTAGTGGTCGAGCCACGCGAGGTCCCATTCCATCTTGGCCTTGCGGTGCGTGTACTTGGTCAGCCCGTGCGGCTCGCCGGGATAGACGACCAGTTCGCAGGGGACGTGAAGATACTGGTGCAGGGCGCGGTACAGCCCGCGGCTGTGCTCCGGCGGGCAGCGCTCGTCCTTCTCGCCGACGTGGATCAGCGTCGGCGTCTTGACCTTGTCGATGGCGTATAGCGCCGACGCGCGCTTCATCGCCTCCGTCTGGTTCCACGGGAAGCCCTTCATGTAGTTGATGACGTGCCCCGGCGTGTCCTCGGCGAGCCACTGCAGCGCCATGTCGAAGACGCCCGCGCCGCTGCTGGCGGCCTTGAAGCGGTCCGTGTGCGTGATGAGGCAGTTGGTGAGATATCCGCCGTTGCTCCAGCCCATGACCGCGAGGCGGTCGGGATCGGCGAGGCCGCGCTCCACCATCGCATCCACTCCCGCGAGGATGTCGGCCACCTCGATCTCGTTCTCATGCCCGACAAGGTCGGTGAGGAACTTGTCGCCGTAACCGGTGGAGCCGCGGTAGTTCGGCGAGAGGAGCGCCCAGCCGCGCGCCGGCAGGAGCGTTCGCCCGTAGATCCAATACTGGAACATCAGCCGCGTCGAGGAGGTCGGCCCGCCGTGAATCTCGACGACCATCGGCAGCTTCATGCCCGGCTCGTAATTGGGCGGCAGCTCAAGGATGCCTTCGACATCGCTGCCGTCCGGGGCCTTCCATTTTGCGATCTCGATCTTCGGCAGCTTCCACGTGTCCACCTGCGGGTTGATGCGCGTGAGGCGGTCGAACTTGGTGGCCTCGCCGCCGCCGGAGATCATGAACAGATCCTGCGGATGCGTCAGCGTGTTCATCACCACGACGACGCGATCGCCGGAGCTTGCGAGGCTGAAATGATCCAGGGCCACGTCGCCCGGCGTCAGCACGAGCGGCTTGCCCTGCTTGCCGTCTTTCAGATCGCGCAGGCAATACACGCGTTCCCGCGCGTGATCCTCGGCGCAGAACGCCAGATCGCGCTTGCCGGGCAGCCACTCCATGTGCTCGTGCGCCAGCGTCACCTCGCCAGGGCGCGTCAGCTTCCACGTCATGGACGCTCCGTCGTCGGCGAATTGCGCGACGAACGCCTCGCCGGGGTAGCCGTCGAAGTCGATGCGGAAGGCGAGCGCCTGCCCGTCGTCGGACCAGGTCGGGGCGATGAGCCAGCCGTACGGCGAGGGGGCGTCGGCGCGCCACAGCTTGTCCGGCAGCGTGGCGGTCTTCTTCGACGACTTCGCGTCGTACACGTCCACGCGCGACCAGCCCTCGTTGTGAATGGCCTCCTCCGCGGGCGTGGTCACCATGGCGATGCGGCGCTCATCCCGCGTGACGGACCACGAGGTGATGACGCGCTTCTCGTCCACGATCTTCTCGCTGCGCCAGTTGACCAGGTCGAGCTTCCAGATCTGCGTGAAGCTCTCCACGCCGTGCCCGTAGTCGAGCTTGTCGTACTTCTCCTTCAGGGATTTCCAGAGGTCGTCGGTGTTCTTCTTCGACTGGGTGTAATAAAGCGAGCGGCCGTCGTGGGAGAGTTGAAACCCGCCGACGCCGTCGGAAAGCCGCGTGACGGGAAACGGCTCGCCGCCTTCCAGACCAATGCGCCACACCTGCGTCTTGCCGTTGTAGGGGGCGTCGGCCGGCTCGCGCTTGCGCGAGGCGGTGAAGTAGATGGACTTCGAGTCGGGACTCCATTGCGGAGAGCCGTCGCCGCCGGTCTCAAACGTGAGCCGGCGGACGTCCTTCGTCTGCACGTTGACCAGCCAGAGGTCGGCATTGCGCGTCTCGGCCGGCGGCTCCCAGCGGGATTCGACGTAGGCGACGAACTGCCCGTCCGGCGAGAGGACGGCGTCGGTGATGACGCCGATGGTGAAGTAGTCGTCGAGGGTGATGTCATGATCGCGCGGGGGATCGGCGGCGCGGCTGAGCGGTGCGGATAGCAGGACAAGCAGTGCGGCAAAGCCAAAGCGGGCGATCGCCTTCATCTCATCGACTCCTTCCAAAAAGCCCGTCTTGCCTGGGACGGGAGAGCAAGATCAGTTGGCGGCGATTCTGTTCGAACCGCCGCCCGGGTGCAATCAAACGGCGGGAGAGCTGACCTCCTCCTTCCCACGGCATCTCACGTTGCGGGTGGCGCGGCCGTTCCTTAGACTTCCCCCCGGCGTGGATGCGTCGGCGCGCGCGCCCTCGCGGTTTTCACGGTCGATCACGGAGCACGGCATGGCCATCTTACAGCTTTCCGAAGAACAGATCCGCACGATGTCGGTCGAGGAGAAGGACCGATGGTGGCTGGAGAACGTGTACCGCGGCGACATGCCCCAGCTCACGTGGCGCTCGGGGCTGTCGGGCATGGTGATCGGCGGCGCGCTGTCGCTGACCAACCTCTACGTGGGCATGAAGACGGGCTGGACGCTGGGCGTGGGCATCACGTCGGTCATCCTCGCCTTCGCCATGTTCAAATTCATCCACGCCACCTTCCGCACTTCCGAGTTCACCATCCTCGAAAACAACGCGATGCAATCCATCGCCACGGCCGCCGGGTACATGACCGGTCCGCTGATTTCCAGCATGGCCGCATACATGATGATCACCAACAAGGTGATCCCCATGTCCACGACGTTCGTCTGGGTCACGGCGATCTCGGTGCTGGGCGTGCTCTTCGCGTTTCCGCTCAAGCGGCGCTTCATCAATGACGAGCAGCATCCATTCCCCGAGGGTCGCGCCGCGGGCATCGTGATGGACGCGCTGCACACCAGCGACGCGGGCAGCGGGCTGTTCAAGGCCAAGATTCTCGCCGGGTTCGGGATTATCTCCGCCATATTCAAGTTTTTTGTCGAGGGCGGCGAGATTCTCAAGCACTTCAAGCTGGAGAAGCTGACGCTGCCGGGCGCGTTGGAAGCGCCGATCCTGTCGAAACTGGGCGTGGAGCCGCGAATCTGGGGGACGAAGCTGGAGGAGCTGACGGTCAGCATCGAGCCGGACAACGTGATGTTCGCGGCCGGCGGGCTTTCGGGCATTCGCACGGGCATCTCGCTGCTGATCGGCGCGCTTATCAACTACTGCATCCTGGCGCCGTGGGCGATCCAGCACGGCGACGTGTTTGGCGCGGTGGGCGCGGACGGCGACCTCATGTTCGGCTTTCGCCGCGTGACCATCTGGGCGCTGTGGGGCGGCGTCGCGATGATGACGACGGCCAGCCTGCTGGCGTTCTTCAGCAAGCCCGCGATGCTCATCGGCGCGTTCTCTGGCGTGCTGGGCGGCAAAAAGGGCGGACCGGACTGCCTCAAGCACATTGAGCTGCCGATGGGGGTTTTTCTCGTCGGCATCCCGCTCGTCGGCGCGGTGGTCGTTTATCTGGCGAACCACTTCTTTGAGGTGGCGGTCTGGCAGGCCATCGTGGCGATTCCGCTGGTCCTCATCTTCACGCTGATCGCGGCGCACTCGACGGCGTTGACCTCGATCACGCCGATCGGGGCGCTTGCCAAGTTGACGCAGGTCACGTTCGCGGCCATCGCCCCGCGCAATATCGGGACGAACATCGTCTCCGCGAGCATCACCGGCGAGGTCACGAGCAACGCCTCGAACCTGCTCATGGACATCAAACCCGGATACATGCTGGGCGCGAAGCCGCGGCAGCAGGCGGTCGGGCACGTGCTGGGCATCATCGCGGGGTCGCTGGCGGCCGTTCCCGTGTTTTACGCGCTGTTCTTGAAAGACGATCCGCAGGGGCTGGTGACCGAGCAATACTCCATGCCGTCAGCGATCGTCTGGAAGGCCGTGGCGGAGTTGCTGACGCGCGGCATCAGCGAGTTGCCGCAGTCGGCGCTCATCGCGGCCATCGTGGGCGCGATGGCGGGGATCGCCATCGAGCTTGCCCAGATCCGCATGAAAGGGCGGCTGCCGATCTCCGCGGTGGGGATCGGACTGGCGTTCGTGATTTCCTTCCAGACCTGCTTTGCGATGTTCGCCGGCGCGTTTTTCTTCTGGCTGATGGGCAAGTTGCTCAAGCACCCGGGGAGCCTGGCCCACAAGCTCTTTGTGGAAAACATGGAGCCGATCTGCGGAGGAATCATCGCGGGCGGCGCGCTGATGGGGATTGGCATCAAGGTCATCGAGACGTTCTTCCTGGCTTCCTGATCAGGCAAACCGGCAATGAAAAGAGGATATCCGATGAGGACAACAGAGCTTGGTCGATCCGGCTGTCGTCGGCTTGTCTGCGGAGCCGTGCCTTTGTGCGGGATGTGCTTGAGTCTCATGATCGGCTGCGAAGCCCATCCGCCCACGGAGGTGGAGGATGTCGTCAACTACATGCGAAACGCCGCCGACGGCGCGGAGGTCAAGAAGCTCGATCCCGCGGCTCAGACCTACGTGACGGATGTGTGGAAGGCGTACAAGGCATGCAAGAAGACCACCGCGGAGTTTGAGGCCGTTTGCGGGACGAAGGCGCTGTGGGCGGAGGATGCGGACGCCTGGCGCGACGAGGAGCAGGTGGCGGCTCGCGCGAAACTTGTTGAGCCGTGGCGCGGCGGGGCTGACGTGGAAGCCGAGCTAGCCGCGGTGAAGGAGTTCCACGCCGTGGCCGGGCGCGTGCCGACCTTGCCGGGCGAGAGCGGGATGCCCTTGCCGCAGCGTCTGGCTACGGTGCTGGGGATGGACGATCCGAGCCTCGCGGCCGGCAGGCCATCGCGAACGGCAACCGCCGCCGCCTATGGCGAGCTGCTCGATTGGGTGCGGCAGCACGCCGACCAGTTCGACCCAAAAGGGAAGGGGTTGGCGTTCACTGCTGCCGAGACCACGCGCAAAGCTCACGAGTTGTGGACCGTTCTGCACGAGCGATTTGCCTCCGAGGATGTGCAGGCCGGCAAAGCCGCGGACGAGCTGCTGGTCAGCGGCCGCGCCGAGCGACAGACGCTGATCGACCGCAAGAACGAACTTCTCAAAGCAAAGCCCAAGACCGCGGAAACCGAAGTGGCGATTCGCTCGCTGGATTTCCAAATCAAGCGATTCGACAGGCTGATCACCGCCGCGGAGACCACGAAGCGAAAGCAGGCCAGCGCGGCCGCCGCGGCCCAGTAGCTCCACACCGTCGTGCATGCGTCCTGACGATCCGCGCGCCACTGCGCAGCGCGGAGCGGCTCCGCAGCGCCCGCTGCCCCGGTGATGAAGCAGGGCAACCGCATTCTGGTTTGGAGGCATCTGGCTTGGAGGCAGGGCGGCTTGGAGCCAGGGGGCTTGGAGCCAGGGGGCACGGTCTGGCGTACTCGCCAGGCCGTGGCGAGTGAGCAACCCGCCTGCGCTGCGACCCCACATGGGTCCGTTGCTGCAGACGCGTGCCATCCGGGCGTTCGGCTACGCGTGAAATGCGGTTGCCCGGGGTGGCGAAGGCAGGTGGCTTCGGCGGCCCCCGGTAGAACCCGACATGGGCATTGGAACCGTCACCCCCGCGCAGGCATGCGCCCGGCCGGTCCGCCCAACGGGCAGCGCGCCGCTGACCCGTCATCCCCGCCCAAACGGAAGCGGGCGTCGTTAGGTTAGTATGACAGCGCTACCCACTCCGTGCGTTTTCCACCTTCAGCCTGGCCGCTCGTTTGCGGCTTTGATACGACGCTTGGTTTCGCGCCTGGTGTTAATGCCATGACGCTACTTCCTCGGCCATCGACAGCTTCGACAATCTTTCAGTCTGACGCCGCGAGCCCACAATTCTCGGATGGTTCGTTTCCGGTGACTTTTTCGGGCGGCGGCGTTTCGGGTCTGCGCTAACCTCGTTTGCGCCGCGATGACCTCGGCTCGTCCGCGAGAGCATCGTCCGCCTCGGTTCCACAGGGGAACCAGGCTCCGCGTCGCCGTTCGAACCTGGCAAACCGTCAGGTCCGTTTCGTTTTTTTTGTCGCTCCAGACAGAACTCCGCCAGGAACAAGTGACTGATGCAGGTCAGGATCAAATGGCGCTGGATCGATGGATACTTGCGAACCTCAAAGGGGTCCAAGCCCAGTTCGCCTTTGCTGTCCTCGAACATCCGCTCGATCCGCCAGCGGCTGAACGCCACCAGCAGGAGGATCTTTACCGAAGTCAGAGGCGGGGCGTTGCTCAGGAAGAACTTGACTTCCTCAGGGTTCATCACACTCCGAGCGATCAGCAGATGATAAGGCCCAACCGGAAGACCGCCTTCGTCTTTGATCCACAAGGGGATGCCCTTCGCCTCCCACACCATGGATCCCTTCTCGCCCTCCATCACCCGATACTTCATCCACGGTTGACGTCGCACAAGGGGTGAGGACTTCAACAGGTCTCGCACCTCGCAGGCCGGCGTGTGCCGGACTTTCAAGCGCGGCACTTTCCGCGGCCGACCCATTCGCCCCTCACGGCCCAAGTTCCGGTGTAAGATCTCCGGAGGGACCGTCCAGCCCACCAGGCTGACCGGAATCTCCCCCACATAGTTCTGCCCGCAACCATCCAATTCCCGCATAAAGGCGGGTTTTCCTCCATGCCCCTCGTCGAAGGGCAACCAGGCAAAACGCACCCCGTGGCTCACCGCCCGTCGGTACTGCTCCAGAGCCATCTGCCACTTGGGACGATAGACCCCCTCATCAGGAATCCCGGCCGCTCGGCATCGCTCCCGATCCGGGTGCCAAGTCTCCTTCGGCAGGTACAACTCGCCGTCCAGCAGCGTGTGGAACTCCCCGGCGGCGTAGCCCAAGTGCACACTGACCACACAGTTCTCAACCTTGCCCACGCTGCCGCAATGCTGCTGCTGCACGCAGGCGGTCTGGTCACCCTTCTTGACCATGCCGGTCTCGTCGATCACCCCGAGGCTGTTGGGATCGGCGTGGCGACGGGCCACACGCCGTTGCAACCGGTCCCGCGCCGCTCCTTCGTCCCAGCGGGCCTGGCTCAGGAATTCCTGCAAGGAACGCGGGGACTCCCCGGCCGCGTCGGCCATGGGCTCCACGCTCTTGCGATCCAAGTCACTCAGTTGCCCAGTCACGTACGTTCTCAGACGTCGGGTCGAGGCCCTGTTCGAAAAACAGCCGTCAAACTCGCTCAGATACAACGTCAACGCCGGCTTGATCTCCAGAATCGTCTCCGCATCCATGCCCAAGCCTCCCATGGGTTCCAGCAACCCATGGAAAACACCGGCCACCACCCCGCTTGCTCATGAGCATTTCCAGCGTTGTAGTACTAACCGCTGCACAAATCGCGCTGCCTGCAAAACTGGCGACCGGACTCCCTCCAAGGCACGACACCGCCCCCGACGAGAAGTTCGCGGGAATCCTGAAAAACGCCTTGAGCTTCTCGGCGACTTGAGGCTCAGTGTGCCTGCCCGGCGTGGTGCCGGGTGGGAGATTAACCATGGAGATGGTATTCCGAAAAGCCTACACGATGCCGGTGCCGCCCGGGGCGGAGATCGCCGAGCGTGACGGGCAGCGCATTGCGCGCTGGCGGCTGCGGAACGGGCAACTCCGGACCGCCGAGGTCGTGAACTGCGAGGACGGGCTGATTCGCGTGCGCGGCCAGTCGCGGTATTACCTGGCCCGCTACCGCGACGGTGACGGCCAAGTCGTCGAAGTTGCGACGGGGGCCAAGGACGCGGTCGCGGCTCGGGCGGTTCTGGCCCAGCTCGAACGCCGCGCGGAACTGATCCGCTCAGGCGTCCTGACGCAGGCCGAGGGTGATGCCGCCGACCATGCCGGTGTGTCGCTGAAGAAGCACCTCGACGCCTACGTGCAGCACCTTGAGGCCAAGGGGTGCGAGCCTCGGCGAATCGGAATGCTCCGTTGCCGGCTGGAGCGGCTGGTCAAGGAGTGCGGATTCTGCAGGCTCAACAAGATGTCAGCCGGTCCCGGTGAACAGTGGCTCGTGGCCCGGAAGGACGAGGGGATGACCGCCAACATCTACACCGACCCAAGACTGCTCGACGTGGTGGGGGCGCTGGCGGCGCTACCCAGTCTCACGAACGAGACTACCGGGCAGGCCACGGCCTGCACCAGGGCCTCGGCGTAGGCCGGTGGGGACGTGGCAAGCAACCCGAGTGGGTCTCGACCTGCCAACGCGGCGGCGAGCGGTGCTGGCGGTCTGATGCCCAACCCTCCCGTCTCGACAACCCTCCGCTGGCACCCCCTTTTGTCAGTTCTGTCAGTTCCGTTCTGGAGGAATGCTCGCCGCGCGCCCACCGGGGTGGACCCTTCTGTCAGTTCTGTCAGTGCGCTCTTGGGGGGAAGCCCGGTGCGCGCGTCGTGGGGGGACGTTGCCGTCCCCCTCTTGAGGCGCACCCACACCGCTGGACGACCGCAGGGCCCCCTGCCCAGCGCCCCTCGCGCCCCGCCCCTCGCGCTACGCGCCATACTCTCAGGCGCGCGATGCTCGACTTTACCTTGCACTAGACCTTCCACGTACGCGCGTCCGCGCCAGGCAATCAGGGTCAACCGCTGGCAAAACGGGCATGATTTGGAAGGCTTCGGGAAGCGTGCGTAAGTGCGTCGTAAGTGTCGCCCGTGTCGAGGCTTGGCAACCGCTGTCACGCTAGGACAACGGCGGGGGAAGGAAGCGGGTGATCGGGCTCGAACCGACGACATTCACGTTGGCAACGTGACGCTCTACCACTGAGCTACACCCGCGTGGTGCTTCCGGGCTGTCCCGGAAGCTGTCCTTTTTTTAGCCGGGGCTTAGCCGGTGTCAAGTCCGCGACCCGCTGCGGAGGGGGGGATTCTACGGGGCAACCGCATTCTGAGCACGACCGGCCCGATACTCCACGGCCTGGGGAGTACGCCAGACCGTGCCACCCTGCCGTGTAGAGGGTCAACGCGAGCGGTTTGTTCATACGCCACGGCCTGGCGAGTACGCCAGACCGTGCCACCCGGTACTCCACGGTCAGGCGAGTACACCACACGGTGCCAACCGGTGCTCCACGGTCAGGCGAGTACGCCAGAATTTGCCACCCTCCCGGCAGAGAGGATATCGGGACGCGCGGCGGCTTGATGGTGGTGGCCTGCGGGCGACCTCGCGTCCCGGTTGTCCCAGAATATCGTCACGGACCGGGCGGGGTGTCGACCCAGCCTTGGACTGTTTTCCCGACCTGCACGACGAGGGCGTGGTCACAGACGGCGGCGGTCGTGATGTCGCCGGGGGGCGTGAGGTTGAGGACGCCGCCCTCGCGGGGGAGCAGCCCGCTGGCGTTGCGGTGGTCGTAGAAGAAGGCTCGCGTCGGGACGTCGTCGGATGGCTGGCGCGCGTCGATGACCGCGAAGTAGGCCTGCGTGGCCGCGCGGAAGAGCAGGTTGCAGCGCTCCGGGGCGGTGCCTTTCCAGAGGATCTGGCCGGTCATCCCGTCGAGCGCAGTCACGCCGCGCGCGTCGCTGACGATGAGGTTGCCGTCCTGCAGGATGAGCGAAAGCCCTTCGTCCCCGCGCGAGGCGACTTGCATCGACCGCCACAACTCCTGGCCATCGCTGAGACTGAGCTTGAGCATCGAGCGGCCGTCCACCGTGAGGTACAGCCCGTCGAAGTCCGCCAGCAGCGCGGACTCGCGGATGCGCCCGCCCGGCGCGGCGACCCAGCGGCACTCGCCGGACGCGGGATCGAACGCGGCCACCTTCTCCGCGGAGATCAGCAGCACCTGTCCGTCGAAGGTGTTCATGACGCGGAGAATCGGGCCGAGTTCATCCACCGGCGTTCCTCGAACCTCCGCGGGCGCGGCCCAAGCCATGCGGAACCAGCCGAGCCGCCGCCCCTCAACCGCGGTGTAAGAGATCCAGTCGTCGCCGCAGGCCAAGTCGCGTCCCGGCGCCGGGTGCAGCGCCTGCTCCCACAAGATGCGTCCGTCCTCGATGTTCGCGCAGATGGCCTCGCCGTTGTCGCGCACGCACAGCAGGCGATCCTGTTGCACGATAAACGACGTGAAGACGGGGATCCCCTCCCAATCTCGCGCCGGGTTCTTGAGATCCTGCGGCGCTCGGCCGATCGTCCAGCGCCGCTGCCCGGTGCGAGCCTCTACGCCGACGATCTCGTGAGGCGTGGCGATGACGACCTGGCGGGCGTCGCACGTCAGCACGCGCGGATTGCCCGCGACCGTCAGACCCTCTGCCCAAGTCGGTGTGCCCGAAGTCGCGTCGTAGCGGCGCACCTGCCCGGCAACGTGGATGAAGAACGCCGACGCGTCATGCGCCGCGCGCTGATCGAACCACGGCGTCAGCAGAACCGGCTCATCATCGAATTCAATCGAGTAGCCGGCGCGCAGCGGCAGCGTCAAGGCCGGTCGCCTCGGCTCCAGCGCGGCGCGGGCGTCCTCAAACGAGCGACGCAGCTCGGCGAACGTCGTTCGACCGCCGGCGGTTTCGACGGTGGCCGTGGGGAACTCGCGCGCGCCCTTCGTCAGCCAGCCGTAGGCCGACGCGCGGCGCCCGGCGCGATCCTGCGCGTCAGCGATGCGGCGGATCAGGTCCGGGCGGTTGAGGGCTTTGGGATACCGGTAGTAGGCTTCGGTCAAGCGTTGGGCCGCGTCGAGCGGGCGATTCTGCGTCAGCAGAAGATCGCCGAGGGCGAGAAGCGCGCGAGGCGCGGTCTCGGAGTTGGGGAATGACTCGACGACCCGCTCGATCTGTGCGGCATCGCGCGCGGATTTGGCCGTCTCAAGGCTTCGAGCCGCCTGCTCCTCGAACGCCGCATACGGCGCCGCGCCATGCGCGGTGAGCAGCCGGGCGATGTTGCGCTCCGCCACGGCGGCGGCGGGCTGCTTCCAGCTTCCGCGCCCCTGCACCTCGACGCCGCGCAGCGAGCGGTCCATCAGAATCTGCTGCTGGAGGCGCACGGCCCGCTCGATGCTGCCCAGCGCCTCGTACCACTCCGCGAACCGCAGGCGCTGCTCGACGTGCATCTCGCGATCGACCGCGCAGGGCGCGGCCCACTCGAAGAGCCGCTCAAGCTGCGCGGCGGTGAGGCGACCGGCCAGCCGCGATCGTTCCGCGAAGTTCAGCAACGTTTCCTGGAAGCGTCTGCGAAACGCAGGCTCCAGCCGCTCGGAGCTTCGCACGGCGCGGCGGTTCGTTTCCTCCAGCGCCGCCTCCGCCTCGACCCACTCCCCGTCGCGCAGCGCGGCCTCCGCGAAATCCAGCGCCGGCTCGGGATCCTCCGGCGCGGCGGCCATGCGGCTGCGCATGCTGTTCCAGATGTCCTCGCGCCGCAGGTACGCGGAGAGCTTGCCGTCGCCGGCCACGAGGAGCATGTCGGGCAGGGCGACCAGGTTTCCGCCCTCGCCTTCCGCGTCCCACGGGCGCTGCGTCGGCGCGCCGTCGCTGACTCGGAAGCTGCACAGCCACCGCGGCGTGGGCACGAGGACGCGATCGCGCAGGACAACGCCCCGGCCATACAGCTCCGCTCCCTCGGGCAGGCGCGTGCTCCACACGGGGGTCAGCGAGTCGATATCCGCGGCGACGATCGACGCGCCGGCCGTGATGACGTGCTGCTCCACCATGCCGAGCAGACTCTCCGCGCCGCCGAGTTGATCCCGCGGCGCGCGCGCCAGGATTCGCCCGTCGCCCGCGCCAAGCACCAGAAGCTCGTCCGAATCGCTCGGCAGAACCACGACGTGATCCTGCCACACGACCGGTGGGCCGAACTGCCACGGGGCGGTCTCGCCGGCGGTCGAGCGACCGGCGCGCGTGCGCGTGGGCGACTGGGGATAGACGCGAAGCCATGCGACCGCGCCATTGTCTTCGCGGATCGCCGCCACGGTTCCGAGGTTGGTGCAGACGAACACCAGGTCCGCGTCGGCGGACGGGATGCTGAACGTGGTGCGGCGGTAGCCGAAGGAACCGGTGGACGCGCTGCCCAGGTGCGCGCGAGAGAGGAACGAGCCGTCGGCGCGGCTGAGCCGGTACAGGTAGCAATCCTCAAAGCCGAACGCCCGCCGCTTGCGCCCGACGACGAACACCTGCCCGCCGGTGGCCAGCGGCGCGGCGTCGAACGCCACGTCGGCATGCTCCGGACCAAACTCCGCAGGACGACGCCTCCACAACTCCGTTCCCTCGCTCGCATCGAGGCAGATCAGCGCGGTCGCCGCCTCGACGCTGTCCGCGCCGTAGGCCGGCGCTTGATGCTCCGGCGCGACGGCAAACAACCGCCCATCCGCAACGCACGGCGCTTCGAGGATCGGGCTGCCTTCCATTCCCTCTGGACCCGGCGCTTCGGAGATCGTCGCGCGCCAGACCCTCGTCCCCGACGCCAACTGAGACGCGACGATGTCCGTTCCGCGCTGCGTGATGGCGAGGGAACCGACGACGACGGGCTGCGCCGACAGCAGGCGGCCTGCTTCGAGCGTCGTCATGTGCATCGTGGCCGCTTCGTCGCCCGGCTCCGACAACCCTTCGGCTCGCGGCGACGACCCTTCCGCAAGCCGCCACAGTAGCCCCGGATCGTCCACCTCGCACGATGCGTTCGCGCTTCGCCGTGGATCCAGGCTCATGGTGGGCCAGCCGTCGCACGGAGCGGGCGCGAGGAGGGAGGCGAATGACGGCTCGATCTCCCGCAGAATGTCGGCGGGCTGGCGATCTTCGCCCATCCAGCGCACCGGGTCCGGCTTGCCGGCCAGGTCAAGCAGTTGCCGCGCAGTGACGAAATCGCCGGACATGCCGTGGATGAGCGCCAGTCGCGTGCGCCAGCGCGGCTCGTGCTGTCGCCGATCCGGGTGGAACTGGAGCGCGGTTTCGTAGAGCCGACGCGCGGTGGCCAGCCGTCCGGATTCGATGGCGTACTCAGCCAGCGTGTTGGTCTGGCGACCGGCGGAAGCGGATGGGAAATACAACTCCCACGGCGCGACGCGATCCGCCAGCGCCGCGCCCGCCTCCGCCCGCGCGAACGCCTTCTCGGCCGTGCTCTCGTACAGCCGCCGCCAAGCGGCCACGCCCTGATTCGGCCAGGTGGAGATCAGCCTTGCGACGTGAGTGCGGACGTTGATGTACACGCCGCTGTCCGCCGGCGTGAGCATGGCGCCGTAGCGCTCGACCGTCTGCTGAAGCGTCGTCGCCGCTTCCTCCCAGCGCCCCGCGTCCGCCAGCACGCGCGCCCGACTCAGTGCGTCGCGCGATTCGAAGCTGTCATCCACATAGACGTCGTGCGGCGCGCCCGTCGATGGAGGTGAGGGCGGCGCATCCTGCACCGCCGCGGCGAATTGCGGCAGAGTTGAAAGCAGCACAGCGCTGATCAGGAGCGCCCGCGCGCGTGCCCGTGTATTCGTGTGACCGTCTGTGTATCCGAGGTTGCACATGCGGGAAGCTTCCTGCCGCCAAACTCCGCACCCGTGTGAGGGGCGCTCGTTCAGAGCCGCGGGCGCGGCCCGCTCATAGATATCGAGCCAGCAGCGCTCCCAGTCGCTGCCGGGTGCCCGCGTCCAGCGTCTTCTTGTCCGTCCAGACGGCCAGCTTCAGCGCGTCGCCGCAGGCGCAGCGTCGAGCCGCTGGATTATAGGTCTGCAAAAACCGCGCGATCAGGGTGGACGCCTCGTGCGCCGCCCGCTTCAGGTTGCCCATGATTTCCGCCAGCAGCGCCGAGTTTTCCAGGTCCGCGGAGTGCGGGCGCCAGCAGTCGTAATCCGTCGGCAGCGCGATCAGGGCGTAGCACATCTCCGCCTCGCGCGCCAGCTTCGCCTCCGGCATGCACGTCATGCCGATCACGTCGCCGCCCCAGGCGCGGTGCAGGTGCGACTCCGCCCGCGTGGAGAACTGCGGACCTTCCATGCAGACGTACGTGCCGCGATCGTGCAGGGTCGTGGCCATCGCGCCGCCCGCCTCCAACAGCGCCGCGCGCAGCGCCGGGCAGAACGGGTCCGCCAGCTCCACGTGCGCCACCACCCCTTCGTCGAAAAACGTGGACGCGCGTCGAAACGTCTTGTCGATCACCTGGTCGCAGATCACCAGCTCGCCGGGGTGGATGTTCTCCCGCAGGCTGCCCGTCGCGCCGCTCGCCAGCACGGCGGAGGCGCCCAGCATCTTCAGTGCCATGATGTTGGCACGGTACGGAACGCTGGACGGGTTCAGCCGGTGCCCGTCGCCATGCCGCGCGATAAACGCCACGCGGCACCCGTGCCACTGCGCCACGATCGGTCGGCAACTCGGCGCGCCGAAGGGCGTCTCGATCTCGACGCGCCGCCCGCCGGCCTCCTCCAGCAGAATCGCGTCCAGCCCCGTCCCGCCGATGATGCCGATCTCCACCGCGTCCATTCATCGCCCTCCCGATCGCCCGCGCAACCGCCCCACCGCTGCCGTCACCGCCTCCACCGTCCGCGCAATCTCCGCTTCCGTCGTGAACCGCGACAGGCTGAAACGCACGGCCGACCTCGCCTCCGCCGGTGACAGACCCATCGCCAGCAAGACGTGTGAAGGCTCGACCGATCCGCTGGCGCACGCGCTGCCGCTGGAGGCGTAGATGCCCGACTCGCTGAGCATGATGAGCAGCGTTTCCGCCACCACGCCGGGAAACAGCACCGTCGTCGTGTTGCATACGCGCAGCGCCGCGGTAGCCACGACGCGCTCGCCGCCGCCCAGCGCTAAGAGTCCCGATTCCAGTTGATCGCGCAGGGCGGCCATCCGCGCCGATTGCTCGCTGAGCGCCTCCCGCGCGGCCTCCGCGGCCACGCCCATGCCGACAATGCCCGCGACGTTCTCCGTCCCGCCGCGAAGGTCGCGCTCCTGCCCACCGCCCGGAACCAGCGGCCTGAGGCGAACCCCGTCGGCCACGAACAACGCCCCGACGCCCTTGGGACCGTGAAACTTATGCGCCGCGATGCTGACCAGATCCGCCGGTCCGCAAAGCTCCGCGACCGGCAGTTTCCCCACCGACTGCACGGCGTCCACGTGGACCCACGCCCTGTGCTTCTTTGCGACTCTCGCGAGGGCGGCCACATCCTCGACAACACCGGTCTCGCTGTTGACATGCGTCAGCGACACGAGCGCCACGGAATCATCAAGGCTCGCCGCAAACTCGGCAATGTCCAGCTTTCCCTCCGCGTCAACCCGGATGCGCCGCACCTCGACGCCGTCCTGCTCCAGCTCATTCGCCGCCGCCAGCACGGCCGCGTGCTCCGCCGTCGTCGTAACCAAGCGGCGTCGCGGTGAACTTGCCGCAGGACCGCCCTCCGCCGCAAGACTGCCCCGCAGAGCGAGGCTGATGCTCTCGCTTCCGCCGCCGGTGAAAATGATCTGGCGCGGTGAAGCGCCGAGCAATTCGGCCACTTGTCGCCGCGCCTTCTCCACGGCGAACCGCGCCTCCTGGCCGAGCCGGTGCGTGCTTGATGGGTTGCCGTATCCATCGCGCAGCCACGGCAGCATGGCCTGGACCACTGCATCCAGCGGGCGCGTTGTCGCGTTGTTGTCTAGGTAGGAATGCAGAAAGGTCAGCCTCCTGAAGATCGTTCTATGCTCGGGTCAGACCGCGTAGCAAGTACGTCAGAGCCGCGCCCGTCAGGAAGCGCGCCCTCCGAAACCGGTTCGCGGCTCGGTTGTTTAGGGTTCGCTCCCTTACGGTCGCGGCTCTGAAATGCGGTCCGGTACGCTCCCTTGCGGTCGCGGCTCTGATGCGATGCCAATCCCATGAGTCGCCACATAGCTCATCGGTTCGTGAAGAGTTGAACCCATTCCTCCAGGCTGAGGCTTTCCGCCCGCCGGCCCAGATCAAAGCGCTCCGCCAGCCGAGCCACCTCTTCGGCGCTGACGAAGTACCGCAGCGAGGACTTGAGCGTTTTTCGCCGATGCTCGAACGCGCCGCGGACGAACCGCGAGAACTCCTTCAAGCTCGTTCCATCAGGAAGCGAAGGCTCCCGGACGTCCGCCCGGAGCATTACCGACTCCACCTGCGGCGCGGGCCAGAACGCCGTGGCCGGCACGCGCGCGATCACCGACATCGAGCAGCACCGTTGCATCAGCACGCTGACCGGCCCGTAATCTCGCGTGCCGGGCGAGGCGAGGATCCGATCGCCGACCTCAGCCTGCACCGTGAAACACATGCGGCGGAGGTCCGGCGCATCGAGGAGGAGATTGGTCACCAGCGGCGTGGCGATCTGATAAGGAAGATTGGCGACCAGCATCGCGCAACGGGCGGAAGCCTGCGCTGCGGCCCCGGTCCCATCGGTGGCGGCCGCCTCGCCGGAAATCGTCTCAGCGCCGCTCGTCGCCCTCGTCAGCGCCGCAAGCATCGCCGGATTCAAGGTGTTCTTGCTCTCCAGCGCATCCCCTTCGATCAGCTCAAAGCGGTCCTGATCGGCGAATCGCGCCCGCAGCAATTCAGCAAGATCCCGGTCGATCTCCACGCAGATGACCCTGGCGCCGCGCTCCAGCAGCAGCTCCGTCAGGCCGCCCGTCCCCCCCCCTACTTCGAGCACGACGTCGCCGGGACCGGCCTGGGAGGATTCCGCCAGCCGCCGCATGAGGTTTCCGTCGATCAGGAAGTTTTGACCGAAGCGTTTGCGCGGACGCAGCCCGCGCGACTGCATCAGGTCGTGGATGTCCTTCTTGGTTTGAACGCGAAGGTGCGAGTGCATCCCGGCGACATCCCCCGCGGCGAAGTGCCAGATCCCGCGGGTGGACGGATGCCCCTTCCCGCGACCGTCGCTATCATACGCCGACTTCCGCCGGCGACCACATTGCTTACGGCGGCAACGGGGAGTTTTATGCAATCTCACGACGTGCTCAGGCAGGCGATCGAACCGGTGGGCGTCAAACTCGTCGCGCGAAAGGTCGGCGTCTCCGCGGCGCTGGTGTACAAGTGGTGCCAGCCGTTCGACGCCGCCGATCCGGCCACCAGCGGCGCGCGCAACCCGCTCGATCGGCTGGCGCTGATTCACGAAGTCACGCAGGACGCGCACCTGGTCAACTGGCTTTGCCATCACGCGGGCGGGTTCTTTGTGAACAACCCGGCGGTCAAGCCGCGAAGCCTGGACACCCGGCTATTGGCGGAGACCCAGCAACTCGTGCAGGAGTTCAGCGAGCTGCTCTCCACCGTCACCCACGCCATCGCCGACGACGGCGCCATCCAGCCCGTTGAGGCGGAGCGCATCCGCAACTCATGGGAGCAGCTCAAGTCGTCCTGCGAGGAGTTCGCCACCGCGTGCGAAAAGGGGCACTTCGACCGCGCGGCCAAGCGACCGGGATGATGAGGCGCGGTTTGCCATGCGGGAGTGAAGGGCATGGCCGTCAAGTCACGTGGCGCGATCAGACTCTCGGCTCACGTCCTCGAACGCGCTCGGTTCCTGGGTGGCTTCTGATCGAAAGCCGAACGCTGCCCTCAACTTGATCCAAGGCTCTCGCGCGCGGGGATCCTCCACTTTAGGCGCCTCCGTCCAGCCGAACGCCTTGCCGGCCGCGTGAAGGAAGCACATCTCTCGAAACTTCTGGTCGATTGTCGGACGACGAGGTTCTTGAGTCTGAATGTCCTTCAGGACACGCCAGCGCCGCCGCCAGCACTCCAGGACGGCCGGGTCGATCGTGCGGACTCGGTCACTTTCAAACCTACTCTCGAGTTCTTCAGGATCTGGTTCCATGCGATCAAGCTTGTGGCGAGCCCATTCAGATGGCTCTCGACGCAAAGTTCTGCGGACTACAGCCCCACCGCATTATACCCCGCGTCCACGAAGATGTTCTCCGCCGTGATCGCGCTGGCGTGATCGGAGAGCAGGAACGCGGCGGTCTTGCCAACTTCCTCCTGCGTGATGTTGCGGTGCAGCGGGGCTTTCTTCTCGATCCAGGCGAAGATCTCGTCAATGCCCCCCACCGCCATCGCGGACAGCGTCCGCAGCGGGCCGGCGCTGATCGTGTTCACGCGGATGCCGGACTGCCCCAGCTCGCCGGCGAGGTAGCGGCTGCACGCTTCCAGTGCCGCCTTGGCGACGCCCATCACGTTGTAACCCGGGATCATCTTCTGGCTGCCGTAGTACGTCATGGCGAGGATCGAGCCGCCGTTGGGCATCATGGCCTTGGCGCGCCGCGCGATCGCCACCAGCGAGTACGCGCTGATGTCCACCGCCTGAGCAAACGCCTCGCGCGGCGTCTCGTGGAAGTTGCCGGGCTTGAGCCACGTCCGATCCGCGAACGCCAGCGAGTGCACCACGAAGTCGATCGTGTCGAACTTCTCCCGCGCGGCCGCAAAGCACGCATCGAGGTCGGCATCTTTCGACACGTCGCACGGGAACAGCCACGGGCTGGACAGGCCGATCTCCTCCAGCGCCTTGGCCGCGCGGCGCTCGTTCTTGTCGCCGGGAAGATACGGGAACCCGCACGTCGCCCCTTGCGCGATCGCCTCTTTCGCGATCGCCACGGCGATACTGCGATCGTTGGCGACGCCGAACACCAAGCCTCGTTTACCCTTCAGCAGTGACATGTTGAATCTCCAGGGAGTGGCAGCCGAACCGGATGGATACTATATTCACCCTACCGCGCGCGTCCAGTTTCACCCGTGTTCGGGGATCCTCCGCGCGTGCGACCGCCGGCGGCGCGATCCGTCCGGGTGGATGGAGCATCACATGGCCGCTGTCAGCAGGGAACAAGTGCTGGACCGGCTCCGCACGGTCAACGACCCGGAGCTGCACAAGGATCTCGTCACGCTCAACATGATCAAGGACGTGGCGATCGACGGCGGGCGCGTCAAGGTGCACGTCGAGCTGACCACGCCCGCCTGTCCGCTCAAGGACCAGATTCGCGCCGACGTGGAGAAGGCTGTCCGGACGATTCCCGGCGTGACGACCGTCGAGCTGGAGTGGAGCGCGAAGGTGCGCGGCTCGCCGCAGCCGCGACCGCACCTTGCCGGCGTCAAGAACATCGTCAGCGTCGGCGCGGGCAAGGGCGGCGTGGGCAAGAGCACCATCGCCACCATGCTCGCCGTGGGACTGCGCCGCGCGGGGGCGACGGTGGGCCTGCTCGATGCCGACGTGTACGGACCGAGCATCCCGACGATGCTGGGCATCGAAGGCGTGCAGCCGAAGGTGCGCGACAAGATGCTCCTGCCGATCGAGGCGCACGGCATCGGCATCATGAGCGTCGGCCTGCTCGTGGAGCCGGACCGGCCGATGGTGCTGCGCGGCCCCATGCTGCATGGCATCCTGCGGCAGTTCCTCGACCAGGTGGAATGGGGCGAGCTGGACTACCTGATCGTGGACCTTCCGCCGGGGACGGGCGACGTGCCGCTGACGCTGGCGCAGTCGATTCCGCAGACCGGCGCGGTCATCGTCTGCACGCCGCAGGACGTCGCCCTCTCTGACGCGCGGCGGGCCATCATGATGTTCCGCCAGCTCAACGTGGACGTGCTCGGCATCGTCGAGAACATGAGCTACTACCTCTGCCCGCACTGCGGAAACCGCGACGAACTCTTCAGCCACGGCGGCGCGGAGCGCACGGCCGAGGAGCTTGGCGTCCCGTTCCTCGGCGGCATCCCCCTGAACGCTTCCCTCCGCGTCTTCGGCGACGCGGGTCGCCCGGACAAGATGTTCACCGAATCCCCCGACTACGTGCGACAGGCCGTGGACCGCATGGTTCAGAAGACCGCGGGCCGAGTCAGCGTCCGGAACCTCCTTCAGCCCGCCGGCCCGACGCTGAGCATTGAGTAAGCATGCGGATGGCACATGTGCGACCGGCGCGGTTGGGTGGCGGGTGGCACGGTCTGGCGTACTCGACAGGCCGTGGCATGTGTGCGCAAAACCCCTAGTTCCGCCGGGGGTGGCCATCCTTTGGGGTAACCCCGTTGCGGCGGATTCTCCGCCCGGAGGGCGTGCGCTCGTTGCCAGTGCCTTCAGGCACTGGAAGCAGTGTCCCAACCGATCTCCACATCACTTTGCTCTCCGCCGGAGGCGGAGAGCAAAGTGATGTGGAGGGTAATCCGCCCATGCTGGGGTCTAGGGGCTGAAAGCCCCTGGCGCTCGTACGCCCTACGGGCGAAGAGAGACAGCCAGGATCCGTCGCCACATCCATTCCGCCATGCTCGCGCCCGCCGCTTTGACCGCTGGGCGCTGTGAAAGTAAAATGATGTGGCTTTTCTGCCGTTGTTCTTGAAGCAGGGTCTTCATCTACGTGAGCGCCTGCGCGGCTAGGAAGACGGGAGCGTGATGGCGATGGTGTGCCAGGGATGTCAGAAGGCGACCGCGACCGTGCATCTGACGGACATCAAGCCGTCCGGCGAGCCGATCGAGCGCCACCTCTGCGAAGGCTGCGCCGCGCGCGAGGGCGTGGCCGTCAAGCAGCACACGCTCACGGCGACCGTCCTGCAGGAGTTCATCAAGCAGGGTCTTGGCCTCAAGTCGCTGGGGGAGAAAGTGTGCCCGCAGTGCGGCGGCTCGTTCAAGGAGTTTCACGAGCAGGGACTGCTGGGCTGCCCGTATGATTACACGGCGTACCGCGACCTGCTCAAGCCGATCATCGAGCGAGCGCAGGACGGCGCGGCGCAGCACACCGGCAAGTCGCCGCGCCCCGCGGGCGAAGGCTCGCGCCGTCGCGCCCGGCTGGCGCAGCTCCACAAGGCGCTGCGCGAAGCGGTCGGCGGCGAGGAATACGAGCGGGCGGCGAAGATCCGGGACGAGATCTCGGCGATGGAAAAGGAATGAACATCGACGATCTCATGTTTGAGCGCGGCGAATGGCTCAAAGGCAGCGGGCCGATGTCCGACGTGGTCATCTCCTCGCGCATCCGTCTGGCGCGGAACCTGGCGAACTACGCCTTCCGTCCGCGGGCGAGCGAGTCCGACCTCGGTGAGATTCTGCGCACCGTCGGCGAGGCGGCGCTGTCGTGCGCCACGTGCAAGGACGCCTCGCTCATCGAGCTGGACGGGACGGAGGAGATCGACCGGCAGGTGCTCGTCGAGCGGCACCTCATCAGCCGGCAGCTCGCGGACGCGCCCGGCCCGCGCGGCGTGGTCGTGTCGAAAGGCGAGACGCTGGCGATCATGATTAATGAGGAGGACCACCTGCGCATGCAGGGGCTGCGCAGCGGCCTGCAGCTTGAAGACCTCTGGGGGCAGATCAGCCCGCTGGACGACGAACTTTCCGAGCACGTGCAGTTCGCGTTCGACGAGCGCATGGGCTACCTGACGGCGTGCCCGACGAACCTGGGGACGGGGCTTCGCGTGTCGGTCATGCTGCACCTGCCGGCGCTGAAGCTGACCAACGAGATCGTCCGCGTCGCCCGCGCGGCCGAAGAGCTGCGCCTGGCGATCCGCGGGCTGTACGGCGAGGGGACGGAGGCCGTCGGCGATTTTTATCAGCTTTCCAACCAGACGACGCTGGGCAAATCGGAAGAGCAGATCATCGAGGAGTTCGGCACGTCGATCATCCCCAAGGTCGTGCAGTACGAGCGGGCGGCGCGCGAGGCGCTGATCGAGAAGCGCTCGGCGCAGTTGGACGACCGCATCTGGCGCGCGTACGGGTCGCTGCGCTCGGCCCGGATCATCAGCAGCGAGGAAACGCTGCACCACCTTTCGCACCTGAGGCTGGGCATCGCCACGGGGCGCTTCGACAAGTTCGATGTCACGGCGCTTAACGACCTCATCATGCCCACGCAACCGGCGCACCTGCAGAAGCAGGGCGGCCACGCCATGGACGGCGAAGAGCGCGGCACGCGTCGCGCGGAGTTCCTGCGGAACAAGCTGTCGGATTTGAACTGACGCGTCACGGAGCCGCACCCGTCAGGAAGCGGTCCTTACAGAGCCGCGCCCGTCAGGAAGCGCTCTTTCCGAACCGCGCCCGTCAGCAAGCAAAACTCTAAGCAAATCCACGCAGTTGAGAAACTGCTGCAAGGTGCAGGTTTGCAAAGAAGCGGGGGGCGGGCATCTTGCCCGCCTGACTGGGTTCATGGATGACGGAGGCGGGCGAGACGCCCGCCCCCCTGCGAACCGGTCTCACGCGCCGCCGGTGCTCGTCGAATCATCCGAGCTGGAGGACTCCGGCTCGACGACGGCGAAGACGCCTTCCACCAGTCCGTCCATCAGCGAGTCCACGCCGGTTCGCAGCGCCGGCGCAGCGGCCTCGCGGAATTCGTCAGCGTGGGCTTCGCAGCCTCCGAAGCTGAAAGCGGTGCTGCCGCCGAGTCCCAGCGACAGGCCGACCCGGCAAGCGATGTTGATCCGGCGAATGAGGTGGGTCCGGCGGACGATGTTGATCCGGCCAGCGATGGTTCCGCGTTTCATGGTCAGACTCCTGTCTTGTGTCTGCAAACCCCGTGGGCTTGCACCTGCGGCGCCTCCTGCGCCGTACCCTGAGGCGGTCGCGCGACGTCGATCGCGGCGCTGCGCTTCCGTTGCTATCGACGGGGGTTGTTCCGAGAATCGAGCGCCATGTCGTCCGGCGACGGCGCCGCGGCGAAATCGGGCGGATCGTGCGGAACTTCGCGCATGGCCTGCGCGGGGAGGACAGCGCGCCGGGTAGTTCGTCGCTTCGCGACGAGTGGGGTAGTTCGTCGCTCCGCGACGAGACTGGATTCCCGCCTGCTCGGGAATGACGGCGGGCAGGGTCGTTCGACGCTCCGCGACGAGCGTATTCCCGCAGGTGCGGCAAGGACGACCTGGACGGCGATCCTGTTGGGTCTGGCTGCAACGGATGCCCGGCGAATGCCGAGATGAACGGGAGAGCGCGGCCCGGGCCGTGACGCGACGATGCACATCCTCTACATTCACCAGTACTTCGCCACGCCGCAAGGAGGAACCGGCACGCGCTCCTACGAGTTCGCGCGGCGGTGGGTCCGTGCCGGACATCGCGTCACCATGCTCACCAGCCAGGCGCAGCTCACCGTGGAAGAGATGGGGCTGACTCGCGGAGCGGGGCAGACGGAGCTTGGGCGCACGGCGATCGAGATGCCCTCGCCTCGCGTGGTGCGAATGAACATGGACGGGATCGACGTGCTGGCGCTTCGCGTGCCGTATCATCAGACGATGTCCGCCTCGGCGCGCGTCCGGGCTTTCGTGCGGTTCATGATGTCGTGCATCCGGCACGTGCTCACGCTTCCCGGCGTGGATGTGGTCTTCGCCAGCAGCACGCCGATGACCGTCGGCGTGCCGGCGCTGGCGGGGTGGTGGCTGCGGCGCAGACCGTTCGTGTTCGAGGCGCGCGACCTCTGGCCTGACGGGGCGATTGCCTTCGGCGCCGTGCGGTCGAAGTGGCTTGCGGCGTTTCTGCACTGGCTGGAACGTCGGATTTACGCCGGCGCCCGCGCGGTCGTGGCGCTCGCGCCGGGTCCGGCGGAGGAGATCGCGCGACGCAGCCCCGCGGGGCGAAGGGTCGAGGTCGTGCCCAACTGCGCCGACACGGACCTGTTTTCCCCCGAGGTGAACGGGACGGAAATCCGCCGGACGATGGGCTGGTCCAAGCGGTTCGTGTGCCTTCACGCCGGCGCGCTGGGGCGGACCAACGGGCTGGACCTGCTGATCCGAACGGCCGACCGGATGCGCGAGGATCCGCGGCTGCTGATCGTGCTGCTGGGCGAGGGCAGCGAGCGGGCGCGGCTCGAAGCGGAGGTGCGGCGACGCGGATTGAGCAACGTGCAGTTCGTGGACCGCCGACCCAAGCGGGACATGCCGGCGATCTTCGCCGCGGCGGACCTCTGTCTGGTCACGGTGACGCCGCTGCCGATCATGGAGCACAACAGCGCCAACAAATTGTTCGACGCCCTGGCGGCGGGCAAGCCGGTGCTGATCAACTACGGCGGCTGGCAGCGCGAAACGCTGGAGCGAGCCGGGGCGGGCATCGGTTGCACCCAAGGCGATGAGGACGGCTTCGCGGCGCGGCTGCGGGAGTTGATGGACGACCCCGCGCGGCTGGCGGAGATGGGTCGTGCGGCGCGGCGGCTGGCGGAGACGGAGTTCAACCGGGACATGCTTTCGGCGCGGGTGCTCAATTTGCTTGACGAGGTGGCGGCATGAAGGCGCCTCTCGCGGATGTCGCCCCTGCTCCACGCCCGCGCGGCGGCGGGCTGCGTGCATGGACGTTGGCCTTCTGCGTCAGCGGCGCGCTCTACGCCGCCACCAGCGCGCCGGGGCTTTTGTGGGGGGATTCGGGCGAGACGCAGCTTCACGTGCTCCTGCGGCAGTGGCTGGTCAGCGGGCAGATCTGCCGGTCGCACGTGGCGTACTATGCGTTGACGCGGGCGCTGGTCGCATTGTCGGATCTACCCGCAGCGCGGGCGGCCAATCTCTCGGCGGCGCTGTTCGGCGCGATCACCGTGGCCAACGCGGCGTACTTGCTGACCTGCTGGCGCGTGCGGCGGCTGGCGGTGGTTTGCGGCGTGCTGCTGCTGATGCTCTCGCACACGCTGTGGCGTCTGAGCACGGCGGCGGAGGTGCTTTCGCTGACGACGGCCCTGATGACGGCCGAGTGGATCGCGGTGACCCGGTTCGTTCAGACGCGCCGCGCGGGGTGGGCGCTGCTCGTGGGCGTTTGCAACGGGCTGGGCGTGGCCAATCACAATCTGGCGCTGCTCTCCTGGCCCGCGTATGCGTTCCTGTTGCTTGCGGACTGGAAAGCCGCCCCCCCCCTGTCAGGGCAACGACCCGCCCCGCGGCCTGGAAGCCCGCTGCGAGCGGCGTGCGTCGGCTTGGCGGGCTGGCTGGCGGGGGCATCGCCCCTGCTGGCGCTGATGCTCGCCACGTTCGATCAACTCGGCGGCGCGGCGGCGACACTGCACTCGTGGCTGATCGGCTCGTATGCCGGCGGCATTCTGAATGTGGCCAACCTGCCGGCGCTTTGCGCTATGTCGGCGGGCTACGTCGTGCTGAACTTCCCGACGCCGGTCCTTCTCCTGAGTCTGCCAGGATGGTGGGTGCTGCGATCGCGGGTCCCGCGGCCTCTGTGGATGTTCGTGACGGTTCATGCGGCGGTGCTGCTGGCGTTCGTCGTGCGCTACAACGTGGCCGATCAGTACACCTTTTTCGCGCCGGTTCACGTCATCATCGCCCTTTTCTGCGCCGTCGGCATCGAAGCGTGGCTCGCGCCTCGCCCCGGCGGTCCTGGTCGAAGAGCGCGCGTGCGGCGCGAGGCGGCGGTGCTTGGGGCGTGCGCCCTTGCGCCGGTGGCCTATGCGGCGGCGCCACCCCTGCTCCGTGCGTACTGGCCGCGATGCCCGCTGCTTCCGACCCGGCAGATCGCGCACCGCGATGCGTTCAACTGGTTCCTTCAGCCGTGGCGCGTCGGCGAGCGCGGAACCGAGCGGTTCGTGGATGACCTCTTTGACGCCCTGCCGCCGGACGCGATGGTTTTTTCGGATTCGCAGCTTGCCAGCGCGATGATCTACGCCCAGGTGCTGGAGGGACGACGGCGAGACATCCGGCTCGATCCGTATCGGAACCTGCAGGACTGGCTGCCGCCGCCGGTGGACGAGGAAGCGCTGCGTCGGCATCATCTGCAATCCGGAACGTATTTCGTGTGCACGACGGATGCCGGGTACCTGCCCAACTGGCTGGAGAATCAGTCGGCGCGGTTCGAGCCTGTCGGACCGGTGTATCGCGTGGTGATGGAGGAGGCGTCGCCGTGAAGACCTGCCAGGCCATTGTCGTGGGCTTAGGCGGCATGGGCAGCGCCGTCTGCGCGCATCTGGCCCGGCGCGGCGTGGAGGTGGTGGGGCTTGAGCAGTTCGACCTCGCCCATGATCGCGGCAGCTCGCACGGCGAGACGCGCATCATCCGCAAGGCGTATTTCGAGCATCCCGACTACGTGCCGCTGCTGCACCGCGCGTATCCGATGTGGGACGAGCTGTCGCGCGAGATGGGCGTCGAGTTGTTCGTGCGCTGCGGGCTGCTGCTGGCGGGGAATCCGCACAAGGCGCTGATCACCGGCGCGCGGCGCTCCGCGATCGAGCACGACCTCGACATCCCCGTCGTGCCGCGCGACGAGTGGGAGCGGCGCTTCGGCGGCTTCGCACCTGACGAGGACATGGAGCTTCTCTTCGAGGGCGACGCCGGATTCCTGCACGTGGAGCGCTGCGTTCGGGCGCACGCCGACCTTGCCCGTAGGCTCGGCGCCACGCTTGTTCTAAACACGACGGTGCGCTCGTGGGTGGCGAATGCCGAGGGCGCGACGGTGTACACCGACGGCGAGTCGTATCGCGCCCCGCTGCTCATCCTCTGCGCCGGCCCCTGGACGGGACCCTTGCTGCGCGAACTGGGCCTGCCCCTGACGGTGAAACGCAAAGTGCAATTGTGGCTGCGGACGCGGAGCCGCTGGCACGGGCCGCAGCATCACTGCCCGGTCTTCATCGTGCAGACGGAATCGGGGTATTTCTACGGGTTTCCGACGCTGGACGGCACGTCGATGAAGATCGCGGAGCACACCGGCGGCGAGGTCGTGCCCGATCCGTCGCGCGTGGATCGCGCCTTGAGCGGGGCGGACATCGAGCGCGTGGCCGAGTTCGCGTCGGCGTTCCTGCCGGGCGTGCATGCGGAGGTGCTGCGGCACGCCGTATGCCTGTACACGATGACGCCGGATGAGCACTTCATCCTCGACCGGCATCCGCGCCATGACAACGTCTTCATCGCCGCAGGATTCAGTGGGCATGGGTTCAAGTTCGCGCCGGTGGTCGGGTCGATCCTGGCGGACCTGGCGGTCAACGGTCGCACGGACGCGGCGATCGGCTTCCTGGGTCTGCAACGTTTCGCCCATGCGAGGTAAGCCGCCGCGCCTGATTTTCGCGCAAATGGGGAACGCGACTTCGCGCGTCATTTCAGCGCGTGCGTCGGGTGGCACTGTCTGGCGTACTCGCCAGGCCGTGGAGGAGGACCGATGTTCGTTGAATCCCTCGAGTGCTTTGCCTGCGGAACGCGGCATGGCGCGGATCGGTGCATGAACCTGTGTGCCTGCGGCAAGCCGCTGGCCGTGCGCTACGACCTTGCACGAGTCGCGCAGGCCGTGACGCGCGAGGAAATCCGCCGCCGCCCCGCGGGCACGTGGCGCTGGCGCGAAGTGCTGCCGCTTCCGCTCGACAAGCAACCGATTTCACTCGGCGAGGGCGACACCCCGCTGATTCATGCCCGAGCCTTGGGGCAGCAGCTCGGGCTGCCGAAGCTCTTCGTGAAAGACGAAGCCTGCAACCCGACCGGCTCCTTCAAGGCGCGGGGGATGAGCGTGGCGGTGACGATGGCGCGGCACTTCGGTCGGCGTAAGCTCGTGGCGCCGTCGGCGGGAAACGCGGGAGGCTCGCTGGCGGCCTACGCGGCGGCGGGCGGGCTTGAGGCTTACGTGTTCATGCCCGCCGACGTGCCGCTCGTCAATCGCCTGGAATGCGAGCTGTCCGGCGCACACGTCACGCTGATCGACGGGCTGATCGACGACTGCGGGCGCGAGGTCGCCCGTCGCAAGGACGCCGAAGGCTGGTTCGACGTCTCCACGCTCAAGGAGCCGTACCGTGTAGAAGGCAAGAAGATCATGGGCTACGAGCTGGCCGAGCAGTTCGACTGGGCTTTGCCCGACGTAATCGTTTACCCGACGGGCGGCGGCACGGGCTTGGTGGGGATGGCCAAGGCGTTCGACGAGATGGAGGCGCTGGGCTGGATCGGGTCGAAGCGACCGCGATTCGTGGTCGTGCAATCGAGCGGGTGCGCGCCGATCGTCCGGGCGTTCCAGGCCGGGCGGGACTTCGCCGAGCGCTGGGACAAGGGCGACACCGTGGCGGCGGGACTTCGCGTGCCGCAGGCCATCGCGGATTTCATCATCCTGCGCGAGCTTCGCCGCAGCGGGGGATGCGCCGTCATGATCGAGGATGACGAGCTGCTCGCCGCTATGCGGACGTTGGCGTCGCTGACGGGCGTCTGCGCGTGCCCGGAGGGGGGCGCGTGCCTGGCCGCTGCGCGAACGCTCCTGGCGGCAGGCTGGATAAAGCCGGAAGAATGCGTGGTTCTGTTCAACACGGGGAGCGGAATGAAGTACATCGAGGCCGTGGAAACTTGCCTGAATTCACCTTCGCGCCCGCGGCCGGCCTCCTCGCGCTGAGCCAGGACGCCTTGGGCCGTGCTCCCCTGCCGGCGTACATGCCCGCTCGGCGCGGGGCGCGGGAGCAGCCCCCCACTGCGAATGACGCGGCCAGCCGGCACGGCTTCCGGAAAAAAGAAAAATCTTTTTCGCGAGGGACTTGCTTTCCTGAAACGGGGGGGTAATAATATGAGCGAACCTTGGAACAACGCGAAGCAGCACCGTCTGCTACAGATCATTATCATTTCGCGTCATCAAGTCTGAACTTCCGAGGTCCGGTTGAGTGAGTTGAACGATCAGATCGCGTTTTTGCGCTGAACGTGTACATCCAGAGCCGTTGAATGCCGACGCGCGGATTTTCCGCGCGTGGGACACGGGTTGAGGAGGCGCGCGGATTTCAAGTCCGCGGCGTGCTTGTCAGATGCGGCGCCGAAAGGCGCATGGCTTCTTTCCTCCTGAGCGCGTCACACCCTCCTCGTGACGCGGACGACCACAGTGCCGCTCTCCTTCCCCTGAGGGAGAGCGGCACCCCCCTTTTTTACGCCCTCGCAAGCTGCCACGCCCGTCCGGACATTTCCGTTGGGCCGACCGCGCTGACTCGAGTCTGCACCATCGCGCGACTCACCGCCGCGGCCGGACTCAGGAGTCGAATCGATGAAGGCCGAGCGAACCGTCAACCACGCCGTGCGCCGAGCGCTGATCCTGGGGTTGAGCTTCCTGCCGACCCTCTTCGAGCGCGCCGTCGCACAGTGCGATCCCTCCAAGTTCGTCGGCCACGAGGTCGAAGGCAACGTGCGTTTCGGTTGCTCGCTGGCGGCGGACGCTCGGCGCGTGCTGGTCGGGTCGTTTCGCGGCGGGTCTTCCCATGCCGGCGCGGCATACCTGTTCACCTTCAACGGGTTGAGGTGGACGCAGGAGCAGCGGCTTGTCGCCGACGACTTTGACTTCGGGGATGACTTCGGCTTCTCCGTCGCATTGGACGGACCGGTGGCCGTCGTCGGCTCGCCCAACAACGACGAGCCGGCGGACCGCGAGGGCGCCGCGTACGTCTTCCGCCATGACGGATCAACCTGGAACTTCGAGCAGAAGCTCATATCGGTTTCACCGGATCCGGTCGACCTCTTCGGCTACTCCGTCGGCGTCAGCGGAAACCACGTGGTCGTCGGCGCGCGCGGCGACGACACCAACGGCGAAGCCGCCGGCGCGGCGTATGTGTTTCGCTATGACGGGTCCGCTTGGGTGTTCGAGCAGGAGCTTTTCGGCACGGAGGAGGGCCAGCCCCTGCCGAGCGCTTTCGGATTCTCCGCGGACATCCACGACAACCTCATCATCGTCGGCGCGCCGTGGGACGATCGGCTGGAAGGCGATGGCGGCGCCGCCTATGTGTACCGCTTTGACCAGACGGAGTGGGAGCTGGAAAGTGCTCTGTTGCCGCCGCGATTCAGCATTCACGCGGGATTCTCCGTCCGAATCGGCGGATCAACCGCGCTCGTCGGCGCCAGCGACACCGGCAGCGAGGGAACCGTTTTCGCTTACGAGTTCAACGGTTCCCAATGGAGGCTCGATCAGTCCATCACCCCGCCGCAACGCATCGGCCGCGCCAATTTCGGCTACGCGATGGACTTCGAGGGCGATCGCCTGGTGATCGGCGCATACGGAGCGTTCGACCACCTCGGAGTCGCGTATCTGTTTGAGCGCCAAGGCGGAGGCGACTGGTCGCCGTTGATCCGCTTCGACCCGTTCGACGTGCATGACACCCTGGGGGCGCCGCCTTTTTTCGGCGACGCCTGCGCCCTCAGCGGCGACCTGATCCTCATCGGAGCACCCTATGAGGACACCGATCACGGCGGTGATTCAGGCATCGTCTATGCGTTCCGACACGAATGCGGCGCGGACTGCACCGGCACTGAGCGGATCAAGAAGGCCGTCTGCATTTCCGGCGACCTGACGGTCAAGCTGTTGGGCGGCATACCGGGCGACGCCTTCGAAGCGCTCCTGGCGACAGGCGAAACGGCGGAGGGATCGCTCAATCGAAGAGGCAAGGCCACGGTTCGCTTCAGCGGCTTGCCCAACGGGACGGGGCGCGTGGACGTCTCCTGGGGCTGCGGCGCAGATGCGGACGCGGCGTTCTTCTGCCCGTGAGCGCGCGGCCGCGGCGGTCGTGTTTCAGCTTGCAAGCCGACTGAGCGTGACTTCGCATGACTCGACTTACGCTGCCGGGCGCGATTTCAACGGAGCCTGGCCGCCAGGGAGTCGGCCCCACGAAGCTCGACGGAATCCCGCCCGCGTCATGCTGTCCCAAGGCGTCGATCTCCCGCAAGAACGTGGGTTTTCCGCCGTACCCTTCGTCGAAGGTCAGCCACGCAAAACGCACGCCGTTGCCCAGCGCCCGCTGAATCTGCCCCAGGGCGATCTTCCACTTCGCCCGGTACACCCCCTCGTCGGGAATGCCGGCCTTGCGGCACCGCGCGCGATCTTCGTGCCACGTCTCCTCGGGCAGGTACAGCTCCCCGTCCAGCAGTGCATGAAACTCGCCGGCGGCGTATCCCAGGTGGACGCTGACCACGCAGTTCTTGAGCCTGCCCGCCAGGCGCCGGCACTGCGGGCCCATGCCGCGCGGCAGCCGCTTTGAGGTAGGATGCTGCGGTCGCGGACTGGGACATTTAACCCACGGCACCCGGACGGGAAGCGAGCGTAAATCTGCCGGACATCAGCCCAACCACCACCACCCCGCGCCGGGCGGAGGACGCGCCGGACTGGGAGCTCGTGCGGTTCCCGGTCCGTTGTCCGCGATGCGCGCACGACCTGCGCGGGCAGTCGCAACCCGTCTGTCCGCAATGCGCGCTCGATTTCCAGTGGCATGATCTGATCCCGCGCGAGGAGCTGCGCTGCGAGGGCTGCTCGTACTCACTGTTCGGGTTGCGTCCCCGCAGAGCCCTGTCCTCCGCTCAGGCGGCCGGGAGCCTACGAGGTGCTGCGGGAGCGAGACAAGCCGAGGCGTGATCAGATGCAGGAATTGTTCCGGGTGGCGTTGGGCCTGGCCGAGGCGTGGGGGGTGAGCAAGATCGAGTTCTCAGCCGAGCAGCACCAGCTGGACCTGTGGGTGGACTTCCCTTCCGGCAGTCGCTTCGCCTGCCCGGAATGCGGGCGCGCCGGGTGCGGGGCCTACGACAGCGCGGAGCGGACCT
>CAZGJA010000048.1:0-33827 GCA_964526695.1 uncultured Phycisphaeraceae bacterium
GGCCTTCATTTGCCCTTCATTCGTTCTTCGTTCGATCGTTCATTCCCTCAACTCAGCAGCACGCCGGCGAAGTGCATCACGTTGTACGCCAGCGCCGACCCCAGCGCCACGCATCGCACCTTGCGCAGCCCGCGCACCAGGAACGGGCCCAAGCCCCGGCACGTCTTCAAGTCCGCGTTCACCGTCTCCATCGTCGAGCTCCGCAGCTTGTACGTCGCCTGTCCTTCCTGCGACGTCATCCGCCGGCGCCACGCGGCCACGCCCGGCGGATCGCCTTGCTTCTCCGTGCACACCCGCCCTCCACCCGCGGTGGGCGACAGCGGCATGGTGAGGTCCACGCCTTCCTGCGACGCTTGCTCAGTGTTGTGGATGTTGAGGTATCCGGCATCCAGAAGGTGATCGCAGGGAGGTCGTCCCGCGCGTCGCCTCTCCCGGCCCAGCTTCGCCGGGCGCCGACCGCTGCCCACGCCCTCCACCGCCGCGTACAATCACAACGCCGTGTGCAGCCACAGCGCGACGTGCAGCCGAAGATCCGTGTCCTGCGGCCCCGGCGCGCTGCCCTGTGCCGTGATCCCGTCACAAAACGCGGACAGGTCCAGGCGCGTGACCCCCTCCCAGGTGGAAACGGAGCATGGATGGAATACTCCGGCGCCGACAACCGAAAGGGCTGGAAACACGCTGCGCCCACCCTGCCTCATCGCGCCGCGTCTCGACCCGGCCCCGCGCAGGCTACCCGCGCAGGCCATCCGCGCGTGCCCCACGCGCAAGCCGCCAGCGCGTGGTGCCGGTCCTCATCATTGGACCCGTGCAGTGCGCGAACGTACGCTGAGTAGCAGCCTCCCGAGAGCGCGCCGGGTGGATGCTATTGGACGCCGCGACGAGGGTTGATTGAGCTTGCTTAGCGCCTCTCGGCGAAGCACGAGACCGACCTGAGCCTTGAAGCCTATGGACAAACCACCCGCAAGTCCTCCCACGGCTTTCGGTCGGATCAGATTCGCATGGATGATCCCCGCGCCGTTCGTTGTAGCGACGGGATCTGGCCTGATGGCAATCGCCGGGTGGTGGGTGCATTCTAACCAAGACCCAGCCTTGGGCGGGTTTGGGCCATTCGTCGGTTTCGTGTTGGGCCTTCCTATCCTCGTGCTTGGCATCCTGTACATGGGGGTGGCGGCCTGTGCGCTGTTGATGGGACTCTGGAAGCGGCGGCGGTCGTTCGCTTCGTTCGCATGGATCATCCCGGCCCCGCTGGTTCTCGTGGCGGGATGGGGCCTGATTGTATTCGGGGATTGGTGCGCGTCTTTGGGAGATAGTTCCGCTTTCGCATGGTACGTCGCACCCGCGGCATATCTCGTTGGGATGGGCGTATCTGCGATTGGCTTCTTGTACGTTGCGGTTGCGGCCTGTGCCCTCATCAACTTGGCATGGAGGCAGCGTGGCGCAGAGGCTCCATTCGCCCCGGAAGCCTCGGGGCGTCTTCTGCAGAGCCGCCCAGGCAATATCGGGGAAGCGCACGCTCCGGACGACCGTGACGGCACGAGTACGCGTTGAGCAGGCGTGTTTCAAGCGGGGTTCCGGTTCCAAATCCCGGCGCAATTGCGCAAGCATGGCGGCGCTCCGCTTGGCCATGCCATTCGGCGCGCCGCAGTCCTCGGTCGAGCGCCTGAACGCGTACCGTTCTTGAGCAATCTCGGTTTGCGTGTAGCGAGCCGCGGACTTCAGTCCGCGCGGATTCTAGAAAACGGCGGGTCATTTCGCTCCGCAAAAGCCGCTACACGAAATCGAATAGTGCTGTAGTCCTCCACGGCCTGGCGCGTACGCCAGACCGTGCCGCCCGCGCGTGCTACGCACGCGTGCTACCCGCGCGCGCCACCCTCCCGTCCAGATCGCCCAGTCCAGCGCCAGCGGGTGTCAGCACACGCGCCACCCGACGCTCGCTACGCCCGTTTTCGCAAAGCCGTCTTGGCGTCCGGCCTGGAGTCGCCCTTTTCCGGCTTGTCCGATTTCGCGTCGGCTTTCTCCGTTTTGCCGGACAGCGGTGCCGCGGGAGCGGTCTTTTCCGCCACGAGCCTGGGCTTTCCGTCCAGCAAGTGCGGGGCGCGTTTCGCCAAGACCTTCTTGCGGATTTCGTCCTTGAGCTTGGCATTGTCGCGCAGGAACTGGCGGGAGTTCTCACGACCCTGCCCCAGTCGCACGTCGCCGTAGTTGAACCAGGCGCCGGACTTGGTCACGATCGAATCCGCCGCCGCAAGATCGAGCAGGTCGCCCTCCGTGCTGATGCCGCCCTCGAAGATGATGTCGAACTCGGCCTCGCGGAAGGGGGCGGCCACCTTGTTCTTGACGACCTTGGCGCGGACGTGGGAGCCGGTGACCACCTCGCCCTCCTTGATGGAGGAGATGCGGCGGATGTCGATGCGGACGGAGCTGTAGAACTTCAGCGCCTTGCCGCCGGGCGTGGTCTCCGGGTTGCCGAACATGACGCCGATCTTCATGCGGATCTGGTTGATGAAGATGACGATGCACTTGGACTTGCTGATGGCGCTGGTGAGCTTGCGCAGCGCCTGGCTCATGAGCCGCGCCTGAATGGCCACGTGCGAGTCGCCCATCTGCCCTTCCAGCTCGGCCTTGGGCGTCAGCGAGGCGACGGAGTCCACGATGACGACGTCCACCGAGCCGCTGCGGACGAGCATTTCGGTGATTTCCAGCGCCTCCTCGCCGGACTCCGGTTGGCTGATGAGCAGGTTCTGCAGATCCACGCCGCACTTGCGCGCCCAGGTCGGGTCCATCGCGTGCTCCGCGTCGATCACCGCGGCGATGCCCCCGACGCGCTGCGCCTCGGCCGCCACGTGCAGCGCCAGCGTCGTCTTGCCCGAGGACTCCGGTCCGAAGATCTCGATCACCCGCCCGCGCGGCAGCCCCTTCCCGCCCAGCGCGAGATCCAGCGAGAGCGCCCCGGTCGAAACGCCCTCGATGTCCGTGCTCATCTGGTCCAACTGCATGATCGCGCCCTTGCCGTAGGCCTTCTCCACCATCTGGAGCGCGCGACCCAGGGCTTCCTTACGCTTCGTCTGTGTTTCAGGATTCATCATCATGCTCCTTGAAGAAGGCTGTTGGCTGTCAGCTCCTGGCTGTCAGCCAGAGGCGCCTCGCTTGCGAGCGGGCGCTCACGGATAGTGCTGGCTCCAAGCTCCTGGCTGCGAGCCAGAAGCGGATACTCCTATTGTGTTTCCGGTCTCTATCCCAGATCTGCGTCTGCCCGACGACCCCGATCCCGTGCAGGCGAAAACCGAGTCCCCGAGTCCCCGAGTCCCCGAGTCCCCGAGTCCCCGATCACCCCCCCAGCCCGTGCGTGCTGATCACGCTGTACCGCGGACCTCGCGAGGACAGGTCCGACGCCATGAGCACCAGCTCGTCCACGCATTCCAAGCTCGGCGAGAACTTGGCCGCTTCGATGGCGCCGCGCAGCTCGCCGCGTGAGCGGTCGTCCTTCACCCGCCCCAGCGTCACGTGCGGGCGAAACGGCTTGCCGTCCGACGGGTAGCCCAGTCGCGTCAGGCCCGCGTCGATGGCCTCTGCCAGCGGCATGAGCACGCCGCCGTCCTCCTTCACGCCCGCCCAGACCACGCGCACCCGCCCCTCCGCCGGAAAGCAGCCCACGCCATCGAGCGCCATGTCAAACGGATCGGTCGCGGCGGCACACGCCGTCAGCTCCCGCGCGATCGCTTCCACGTGCCCGACCGGCGCGTCGCCGATGAACCGCACGGTCAGGTGAAGCTGCTCATCGCCCGTCCAGCGCACGTCCGGGCATTGCGGCGCCAGCTCCTTCTGCATGCGCCGAAGCCGGAGCTTCCCACCCGGAGAAAGCTCCAAGGCCACGAACAAACGAAACGTCTGCTGATGCGGAATCATGCTTCCATCCGCGTCGCTCGCCGGTCTCCTGCGCGATGCGTATGTCCCCGGATCCGATGCAGGAACTCAGACTCCCGCCCCTGCCTCCCAAGCCCGAAGCCCTCCCCTGACCCCTCCCACGGGGAGGGGGGACAGGTGCATCGCGCTCCACGAAGCCGTATCCAGCAAGACCCACCCCGCACCGCTGAGCCGGCGGAAAACTAATCCTCCAGCCGCAGCATCCGCAGGTACTGCCCGACCCTCGCGTCCACCTCCCCGCGCGTCAGTGCCCGCACCCGCCCGACCGAGAAATCCTCGATCGCAAACGACGCCATCACCGTGCCCCGCGCCACGGCGCGACGCAGCGCTGACCCGTCGATCCGCTCGCACCCGCCGAGGTAGCCCATCACGCCCCCCGCGAAGCTGTCCCCCGCGCCCGTCGGATCGCGCACGTCCTTCGTCGGAAATGCCGGCACGGACGTCGGCCCCTGATCGCTCATCAGCAGGCATCCGTGCTCGCCCTTCTTGATGATGACGAACTTCGGGCCCAGCGTCAGCAGCTTCTCAGCGGCCTCGATGAGGTTGATGACCTCCGTCAGCTCGCGCGCCTCCGCGTCATTGAGAATGACGCCGTTCACCCGCGACAGCACCTCCAGCAGCGCGTCGCGCTCGGTGCGGATCCAGTGGTTCATCGTGTCGCACACGATCAGCTTGGGCTGGCGCAGTTTCGCAATCAGCGCCTTCTGCAGCGCCGGGTGCGTGTTGGCCAGGAAGACCAGCCGGCTGTCGAGGAACGCGGGCGGCACTTCCGGCGGCGCTTCCGCCAGCACGTTGAGATGAACGTTGAGCGTCTCGGCCTCGTTCATCGCGCCTTCGAACTTGCCGGACCAGCGGAACGTCCGGCTCCCGCGACGGACCTCCAGACCGCTGAGGTCGATGGGCCGATGCTCGAACACGCGGCGGAACTCAGGCGGGAAGTCATCCCCCACCGCGCCCACCAGCCGCACCGGCGTGAACTGCGACGCGGACAGCGAGAAGTAAACCGCCGACCCGCCCAGCACGCCCTCCGCGTGACCGAACGGCGTGATCACCGTGTCGATCCCGATGCTCCCCGTAACCAGCAGCGACATGTCGCGGTCATCCTGTCGTCACCAGGCCGCGACACGCCCTCCGCCGGGCCGCCCGCCTCGCCTGTGCGGTCCGTTCTACCCGAACCGCCGTGGCGATGCAAGCGCAAATTAGAAAGAAGTTAGGGCATCGCCCAAGGCAACCGGATTCTGATTTCGATTCAGGGTGGCATGGCCTGGTGTACTCGCCTGGCCATGCTACGGGGGCAGAAAGCCCATTCCTTTCGGACACGGGTCCGCAGCAGCAGACCCGCGGCTTGTGCTAAGCCGCTACCATTCTCCGGCCGCCACGGCCTGGCGAGTACGCCAGACCGTGCCACCCAACCGTGCCATCCGGCCGATCCCTGCAGCCCGTGCGGCCCACCGACCGCCGGCCCAAGCCCTGCGCCCACCGAGCCGCAGGGGGCAACTCGCGATAGTAAATCCCGGTCAGGCCTCAATTTGAGTCGGCAGGGAGGCCGATCTATAATCCGCAGCAGATTCCCGGCAACAGCCGCAGCGCGGGCGTAACCGGCTGCGGCGGCCGTCATCTGCGCCAAGTTCTGGTGCGTGCGGCGATTGTCAAGTTCTGGTGAGTGCGGCCATAGTGAAAACCGAACTGCTCGCCTTTCTGGAAATGCCCGGCGGCGCCGAGTGGCTGGTAATCCTGCTGGTGGCCCTGCTCGTTTTTGGAGGGCGGCTGCCGGAGGTCGCCCGATCGATCGGCAAGAGCATCGCGGAGTTCAAGAAGGGCATCAAGGACGCGCAGGACGAGCTTCGTCCGTGAGCGTTTCGGGCGCCGCGCCCGGCGATTGTTTCGCGGCCTGCATTGGAGGCGATCTCATGAACATGAACCTGCTGGCCATCTTGGGTCTGCCCGGCGGCTCCGAGTGGATCGTCATCCTGCTCGTCGCGCTCCTCCTCTTCGGTCGGCGACTGCCGGAAGTGGCAAGGTCGTTTGGCAAGAGCATCGTCGAGTTCAAGAAGGGCATGCAGGACGTGAAGGACGACGTCCAGACGCCGCTGAAGATCGAGCCTCCCAAGGCCTCCAACAGCCTGCCCCCGGCGACAACCCGCGAAGCGCAGGCGGCGGAGCCGGCGTCTGTTCCCAAGGCGGAAAGCAAGGAAGAACGCGCCACCCCGGCGGCGCACTGAGCCAACGACGCCAACGGTGGCGAGCTTCAGACCGCGCCAACAGCGCTCGGCATGACGCGCCGGTTGCTCGCTTCACGTGCGAAGGGGAGTCGAGACGAGCAAGCCGACGTTTCACATCTCAATGCGGAACGCGCCGTCGAACGCGGCCTTGAATTCGTACACGTCCTTGAAATCGTCGATCGAATCGCTCGGCTGCTTCTGCATCTGACCGGCTTCGATCGCGGCGTAAACCACGCGGCCGAAGTCAATCGTCTCTCGCACGCCCCACCGAGCGAGCACCGCGCGCGCCAGCAGACCCCACTGCTTCAATGCGAGATCCCTCAATCCCCAGCACAGGTCGCTGCCGCGCACGTGGCGGTTGAGCTTGTCCACGCCGCCGATCATCTGAATCGCCGACGCCACGCGCGGCGGAGCCTTGCCGCTGTCAAGCAGACCGCCGAGGTCGTCCCACCCCAGCTCGTGGTCCTCCAGGTACTTGGCGAGGTATTGAAACGCCGGAGTGAGCGGTCCGTGGAGCTGCTCGATGGTGGCGGTCAGCCCTTCGCGCAGAAACGCCAGCGCCGCCGGATGATACGCGGGAGCGGCATCCGCTGCGGTGTCGTGCGTGCGCGGCGTGGAAGTCGATGACATGTTTGAAACGGATAACGGGATTCGCGGCTTCGTCAAGAGCCTTCGGAAGGCCGCGATCCTCCCGCATCGCCTGCAGGCGGTGAACCGGGCGGCGGTCCGCCGTGGTGTTTGCGTCGTCGAAACCGACGCGCGCCGCCCTCGGGACGGGCGGGTTCTCCGGTCGCAGGCGGACCTGTTTTCGGACCCTGCGGGGTCTCCGCGCCGGGCGCGGGAGGCGCGTCGCCCTCGCGCGCCGGGTCGACCTGACGACCCACGATGCGCCGCCGAGTCGGTTTCCGCGGGCGCTCTCCTCGGCCCGGTTCGCGCGGAGGACGCGGCGCGTCGCCGGCTCGCGGACGATCCTCGGCCGGGGCTTCTCGCTGCCCCTCTGAGCGCCGGGCTCCTTCAATCGGAGGCGGGGTTTCGGCAGGCTGTGCCGCGCGCCGAGCCGGCGGAGGAATCTCTCCGGGCCGGGGTGAGGGAGGCCCTTCACTTCGCCGCGCCGGTCGCTCCCCGGCCTGTGTTTCGCCGGGTTGACTCCGCGGCTCACCGCCCGCCTCGATGCGCGCCGGCTCGCCCGGGAGGATATCCTCGACCACCACGGTCACCAGTCGCTCGTCGGCCGTTTCGATCTGGATGAGCTGCGTGAGAATCTGCCGGTTGACCACCACGCCGTCGCCGTGCGCCGTATGAATCCTTGCGCCGATCCGCGGCAGCTTGCTCGCCAGCTCCTCGTACGATTCGTGCTCATACCGCAGGCAGCACTTCAGCCGCCCGCAGCGCCCCGACACCTTCGACGGGTCGATGGTCTGCTTCTGCATCTTGGCCATCTTCATCGTCACCGGCTTGAGCGTCTTGAGAAACACCTTGCAGCAGCACTCGCGCCCGCACGTCTCAAAGTCCGCCAGCAGCCGCGCCTCGTCCCGCGCGCCGACCTGCACCATCTGGATGCGCGTCTGCAGCTCCTCGGAAAGGTCTTTCACCAGGTCGCGAAAGTCGATGCGCCCCTCCGCGCTGAAGTAGAAGATCGCCCGCTCGCCGCCGAACAGCAGCTCGCACTCCACCACCTTGATCCCCATGCCGTGCCGTCGCGCCAGCCGCCGGCACAGATCGCGATGCTGCGGAACCACGCTCTGAAGGTGCGCGTACTCCGCCAGGTCGGCGCGGTTGGCCTCGCGGAGGATCCGGCCGGCGTCGAAGATGAACGTGTTTTCGCCACTGGCGTCGGCGTACGACTTCATCTGGTCGCGCGTCACGGACTTCGAGCACCCGGTGCACGTCAGCGACACCTGCTCGCCGATCTCCATCCCCCGCGACGTCTGCACCACCACGCGCGCCCCGCACGTGAACCGCATGTTCGGCGCGTACGAGAACTCGCCGATGTGCTTCATGTAGCCGAAGCGCACGGCCGTGGTCGGGTAGAGCTTCTCCAGCCCGTTGCCGCAGCGCGATTCGCCTTCGCCCGATCCGCACGAGCCGCACCCCGTGCGCGTCTGCGACTCGATCACCGGCAGCGAAGCGAGCGCTTCATCTATGCTGATCTGTACCATGCACGCCTCCAGTGAGATACGCGACCCGCCGGGCATTGTACGCATTGCCGCTGCTGGGTGGCATGCTCTCGCCTCGGGTGGCATGCTCTCGCTGTACTCAGCGTGAGCATGTTCCCTCGCGCACCTCAGCATGGCTACCACTGCGCGTGAAGCCATGCCACCCGGCCTCTGCATGGCTACCCGCTGCGCGTGAAGCCATGCCACCCGACCCGCCGGGCATTGTACGCATTGCCGTGCTGGGGTGGCATGCTCTCGCCGTACTCGGCGTGAGCATGCGGTTCCCATGCGAGCCTCCTCATGCGCGCCTCTGCATGGCTAGCCGCTGCGCGTGAAGCCATGCCACCCGACCCGCAGGGCATTGTACGCATTGCCGCAGGTTGTGACGACAGGTACGATTTCGCCACGCAGCAGACCCGTCGGCAGCGCCGCGGACATGCCTGCGTGAAGCCATGTTTTGCGAAAGCCAATCAGCATGAAAACCGCACGCTCACTCAACGTCATCCTCCTTCTGAGCGCCACACCCGCCTCCCTCGCCGGCCCGCAGACCGCGCCGCCGCTGGCCGCGCCGCCATCACCGGCCGCGCTCACTGCGGCGGAGCAGGCCGCCGGATGGCGCTTGCTCTTCGACGGCAAATCGACGCAAAATTGGCGCGGATACAAGAAGCCCGCCTTCCCGGAAAAGGGCTGGACCGTCGAGAACGGCAGCCTCAAATGTCAGGCCGGCGGCGGCGGCGGAGACATCATCACCACGGACCCGTTCGGCGACTTCGAGCTGACTCTCGAATGGAAGGTCGGGGAAAAGGCCAACAGCGGAGTCATGTACCGCGTGGCCGAGAAGCACGACACGGCGTGGCAGACCGGCCCGGAGTACCAGATACTCGACGACGCGGGACACGGCGCGAAGCCCACCGACATGCACGCGGCCGGCTCGCTTTACGACCTCTACGCCCCCGCGCCGGAAAAAGTCTGCAAGCCCGCCGGGCAGTTCAATCAGACGCGCATTCTCCTGCGCGACGGCCTTCTGCAGCACTGGCTCAATGGCGTGAAGATCGTCGAGTGCCGCACGGACACGCAGGAGTGGAAGGACAAGATCGCCGCCAGCAAGTTCGCCTCCTACGAAGGATTCGGCGTGCTGCCGAAGGGGCACATCGCCCTGCAAGACCACGGCAACGACGTGTGGTTCCGCAACATCCGCGTCCGCGACCTCTCCGCGCCGCTGCCGAAGGAAGTGAGGCTCTTTAATGGAAAGGACATGACCGGCTGGACCGCGCACCTCGACGGCCCGGCGAAGATGGAAGACGTCTGGAGCGTTGCGGACGGCATCATCATCTGCAAGGGCAATCCCGCCGGCTACATCCGCACCACCTCCGACTACACCCACTACGTGCTCAAGCTCGAATGGCGCTTCAGCCCCGTCACCAAGCAGGCCGGCAACAGCGGCGTGCTCCTCCGCGTGCAGTCGCCGGACAAGGTGTGGCCCAAGTCCGTCGAGGCGCAGCTCCAGAGCGGCAGCGCCGGCGACTTCTGGAACATCGACGAGTTCGCCATGAAAACCGCCCCGGACCGGCTCAGCGGCCGCAACACGAAGAAGACCCACTTCGCGGAGCGCCCCCTCGGCGAATGGAACGAGTACGAGATCATCGTCGATCACGCGAAGATCACGCTGAACGTCAACGGTGAAACGCTCAACGAGGCCTGGGACGTAGGCGAGCTGCCCGGCAAGATCGCGCTCCAGTCCGAAGGCGCGGAGATCCACTTCCGCAACATCCGCCTTGCCCCGATCGACTAGCCGTCTGGGGTGAAAGTCTTTGGGGACCGGCTTCCCAGCCTGTCAACCCGTGCAGAAGCCCGGAGAATGACCGGCTGGAAAGCCGGTTCCCCGGGTGGAAGAGACCTTCAGCACGGACTGCGACGATCGCGGATCGGTCGCGGCCCGGCTTTGGCAAAACGTTGCGCTACTTCTGCTCCTCCACTCCCGCGCGCGCTCTGACATTGCTCGGGCGAAGGAACTCTCGCTTGGCGGCCGTCGCGCGGATGGTGGCCAGCCGCGCCGTCTGCTGCGTGCGGAACTTGTCGAAGTCGTCGACGCGCGCCGGCAGCGTTTCCTTCCACTCGACCACGAGCACGCTGGCCCGATCCTCGAGCGGGATCACCTCGCGGTGATCAGCCGCGGCGGCGAGCGCGAAGATACGGTCAGCCAGCTCCGGCTTGATCGCGCCCAGCCCGCCAATGCTGACGTTGCCGCGGCTGGCGAGATCGCCGGCGAACGCGCTGGTCATCCGCGCAAACGGCAGCGGATCAAGGAACGTCACGTTCTTGTCCTTCAGCGCCACCAGCGCCTCGCTGGCTTCATACGCCTCTTTCAGCGACGACGATTTCGCTGCGGCCAGCAGCTCCTCGGCCTTTTGCTTCGCCGCCTCAAACGCCGCCTTGGTGTGCAGATCTTTCACCACGCGATCACGCACTTCATCCACCGACTGCGGCGGGCGGCTCGGACGCACCTCGACCACGCGGAACAGATACGACTTGCCCTCCGTCACCGCCGTCAGCGCGTAGCGCGACGTCTGCATCTGAGAGAGGAACACGAAGCGGTCCGCGCCTTCCGGAATCGTCGTCAGTCCTTCAACGTTGAACGCCAGCGATGCGAGGCTCAGCCGCATCCCCTTGGTCTCGAAGTGCATCGCCGTGGCCAGCCCGCCGGGCAGCGTGGCGACCTGCGAGCGCGTGAAAAGCTCGGTCTTTCCCGGCTTCAGCGCCTCGGAATAGCCCAGCGCCTTGACCGCCTGCTCGATGACGTGGACGTAGTAGCCCTCCGCCTTGACCGTGTCCGGAGCGGGCTTGAAGCCGTCCGCGTTCGCCTTGATGCCGATCCACGGCTCATCGAGCCGTCCCGCAAGCCACGTGGTGATCTCCAGCGCCTTGGCGCCCGTGTACTGCTGGCGAATCTGCTTGGTCGCGGCCTCTTTCGCTTCTTCCCATGTTTCAAAATATGCGATCGTCGGCGCGGCGGGCGGCTGACCGGGCGCGCCGGGAGGTTGAAGCGGCGCGACAGGTGGCTGCGCGGCGGTGCCGGGCGCCGCGCCGGGAGGCTGTGTTGTCGCGGTTGGCTGGGCCGGGTTGGCCTCCCCGGGCTTGGCGGGCGCCGGGGCTCCAGCGGGCGGCTGCGCCGGCTTCTCGGCCGGCTTCTCCGCAGGCTTCGAGGGTTCCTCTTGGGATGTGATCGTGGTGGTATCCGGAACGTTCGCGGCGCCGGCCATGTCCACCGTGCTCATCGGTTCGACCGCGCGAGGTCCGCCCGGTCCGCCTTCGGGTTTCCCTGCGGCGGGATCAGCGGCGGGCGCTGGCGACGGCGCGTCGGACTTGGGAGCCTCCGACGCTGGAGCATCCGGCTTCGCCGCATCGGGAGCAGGTTCCCTTTTCTCTTCAGGTGCAGGCGCCGATGCCGAAGGGTCCGCCGCATTCGCATCGCCGACCGGTTTCTCCTCCGGCTTCGGCTCTTCCTTCGGACGGCGGAAGGCGGGCGCCGTGCGGTTTTCTTCCCAGTACTTCTTCGCCTCGCGCTCGATCTTGGCCGCATCGACCGTGAGGTTCTGTTCGATCACCTTGCGATCAATCTCGATGTACTCGATCTTGACCGCGTCCTCCAGCACGTAGCCGAAGTCCAGTCCCGCGCCGGCCTCGTTGTCTTTCGCGGCCGCATACTGCGCCGCAATCTGCTCATCCGTGAAGGTCGCCGTCTCATCCTCAAAGGCCGCGGCCGGGAGCACAACGGCGTTGATCTTCGTCTTCTCCAAGGTGCGCTGTCCGAGTTGTCGCACCTCAGCGAGACTCGGCGTCGAGCCGGCGCTGGAGAAATCCGCCATGGCCTGGAGGGCGACGGCCTGCGATTGCGCGGTGAGCAAGTCGTCCTTTCGAATGCGGTTACTGTGCGCGGCGACAGCCAGCGCCTCCTGCGCTGTCGGCTCGTCGAACTGACCCGCGACGGAGTCCGACGTCAGCTTGAATCCGTTCAGCTCGATCTCTTTGTTGAGAACGATCCAGTCCACGACGTCCAGCGGCGGCTGCGGCAGCCGACCCCCGTCCACCGGCGACCGCCAGTTGTACGAGGGGTTCAACATCCCGATGAGCTTCGTGATGCCGTCGGCCATGTCCGAATCAGCGGAAGTGATCTTGCCGAATCGCGTGGTTTGCGCCAGCGTCGTGATCGGCTTCTTGCTGAAGAGGTTCTGGATGGCATCTCCCACAAGCCAGCCGACAATCAGCACGGCCCCGAGGATTCCCATCAAGGGCTTCTGGTACTTGCGAAAGAACTTCTGCATTTTCATGGTATTAGCACCAAATAAAGTGCCGCTGAATTCGCCTCGAACGAGTGAGTATCTTATGGGCACTATTTACCAAATCAACAGCAACCCCGATTCCGGTCCCCGGGTTTGACACTTCACAATCGGCTGGATAAAGCCCTTGCGGCGGACCACCCCAAGTCTCGGCGAACGGCAGGGGCCGGTAGAGAAGTTCGGATTGCGGACCGATAATGGATGGAACTCGTCGAAGGGCGGCGTTTGGGCTCTACGGGCGTGGCTGGCGTTTGGGCTCTACGGGCGTGGCTTCAGAAAGCCGCTGCCCGGACGAGATCGAGTCGGAATGAGGAGCCTTCCGGCGCTGGAGCCGGCATGGAGCGGCATCTGCACCAATCGCGTTGGCTTGGCGACAACTTGTTGCCCATCATAAGGTTACGCATCGGATTGTAAACCGCTTGGCAAAGGCAAAGGCAAAATCGACGGGCACGACCCTGGTGATCGTGGAATCACCCAGCAAGGCCAGAACCATCGAGCGCTACCTCGGCGCCGGCTACATGGTTCGGGCCTGCATGGGGCACGTCCGCGACCTGCCGGAGTCGGGCTTGGGCATCGACCTCGACGGGGGTTTTATACCTACCTACGAGATTCTGCCGGGCAAGCGGAAGGTGATCGGCGAACTGCGCAAAGCCGCGAAGGAAGCGGATACCGTCTATCTGGCGACGGACCTTGACCGCGAGGGCGAGGCCATTGCCTGGCACCTGTCCGAGGCGCTGGACCTTCCGAAGTCGAAGGCGCGCCGCGTCGTGTTCAACGAGATCACCAAGTCCGCCATCAAGGAAGCGTTCGAGCATCCGCACGACCTCGACCTCGCCAAGGTGGACGCGCAGCAGGCGCGGCGCATCCTCGATCGCATCGTCGGTTATCAGCTCAGCCCGCTGCTCTGGAAGAAAATCGCCAAGGGGCTGTCCGCGGGGCGCGTGCAGTCGGTGGCCGTGAAGCTCATCGTGGACCGCGAGGCGGAAATCCGCGCATTCGTGCCGGAGGAATCCTGGAAGATCCTCGCGGTGTTCGCCACGCAGCAGGACAAAGTCGCCGCGCTGTCTTCCGCCTGGCGCGAGTTCCTGATGAAAGCGGAGGATCCCGACGCTCCGCGCACGCAGAAGGAGCGCATCGCCTGGCTTACGGAGCACGCCTGCGTTCAGGCGGAGCTGGTCAAGCTCGGTGGGGAGTCGTTCGATGGGCGCACGGTCACGGACGCGCGCCGCGTCGTCGAAGCGCTGGGCTTTGTCACGCAGCGAGTGGAAGAAACGGAGTGGGAGGATTATCGCGCGCAGGGTCTGAAGCGGACCCGCCTGCACGGCGAACTGCCCGCAGGCCGCGGACCCGCATTCACCGTGCGCGACGTTCAAACGCGCCGCACCACCACGCGCCCGCAGCCGCCGTTCACCACGGCCGCGCTTCAGCAGCAGGCCAGCACGCAAATGGGCTTCGCCGCCAGCCGCACGATGCGCATCGCGCAGCAGCTTTATGAAGGCGTGGACCTCGGCGCCCGCGGGTCGATCGGTCTGATCACCTACATGCGAACGGACTCGACGAACCTCAGCAAGGACTCCATCGAGCAAGTGCGCGGGATGATTCGCGCGGACTTCGGGGATCGCTATCTGCCGGAAAAGCCCAACGTGTACAGCTCGGCCAAGCGGGCGCAGGAAGCGCACGAGGCCATCCGCCCCACCGATGCATCGATCAAGCCGGAGGAGATTCGCTCCGCGCTCTCCGCCGAGCAGTGGAAACTCTACGACCTGATCTGGCGTCGCTTCGTCGCCTGCCAGATGGAGCCGGCGCAGTGGGACAGCACCACGCTGCTGATCGGCGCGGACACGGAGCAGGGCGAAGCGATCTTCAAGGCCACGGGTCGCCGTTTGGCGTTCGACGGCTTCTATCGCGTGCAGGGGCTTGGCTCTCAGGAGGACGTCGTGCTTCCGCCGTTGACCAACGGCCAACCCGTCTCTCCGCTGCTGCTCGATCCCCGGCAGCAGTACACCTCGCCGCCTCCGCGCTACTCGGAAGCGGCGCTGATCAAGTCGCTGGAGGCGGAAGGCATCGGGCGACCGAGCACCTACGCGGCCATCATCCAGACGATCCAGGATCGCGGGTACGTCGAGCAGGTCGATCGCCGCTTTCACGCCACGGACAAGGGCGAAATCGTCACCGAGAAGCTCGTCGAGCATTTTCCCAAGATCATGGACGTGAAGTTCACGTCACACATGGAGGACGAGCTGGACAAGATCGAGGACGAGCACCTCGACTGGGTCCGCGTCCTCCACGAGTTCTACGACCCGTTCAAGGAATCGCTGGCGCGCGCGGAAACCGAGATGCAGCCGGCGCGATCCGAGCCGAGTCCGTACACCTGCCCCAAGTGTCAGCAACCGATGGTGTATCGCTGGGCGCGCACCGGGCGGTTCCTCTCCTGCACCGGCTACCCCGACTGCAACGGCGCGTACAACGTCGATCGCGAGGGCAAGCCGATCATCCCCAAGGTCATGGACCTCGCCTGCGAGAAATGCGGCAAGCCGATGCTCCTGCGCCGCTCGAAGATGGGGCCGTTCCTGGGCTGCAGCGGGTATCCCGAGTGCGCCAGCACCGTGCCCTGCGACGCCACGGGTCAGCCGTCGCGGCTGGTGACTCCCGCGGAGATTGAGCGCCCGTGTGAGGAATGCGGCGAAGGCACGTTGAAGGTCAAGCGCAAGGCGCGCCGTGAGTTTCTCGGCTGCGACAAGTATCCCGCGTGCAAGCACACGGCCTCGCTGCCGGAGGGCGTGTACCTCGAGCGCAAGCGCACGCCGCTGGAGCCTGCGGGATTCAACTGCGAAAAGTGCAGCCGGCCGATGGTCATCCGCGAAGGTCGCCGCGGCAAGTTCCTCGCCTGCAGCGGCTTCCCGCGGTGCAAGAACTCCAAACCGCATGAGAAGCTCGACGAGTTCCTGCAGCAAGTCGCCGAGGGCAAGCTCCAGGCGACGGACACGCAGGCCGTTGAGCAGTTGAAGAAATCCAACGGCAACAGTCGGCGCTCGATCCCGAAGACAGTGCCCAAGACGGCCGAAGGCAAAGTGGACTTCGCGGCGCTGGGCGAACCCCCGACGGGCTTTGCATGGACGCGCACCGGCAAGCCGGTGGTCGAGACCTGGCCGCAGGGCTCGCTACACTGTCCCGAGTGCGGCAGCGACATGAGCCTGAAGCGCGGGCGGTTCGGACCGTTCTACTCCTGCTCGAATTTCCCAAAGTGCCGCAGCACGGTGAACCTGCGCGGCGACGCCAAGAAGCGGGCGGAGGAAGAACTCCCCGCGCCGCAGCGACCCAAGCCGATCCCCACCGACGTCGCGTGTCCCGAGTGCGGCGCGAAGATGCTGCTGCGCGAAGGACGCAGCGGAAAATTCCTAGGTTGCAGCGGGTACCCCAAGTGCAAGACGACGCAGCCCATGCCGCCCGGCGCGACCGTCGAGGATCTCGTCTCCGCGCCGGCGTGATGCGACCGCAACGGCGAAAGTCGATCCCGGCACAGATCAGAGCACCGGGCGCGAGCCCGGTGTCACTCTGCCCGTCAGAGGACCGGGTGCCAGTCCGGTGACCCCTTCTCACCGTCAAGACCGCGGGCTTGCGCCACGCGGCTCTGACGTTCGGCGTCCCCCTCGACCCCTTCCATGCAAAACGCGCCAGGCGATGCGGCGCACCCTTGTGATTGAATTCACGCCCCTCCCGGTGATAGGATGGTGCCTCGGAACGACCTCGGGCCGGTCGTTCCATGACTCTCCTTCCAGCAATCCGGGGACGCGGGCGATGGTGCATCTGCTGAGGCAGTCTAAGCTGGGCGTTGTCGCCTGCGTGGTTTTGGCAGGCGCTGCGGGGCTTCTCGCATCCGGCAGGAACGCTCGTGTCGGACGTGAGCCAGTCGTGGCAGGTTACAGGCCTCAGCCCCTCGTGGCAGGTCGCACACCTGCCCCACCAGTGGCAGGTCGCAGCCCTGCCCCGCCGGCCGAGCCGATCCGCTACGACCGCGACATTCGCCCGATCCTGTCGGATCGCTGCTTCAAGTGCCACGGACCTGACACCGGGTCGCGACAGGCCGACCTGCGCCTGGATCAGCGCGAGTCGGCGGTCGCGCAGCGCGACGGCGTCACGGCGATCGCTCCGGGTCGCCTGGACGAAAGCGACCTGTGGCGTCGTGTTCGCAGCGACGATCCGAAGGAGCTGATGCCCCCGCCGGACAGCAACAAACGCCCGCTCTCCGCCGAGGAGCTGGAGCGCGTCGCGCGCTGGATCGAGCAGGGCGCGGAGTACGAGCCGCACTGGTCGTTCATTCCGCCTGTCCGCCCGACCGAACCCGCGGTGTCGCGCGACGCATGGTGCCGGACGCCCGTGGACCGGTTCATTCTCGCGGAGCTGGACAAGCATGGCCTCGAGCCTTCGCCCGAAGCAGACCGGGAAACGCTGCTTCGCCGCATGTTTCTCGACCTGACAGGCCTGCCGCCGACGCCGGAGGAAATCGACGCGTTCCTCGCGGACACACGACCCGATGCCTACGAACGCTGGGTCGAGAAAGTGCTGACCGAGGAGCCGTACCGCACGCGAAACGCGGAGCGCCTGGCCGGCCCGTGGCTGGATGCGTCGAGATACGCCGACACGTGCGGCATCCACATGGACGCCGGAAGGCAGATCTGGCCTTGGCGCGACTGGGTGCTCAACGCCCTGCGCGACAACATGCCCTTCGACCGCTTCGTCATCGAGCAACTCGCCGGAGACCTCCTCCCCGACGCCACGCGCGATCAGAAGATCGCCAGCGGCTTCAACCGCAATCACGTCACTACCGACGAAGGCGGCGCCATCGCCGACGAGTACCTTGTCGAGTACGCGGTTGATCGCACGGCCACGGTGGGCAGCGTGTTTCTCGGCATGACGCTGGGCTGCGCCCGCTGCCACGAGCACAAGTTCGACCCTGTTTCGCAGGACGAGTTTTACAGCCTGTACGCCTTCTTCAACTCCATCGAAGAGCCGGGACTCTACTCGCAGCTTCCCGACCCGATCCGCGCGTTCGAGCCGTACATGTCCGTGCCCTCGCCGCAGCAGGAGCAGGAGCTGGCTTCACTGACAGCGACGCTGGCGACCGCCACGGCCGAGCTGGACAACGCTTCACCGGAGGAGGCCGCGCTGCTTGCCGAGTTTCTCACCGAGACACCGCGCCGCGCAGGCGTGTCCTGGGCGGCGGCGCAGGTGACGAGCGCCGTATCCACCGGCGGAGCGACGCTGACGGTGCAGCCGGACGGCTCGATCCTCGCGTCGGGTGCGAATCCGAAGCAGGACGATTTCGTCCTCACGCTGCGCGCCTCCGAGACGGACCTGCGGCTCGTGATGCTCGAGGCGCTGACGGATCCCTCGCTGCCCGATGGACGCGTCGGGCGGGCGTTCAACGGCAATGCCGTGCTTACGGGAGTCGAGGCGGAGGCCGTTTCCATCACGGACCCGACGCAGCGCCAAGCGATCCGCTTCGTCTGGGCATGGGCGGATCACGAACAGGCGGACGGCGATCATGCGGCCGTGAACCTGCTCGACACGACGGATGATTTCGGTTGGGCGGTGGACGCGCACCGCCGCCCGGACGGTCGCGTCGCGTTGCTGCTGGCGGAAGCGCCGTTCGGATTTCCCGGTGGGACGGAGCTGGTCGTCCGTCTGCAGCACCGCTCGATTTATGCCGAGCACACGCTGGGTCGTGTGCGCGTCACGCCGGGGCGGATCAGTGACGAAGGGCTGGCACTCCTCCCCGCGGCGGTGAGCGGCTGGCACGTCGTTGGCCCGTTTCCCGTGGCGGATCGCGGCGAGGCGTTTAACGCCGTCTTCGGGCCCGAGCAGGATACGACGCTCGATCTGAAGAAGAACTTCGGATCGGGAAACGCATTCTGGCGGAACGACTTCAACCTGCGCGATGACCAGCTCAACCCGCTGGTGGACGGCGTCAACGTCACCTACGTCGCGCGGCGCATCTTCTCGCCCACCTGCCGCGGCGTGGACGTCTCGCTGGGCAGCGACGACGGCATCCGCGTCTTCCTCGACGGCGAGGAAGTGTTCGCGCGGGAGGTTGAGCGCGGCGTCGCCGCCGATCAGGACCGCACGCCTTTGCACCTGCATCCCGGCGCGCACCTTCTGACGCTGAAGATCGTCAACACCGGCGGGGCGGCCGGGTTTTATCACAAGGCGCTGCCGCGCGAAGGCGAGCTGACGCGCGAGCTGACGGCGTCGCTTCTGCCGAACGCCGCGCGCGACGAGAGCCTCCGCACGCGCCTCGCGCAGGCGTGGAAGCTCAACTTTTCCCCCGGATATCGGCAGAAAAAGGAGCACATCACCTCGCTGGAAAAGCGCAGCGCCGAAGTCGAGGCCGCGGTGCCCAAGACGATGATCATGAAGGAGCTGCCCGCGCCGCGTCCGACCTTCGTGCTGACGCGCGGGCAGTACGACAAGCCCGATCCGGCGCGGCCCGTCTCGCGCGGCCTGCCGGCGTTTCTCGGCAAGCTCCCGGACGACGCGCCGCGCGACCGGCTCGGCCTGGCCCGGTGGCTCATGTCGAAGGACAACGCGCTCACCGCGCGGGTGATCGTCAACCGATTCTGGGAAATGCTCTTCTCCACGGGCATCGTTCGGACCAGTGAGGATTTCGGTCTGCAGGGCGAGTGGCCCAGCCATCCTGAGTTGCTCGACTGGCTGGCCGTCGAGTTCCGCGAGAGCGGCTGGGACGTGCGGCACATGCTGCGGCTGATCGTGACCAGCTCCGCCTACCGGCAAAGCTCGCGCGTCCGGCCGGAGGTGCGCGAGCGCGATCCGGACAACCGCCTGCTGGCGTACTTTCCTCGAAGACGTCTCGCGGCAGAGCAGGTGCGCGATCAGGCGTTGTTCGTCTCCGGCCTGCTTGTGGAGAAGCTGGGCGGTCCGTCGGTGAAGCCGTATCAGCCGGAGGGGCTGTGGCAGGAAGTGGCGATGCCGCAGTCCAACACACGCGAGTTCGTCCGCGGCGCGGGCGCGGACCTGTACCGCCGCAGCTTGTACACCTACTGGAAGCGCGCCTGCCCGCCGCCGAACCTGATGGCCTTCGACGCGCCGACGCGCGAGTCCTGCACCATTCGCCGCACCTCGACCAACACGCCGCTGCAGGCGCTGACCTTGTGGAACGACGTGCAGTTCGTCGAGGCCGCCCGGGCGCTGGCGCAGCGCACGATGTCGGAAGCGGGCGGCGACGAAGCGCGGATGACGCGGCTGTTTGCGCGCTGCTTGGCGCGAGCGCCGGACGCGGACGAGCTTGGCAAGCTGCTGGCGGCGCTGACGGACTTCCGCGCGCGGTACGCCGCCTCGCCGGATGACGCGGCCAAGCTCGTCGCGCTGGGCGAAACGCCGGTCCCCGCCGACGTGGACCGGGCGGAACTGGCCGCGTGGACGATGCTGGCGAATGCGATCCTGAACCTGTCCGCGACGACGACCCAGGGGTAACGACATGCATCCGTTGGAAGATCATTATCTGAGCGTCACGCGTCGCCGCTTCTTCGGGCAGTGCGCGCAGTCGCTGGGCGCGGGGCTGGGCACGATGGCGCTGGCGTCGCTGCTGGACGGGCGCCGCGCGCTCGCCGGCACGCCGACGTACGGCCCGACACCCTTCACCGGGCCGACGCCGCTGGCCGGGCCGCATTTCCCCGCCAAAGCCAAGCGCGTCATCTACATGCACATGGAAGGCGCGCCCAGCCAGCTCGATCTCTTCGACTTCAAGCCGCAGCTTCGCCCGCGCTTCGACGAGGATTTGCCCGACTCCATCCGCATGGGCCAGCGCCTCACCGGCATGACCAGCGAGCAGAAGCGCTTCCCCGTCGCGCCGTCCATCTTCAAGTTCAGCCGCTACCGCAACAACCAGGACGGCGTCTGGCTCAGCGAGCTGATCCCGCACACGGCCTCGCAGGCGCACGAGCTGTGCTTCATCCACTCGATGCACACCGACGCGATCAACCACGAGCCGGGCATCACGTTTTTCCAGACCGGCAACCAGCAGCCGGGGCGTCCGTCGTTCGGCTCGTGGATGAGCTACGGGCTGGGCAGCGCCAACGCGAACCTGCCGACGTTCGTCGTGCTGATCACGCAGGGCTTCGGCAACATGCAGGCGCTGTCCGCGCGCTTCTGGGGCAGCGGCTTCCTGCCCAGCGAGCATCAGGGCTGCAAGCTGCGCAGCGCCGGCGACCCGGTGCTTTACTTGAAAGACCCCGAGGGCGTCTCGCGCGATGACCGCCGCCGCATGTTGGACCTCGTCGCCGACCTCAACGAGCGCGAGGCGCAGCGCAGCCTCGATCCGGAAGTGCGCACGCGCATATCGCAGTACGAAATGGCCTACCGCATGCAGATGTCCGTGCCCGAGCTGACGGACTTCTCCGATGAGGACGACGAGACGCTGGCGATGTACGGACCGGAGGTGAAGAAGCCGGGCACGTTCGCGGCCAATTGCCTGCTGGCGCGCCGCCTGGCGGAGCGCGGCGTGCGGTTCATTCAGCTCTACATGCGCGGCTGGGACGCGCACAACAACCTCCCCGGCGAGATGCGCGCCCAGTGCGCCGCCGTCGATCAGCCGCAGGCCGCGCTGCTGAAGGACCTGCGCCGCCGCGGCCTGCTCGATGAGACGCTGGTTCTCTGGGCGGGCGAGTTCGGTCGCACGGTGTACAGCCAGGGCACGCTGACGCAGGACAACTACGGCCGCGACCATCACCCGCGCTGCTTCACCGTGTGGCTGGCCGGCGGAGGCATCAAGCCCGGCGTGACCTACGGCAAGACGGACGACTATTCCTACAACATCGTGGAGAACCCCGTCGAGGTCCACGACCTGCACGCCACGATGCTGCAACTGCTCGGCTTCAACCACGAACGCCTCACCTACGCCCACCAAGGCCGGGACTACCGCCTGACCGACGTGTTCGGCAAAGTCCTCCGCGACATCGTGGCGTAGCAGTGTGGCACCGGTTTCCAACCGGTGAGGCTTGCAGAGTGTGGCACGAACCTCCGGGACGTGTCTTCCCCCCTCCCCGCGGGAAGGGGTAGGGGGAGGGCGTCCTCCGCGCCGAGCAAGTCTGCGAACAAAGGGGAGGGCCTTCGATCGCTTGGAAAATGCGCACGTCGCCCGCCGAACCTTCCGCCGCCCATGGCGTAAGCCTGTCCGGCAGTGATGTTCCGGCGACGCTGCACCTTAACAACGTCCTCCGTCACGACCTGCCGCCGAAGAGTTGGAAATGTCTCATTCGGGGTGTGATGAGATTGGAGCAACGCTTCGGTAATGTCGCGCGTCAGCCGCGGGCGCAGACCGTCGGCTGCACGCGCTGGTTAGACCGCGAGTGTTACAGCACGAGATTCAGATCCACGTTGAACCCGGCGCCACGAAGCTCCCTCGCAAGCTTTAGGTGCCAGCCACCGCTACCATCGAGTTCGATATACACGACTCCGAGGTAGTCCGAGGGCAGCTCAAGTGGCCCCTTGTGAAGCGCGCAGACGCGCTTCCGGTCAAGCTTCCCCATGAAGAAGCCTAATTCAAGAACGACGTTCTGACGGGCCCGCGCTTGAAACTTGTCTGGCGAGGAGGCTCTAGCTCCTCCGATGTCGTCTGGGGTCAGCAAAACTACGGCAAAATCCACGTCGGCATAGTGCTCTAGCTTCTCAACAATAGTTCGGCCACTCGTGGCCTGTTCATGGAGAATCACCGGCTCAAGACCAATTTGCTCCAACAAGCGGGCAACGGATTCTCGGGCGGCCTCATCGTGCCCATGCACGAGAAACACTTTGTTTGTACGCTCCCGAGCAATAGCCACGACGGTCGGCTTTCGCACCCCGACCGCCAGTGGCATGAGCTCAAGCCGATCGCGAACAGACTCGAGACGATGAATCTTTTCCCGGATTTCCTCCTTGTGGTCTTTGAGTTTCTCCGCTGAGGACTTGTTGTACCTGCTAACCACCACGCCCCACCAGGAGTATTCCTCCTCGAACTTGTGCGTAGTAAACAGGCGCTTGAGCAGCTCGGCGTTGTACGAGTTCCAGCGCCGGTACTCATTCTCGGCGGCGTCAAGTTGCTCCATGTTCGAGATCTGGCGTGCGTGGAGTTGCTCACCCGAGGTGATTCGCTCGCCGAGCTTCTGAGCCGCCTCCCCGGGCGCAACTTGAAGCTCTGGATCAGGGGCCAGTGGTTGAGGTGTCGCCCTTCTAGCCATGACGGCGGTTTCCTTTGTGAATTTCTCGTGTTGCGCGGTCGAAGAGCCTAGATCAGTCGCGAGCAGCAGCGGGCCGCAACAATCTGCGGCCCGCTGCAACCCGTACGAGTGCCTATTTGCCCTTCTTACGCTCAACCTCGCGCAGATACGAGTTGAGCGTCTCGTAGCACGCAGCCCACACCTGCTCGTCGCGCCCGACCTGAGTCAACTTGTCCGTCTTGCCCTTGACTGCCTTGGCCATTTTCAGCGCTAGCCGTTGGCATGCGCCTTCGAACTCCTCATCGGGCCAGTCAGTCGGGCTCGTCCCGTCCCACCACTGGTACTTGCCATCCACGTCACGCAGATACGCGCGGAACGCTGAGAACATCGGGAAGAACACAGCGTTCGGAGCGCGCAGCGCCTTGGTTTCTCCCGACGGGTCAAGGTAGTAGAGTGGCTCGACCTCACGATTGTCGACAGGCTGACCCGGCCCAGCCAGCACCTTGTTCCAGCGGCGAGGGCGTGTGTTGGCCGCGTCGTAGGCTACCGGCACAATCTGACGCACCTTGTCGTAAAGCGCAAAGAAGTCACCGAGCAGCGGAAACATCTTCGTGTATTCACTGTTACGCTCCGAATAGAAGCGCGCCGCGAACGCCTTGTTCTTGTACGCCTCGATCGGGTGGTTGTTAGCGTCGGAGTGGCCGATGTCCATCGCCATGAGGAGTTGGAGCAATTCAAGCACTGAGACGGGCTTGAATTCGTCAAGCCCCTCAACGTGCTCGTTGGGCTTGAAGGCGACGATCTTCTCGGCGAAGACCTTGTTCTTCGCCCCGATGGCGGTCTTGAGCGTGTCGAACTCGCCCTTGATGGCCATGATGGCGTACGGCGGCACCGTGCGCGAAGTGTTGCGTGCCTGACTAAGTAGGGCGACCTGTTCCAGAGTCAGGCCGATCCAGACTTCGACATTGACGTATCGATCAACGATCTGCTCCGGCTCCTCCTGCTCGATCACGCCGTCTATGTCCTCAGTACGGTCCAGTTCATCTGACTCCTCTTCGAGATCGACTCCCCCGTCGCCATTGGTTGTCGGCCCGTAGGTCGCCGGAATCAAATCCGCGACGATCTTGCGCAGCGTGTGCCCGCCATCAACGACACCATGCTTCTTCGAGTCGGAGAAAACGAGTTCGACGATTCCGGTTTCGTTGTCGTACTTCACCGACTCAGCGCAGACGACAAGGCCGCGGTTCACGCGGAAGAACTCCGCGGCATTACCGCGCCACGTCTCTTCGATGGCATTCATGATTGGGCCGGTCAAGCGCTGCTCGCGCGGATTGACCTTCATCCAGTCATCCATGAACGTCGGGCCGAACGCGTCTGGCAGGTCACCGTTGGCGAGCAGCTTGAAACTGTACTGCTCGGACTTATCTTCCGAATCCTTGTACGGATTCGGATGCGGCTTGAACCCTGCGGCATGAACGCGCAGCGTCAGAACCTTCGGCTTGGGTCGATCATGCGTCCGTGGCTGGAACTTGGACGTGGGGGAAGGCGCGCCGCTACCATGCGCGCGACGACGAGCAGACAGAGTGGCCATGGGCCGCTCCTTTCGAAATCACGAGGTCCGCTACACCGAATAACCGCACGGCTGACGGGCGACAGGCACAAAGCCATGTCTAATAACCCTAACCGGGGTTGCTGGAAGCACCTCGTAACGGAACAGCTTCGCAGAACTCAATCCGGCTGTCAAGCGCCAAACTGCACGCCAGTTTGATTCCAATCAAACCCCTGACCGACCGTGGCTTAAGCGCATGGGCATAGACCATCGCGGTCTTCACGTCGCCGTGGCCCCGGCGCGGCCGTGGTCGGCAGCGTTCCGCAAGGAAGAAAACCTCGCGCGCGCCGTCGGCGTTCTCCATGCGGCCGGGGTCTCGGTCTGCGCACTTCGCGGCCTTCACGGTGAAGATCAGCGGGCTGGGCAAGTCGGTCCCTGCGGGTCAGAAAGGGACAGAATACGGTCACCGGAAATTGCAAAAAACTGCGCGCTCCCGCGCACGCCTTCTTCAAAAAACCACGGGAAAAACACGGTTTCCGGCTCTTGAAAGTGCGCAATTTAGAATCTTTTTTTCTACCAAACAAAGCCACTTTGTGCACCCGCACAAGCCGCGTTCGCAGCTCCGAAACAACGTCCCTGCGGCCAAGTGCACGCCCCGGCTGCAGCCCGTTTGGCCGAATCGCCGGCGCGGCGTACAGTGAACCGGATGTCACCGTGGATCGAAGTCTTCGGCCGGCTGCACCCGTTGATCCTGCACGCGCCGATCGGGCTGCTCCTGGGATTGGCGGGCCTGGAGGCGTGGGCGGTGGTGCGTCGCGGCGCCGCGCCGGCGGAGTGGACGCGCGTGCTGGCGTGGCTTGCCGCCGGATCCGCCGTGCTGGCCGCGGGCACGGGGTACGTGCTCAGCCGCGAGGATGGATACGGCAGCGAGGCCGTGACGCGGCATCTGCAACTGGGGCTGGCGCTGGCGGGGGCGAGCGTGGTGACGGCGGTGCTGCGCAGCCGGGGCGGGGCGACGGCGGCGGGTGGAGGGGCCACGGCGCCCCGTGGCGCGAGGGCGTCCGGCGGCGCGACAGTGTCCGGCGCTGCACCGACGGCATCCGGCGGCGCGACAGTGTCCGGCATCGCGAGGGCGTCCGACGCTGGGACGCTGGCGGTCGGCGGCGCGACCTGGGCGTATCGCGCGGCGCTGCTTGTGACGCTGGGCCTCATGCTGCCAGCCGGGCACATCGGCGCTTCGATTACACATGGGAAAGGATTCGTCACCGAGCCGCTTGGCGCGAAGCGGACTCCTGCCGCGAAGCCCCCCAGTGCACTCCCCACCACGCCGCCGGGATCGACGACGGAGTCGCCTCCGGCAGGGTCGGATGCGCCGGAATCTACGACTCTGGAATCGAATCCGCCGGCGACACCAACGGGCGGTTCACTGACTTACGCCACCACGATCTCGCCGATCTTCGCCTCGCGCTGCACGTCCTGCCACGGCGAAACGAAGACCAAAGCCGACCTCGCGCTGCACACGCCCGACGCCATCCTCAAAGGCGGTGAGAGCGGGCCGATCTTCGTGGCGGGCAGGCCGCAGGAGAGCGAGATCATGCGGCGGCTGCGCCTTCCCGCGGACGATCGCGATCACATGCCGCCGGAAAACAAGCCGCAGCTTTCGCCCGAGGAAGTCGCACTCCTCGATGCGTGGATCCTGGCAGGCGCGCCGTTCGACGGCGCGTTCGACGCGTCGGGGTCGGCGTCGGGGTCGCGGGGTCAGCGAGCGGATTCGACCGGGAAGTCTGCACCGAGCGGCGTCGAGTCTTCCGGGTCGGATTTGCCTGACGCATCCGGGCAAATCGCGCGGACTGAAGTCCGCGGCTCGGTCGCGCCCGCGCCCTCTGACGTTTCCGCGCCTCTCGTGGTTCCGGCTCCGCCGCCATCGCCGGACGCGGTTGCGTCGCTGCGCGCACGCCTGATCCACGTGGAAGCCGTCGCGCAAGGATCGAACGAGTTGCTCATCGACTTCGCCGCGCCGGCCTTGCAGATCACCGATGCGGATGTGCAGGCGTTGCTGGCGCCCTTGAAGCTCAACGTCGCGGATCTGTCGCTGGGGCGATCGGGCATTACCGATGCGTCGATGGATTTCGTTGCCCAGTTGCCGAACCTGCGCCGGCTGGATGTGCGGCGCACGGCCATCACCGACGCCGGCGTGGCCAAGCTGGTCGGGCTGACGCGGCTGGAGGAGTTGATCGTCGCGCAGACCCGCTTGACGGACGCGGCCGTGGATTCCCTGCTGGCGATGCCGGCGCTGAGGCGCGTGTACGTCTGGCGCAGCGGACTTTCGGCGGACGCGGCGGCGAGGCTGCGGCGCGAGCGTGGCGCGCTCGTCGTGGACAACGGCGACGCGCCGGACTCGACGCCGACGGAAGCGGAGCAGGTCGTTCTACTGGGCAAGCCTGCGCCGGTGACAACGCCATCGGAATTGCTCAAGCCGATGAACGCCAACTGCCCTGTGACGGGCAAGCCGGTCGATCCGAAGTACGTCATCGTGTTCGAGGGCAAAGTGATCGGCTTCTGCTGCCCGAATTGCCCCGGCCAGTTCTGGGCGGAGCCGGGCAAGTATGAGGTGAAGCCGTAGCAGCCTGTTGAGGAATGCCGACCTGGCCTGCGGGGCAAGCCCATGCTCAAGGAAAAAGCACGCCCCGGAGGTTCGTGCCACCGAGGACCGCCCGCCAGAGCCGTGCGACTCCGGCGGGCGAGTTTCTCCCCCTCCTCGCGTCAGGCAGCCCGCAGTTGCCGACTCCCGCTCATGTGAATGGCTGCCGCGGGACTGCAACGTCTCACAACACAATCGCCGCCACGAAACGGCGGGACACTCTGCGCGCCACGCTGCGGGCTGCCCTGTTGACTCACTCCTCGGCGCAGGTGCTCCTCAGCACTTTCGCTCCCGGCCAGGCCCCTACGGGCACGTGAACGTCTTCGACTCGGACATGCCGCAGCCCCACATGGCCCTGGCCGTGCCCGACATGGACGGCAGTCCCGTGAACTTGACAACGACCTTGCCGCGCGTGTTGAGGAAGCCGTTGCGCGTGGTGCCATCCGAGAGGACGATGGTGTAGGCATCGCCCGGAACGCCGCGGACGAGCTTGACCTTCAGCCGGTTCGTCCCATGACGGTCCTCGCAATCCGCCGTGGCGAGCTTCTCCAGCCCGGTGCACGCGCCGGGCACATGGACGCGAAAGCCGTAGCCGTCCAGCTCCCCGTCATGCGTCAGCGCGACGTCCACGGGCTGAATGAACGGGTTGGAGCTGGCGCCAATCGTCGTGGTCCAGTTCCCCCAGGTCCGCTTGTGCTCGTTGGTGAACTGGAACCGGAAGGTCTGGAAAACGGCGTTCTGACACTGCGGGTCCCACCACGAGGCCCACCACGTGTTGCCCATCGGATGCACGGCGAACTGCCACGTCGCGGCGGGCTTCGAGACTTGGGTGTAATTGGCGGGATTCGGGTCGAAGACCTGGACGTGGAAATCGCAGCGCCCAAAAGCGCCCGGCGTCAGGTCGTACCAGTAGTACGGCTCGTGCCGGGGATTGTTGCCCACGTTGCGCTCGCACACCACGACATCCGCGACCTGCGGCGGGGCGAAGGCGTGGACAGTCCACGTCATCGGCCCCGGCGCGCCGCCCATGAACTCGCCGATCAACGGGATTTCCGCGTAGCCCTCGAAGCTCGGCGGCGCCATTAACGACACCTGCACCTCCGCCGTTGCCAGCGGCGGAATCGTTACCGGGTTCGGGTCGAACTGAACCTCCCATTCCGGCGGGTTCTCGGCGTTGAACGCCAGCGTCGCGGTGATCGGCAGAGGGTTGAACGCCCCGATGAACTCGTCGAGCTGCTGACGCGGCGCAATGATGATCCACAGATCGTTGCTGCTCTTGTAGTTGTTGTTCTCATTGGATTCGGACACGTCGCCGTTGACGTCGGCGCTGCCGAATCCGCATTTCCACTGCGTGCCGTCCAGCACCGTCGTGTAGGTGACCGACCCTCCCGCGCTCAATCCGGGAATGAGGTGGTCTCCCCAGCCGCTGTTGTTCGACGTGGACGCGCCGACGCGCAGCTTGAACGGCCCGGCCACCGCGTCGCCGATGTTGCTGACGGTGACGCTGGCGGAGGTCTTGGCGGCAGGCTCGGTGACCTGGACGATCTTGACGTCGCCGTTCTTGATCGTGAGGTCGGGCGTGCTGCGCGGGACTGCGCCCGCCGCCAGGCCGACGGCGAGGAGAAAGACGAGAGACTTGAATAAGGACATGGTGACCCGCTCCTTGCATGTGTACGACATGCGGTTAGTCCGTGAATAGAACTCACGGGGCGCGGCGCAGTTTCACGCAACGGGACGACCGGCGTGGTCGCAAGGAAGGTTCTTTCAACGCGGGCGTGCCCCGCGGACGCCAACCCCGCGTTCAACGAAAGGACGAGCCACCGACCGCGCGAGCTGGCCCATGGCGCGAGATTTGACGCACCCACGCCCCCCTGCATTGAACCCAAATCGCGTTCGACGGATCGGTGAGGAAAAGGCTGCACGCGCTGTGCCAGTTGTTTGGCACTCGCGCGGCGCGGGTTTTCTCAAGGTTGGGCAACGCTCACGTCGCCCGTGCTTGCGGCGATCGTCACTGTGAGCGTGGCGGCGCCGCTTTGCAAAACGACGCGTGCGGGCTGCGCCTGATCCGGCCGTCCCCAGGCGTCGAAGCGCAGCTCCGCGTCGCCGCCGAGGTCTATGGACTTGACGCTCACGCCCTCCAGTCCCGCGCCCCGCGCGTCGCCGAGCTGGACGAGCAGCGTGCCGGGGCCGGCCGGGTCGCGGATCGGCACGAGGGGGTTCGACTTCGCCGCGACCCAGTACGTTCCGCGCGCCACATCGAAGCGCACCAGCCGCGGGTCGTCTGGGTGGGCGATGGACTCCGCCTGCGCAAATTCAAGGTCCGCGCTGAGGAGCCGCCCCGCCGCCGTGAGTTGCGTGCCGCCCATGCTCTGCACGGAGGGCAGCGCGATCGCCGCGAGAATGGCGAGGATCGTCACGACGATCAGCATCTCGACCAGCGTCAGCGCCGTTCGCTTGGTCGTCACTTGAGTGTCGAACGGACTGCGGTGCGCAGTGCCGTGGTTGTCTTGAGATTGTGACGTGGCGTGCCTTTGTGCCCCGGAGGGGCATGCGAGAATAGCCCAGCCATTCATGGCTGGGGGTCGTGGCGTTCGACAGCGCAGTCCCGGAGGGACGGCTGATTGGCATCGCGACATGCACACGTCATCTCGGTGGTTCATCCGTCCCTCCGGGACTTTCGGTCCATCGCCGCGAACATCCCAGCGATGAATCGCTGGGCTACTCTCGGCTGCCCCTCCGGGGCACGACACTTCCCGTCGAATCCCCTGCATGATCGCAAATCCATGCCATTCTAAAGCCCGGCCACCGGAGTCAGATGGAGATTCAGGTGTCGCCATCACGCGGGCCTCCGCGGCTCGCGCGGACCGCACGCCGCAACGCAGGTTTCCGAAAGCGATCCCATAATCGTCTCGAGCTTGAGCGTCACCAGCGTCGCGTCCAGCGCCGCGGGCTTGTTCAGCGTTGCGGTCATCGTCTTCAGCCCGGCGGCGACAAGCGTTTTTCGGCAATTCGCGTTGCGCTTCAGCCGGTTCGCCACGGTGGCGAAGTTGCTTGTTGAGGCGTAGGCGGTGTTGGCGGCGTCGATCTGCGCCTGCGTCATGCTCGCGGGCCAGATGATGTGGTACTCGAAGAGCTGCTGGGTCCGCGCGTCGCGTTCGAAGAGCCGCAGCTCGTCGAGATTCACGCCGTCGCTTGCGTTGCCGTCAGACGTCCACAGCAGGAGCCGGTTGCTCGCCGCCAAGAGGAACGACAGCGACTCGTGAACGCCCTCGACGAGCTGCGCCTGCAAGGCCGTCGAGCGGACCGCGCGGCTCCGCGTCTGCTTCGTGTCCTGCGTCGCCTGCACCGTCGTGTACATTACGCCGCCCAGCGCCCCCAGCACGATCGTCATCACGACCATGCCGACGAGCAGCTCGACGAGGGTCATGCCCTCGACACGCGCGCGCCGCCGCGGTGACTGGAATTCTTGCTTGATGTTCTTTAATGCGCTCATGTCCGCGCTCACGGGCAGTTGGCCCGTCATGTGGGCGGCTGCGCGACAAATCGCGTCAGCACCACCATCGGTCGTCCGCTGAGCTTCACCGTCACGGTCACCGTCTGACCCGGCACGGCCACGGGGAAGCCGGCCGGCTGCACCTGCGCGGCTGCGACGGTGACGCTGCGCTCAAACGCCTGATACTCCGCGGGCAGCGCCGTCCGCGTCGCATCCGTCAACGTTCCCGCACGTTCGAGCCATCCGTGGAAGTCATCGAGGTTGTCGAATTGCCGGCGGTTCCGCTCGCCGGACTCCGGCCCGGGCAGCGTCGGCCCGTTCGGATCGTCATACGGCAGGCAGAGCGCCTCCTCCATCAGCGACCCGGCCAGGTCGTCAGCGTAGCGCATGTTCGCGGCTTCGAGTGCATGTTGCTGCCCGAGGGTCAGCGCCGCCGAGATCGCGATCACGGAGAAGGAGAGGACGACGGAGGCCATCAGCCCTTCGATGAGCGAGAAGGCGCGCGCCGCGCGGCGAATCGGCGGCGCCGACTCAAGCAGCGGCTTGTCGCACTTGCGGGTGGTCCTATATCGACGAGGCATGGCGTCTCCCTCCATTGTCGCATTGGACGCCGATGCGCGACGGGATGCACGGCGTCAGGTTGAAGATCGCAGGGCGGTTCCCGGACGACGGCCCAACAGAGCCGCCAAACAGGCACGCGCCCCTGGGCCTCCTTGAAACCCCATGGGCCGTGTTGCTGGGGAATTGAAGCGTTACAATTTCGACGAGCGTCGGAGGGAGGTTCCTCGCGAGAAGGGGAGGACTCAACATGCATGCCACGTGCCGTTTGAACTCGATCCGTTTGTGGAGCGTGACTGCTCTTGGGGTAATCGTTGGATGTGGGCCGCTGTCGATGCCGATGGTGGCTCGACTGGGCGCTGACGATCAGGCCAGGGTCGATCGTGCATGGGAGCACTTGACCGCCCGCGTCACGGAAGTTGATCGGACCTTGCTGCTGGACGCGATGATTGCGTCGCAGATGTACCAGATCGGCGTCGATCAGCTCGAGATGGTCAGCGTGAAGAACCTCTCGGGCGGCCAGGTGACCATGCGAGTGAACTTCAACCGCCTGCGGCCCGAAGACGACCGGTTCACCTTCGCCTACGTTGATGCGCGCACTCGCGTGCGGCGCGAGGAGTCGTTCGAATTCGGTGAAGTGGCGGAGCGATATGCATTTCTGTATGGCGGCGAGTACGGCGGCGCTTTCCTGAAGGACGGCGAGCCGACGACCGGCGAGAATGGTGAAGTCGTGGCGGATGCCGCCGCCGCTCGTGAACAAGCGGCACGCGAAGCGGAAGCGCATCGCCTCGAGGTCGAAGCGCGCATGCAGGAGATTCAAATGCTGCTGGATCCGGAAGGCGCGGCGGAGGCGGAAGAAGACGCGGAAGAAGCTGGGATCGAGCGTGATCACGGCTGAAAACCGCTTCGCTACTCGCCCCCGGCGATCAACGACGTGCACGTCGAGACGCCTGCATGCGGTTTGCGACTTCCGCCCTCACCGCCATCGAGGGCGCGCAACTGTGATGTTCAGCCAGCTCCGCTTCCGTGAGCTTGCGGCCGACCTTGGCTTCGAGAAAGGGCAACATGTCCTCCAGCGCCGGAACCTGAAGGACGACAAGGCCAGGGGGATTGGGCTGCGCAGATAATTCCCCGAAGGTTCCCACTTCGCCCTCGGTCAGCGGCCTATTCGAGGCGCTCATCGCTATGAACCACACGTGAATCAGGTCTTTCTGTACGAAACCATGCTACCGTCGCCGGCAAGGGTGCACCATCGCATCGTGGGGGGTGATCGACGACGGATACCGCGACTTTTCGTCGGCGGAGCCGCTATCACCGGCTTGGACTGCACAGGCTGGCAACCTGTGCTATACTTCACCGGTTTTTAACCGGCGGGTGTGGTACAGGTTTCCAACCTGTGTAATGGCCTCGGAACCCCCGACGCTAGTCGGGGGCCGGATTGACGGACCATCAGGGGCATCGCGCCGGCGTGCGGGTTTTGCGGAGCCGCGACTCGGCCGACACCGGTATCACCGGAAGACGGGGAGGACATGAAGCACAACGCCCAGCCTCACTGCGAATCACGCACATCCCTGGTGACAGGTCAACATGACGTCCTTGCCTGACACCCCGGGGATTCACGAAGGTGCCGCCCGCGTCGCCGTCTGGAAGGACGGGCGGCTCGACATCGCCGGCCCCTCCGACTGGCCCGAGGGCACGCGCTTCCGCGTCTTGCCGCTGCCGCCGCTTGCGCCGGACGCCGCGGCGTCGCATTTCGTCGTCATCGCCGGCTTCGGTCTGGCCGGCCGGTACATTGCCGAGTGGCTCGACGAATGCGGCGTCGCGTTCTCCATCATCGACCGCAACCCGGACACGATCACGACGCAGGCCGAGCTGGGTCGCCGCGTCGTCCTCGGCGACGCTTCCGATGCGGACGTGCTGCGGACCGCCGGCATCTCGCAGGCCACGCTCCTGGCGCTCACCATTCCGGATGAAGACGCGATGACCCGCGCCGCCGGCGTCGCCCGGACGCTTAAGCCGGACGTGTATATCCTCGCGCGGGCCGCCCACGTCTCCAAGAGCATGGAAGCCATGCGCGAGGGCGCGGACGAAGTCATCACCGCCGAGCAGGAAATCGCCCTCCGCTTCCACGAGCGCTTCACGCGCCTCCTCCTCGCCCCGCATCCTCAACCCGCCGCCGCCTGCGGCTGACTAAATGACTCCGCGTTGAAGGTAAACTGGCCTCAGAGCGCGGGTGGCACGGTCAACGGTACTCCGCTCACCGTGGTTCTGCCTCGCTCGCCACGGCCTGGCGAGGACGCCAGACCGTGCCACCCGGTTTCCCTTCAACGTGCATCGACGAGCCGAAGTCAGTCGGCCTGCGTCGTTGACCGTTCCAACGGATTTCACAGGGCACGAACCGAGCGCGGGATTCCACCTTGACCCACGGGCATCCGGCCAATCTGGAACCGCAGATGAACGCGGATGAACGCGGATTCGCGTCGGTTCTCGTTGTCGCTTCGCGTCCATTGATTTGCGTTCATCCGCGTTCATCTGCGGTTCATCCGAATTCGTCTCCGCGCGGACTGCGCGAACGTGTCAACACGCCCATTCACCACGGCCTGGCGAGGACGCCAGACCGTGCCACCCGGTTTCCCTTCAGCGAGCATCTATCTAGCCGAAGTCAGTCGGCCTGCGTCGTTGACCGTTCCAACGGATTTCACAGGGCACGAACCGAGCGCGGGATTCCACCTTGAC
>CAZGJA010000049.1:0-27252 GCA_964526695.1 uncultured Phycisphaeraceae bacterium
GAAGCGCTGGTCGTCGTACTCCGGGCGGTAGTCGAGGTAGAGGTCCTTCGTCGAATAGGCGGATTCGTACTTGTACCGCGTCAGGAGGCGCCGCTGGGTCAGGTATCGGCCCTGGTAGTCGTAGGTGATGAGGTCCTGATACGCGGAGGGGTTGCCGCGGGCGGGCATGCATCAAGACGCATCCGAGCCATCCGATCAGCGCCTGACAGTCTGAGGTGAAGCAGACACTCACCTCCGACTACACATGCAGTGGCTCGTTGATACTGCAACATACCCGAGCCGTGACCGTAACGGAGTGGTTCCGCCCGCGAACACCACGAACCGCTTCCTGACGGGCGCGGCTGGGCCGGAACAGGATGTATTCTTTCTGAGCCGGTACACCAACCGGCGGACCGGCGGATCTGCGGACCGGCGGGTCGGCGGGCGGGCGGGCAGCGGACCGGGGGGAAAGCGAAGCTGTGAATTGAATGACAGTTCATTTGCAGTCGACGTTGGCGGGGACACTTGCGCGCCGGAAGGTCCGGCGCGATGCAACAGGTTTCGGCTTTCTTCGTTGAGTTCGCGCGATCCTCCGGTTAAGAATGAACTGTGCAGGGTTCCGGGCGAGTCCACGGGCTTGCCGTCGTGTCCTGAAACGCGGCAATGGCCTTGCGCCGCGAGGGAATGAAGAAGACACCGATCCGCCGGCGGCGTCGGCATTCGTGCAATGGGCCAGCGCGTCCGGTGAATGGAGTCGCAGCGCGAGCCGAGCATTCGCGTCGGCACGCCGCGAGCGCGAGCGTGAGCGTTGTGGGGGTTTCGCCGTTTCGAGGTTTCGTTTCCGCTGTTGGTTTGCTGGGGCGGACTGGAAATCGGCGCGTCACTTACGTGGGGGCTCTGATTTCGGCGTTTCGGCGTTTCAGCGTTTCAGCGTTTCAGCGTTTCGGCGTTTTACCGTGTTGGCGTTTTGCTGTGTTGGCGTTTTGCTGTGTTGGCGTTCCAACAATCGGGAAGCTCATGCGAATCATCCGTCGTCCAAGCGTGTATGTGGTCGGTCGCCAGCAGGTGGACTCCGCGGCCATCGACCGCTTTCTGGGCGATCACGGCGTGGCTTCCTGGAGCACGGACACGGAGGTGGCCGGCGAGAAGCTCGCGGAGGTCGCCGGCCGCGTCTGCTACATGAGTTTTGCCAAGCCCCGTCCGGGCGGCAACAGCAAGTATCTGTCGCACATCAGGGAGGTGGGTCACGGAAGTGTGCTGGAGCACGCGGTCTGGAACTTGCTGATCACCGGCGTGTCGCGTTCCTTTACGCATGAGCTGGTGCGCCACCGGGCGGGGTTTGGATTTTCACAATTAAGCCAGAGGTACGTGGACGAATCCGTGGCCGAGTTCGTCGAGCCGGACTGCATCGGCGACGACGCCGAGCTGCACGCAATCTTCCGCGCGTCCGTTGAGCAGTCGCAGCAGGCCTACATCAGGCTCACCGAGGGCCTCGCCCGGAAGTTCGCCGACGTCGCCGACGCCACGCTCCGCCGCAAAATGGCCCGCCAGGCCGCCCGCTCCGTCCTGCCCAACGCGACGGAGACGAAGATCTTCGTCACCGCCAACGCCCGGGCGCTGCGCCACTTCATCGAGCTGCGCTGCAACGAGCACGCCGAAACGGAAATCCGCATCGTCGCGGGGCAGGTGCTGGAGCTGCTGCAGAAGGAAGCGCCGAACCTGTTCGGCGATTACGGCTGGGTGGACCTGCCCGACGGGACGAGGGCGGCGCAGACGGAGCATCGGAAGGTGTGACTCCTCCCCCCTCCCCGCGGGAGGGGCTGGGGGAGGGCGTTGAACATGGAAGTAGTCATGGAAAGTTGCGGGGACAGGCCCAGTTTGGCACAAATCGCGCGCTTGACATGGTGGGCGCCGGAATTCGATCTTGAGTCGGACACGATCGACCAAGCGTTGATCCAAGCCGGAGTCAACCCACGCGATGCCAAGGAACGGCGACGATTCACCACATTGGTAGAGGACACCTATTTTCAGCGGGTCGATGAAAAGCTGGCAGAGCTTGGTCTCCACGCGGAAGCTGCCCGCGAACTGTTGGGAGAATGCGCTTCACGGGAGGATGTGATCGACAAGGCTCAAGAGATCAAAGACGATTCGGATGATGGCTGGGGTGAAGATGACTGAATGAGCGAACCCGCCTCCGCGCCCGTGCCGTCCTCCAGCATTGCGGGTAGCGATTGAAACCGGCAGCGCGAGTGGCGCGGGTCCACCTTGTCGGCCCGTGTAACCCCCCAGCGTCTTTGGCGTGCCCTCGCGCCGCGGCCCGGCGAGTACGCCAGACCGTGCCACCCTGGTGCCGCGCCGGTGGGCGTTTGCCCTGAGGAGCAACGTCATTCGCTGCGCAGGGCGGTGATCAGCGAGCCGCTCAGCGCCGGGCGCAGGGCGAGCCACCCGGTCATCAGCGTGGTCAGCAGAACTCCTGCGACGGTGGCGAGCATACTCGTCATTCCCGGGTTTCCGGCCGCGGCGGAGAGATGCGGCGCGACGGCGAGCGCCGCGGCGAAGAGGCCGATGGCCAGTCCCGCCAGCGTCAGCGCGACGTTCTCCGCCAGCACGATCCACGTCAGCGCCTTCGGCGAGAAGCCCAGCGCCTGCATCAGCGCCAGCTCGGATCGCCGCTCGAAGACGTTGCGCAGCAGCACGACCGTAAGCCCGATCGTGCCCAGCACCAGCCCGAAACCGCCCAGCGTCTGAAACGTGGCGAGGTAGGTGTTCTGCACGGCGAAGTAGCCCTCCATCCGCCGGCGCACGGGCATCGCGTCAAATCCGAATCGCGACAGATCGCGTTCGAGCAACCGGCTCAAATCGGCTTGAGGCGCCCCCGGCGGATTTGCTTGCGTCTCCTGTGCTTCAGGATGGAACCCTTGCGGCTCAGCTTGCGTCTCCTGCGGCGCTTCGATCAGAAAAAAGGCATGTCCGAAGCCGGACGGGAACAGGCGAAGGAAGTCGGCCTCGCTGACGATCAGCTCGCTTTGCAGCGCGCTGCCTTTCAGCAGGGCCACGAAGCGCAACGCGACCTTTCGGCCGGACTCGTCTTCGATCTCCAGATCGCGTCCAAGCCCGGCGTGCAACTGCCAGCGGACGCTGGCCTCGTCGCCGATGGCGGGGATCGCGCCGTCGGTGAACGTCACGTCGAGCAGGTTCCAGGGCGAGCCGTCGGGCGGGAGCTTGTCCTTCATGTACGCGGAGAACGCGAAGCCGCCGCGCGCGATGAACGCCGGCGAGGCACCGAGGATGCGCGGGCGCGTGGGCGCGTAGAGGCTCTGGCAACTTGTCTCGTCGCCGCGCTGAAGGCGAAAGGGAAACACGCGCGAGCGGTCCAGCAGCTCAAGCGTACCGTCCGGCAAGTCCAGCTTCCTGCGGCCCTGCTCGGTGCTGATGTCGTAGGGAAGCGGGGACGTGGTTTCCGCCAGCAGTGCGAAGCCGCCCGTGCCTGTCGTCAGAGCAGCGGCGGCCTGCTGAGGGCTTGATGCTTGACTTGATGCTTCCGCAGCGCGCGAGCGATCCGTCGAGTCGTCCACGTTCAATCGGAACGCCGCAAGCGAGCAGACCAGGAACGTGGCCGAGGCGATGAGCGCGATCGTCAGGAGGCTTCGACCGCGATGCCGGGGCGCGTTCCCGATGCCCATGCGCACCCAGGCGCCGCGCCCCGGTCGCGTCGTCATGGGTCGCACAACATGAAGGCGCATGGCCGCGACCGCGAGTCCTGCAACCAGCGCGAGGACTCCGACGATGAAGAACGCCATCGGAGCATGGTCCGTGCCGCGAAGCTGCCAGGCGATCGCCACCGCCAATACGGCTCCCGCGCCGCAGCCCGCCGCGATCCATCGCGCCTTTGCGCCTGAAGCTCGCGATTTCGCACGGGCCGCGACTGCGCCCGCCAGCAAACCCCTCGTCGAGAGCGTCAGGACGCCGCGCAGCGCCAGCGCCATGCTGCCCAGCGCCACGACCGTTGCGGCTGCCCATCCGATCGCCATGCTGGAGGCCGTCACATGCAGCGTCAGGAACGGCGCGCTTACCGCGCCGGACCACCATGTGCGCAGTCCGGCGAGCATGAGCCATGCGTATCCGCACGCGACCGGAAGCCCCAGCACGCTGCCGACGGAGGCGATCGCCGCGCCTTCGCTCAGCAGGATGCGGCGAATCCGCGCGGTCGCAAACCCCACCGCCGACAGCAGGCCGATCTCCCGCGCGCGCTGCTCCACACCCAGTCGAAAGAGCAGCGCCACGAGCATGGCCGCGGAGGCGATCAGGAAGAAGCTGAAGCCGACGAACAGGCCGGAGAAATCCGTCGTGCCCTGCGAGGCTTCCAGCGCGCGGCGGCGCACGGGATCGACCACGAAGCCGAAATCCGCGGGATCGACCTGAGCCAGAAACTGCTTCTCAAACTGCTCGGCAAGTTCGGCGAGCGGTTGACCCTCTTTCGGCAGGAGTCGAATCGACGTGAGTCGGCCATGCCTTTCCGGCTGATCGGCCCACAGCGCCTGCGCCTTGGTGAGATTGACGAACGCCTTGGGCGCGGCGCGGTGGCGGTCCCAGTAAACCTCGTCGTCGTCGCGGATCTTCTTGAAATCAAAGGGAAACGGCGGATCCCAGTCGGAGAGCTTGCGCGCGTCGGTGATGCCGGGATACGTGGGGGCGAAGCCCGCGTCGAGGAGCGGACCGTCCATCGGCAGAATGGCCGCGACGCGGAACGCGGCCTCCTGCGTCGTCAGTCCGGCCATGCCGCGCGAGACGAAATAGCGCAGCGTCACCTCGTCGCCGACCTTCGCGTCGAGCTGCTGCGCAGTCCATGCGTTGATGAGGATGTCGTCCGCTTCCAACAGGGGCAGCGGTTGGCCGGCGACGTCGCGCGCCTGCGCCCACCATTGCGACGGCGCGTCGAGGCCCGCGACGATGGAGTAGGGCACGGATTTGCCGCCGGCGATTTCGATGTCGTTGGCGAGATACGCAAGGATCGAGGTGGCGCTTGCGCCGATGTGTTCAGCGGCGGAAAGCGCCGCACGCTCGGCGCGCGGTCGCAGGAGCATCTCGCTCGATTCCAGCACGACCTGCCGTCGCGTCTCGTCGATCCGGAGCTGAAAGCCCAGATCGGACAAGCTGATGCGCTTCGAAATCTCCGCCAGCAGAGCGGGACCGAAATCAGGCGGCAGCGCCCAGTCACGCGGCTTAGGGATCAGCACGGCGTTAAACAAACCACCTCGACGCAGCGCGGTCTGCAGCCGTGCCAGCGGAATGAACACATTTCGAACCGCAAGCCGTTCGGCACGCAGGCCGAACGTTGCGAGGTCTCGGTTTTCCAGGATACCGGCCGCCCTCAGCCGCAGCGTCATGGCCGTCGAATCTCTTCGCCCCATCAGGGACTCTAGAGGAACATCCGACGGACGCGGGAGGGTGAGCACGAACTCATCGCCCGGATGCAGGCCCAACTCCTGCGCGAAAGCCTCGTTCACCCACACTTCGTCATCGCCCAGCGGGCGAAACGGATCACCGCCCGGGACTCTGCGGGCGCGGTACAACAGGTCGCCGTCGTGCCCCATCGTCCAGAACCAGTCATCGAATCCGATCGCCTGAACTTCTCCGGTTCGAGCGCCGCTCACGGCATGGTGGGCGCTGGACGGCAGGATGATCGCGCGCGAGAGATCAACGGCGATATCGATTTCCAGCGCAGGACTTCCCGGAGGCCGATGGCGCTCCATGTCAGCTAAGATCGCCGTCTCAACGGCAGTGTGCGCTCCCTTGAAGGGACCCTCGCCGAAAAACCGCGGCGCGACGAGCGCATACTCCACGTCCCCGAGACGGGTCAGCGCCCGATCGCGCAAACTGCCGCGCATCGAGTCGCCCACGAGCAGCGCGCCGGTGAGGACGGCCGAGCCGGTCATGACACCCAGCAGAACCACGGCATTGGCCCGGCGTCGATGCCGCAGACTTTGCAGGATGTATCTTCTAATGCTCATCATGCGGCTGCGGCTCGGATCATACCCGGCACTTCACCCGGCGATTCTCCCTGGCCTTCTCTGCGCCCTCTGCGTCCTCTGCGGATGAACCCCTTATCCGCAGAGGACGCAGAAGACGCAGAGAAAGAGGTCGGATGGCCCATCCGGTCCTGCCGGGAACGACGCACCTCGCGGGTGATGCTTGCGTGCGGCTCGGGCGGCCTCTCGCGCAGTCACACAAGGGTTCGCCCGTTTCATCACCGTGCCGGCTCCTCACCCATCACGGCTTGACGCGCCGCTCGATCAGCCTTCCTTCATCGATCTCGAACACGCGGTCGAAGCGCGACGCCAGGCTCTCGCTGTGGGTGACGACCACCAGCGCCACCGACGCGAGGCGCGGCAATTCGGTCAGCAGCTCCGCGACGTGCCCGGCCGACGTGCGATCCAAATTGCCCGTCGGCTCATCGGCGAGGACCAGCGACGGCTCGCGGATGAGCGCGCGGGCGATGGCCGTGCGCTGACGCTCGCCGCCGGACAGTTCCGCGGGGCGATGCGTCAGTCGCGCGGAAAGCCCGACGCGATCAAGCAGTTCCTTCGCTCTCGATGGGCCATCCGCGCCCCTGCTACGCGCGCCCTTTTCGTCCGCGCCCTTGCCGCCCGCGCCCTGTCCGTCCGCGCCGTCGCCGTCCGCCAGCGTCGGCAGTAGCACGTTCTCCAGCACGCTGAGGTGCGGCAACAGGTGGTGATCCTGGAAGACAAACCCGATGCGGCGGTTGCGGAACCGCGCCAGCGCCGGCGGCGCGAGGTCGAAGAGATTGGCTCCGTCGAGCGTCACCGTCCCGGACGTCGGCGGCTCCAGCGTGCCGAGGATGTTCAGCAGCGTGCTCTTGCCGCAGCCGGACGGACCCATGATCGCCGCGGATTGCCCGCGCTCCAGCCGCAGCGACGCGCCGCGCAGGATCTCCAGCGCGCCGCCGGGCGTCGGGTAAGACTTGGCGATGTTCTCGGCGCTGAGCATTCGATCGGCAGACTCCGGCACGCCCGCATGCGTGCGACATTTCAGTGTAGCGACTTATGGGCATTGCATCCTATCCGAGCCGCGACCGTAAGGGAGCGCGCCGTCGGGCGCATGATCCGAGCCGCGAATGTTAGGGAGCGGTTCCGACGGGTTCAGAGACTCCGCTTCCTTACGGGCGCGGCTCTGATCGGACTCCGCTTCCTTACGGGCGCGGCTCTGATCGGACTCCGCTTCCTTACGGGCGCGGCTCTGTGGGCTGACGGGCGCCCGGCGCTTGGATCGGCGCCGATGCGCTCGGATCGAAGTTCGACGTCGAAGCTCAAGGGAGGCCGAGGTGGTTCAGTGACGCACGGCGGGCTATCATGCGATCGGGCGCGAGCCACCGGGTGGTGGCCAGAGGCGTCGCGCGGCGTTTCGAGGAGCTTGACAACGGTGAGTGGGCAACATCATCCGCCACGGATTCTGCTGGCGAAAATCGGACTGGACGGGCACGACCGCGGCGTGAAGGTCCTCGCACGGGCGTTCCGCGACGCGGGGATGGACGTGATCTACACCGGGCTTTGGCAGACGCCCGCGGTGACGATGCACGCGGCGCTGCAGGAAGACGTGGACGTCGTCGGCGTCAGCCTGCTGTCCGCGGCGCACATGACCGTCATGCCCGAGATTCTGCGCCTGCGGAAAGAACTGGGCATCGAGGACATGCCCGTGGTGCTCGGCGGCATCGTGCCCGAGACGGACCATCCGGCGCTGAAAGCCATGGGCGTCTCGGCCGTCTTCAATCCCGGCTCCTCGATGGACCAGATCATCACCGCGCTCAAGGCGCTGGGGGGGGGGCGAAGCCGGCCTGATCCGGCCTCGCTGCGCAAAGGGTTCGAGTCGCGCGACGTGCGGGCGCTGGCGCGGACGCTGACGGCGATCCAGCGCGACTGGGATCTAAAGGGGTGGAACCCGTCGCAGCGGGGCAAGGGGTCGCGCGTGGTGGGCGTGACGGGCTCGCCCGGCGTGGGCAAGAGTTCGTTCATCGCGCGCTTAAGCCGCGAGCTGCGCGGGCGCGGGCACAAGGTCGGCGTGGTGTGCGTGGACCCCTCAAGCCCGGTGACGGGCGGCGCGCTGCTGGGCGACCGGCTGCGCATGATGGGTCAGGAGCCGGACCTCAGCTTCTTCGTCCGCAGCGTGTCCTCCGGACCGGTCACCGATGGCACGGGACCGCGCTGCCGCGAGATCGTTGACGCGCTCTCCGCGTTCGGCTTCGAGTACATCATCGTCGAGACCGTCGGCGCGGGGCAGGCCGACGTGGGCATTCGCCATCTCGCCGACCGGGTGCTGCTCGTGCTCATGCCCGAATCGGGCGACAGCATTCAATTCAGCAAGGCCGGCATCATGGAGATCGCGCACGGCTTCGTGATCAACAAGTGCGACCTGACTGGCGCGGACGCGACGCTCGCGCAGCTCGTGGGCGTCATCGGCGGCGACCGCCCCGTGTGGAAGAGCAGCACCATGACCGGCGACGGCTTCGCGCAGGTGGCGGACTGGGTCGAGTCGGGGAAGTGAAACGTCGAAACGCCGAAACGCCGAAACGCCGAAAAGTCAAAACGCCAAAATCAGAACCCCTCACGCGAGTGAGGGGCCTTCCCTTGGAACGCCAAAACGCCAAAGTCGGAGCCGCGCCCGCAACGAAGCGGTTGGGCCTGGGGCAACCACCGCTTCCTGACGGGCGCGGCTCTGTGGTGCGCAGGAGTTCGTATTTCCGAGGCTCTGCGCTATGGGTATACAATACTTCGGATTCAAGCCCCAGAATTGCAAATGCCGCGATCCCCATTTGTCATGGGTAATTCGTCATGCGTCATTCATCATTCATCATTCAGCATTCAGCATTCAGCATTCGGCATTCGCCATTCGCCATTCGCCATTCCGCATTCCCCCTTATCCTCCCTTGCCCATGACGGCCGGGTTTTCCTGTAGGGTCTGGATCATCTTCAAGGCGGCCGGGCCGGCGAGGACGACCAGAATGGCCGGGAAGATGAAGAGGATGAGCGGGGCCATGAGCTTGACGGTGGTTTTCTGGGCGCGTTCCTCGGCGGCCTGACGGCGCTTGGTGCGCAGCGTTTCCGCCTGCGTGCGCAGCGCGCGGGCGATGCTGGTGCCGAAGCGTTCGGCCTGGTTGACGATGGCGACGAGGGATCGCATTTCGGCGATGCCGGTGCGATTGGCGAGATTGCCGAGCGCCTCGGCGCGGGGGATGCCCATCTGGCTTTCCAGTGTGACGATCTGCATCTCCTCGGCCAGGAGCGGATGGACCTGGCGCATTTCGTCGCCGACGCGCTGGATCGCGGCGTCGAGCGCCAGGCCGGATTCCACGGAGATGACCATGAGGTCCAGCGCGTCGGGAATGCCGTTTCTGACCGCCTCGGCGCGTTTCGACGCGGCCATCGAAAGCCAGAGGTTCGGCGCCATGAACCCGCCGCCCATGCAGAAGAGGACGGTGCCCGCGCCGTGCCCGAAGGTGTCGCCCTTGGTCCAGACGAAAATGGTCGCAACGATGCCGGCGAGCGCGGCGATCATGGTCTTGCTGGCGAGGAAGAGGGTGGCGGCGTTGTCACGGCGGAATCCGGCATTGGCCAGCTTGAGCCGCAGCTTGGACATGTCCTCCGCGTTCTTGGGCATGACCGGGCGCATGGCGAACGGGGCGAGGTTTTTCACCACCTTCTGCGCGACGGAGGCTTTGGCTCGCTTGCGGATGTCGGTAATGTCGTCCTTGCGCGAGCGTCCGATCATGCGCCGCTGGATCGTCTGGCTGTCGTCCTTGTTTTTGGGCCAGAGGGAATAGACGACCAGAGCCATACTCATCAGAATCATAAAGCCGACGACGTAAATGGGCATGATATCAACTCCGCGGGAAGAAGCTGTTAGCTGCTAGCTATTGGCTGTTAGCCAGAACTCAGGCACCACCCGACTTAATTGTTTCGCTCTCGTTCGCTTCCGGGCGACTCTCGATTCAATTCACGATTCGGTCATTTCGGAGCGTGTGGGTTTCTTCCGTTTGATGCTTCAACGATTCGACGGAAGGCCCCTCACTTGCGTGAGGGGTGCTGATTTTGGCGTTTCGGCGTTTCGACGTTTCGACGTTTAAACCTTGATGTTGACGATCCAGCGAATCATGGCGAGGCCCATCAACTGCATGCCGCCGGCGACCATGAGGAGGATCTTGCCGGTGGGATCCTCCAGGAGCACGTTGGCGTACTTCGGGTTGAGGTACATGCAGCCGGCGAAGACGAGGAACGGCAGGGCGAAGAGGACCCATCCCGACAGCCGACCCTCGGCCGTCAATCCCGCCACCATGCCGAACAGCTCGATGCGCGCACGGATGACGCCGCCGATGTTGTCGATGACCTCGGCGAGGTCGCCGCCCGTCTGCCGCTGGATCAACACGGCCGTCACGAAGAACTTCACGTCGAGCAGATCGAGCCGATTGGCCATCGAAACGAGCGCCTCCTCGATCTTCATGCCGAGGTTCTGCTCGTGATAGACGCGGCCGAACTCGGAGGCGATGGGGTTGGGCATCTGCTCGTGCACAAGCTGGATGGCGCTGGCGAGCGAGTGCCCGGCGCGCAGCGCCTGGCTCATCATCTCGAAGACGTCGGGCAACTGATGGGTGATCTGCTTGAGTCGCCGCTTGCGCTTGAAGGAGAGGACGACCAGCGGCAGCATCAGCACCGCCCCGGCGCATCCCACCGCCGCCAGCGGACTCGCCTGAAAAGCCAGCAATCCCATCATCACGCCGATAGCGCCGAGGACGAGGTTCATCAGCATCTTCGAGGCCGACCAGTCCACGTCCGCCTGGTCCAGCAAGCCCTGCACCCGGGTGACGATGCTGAGCTTTCCGAGCAACTGCTCGGCGATGGACTTGGCGTCGCCGGAGCCTTGTCGGCGCAGGATCGACGCCTTTTCCTTCTCGTTCTTCTTCAGCGCGCTGACGCCGCGCAGGCGCTCCTGCACCTTCTTCTGGCCCGCGACCTTCGACTCGGAAATCACCTGATAGATGCCGTAGCACAGGAGCATCGAGCCGAAGAGCGGCAGCAGGATGTACAACAGGTCTTGCGTGGATGCGAGGATCATTCGTTACTCCTCGTCGGTCATGAGAACCTGACGATCGAACATGCCGGAGTCCACCGACTGACCGGAGGCCTTGAGCCGGTCCAGGAAGGACGGACGGATGCCGTGGGCGACGAATTGTCCGTGGGCCCTTCCCTTGCTGTTAATGCCCAACTGCTCGAAGGAAAAGATGTCCTGCATGGTGATGACGTCGCCTTCCATGCCCTGGACCTCGGTAATGGTGCAAATCTTGCGCGGTCCGCCGGTGAGGCGCTGCGCCTGCACGATCAGGTGAATCGCGGAGGCGAACTGGTTGCGAATGGCGCGGACCGGAAGTTCGAAGCCCGCCATCATGACCATCGTCTCGACGCGCTGCACGGCGTCGCGCGTGCTGTTGGCGTGGATGGTGGTGAGCGATCCGTCGTGACCGGTGTTCATGGCCTGGAGCATGTCGAGCGTCTCGGGTCCGCGGCACTCGCCGACGACGATGCGGTCCGGGCGCATACGCAGGGAGTTGATGAGCAGGTCGCGGATGGTGATCTGACCCTTGCCCTCGATGTTGGGCGGGCGCGTTTCGAGGCGCACGATGTGCGGCTGGCGCAACTGCAGCTCGGCCGCGTCCTCAATGGTGACGATGCGCTCGTCCGGCGGAATGAACGACGAGAGGTTGTTGAGCAGCGTCGTTTTGCCCGAGCCGGTGCCGCCGACGATGAGGATGTTGAGGTGCGCCTTGACGCAGGCTTCGAGGAAGTCGCGCATCTCCTGGGTGACGGACTTCCATCCGACGTAGTCGTCCCACGTCACCGGATCGCGCCCGAAACGGCGGATGGAGACGCTGGCGCCGTCAATCGCCAGCGGCGGGATCACGGCGTTGACGCGGCTGCCGTCCTTGAGGCGCGCGTCCACCAGCGGGCAGGTCTCGTCGCAGCGGCGACCCACCGCGCTGACGATCTTGTCGATGATGTGCATCAGGTGGGCGTTGTCGCGGAACTCGATCGGAGTCAGCTCCAGTCGCCCGCGGCGCTCGATGTACACCTGCTTGGGTCCGTTGATGAGAATGTCCGAGATGAGCGGATCCTTCAGCAGCACCTCCATCGGCCCCAGCCCGAACGTCTCGTCGAGCACCTCGGCGATGAGCCGCTGGCGCTCGGTGAAGTTCAGCAGCGTGTTCTCCTGGTCCGCCAGCCCGGTGACGATTTCGCGGACCTGCTCGCGCAGGGTTTCCTCGTCGCCGACCATGCGGGCCAGGTCGAGCTGATCAATGAGCTTGCGATGAAGCTGAGTCTTCAGCTCGTTGAAGCGGTCGAGCTTCTCGCGCGAGACCTTGGGCTTCGGCGCCGGCGGCGGGGAGGCCGCGGCGGTCTTGGGCGGTTCCGGCGGTTTGCCCGGCTGTCCCGGCGCGGGGGCGGCGGGCGGTTTCATCGTCGAGGTCAGTCGTTTTCCGAACATCGTTCCCTGCTTTCAGTTCTGCTGGGTTCCGGCGCGACTCACGCGTGTCAGCGTTCAGCGAAGATGCGGCTCATGAGTCCCTTGCGTTGTGCCTGCTGCTCTTCCTCGTTGCGCGCCGGCGGCGGCGCGGTGAGCTTTTCGGCCAGCTCTCGAATGGCGAGTCGCACGCGGCTCTTGGGGCTGTACGTTTTCAGCGGGACGCCGAGGTTCACGCCGCCGCCGACGGTGCCCCAGTCGTCCGGCAGCGTCACCAGCGCCTCCAGGTTGAGCGTGCTGGTGACGTCCTCGACGGACAGGTGCGAGGATTCCTTGCCGACGCGGTTGCAGATGAGGCGGAGGCGCTCCATGTTGTAGCCCGCGTCGCGCATGCCATCGAGGATGCGCACGGTGTTGCGCACGCTGGGCACGAGAAGCTGCACGAGAATCAGGTTGATGTCCGCCAGGTCCAGCACGGACTGCGCGCCGACGTCGAACCGCGTGGGCCCGTCGAGCAGCACGTAGTCGTTGAACTGCACCAGCGTCGAGAGCACGCCCACGCAATGCGCCGCGGTGAGCGACTCGGCCTGCGCCAGGTGCGACGGTCGCGCCAGCACGCGCACGCCGGTCTCGTGCTTGACCAGCGCTTTTTCGATGACCGATTGCTCGACGTGCTCCACCGTGTTGCACAAATCCGCCAGCGTGTACGTCGGCTCGATGTCCAGAAACGTGGCCACCTGCCCGAAGCGGTAGTCGAGATCGACGAGCGCCACGCGCCCCTGCGTCACGTCCGCCAACTCGACGGCAAGGTTGGTGGCGAGCATGGTCGAGCCTTGCCCGCCGCACCCGCTGAGAATCGTGATGAGCTTGCCTTGCGGCGCCTCCTCGGTGCGGCGCTGCGCGACGCGCTCGATCGCTTCCCACAGTGTCTGCGGGTCGAGCGGCTTGGGCAGGAACTCCTTGACGCCCTTGCGCATCGCCTCGATGACGATCTGCCCGTCGGTGGAGGCGCTGGTGGCGAAGACGCTGAGGGCGGGATGCGAGCTGATGAGGTCGGCCACGAGGTTGAGCACGAGCCTGGGGTCCGGGTCCAGGTTCATCAGCAGGATTTCGGCCGAGACCTGGTGCACGGTTTGCGCGAGCATGGCGGGCTGATCGACTTCGGCGGCGATGCGGACGCCGTCGAGCTTGAGCAACGTGCCTCGGAGCTGCGCCCCGAACACGTCGTCGGCGTTGAGAATGATGAATCGGACGCCGCCTGCCATGAATCGTCTGCCTGACCGAGCCGGGTGCCGTGCGCGGTGAACCCCTCGCGAAGCGCTCGATGCCTCACGTTCATCGGAGGCGCGTCCGCGCCGCTGCATCCGCGCGCGGGTCCAAGAAGCCGCAGGCGTCCGAGTATGCCCGGCGGCGGGGGCGAGATTGACTGATCGGACGTGCCGGGCGCGCTGGCGCTGGGAGGATTCGTGCCGGGGGAGGCGCGAGAAGCGACCGCGTCCGAGAACAGGCTGCGTTTTTCGGACGCGGAAAACGGGCGGGGCGTGGTGCGGAATTGGCGACGGCAGGGGATTGGAGCGCCCCGGGCGCCCCCGGCGGTCAATACAGGGGAGATCGTCCGGCAGACGGCGACTTCCATTCACAGGTCGTGTTAGAGGAACAGAGCTTCCGTGACCACGCGGGCCGTGTGAAGCGCGGACGGCGAGAGCGCAGCGGAAGACGCGGGTCTTCTCGCAACGCGGTCGCCAACGCGGGAGAACAGACGGTTCAGACCGGGTCCGAACCGTCCGCCGGACCGCGCCTTCCAGTCTCAACTCAAGCCCTTCGTGACCGGGTCGGTTTCCGCATTACGGACGGTTGAGAACGACGGGCCGGCGGCGCGGACCGAGCACGTGCTCATCGAAACCGCGTGACGGGATGAGGGACATGGCCTTCGCCGCACGTTGAGAAGTCAGGCCGGGCTGACGCACCTTCGGCGTGCCGTAGTCGAGCGGGCCCACTTCCTGGTTTCCGGTGTATGTGAGATACTCGCCGGACTGTGTGATGACGTCCAGGCTGCACGTGTAGGTTCCGCTCGCCCACTGGTAGCCGTCCCACCGGACACAGTACGCGTAACCGTCGTAGGCCCAGGCGTTGTACGGAAGGGTGCAACTCGTGCCATACGGGTCCGTCAACGTGACCTGCTCGACGTAGATCGATTGATCCGATTGAAACTCGACGATGACGTACACGTATGGAATGTAGTAATAATAGTCGTAGTAGTAATACTGATAGGCATTCGTAAGCGTGACCACCGGATCGCTGGACGGCGGCGGCGGGTCATCGGGAAGGTCGGGATCGTCCGGGTCAAGCGGCGGCGTAGGCGTGGTTCCGCCCGTGGCCACATAGGCCTGGGACGTCATGTCCTCGAACGTCGCATAGTCCACCCACGCGAAACCGGAATCGCCCCAACCGGTTCCCCAACTGTTCATCAAGCGGTAAGCGTTGCGCGAGTCATCATAGCCGACAACCAGAATCGCGTGTCCGCCCTTCACTTCTCCGCTGAGCGAGCTGTAAGTCGAAGTCCCCGAAAGATACATGAAGTTGTCATACACCGTGATGCCGACGACCACGGGGTAACCCTGGCTCAGCCACGATTTAATGTCGTCGCGTCCTCTCGGATCCAAGGCGTGGTAATTGACGATGCGGAAGTTGCCGGCGTCCGCGGCGGAAGGATCCAGCGGGCAGGTCTGGTCCGAGTACGGCTGGGTCTGCAGGCTCGAACACCCATCGCGCACCAGCACGTCGAGCGCGTAGTTGATATACGTTCCGTTCTGGCAATCGCCATTGTGGACTTCACGCGCCTTCGCATACACATAAGCGGGGCTGGCCAGATGCGCATCCGAGTTGTATCCCCACCCGAACGCTTCGTTCGCCAGGTAGCTCGCCAGTCCGTATCCCGTAGACCACCCCACGCACGACCCCTGCCCTCCCTGGCTGCCGATTCCGGGCATTTCGGTGTCGAGGCGGAAATCCGCCGGGAGCGCCGCCCCGGCGGCCCCGGGCAGCGCGAATATCGAATCCGGTGCGTCTTCCTCACTCGGCAGTAACCCGAAGGACACCGGCGCGTCGCCCGCATCCTCCCCGGTCACGGTGACCACGGCTGTGTCCGTCGCCGACTCATAGCCGTCGGACACCGTCAACTGGAACTCATAGGACTCGCCCGCTTCCGCAAGCGTGTATCCGCAGCTTGATGAACCGGGCGACTCGAGCGCGGCGGACGTTCCGGACAACTGCGTCCATGTGTAGGTCAGCGGATCATCGTCCGCGTCGAAACTCCCTGACGCGCTGAGTTCAGCGCGGACGCCGACGGCGCCGCTGCGATTGGCGCCGGCCTCCGCAAATGGCGGCGTGTTCAGGCTTGCCACCGTCACGGTGCTCGATGCCGAGTCTGTTCCGTCGGAAACCGTCACACGAAAGACATAGCTCTCATGGCCTGAAGGGATGAGAAAATCCGTCTCCACGCAGTCCGTGCAACTGAACGACACTTCAGGGCCGGACACCTGTTCCCATGCGTACGTCAGATCGTCTCCATCGGCGTCCGCGCTCTCTGCCGCGGAAAGCGAAAGCACCTCGCCCTTGCGCACGCTTTCAACCTCGCCGATCTGGACCGCAGGCGCGGAGTTTGGCGGAACCGTGGACTGGGGCGCACACGCGGTCCCGGCCGCAAGACAGGCAAGACTCAGCCACCCACATGCGCGCCAATACGAGCGATGTACCTGCGTCCACGCGATTGCCATCATCACATTAGCTCCTTTCTGAAGCTCATGAGTCCAAACGCTTCGGGCACCGCATCCCATGACGCCATGCCCCACGTGAAATGCGAACGACGACACGCGGCGACCTGCGCCGCTGGATGAGTCTCGACGTCAAACCCCCGGATGGACTCGCTTTTCACGAATCGTGGCCGGCAACCCGCGCAAGGGGGACACTTCGGCACAACGGAACTCCAACGCCGCCCATCTCACCCGGCTCTTGGCGGGAGCAGATTACGCATGAGGCTCCAGACGGTCAAGGATGATTCTGTCGCTTGAAGCGCGGCGGCATTCGGCCTTTGAAACTCGAGGTTCGGGCGGCACTTCCCGGGCTGGATGCGCCGGCGGCACGCCCGCGTCGATTCGACGATCCCTGGTTTCGGAGGTCCATGTACGCGGCTTGCACGTCCCTGCGCTCATGCGTGGGCGGCAACGCGACGCTTCGTCGCGATGTTGGCGATCAATTCGTCGAAGGAGTCGGCGAGGAGCTTGACGCCCTCGATCCGCAGCGTGTCAGTGACCTCGTTCATATTGAGCCCCAGTGCCGCCAGCCGTTTGATCGCGCGCGAAGCCTCCTCCAGCCCGCGCTCCAGCGCGAGCGCCGGCTTGCCGTGATCGAGGAACGCTTCGATCGTCGCCGGCGGGAGCGTGTTGTCCGTCTCCGCGCCGATCAACTCGTCCACACAGACCGTGTCGCGACATGCCGGGTTCTTCGTGCTGGTGCCGGCCCACAGCGGGCGGTGAACCCGGGCGGCCCGGGCGCGCAGCGCGCCGAACGCCGGTTCGCCTTGAAACACCCTCTGAAACGCAGCGTAGGCCAGCTTGGCGTTGGCGATGGCCGGGTGCCCGCACAGGGCATGCACCCGTTGACCCGCCTTCTTCATCACATCGAGCCGCTTGTCGATCTGCGAGTCGACGCGGCTGACGAAAAACGACGCCACCGACGCGACGCACGAAGCGTCCCCCCCGGCCTGGAGCCGCGGCAGCCCGGCGATCTGCGCCTGCATGATGCGCTCGTACATGTCCAGCGAGAAGATCCGCATGACATTGACGTTGATGCCGTCGTCCTGCCGGGGGGGGAGCGCCCATCCAGCGGACCCGGCTGACTCCGATGCCGCCCCGGCGTATAATGGGAAACAGCCGGGGGTGGCCGTGGGCAGGCGTCTGCGCGACGCCGCGGGGAGGATTCGCGGACACCGGGCAGAGGAACCCTGACAGGGTGTCCGCTGCGCCGGGACAGGAGGAAGCAGGATGAAGAAGCACAAGGGCTTATCGGTCGTTTTGGTGGCGGGGCTGACGCTGACGCTGGGCGCGCTGGTGGAGGCGCGGCGCTCCGGGGCGGCCGCGGGTTACAACGGCAGCATCGCCAGCTCGGGTCTGACCTGCATGGAGTGCCACACGCCCGGCACCGGCGGAGGCGGCGAGGTCGAGATTCTCGGCGTTCCCGCACAATACGAAAACAGCATGGTGTATGACCTCACCGTGCGTGTCTCGGACGCGGCGCAGGTCGGCGGCGGCTTCCAGATCAGCGCCGAGGACGCCAGCGGCAACCGCGCCGGCGACCTGACGCTCACGGACGCCGGGCGGACCAAGTACTCCGGCTCCTCGCATCATTTCGTCACGCACACCAGCGACGGCGTGGACGACTCGATCGCCAACTGGGCCGCGAACGGAAACTCCGTTGAGTATCCGGTGCGCTGGACCGCGCCCGGCAGCGCGATGGGCGCGATCACGTTCTACGCGGCGGGCAACGCGATCAACGACAACTTCCTCACCACCGGCGATTACATCTACCTCACGCAGGTTCCCTCCCTGCCCAGCGGCTTCGACTGCGGCGCGATCAACGCCGTCACAGCCAAGTGCAAGGACGGGGCATTCAAGGTGGTCGGTCTCGCAAAGACTTCGCTCGCCGAGGGCACGATGCTGCACCTGACGCTTGACGGCGGCGACACGAAGATGGCGACGGTCAACCGTCGCGGCAAGGCCAAGGCGAACTGGAAAAACGTCGCCGGCGGCGGGCACACGGTCTGCCTCGTCGAGTGTCCGGAGGAATGCGGCTCGACGACCTGCAACCCGTAACGCGGCGCCGGAAGTCACTCGGGGCGGATCATCGGGTTGCCTGATCCGAAGGGCGCTTGACGCGGCGAGCCGCTCACTCGAAGGCGGTGCGACTCGCCCGACAGGCAACCCCGCGCGCTTCGTTTCCGGCGCGAGCAGGATCCTCCGCGCCTGGCGAGACTCCATCAGGCCTGGGGCATCCGCGCCCGTGCGTATTATCCCGCGCGGAAACTCCTAACGTCGTTCGTAGCTCGCTGTCAGCCTCTGCGAAGACCAACGTGTTGGGGCTGCGCGGAGTTCCGACTGGGCTGGGGCCGGCATGCGTCGCCGGCTGACTCGTCGGCACCGGGCGGGATGCGTTCAGTTTCTCGGCAAACCGCGCTTCGAGACGGGAGGCGATATGATGAGTGCTTCCGATCCTGCTCCGATCATGAAACGGCGCCCCCAGGCCTCGAAGTTCGTGCCGGGCTGCCTGCTCTGCTGGATCGGCGGGCTTGTGGCGATCTTCAACTGCCCGGGATTGAGCGGCTGCATCTTGCGGGAACCCGACGCCGGGAGCGATGTGGTGCTGGGGGAACTGGAGCGGCAGTACGGCAACCTGCAGCGCGAGTACGCGGCGCTGGGGGGCGGCGTCGTGGATCGGCTCAACGACGCGTGGAAGAACTTGCCGCTGGATACGCAGCAACGGCTCAACGAACTCCGCGACAAACTGAACCAACTGGAAATCCCCCTTTGGGAAGCGCGAGCAAAGGCCGAGGCGCGTGCCAGTGAACCAAAACACCGGAGCGGCTCGATCTTCTGGACGCTCGTGGGCTTGGGCGCGGCGATGCTGGGCGGGCGCGGCGTTTACCGATCCTATCAGCATCCTATCGTTGGACGCTGAAAGCGCGGCGCACGCTCGACGCGCTCTCCGCTGCGCCTATGATCCCTGCGAGCGTCCGGCGAATCGGGTGCTTGCGAGGAAGCCACGCTCGCGCTGGTCGCTCAAGTTCGTTGTTCGTTCATGGAGCCGTGGGCATGGACATCCGCCGTGCGTTGAAAGGGCAATACCACGCCGCGCTGGGCATGTTGCGGCAGGCGATCGAGCTGTGCCCGGAGGAGTTGTGGAACGGCGGCCCGCACCCTGTGCCCTTCTGGCAGGTCGCTTACCACACGCTTCACGCCACGGACATGTACCTTCAGCCGACGCTGGAGGACTTCCGCCGGTGGGAGCATCATCGGGAAGGGTACGACGACCTCCCCTGGCCCGTGGACAGCGGAGCGAAGTTCGACGACCCCTACACCCGGGCGCAGATCCTGGAGTACTGGCGCCTCTGCGACGACTCGGCGGACGCGGCCGTGGACCGGCTCGATCTCGATGCCGCGGACTGCGGGTTCCCCTGGCACAAAGGCATGCCCAAGCTGGAGCATCAACTGCACAACATCCGGCACATCCAGCATCACGCCGCGCTGCTCGCCGGTCGGCTCCGCGCCGCCTGCGGCACGGACGTGCGCTGGGTGCGCAGCAACGGCTGGATGTACACGCCGTAGGATCGGCGGGCGACCGGCATTCTGGACCCTGCACGCAGCGCATCGCCGTCGGCCGACGCGAGCCGAGCCGATCCACAAGCGGCAGCGGGACCGGATAATGGGCGCGCGCGGGCACAGGGGCCGTGCAGGCGACATGCAGCACCGCGGCCTGCTTCGACGGCGTCCGGCAAGATAAGACGCCCATCCCGCACTCTGTCGGACCCAACCGCCGTACAGCAACCGCACCCTGGCGGCAGTCCGACAGGCCCTTGAGCGGTAGGGGTTGGCTCGCGAGGCTTATTAGAATTCGTGGCTGCGGGCTGCTTCGATCAGCTCGCGGAGGTGGCTCAGGTTGAGCGAGCCGACCACGAGGCTGCGGACGGCCGGGTGCTGGAAAACGAACTGCGCGGCGCTGCGGGCGCTGAGCGTGCCCGAGGCGAGACCTTTCTTGACGATGACCGTTACGCCGCGCGTGGCGGCTTGCGACATGACCGCACCCAGCGTCGCGTCTTTCTCGTGGTACTCGACCATGATCGCGTCCGCCCAGGCCAGCGCGGCGGCGAACGCGGGTTCCGTATGACCGGAGAATCCGATGCTCCGCACGATGCCCTGATCGCGCAGGTCCGTCAGCGCCGCAACGACCTGCGTCCGCTGAAGGACTTCCACGTCGTTCCGCGGGGCGTGAACCAGCACGAGATCGAGCACGTCGCGGCCCAGTCGCCTTCGGCTGCGGTCGACGCTCGCGCAGACCGCCGGCTCCGAGAAATCAAACGTCGAGCGGCCATTCTCGAATGTTTCGCCGACCTTTGTCGAGACCACGAATTCATCGCAGCGCGGGGCGAGGAACCGGCCGATCCGCTCCTCGCTGACGCCGTAGGCCGGGGCGGTGTCGAGGTAGGTGATGCCCAGATCGAGCACGCCGTTGAGCAGCGCCTCGGCCTGCGCGTCCGTGGGCAGGGGGTAGCCCGCGGGGTATTTGATGCCCTCGTTGCGTCCGATCTTGAATGCGCCGAATCCGATGGCGCTGATGGGCGGCATCATGGATGCGATCCTCCGAGGCCGGCAAGCGGAGTCTTATCCGCAGAGGGACGCAGAGGAACGCAGAGGAATGGCGAAGGGTCAGGCGGCTGGCTCTGATGACATCGGGCGGGAGTAGAAAGACGCACGGCTCGATGCGGCGCGCACCGGTGGTCGTCATACACATTCACATGCACAGTTCCATCGCAGGGAAACGACAGCCTCAGGCGGGCTTTCCAGGTGAGTTGTATGGCGAGCATGTGCATGGCCGTTACGTTCTTCGCTGCAAAAACCAAAACCGGCGACTCGCCTGGACCTACGCGGACCATTCTCGTCGCTCCTCCCACGGCGGCGCGGCGACTTTCGGCCGGGGCCAGTCGAGGGTGATGTGCGGCTCCGCCTTGTCGAGCGCAACGGGCGAGCGGCGCGGCGCGGCGGGGATCAACTCCCGCACCATCCGCGCAAGCCGCGGCGCCAGGGCGAGCTTCGTCGGCCAGGCGGTGATGACGTTGCCTTCGCGCTTGGCATAAGGCCCGGCGGGGCGCAGCCCTCCCGGCGTGGCCTGCTCGGCGCGATCCACGCGAACCGTGGTCCATTCCGCCCCCGCAAGCGTCACGCCGGGCAGGACCGACGCCAGCTCGCGACGCGCGTGCGCGACTAACGCCGGCGGGTCCATGTTTACACCGTCCTCGGCGATCTGCCCGCCGACGTTCCACACGGTGCGCCCCGCGGCGTCGACGACGCTGGTGATCGTCGCTCGGGTTTTCGCGCCGTTCACGCAGTGGCCGAAGAGCATCGGCAGGTTGCCGCGCACGAGCACCTGGTGCAGCGGACGGCGCTGCATGGCCTGCGTCGAAAGCCCCGCGCGACGGCGCAGGTCGGCGTTGCCCACGCCGGCGGTCAGAACGATCAAGGAAGGTCTCACCTCCAGCGGACTCCCGCCGGCGGGACGAGCGAGACGCACGGAGCCTACTTCGCCCGGTCGCTGAAATGCGAAATCCATGCCGGTTTCGTCGGTTTTCAGCAGGCGCGTTTCATGCGGCCTGGCAAGCTCGCCCAGCAGGCTCGCCACGTCGATCACCTGCTCGCGCACGGCGAACACGTCCCCCGGGCAATGCGCCAAAGGGGGCGGGCGATCCGCCGCCGCCAGCCGCGTCACTTCGCTGCGCAGCCCGCCGGCCGCGCCGACAAGACCCGCGCGCGAGCTGAGCGAGTCCGTCCGCCACAGGTGACAGACCTCTGACAGCACCCGCACGTTCGACAAATCCGGCGCGGCCCCGCCGTCCGCGCCATCCGCGCAGCCCGCGCGATTCGCGCCGCGCAGGCAGTCGCGCCAGATGCGGGGCATATCCCGGATCGATCGCGCCGATTCGGAGAGCAGTCCCGCCAGCGTGTACTTGATCCTCCCGTGAATGATGCCCTGCGAGGCGATTGTCTGCCCGGTCCCCAGCGATGCCGTCTCAACGAGCAGCACTGACATCCCGGCGCGGCGCAGCTCGTCGAGCACCCACAGCCCGGCCGCGCCTCCGCCGAAGATGAGAACGTCAACGTCCAAGGTCGATCGCACTCCGCCTTCCCAATGTCACGCAATGTCGCATGGAGACCGCATCCCGTCCAAGCCTCGCCCGTCTTTCAGAGTCGCGCCGGTAAGACATTGCATGTCAAGCCCCAATCCTGCAAACCTGGTCTTACGGGGTGATCGCGGGGCTGGAATCCGCTGCGAACCGTTCCCGGCTGTGAAGAAAGACGTTCGGATCGCATGGGCGTCCGGTTTGCCGCAGGGTCAGGTTGGTTTCGACCCACGTGCGTCTCTATCCGACTCCAGTGCGCAGCGCCTGGGAACAACCGAGGCGCTGCGCACTGGAGTCGGTCGACGACACAGGAAGAGTCCAACCGCGCCCCGATCATGGCGCAACGCCGGTCGTGACCAGCAGCGGCGCGAGCAGGTTGATCTTGCGGTGGCGGACGTCGGTGAATCCGGCCTTCTGGAAGAGCTGCCGGACGAGCGACCAGGAGGCGTGGTGCACGTTGCGTTCGACGCGCTGCACGATGAAGTCGAAGGCGAACCAGCCGATGACGTTGTCGCGAAAGCCGTCGATGAGAATCAGCTTTCCGCCGGGGCGCAGCACGCGGCGCATCTCGCGCACGACCGCGTCCTGATGCGGGTAGTGATGAAACGAGTTTGAGCACGTCAGCACGTCGAACGAGCCGGCGGGAAACGGCAGGTGCTCGCTGTCGCCGTTGACGACGTGAACTTGTTCCGCCGCGGGCGTGCGATCGAGCTTCTCCCGCGCCAGCCGGCACATCGACGGGACGTAATCCATGGCCGTCACGTCCACCGGCCAAGGCGACGATCGCACGATCGCCGCAAGAGAGCCCGTCCCGCACCCGATGTCGAGCAAATGGAACGGCTCGGGCGCCGACCGGCTCGCCCGCCACGCGGCGATCTCCTCCAGCATCGCCATGTGCGCCGGACGAAAAACGAAGAAGTTCAGCAGCGATCGGTCGTAGCTCCCCGACCAGTGGTGGAACAGCCCCTGTGCGCGGTGCTTGAAATCGCGTGCTCGTAACTCCGCATGACTCGACGCGTGATCGGTCATCCGTGGACTCCGAAAAACCCGTTCGGGCTGAGTGCCAAGGGAATCCGGCGGAGTCCACACGTCAGAGCGACTCCTCTTGAGGGGGACCACGCATGTCGGAGCAGCGCCCGTCGGAGCCGCGCATGTCGGAGCCGCGCCCGTAAGGAAGCGGTCGCTGCGAAACAGAGCCGCGCCCGTAAGGAAGCGGTCTTTCGAGCGGTCCCAAGCGGATGCGGTACCGCGGGCACACCCGCCGTCGAATAGCCGTGAATCAAGCGAACTCGCGTGGCAAAATGCGGGATTTCGGCGTGAATCGCTTCCTTACGGGCGCGGCTCTGTTCCGGACCCCCGGTCCTCTGAAGCACAAAGTGAACCGGTGTCCCCCGGCCGTCCGCAAATGTGCGTGAAACCGCGCAATAAGCTCGCCCGTTCGCGTGCAAGAACGGCCTCCTTGAAATCCATCTGTAGATTAGTCACAATACAGCAACGGCCAAGGGGGACTCGACGACCGGTCTGCGGGGGGGGGCGAGCCGTCCCCCGGCGCGGGCGGCGCAGGCGGGCTGTCGAGTTTGGTCTCGGGGGATTTCCTTTTTCCAAGCAAGGGAGGACAGGCATGTTGACCCGTAGGATGGGGGCGGCAGGGGTTGCGCTCTTCGCAGCGGCGACCGCGTACGCGCAGATCGGTCCCGACGTGATCGTCGGCGACATCTCGGAAACGACCAAGTGGACGCAGCGCAACGGGATCACCGCCTTCTCCCTCGGCACGATTTCGTGCAACATCGGCGATCAGAACCTCGACTGGATTGAGTGGACAAACCAGCATCCGGTCATCGCTCAGAACCTGTACCGGCTCAAAGACGGGCGTTTCGAGCAGGTCGGCCAGAGCTGGCTGAAGCACGGCTTTTACGCCCTCTCGCAGACGTTGTGCTTCACGGACTGCCAGGGCACGGACGGAACCTCGTTGGGCGTTCACTGCTCCGACCCGTACACCGCCAGCCTCAACGGGAACCAGTTTAATCTCGGTCCCCGATCCGAAGTCAACGCGTCCACCGGAGACTTCCCCTATCCCTACGGCGAGCACAGAATCGAAAATGGCCTGTCCTTCCGGCTCCAAGTGCACAACACGGACATCAACCCCGACCTTAACCCCGGAGCGATGTACTTCGCCGAGGGGCAGTATGTCCACCCCGACGACGCCGCCTTTAAGAACGACGACAACAATGCCTCGTACCGCCGCGTCAACATCGCAGGCGTCGAGCCGAACTACAGCCTCCTCTTCGTCACGGGACATTTCACCCAGCGCGAGAAAGCCGCCATCCTCGCATGGGAGGACTTCGATCCGGCGGTCAAAACCGTTTACCTGGACGTCCCCGACGATGGCCGCTTCATCATCGCCTACAAGGCGACCGACAACGGCGACGGCACGTTTCATTACGAGTACGCCGTGCAGAACCTCAATTCGCATCGCTCGGCGCGCTCGTTCATGATCCCCCTGCCGCAGAACGTGAACATCACCAACATCGGCCATCACGACGTGGACTCGCACAGCGGCGACGGCGTGGACGGCGGCGTGTACTCCAACGTGGACTGGGCCGCCACCGTCGGCGAAGGCTTCATCATGTGGGAAGCTGAAGCCTACAACGTCAATCACAACGCCAACGCCCTCCGGTGGGGCACGCTGTACAACTTCCGCTTCGACGCGGACCGGCCGCCGGGCGCGGCCGTCGCCACCGTCGGGCTTTTCCGTCCCGGCTCGCCGAACTCCATGAACGTCGGCGTCAACGGACCGGTCGGCGGAAGCTCGGTCCCCTGCGACGGCATCAAGAAGTTCACGGCGTCCTGCAACGTCACCACCGGTCGCGTGATCGCCAAGATTGTGACCTTCGGGACCGGATACGACGGCTACTCAGTGGGCTTGTCCATCGACGGCAACGCGGGCTACGCCACCATCTCCGGCAAGAAGGCGAAGTTCTCGCGGATCGTCACCGGGCAGGATCACGTCGCGGAACTGACGGACCCGGCCGGCTGCAAGGAGCCGATCAACGTGACCTGCCAGTAGGCGGGCCACGCGACCCGTGTACGCGGTTCATTCGTTCACCCTGACACGGCGCTGACTTCGAGAAGGTCAGCGCCGTGTTTTCATGCGCGGCGATCTCCGCGCCCAGAGCTTGGCGCAACTCATGCCGACGCGCGGCGCGGCGCTGCCGTGGGCGGGGCGCTGCGTTCCTGCGCCCATCGCCGGATGCCGTTCCATTCGGACTTCCAACCCGCGTCGAGCCGCACCCGCAGCAGCGCCTCGAACATCGCGTCCAGCGTCCGCGCCGTCTCGCGCAAGGACATGAACCGCTCCTCCAGCGCCGCGGCCGGATCGCGCTCCGTCGGGCGCGGCAGTTGCAAGCCGGAGACCGTCCACGCCGGAGCGTTCAGCGAGAAGGAGAACTCCTCGCCGCTCAGCGCCAGCATGATCCCCGCCCGCACCGGCAGCTTCCCCGAGGCCAGCGCCAGCCGCGCCTCAGGCGCCGAGGCCGGGGCGTCCGCCCGGATGGCGACGCGCCCCCCGACGCCCCATTCGCACTCGAGCTGCATCGACTTGTGCAGCGCGAACTCGATTGAACGGTCTCCCCCCGCTGGGCACAGCCCTTCCTCCTGATCGCGCAGCCGCCAAAGATGCGTCAGAAACTCGCGACCGAGAAAGCCGCGGTCGTGCCCGTTCATTGACGCGCCGTCGATCCCCGCCCCCATCGCCGGCGGCTCGGACAGCGGATCGGCCGTAACGTCCTCGAACGCGCGCGACAGTCCCGCGCGCTGCGCGAACCGGAACGCGACTTCCTCCGCGTTGGCGGGCACGAGGCTGACGTCGAACGTGTCGGCGCACAGCGAAATCAACCGGTCCGCGGCGGCCGACCCGGTGTTGCCGAAGTACACCACGCCGTCTTCCAGATCGAGCAGCACCGGCGTCGCCGACACGCGACGGAACGCGCCGCCCTTGGCCTCCTGCTCCGCCCGCGACAGCGCCGACTCCTTGGCATCCTTCTTCTCCGACCGCGTCAGGAAGAGCTTGCCGCTTTCCGCGAGGCGCGAGGCCTCCTCCATCATGCGGTAGCTGCGCACGATCGCCGGCGGCGGCGCGGTGCGGTCGATGCGCAGCCCGAGGTGGACAAAACGCCCGACCTCAAGCCGCTCCGGCGCGGTGAAGTCCGTGTCGAACAGGTGCGTGGGCTTGATCCAGCCGAACTCGACGCCGTCGCGCGAGAGCGTCTGATGTCGCCCGAAGGCGTGCGCGTGCAGCGCGTCGAGCCACTTCTTGCCGAGGCGCTGCGGATGCTCGCCGACGATGAAGAACCTGCGAAACGTGACAGCGCCGGATGCGAATCCCATGAGTTGCTCCTTGTGACCCAAGCCCGCGGACGAAGCCCTTGCCAGGCAGTCTTTACACGCGAACCGGCAAGCCCGCGAGTGCCGCGGATTCGCAAAAAACAGCGTCGTCTGTGATATTTTTGTTCGATCACGCGCCGGCGGGTTGACCCGCGCGGCGGTCGCGGGCACGATCCAACTCGCGTTGCCGCACGGCGCGGCGCAGCGCGTAGCAGCACGGCGCGTAGCGGCACTGTCCCGTAGGGCGGGCTATGCCCGCCGCGAGAGGCTGCAAGGCGGAAGGCGGGCATAGCCCCATAAGCGTTAACTTAATTGTGGTGCGTTGAGGATTATCGTGGTATGGTTGGGGCATGGAAGCCACGGAAGGTTTGATACCGGCGGACGAATGGAACCTGTTGAAGCGTTATTTTCCGCCGGGC
>CAZGJA010000050.1:0-6150 GCA_964526695.1 uncultured Phycisphaeraceae bacterium
GAAGGGAGGGGGGTTAAGGATGCAGCCCCCTCCTGGTTCCTCCCTGGGAGGGAGGGGAGTTAGGCAACGCCTCACACTTCGACGCGCTCGAAGTGGCGGGCGCCGAGCATGAGGGCGAGCCAGCCGGCGCCGAGGGAGATCAGCAGCGTGAGGGCGGTGAAGCCCACGGTTTCCCAGGTGGGCATGGCCAGGGCGCTGTCCGCGCGGGCGCGCCACGTCGCGTAGCCCATCACCGCCAGCAGCACGCCGACCAGCAGCACGGAGGCCACGAGGTTAATCGTTCCGCCCATGCCGTTGGCGATGCGCGCGGTGTTGGTCTGGCGGAAGACGGGCCAGCGCGCGCCGATGCCCACGGCAAAGGCGCACAGCGCGAAGCACACGGAAAGCGTCGCCGACAGGTGAATCAAAATCCATCGCCAGTCGAGGCGGAGAATCAAAGTCTCCAGGCTCAGCGTCGCGCAGGCGACAATCAGCGTCACCGTGAACGCGAAGGCGAACTTCGCCAGCAGGATGCGTCCGCGGCGCACGGGCAGCAGGCCGATGAGCCAGAGCTGCCGTCCCTCCAGCGAGATGAGCGGATAGACGAAACGGCTGGTGAAGGTGGCGAGGATCAGGCTGACGGCGCAGAGGTTTAAGAAAGGAATCAGCAGCCGCCACGGTCCCGGCGAGAGGTCTCCGTGCAGGTGCGGAACGTTCATCAGGTACAGCGTCATCAGCCCCAGGAGGATGAGGAGCTGGCTCCACTGCAGCGGATCGCGGAAGAACGTGCGCAGGTCTTTGGAGGCGATCAGCCGCAGCGGCGGCGGCAGGTAAAAGAACACCATCTCCAGCAGGAAGCCCGTGACGGCGCTCGACTGCCGCGTGACATGGCGCGAGGACACGGAGGCGTCGTACGCGGAGGCGAGACGCCGCGCGACGAGTCGCACCGCGAGCCAACTGAGGAACAGACCGTTGGTCACGGTGACGGCGAGGTAGCCGAGCGACTCGGCCATGCGGCCTGACATGGCGTGGTCGATGCCCTTGGCGACCCAGGTGTTGGGCCAGAAGGCGGACTCGATGAACTGAAGCTGGGCGAGGAAGTCGCGAAGCCAGATGTCGCTGTCGATGGGAAGGCGCTGCAGCGAGTAAAGCACCCAGCCGACGACGATGACGCCGGCGATGGCCGTCCACCGGATGACGTAGCGCTTCAGCTCGCGCGGAAAGAACCGCGCGATGGCCCACGCCAGGCACAGCCCCAGCGCGCCGGGGATGGGGATGAAGCCGAGGAAGAAGGCGATGAACAGGGGATAGAACATTCGCGGCTCGGAGGTCGCGTCGGCCATCGCGGTCATCAGCGGCAGCCCGAGCAGAATGAGCGACCAGCTCGAAAACACCAGCGTTTCAAGGTATTTGATGAGCACGGCGTCCGCGGGCGGAAGCGGCAGCGAGAGCAGGTAGGCCACTTCATCGCGTGCGAAGAGCGAGCCGAACGCGAGAATGGCGTTGGAGAAGATCAGCAGCGCGAGCATCGCCAGGAAGAAGAAGTTGAACACCAGCGGGATGGCGACCACGCCCTCCAGCGGCGTGCTGCGCAGCAGGGCGAAGACGTGGAAAAACAGGGCGTACAGCCCCATCCAGATGATGACCACGAACAGCACGGTCAGCGCCAGGCGAATCGGCGCCTCGGCGGCGGCGCAGCGCACGTGGTTCCACACGAGCCGCCCGCGCAGGCGCATCAGCAGCGAAAACCGGGAGGGCAGCGCCTCAGGCAACGGTTTCATCGGTCATCTCCGTGAGGCGCAGGAAAATGTCCTCCAGCGAGTGCTCGCGCGAGGCGAGGGCGCGCAGCTCGTCCAGCGTGCCGAGGGCGACGAGCTGACCCAGGTTGAAGATGCCGATGCGGTCGGCGATGGCCTCGGCCACCTCCAGCGTGTGCGTGCTCATGAACACGCTCATGCCGTCGCGCGTGCGCTGGCGGAAGATGTTCTTGACGGCGCGGGCGGTGCGCGGGTCCAGCCCGACCATCGGCTCGTCGATGACGAGCACCTCCGGGTCGTGCATCAGCGCGGCGGCGAGAACGACCTTTTGCTTCATGCCGTGGCTGTAGGTTTCGGTGAGGCGGTCGAGGAAGTCGTTCATGCCCAGCGGGGCGGCGAGGTCGGCGAGCGCCGCGTCGCGTCGCGCGGGTCCGAGGTCGTACATCTGCGAGACGAAGTCGAGGAACTCGCGCCCGGTGAGCTTGTCGTAGAGGTACGGCTGGTCCGGGACGTAGGACATTCGCGCTTTCACCGGCGCGCCGTTCATGTTCATCTCGCCGCCGCAGACGCGCACGGTTCCCGCGTGCGGGCGCAGCAGCCCGGCGATCATCTTGATCGTGGTCGTCTTGCCCGCGCCGTTGGGGCCGAGGAACGCGAAGATCTCGCCGCGCGGCACGGTGAGCGTCAGATCGACGACGGCCACGCGGCTGCCGTAGCGCTTGTGCACGCCGACCAGCTCAATCGCCGGCGAACTTCTGGATGGCTGGGATTCACTCATTCGAGGTTCGTTTATTATCCCGCGCGGCGGTGCAATGAACATCATGCTGCGGTCGATACTCCCCGGCTTGCCCCGGGGGCGCTGAGGCGTCGCTCATCTCCGCGCCTACGGCGCGCTCAGGTCCAGTTCCCACTCGCGCTGGCTGGCTACGCCGAGATTGTACAGGTCCGGGTCGAAGCGCTCGCGGATTATGCGGATGGTCGAGGCCACCGGCAGGTGCACCTCCTGAATCTGCACAACGCCTTCCGCATCGACCCAGGCGCGGACCTTTTCCGATTCGACGACGAAGCAGTCCAGCACGCCGAAGTTCGTCGCGGTCTTTTCCCGGCGCGTCACGCGGGCCACCAGCGTCAGGAACTTCTCCCCCACGTTGGTCAGCGCGGCCACCGGGTTGATGACCTGCATCTTCCACGTCTGCCCGACGTGGAGCTTGGGCAGCGTGGTGAACGGGTTGAAGACTTCCGCGACCATGTCGGCGTCGGTCAGCGGGATTTTGACGGCGGGCAGCGGCCCCAGCCCCGCGTCGAGCGTGAAGGCGAAGTCCTTGGGGAAGCGCTCGCCGTCGAGCTTGACGGGATACGGGTGCCCCGCGACGCGCAGCTCGACCTTGAGGCTGTCGAGCGCGCCTTCGGGCGTGTAGGTCGAATCGGCCTGCACGCGGAAGCCGGCGAGTTGCGGAAGGAGCTGCTCGAGGATGATGAGGTCTTCGCGCTCGACGACCTCGCGGCGGAAGTGGAAAACCGTCCAGAGGGTGCCGATGCGCCCGCTGTCGCGGAAGACGCCGGCCTGCAGCTCGACTTTTCCGCCGGCGGCCATCCAGTCGGCGCGAAGCGGGCTGGGGGCCGGCTCGGCGGTCCAGACGGGCCACAGGTCGCGTCGCACCAGCCACGACATGGCGACCAGCCAGGACGTGACGATCAGGATCCCGGTCATCCGGCCGATCAAGCTGCCCTCCACGGCGCCGCGCGGGCGCGTTCCCTTCGGGAAGTCGCGGCGAGCCGTTGATTGTAGCGCTCGATGAAATGGTCGGTCAACGAGAGGCGCACGGGCTGCGCTCGTGAGGTGGAGACGCGGACGACCTGTCTTTCACGGCGGCATCCGCTCAAGATCGTCGGGATGGGCAGGTAGACCGCACGCGCCGACAAGGATGACCCATGCCCAGTGGTTTCAGGGTATGGCCGTGCCGAAGGCGTTCTGAAACGCGGCGTAATCGGCGAGGTCCACGTCCCAGTCGCGGTCGAAGTCGAGGAGCTCGCAGCCGGGGGCGGTGTTGGCCTTGGTGCCCCAGAGGCGCGGGGCGGTCATGCAGGTGTCGAACTTCGCGTAGTCGGCCAGGTCGATGATCTTGTCATAATTGAGGTCGCCGGCCGGGTCGCGGAAGGCGTAGAGGTACTTGTCCCGGCAGACGACGTAAAGCGTGCCGTCAGGGGCGAGCATCGGCGAAGCAACGACACTCGCGGGCATCTGCTTGGTCCAGAGGTCCGTGCCGTCCGCTTGAACCGCATGCACGTATCCCGGGTTTTGCTGTCCGTCGGAATTGGTTGCGGTTACATAGATCGTCTCGTCGCCGGCAACGATGGGGCTGTTCAGCACCAATCCATTCGTTCGAAACCGCCAAACCTCCTGACCTGCAGGCGAGATAGCAAAGAGCCACCCGATGTTGCCCGAAGTCGCTGTGTAGATTATCCCGTCGTGCCCTAAGGCCAGCGAACCGCGATTGGACTGCTCAGAGTAGAATCGCCAAAGTAATGAACCATCCCCCGGATCGACGGCGTACACGTACCTGTCCGTGGATGCGATGTACGCCATTTCTGGCGTCAGAACTGCCGTGCCGAGTACTTCCCGGTTGGTATCGAAGATCCAATACACCTCCCACGGCTGTGAACCGTCCACCGGCCTCAGCGCCGCCACTTCAGAGTCCTTGCCGCCCAGGAGGATCTGATTCGGTTCCATGGCCATTGGGCAAAAACAGTCGCTGTTGAGGAGAGCCGTCCAGACTTCCGCCCCGTCGCTCATCCGCCGCGCATAGACGTTAGAATGTCGATCGTTGAAATAAACAACGCCTTGCGAATCCGCACAGGGGGACACGTAGTATCCGTCTCTGGCGTTGAACCGCCACAGCTCTTTCCCCGTTGCGGCGTCTGAACAAAAGAAGTTTCCCGCAGTGGTTACACCCCAGAACACCCGATCCCCGAAAACAGAGGGCGAGGAATAGACGCCATCGATGCCATCGGCGACCCAAAGGACATTGTGCGAGATGGTGTCCACGGCGGTCATTCCCTGAAGCTGCCCTTGAAAAACTCTCCCGTGCGCGTCCATCGAGCAGCTCGAGTCGATCTGAGAGGTTCCAGGGTAGAAATCCACTTTGACCGACCATTCGATCCGCGGGGTCTGCGGCCCCACCGTTTGCGTGTTCGAGAGGCGCGTGGTCGTCCGTCCCCATGTCGGCCAGGGGTCGGGGCCGCTGTCCTTGGGAGGGATATCCAGAATAGTCACTTCAAGGGTGTCACTCTTGGTGACGCCGTCCCACGTGTAGCTTGCGTTCACAATCACCGCTTGATCCGCCGAGACTTCGCGTGCAATCAACCGGCCCGGAAAGTCGAACTCCGCGTAGGTGTCGGGGACGACCTCCCAGGAGCTGGACAACGTCACGTCGTACTCCTTACCGGTATCGAATTCAGCTGTAGCGGTGTATCGAGCCGTCGTCCGTTCCACAACCCGTGACGGTCCTTCGACTCTCAGACCGGTCAACCTCTGGGCGTTGACCGGGGTCGTACTGGCGGCAAACCCCACCGCGACCCAAAAAAGTCGTCCTACGCGGCCTCTCCATGTAAGCGAAGACACAAGGTCACCTTCCTCCTGGCGGGACAGATATTGTGCGGCTCCGCCACCTGTATTATCGCTTGCTTACGTTTTTTTTTCAACCAATTCGGGAGCTGAGCTTGACTGCCCCATTTCCTCGGTCCTAGAATTCGCTGAGGCGGATGGATGGCGTTGTGCCGTCCCAGCGGACAGTCGAATTGTTTGTTGTCCTTGTTTCAAGGAGTCACGCTCATGTCTCGTCCCGTGCGATCTCTGCCTGTTTTCGGGTTTTTCTCCCTTGTTCTCACCCTCCCCGCCCTTGCTCAGCACGACTTTGAACGGACGAAAACCGTTGATCCCTCGGGAAACGCTGATTTCACGACGATCGAAGGGGCGTTAAACGACATCCCCGATAGCCCCAGCGTTCGCTGGACGGTTTTCATCTACGCCGGCACGTACGCTGAATCGGTTGACCTTGATGGCACAAGGGAGAACATCGACCTCGTCGGCGTGGATCGCTACGCGGTGATCATCGCTCCGTCGAGCGCGGCCAGCGGCATCAAGATCACCAGCGGCACCGAAACCCTGCGCAACAACAGCATTCGCAACCTGACCCTCAAGACCAGCAACGGGCACGGCATCGAGATCGTCAAGGGCGGCGGCGGGGGAGATCAGACTCCCAAGGACATCCGCATCGAAGGCGTCACGATCGAAGCCGCGGGCAGCAGCAAGCACGGCATCGCCGGATCGGCGGCCGAGCAGGTGCGGGTGTTCGACTGCCGCGTCAGCACGACGGGAACCAGCGGCATCGGCCTTGACGCCGGCGAATCCTGG
>CAZGJA010000051.1:0-137785 GCA_964526695.1 uncultured Phycisphaeraceae bacterium
GGGGTTTGGGGTTGCCGTCGCGGAGAATCACCCTCCCCCAGCCCCTCCCTGAAAGGGAGGGGGGTTGCATAGCGCTCCGCCTTCACCTTGATGGCGAGATCACCTTGCCTCTACGGGCAGGTGACGGTCTGGCAATCGCCGCAGTCTGACAGGCAGATTTCGTGCTGGCCCGTCTGATTCTTCCACTTTGTTTTGCCGGAGCCGTCCGCGGCGAGGATGACTTCCCTCGCGCGGTCGCCGTCGTTGGTGAAGGTGAGCACGCTGCCCTCGACTAACGTGGAACTGACTTTCACGGAGATCTTTCCGGTCGAGGCGCAACGGACTTTCACGTTGGTGACGGCGGCGCAAACGACCCTGGGCAGCGGCATGTGCCAGGCGCCGCGGCCCTGCGTGGTGGCGACGAGGCGACCTTGCGCCAGATCCACGACGAGGTCCATGACGGGCGTGTACGGAAGCGACAGGCCCATGAGCGTCCAGGTGGCGCCGTCGTCGGCGGTGACGTAGGTGCCCGCGTCCGTGCCCGCGAAGAGGAAGCGGGAGACGCCGTCGTTGAACACCGCGACGACGTTGACGGGGACGTCGGGCAGATCGCCGTCGAGGCTCACCCATGTGTCGCCGCGGTCGAAGGTGGCGTTGACCTGGTCCACGCCGAACCACGCCGTCGCCAGCAAGGCCGTGGAGTCGTCGAGGGGATCGACGGCCAGCTCGCGCGTGACGCGGGGCCAGCCGGGATGCCCGGTGATCTTGAGCGAGAAGTTCCGTCCGCCGTCGGTGCTGACGAGGACGCGGCCGTCGTTGGTGGCGGCGTAAACGGTTTGCGAGTTGGACGGGGCGATGGCCAGCGCGCGGATGGCGCCCGAGCCGCCGGTGATGTCGCCGCTGATGGCGGTCCAGTTCGAGCCGCTATTGAGGCTCTGATAGACGCGGTGGGTTCCGTACAACATGCGGCCGACGGTCTGCGGATCGAAGATGTGCGGCGGCAGGAAGCAGTTGCGGTCGCTGCCGCTGATGCCGGAGCCGGAGGCGTTGAACGATGATCCGCCGTTGGTGGAGCGGTAGAGATTTCCGGTGCCCTGATACTCCGCGAGCATGACGTTGGGGTCGAACGGACTGAGCGAAGTCCAGCCTCCGTCGCCGCCGACCTTGCTGACCCATTCGAGGTTGGTGGTGCGGATGCACGAGCCGTTGTCCTGAAAACCGCCGAGGAGGAAATCGCGGCTGGTGGGATGGATCGAGACGCCGGCGTAGAACTGAATGACGCCCAGCCCGCGGTTGAGCGAAACCCACGAATTGCCGAAGTCCGGCGAGCGATGCAGCCCGCCGTCATCGGCCGAGAGCAGTCGCTCCGAGGCGTCGAAGGCCAGGGCGTGCAGGTCCACGTGCGGCGGGGTGCGCGTGGAGTAGCTCGAACCGCCGGCCACGCCGCGGATCATGTCCAGACCGCCGAGGAAGAACGTGTCGCGGTCGGCGGGTCGAACGACGGCGGTGCAGAGATACCAGCCGTAGGAGGCCTGGAAGTTCCCGGGGTTGATGTCCGTCCATGCGTCGCCGCCGTTGTCGGTGCGGTACACGCTGCGCGTGGTGGCGCCGCCGCCGGAGCTGTCGGACTTATTGACAAAGATCGTGTAAAGACGGTTAGCGTCGGTCGGGGCGATGGCCAGGGCGATGCGTCCGATGTTGGTCGTCGGCAGTCCGCCGGCGAGTTTCACGAAAGAGGCGCCGCCGTCGATGCTGCGATACACGCCGTTGGCGCTATCGCCGAAGATGTGCCCGATAGCGGCGAAGACGCGGTCGCCGTCGCCGGGATCGAGGACGAGGTCGGTGGCGGCGATGGCGGGGATTCCATTGGTCAGTTGCGACCAGTTGTGTCCGCCGTCGGTGGACTTGAACACGCCGACCGGCCCGTCGCCCTGCGGATGTCCCTTGGCCGCGACGCGCGCGGGGAAGCCGCCCGCATGGCCGATGGCGGCGTAGAGGACGTCGGTGTTGGTCGGTGACACGGCGAGGCGCGCGAAGGTGCGTCCGGCAAACGTGTCTTGCGCGAGGATCTCCCACGTCTGGCCGCCGTCGGTGGTCTTGTAGAGGCCCAGGCCATAAACGCTGTGATTGGCGTAATTAGCTTCACCGGAGCCGGCGTAGAGAACCTCGTCGTTTGTTGGATCGAGGGCGAGCGCGCCGATGGAGCAGATCGGGAGAAAGTCCGTGAGCGGGATCCAGCTCGTTCCGCCATCAAGCGTCTTCCACACGCCGCCGTCCGCGCCGCCGACGTAATACTTGTTGGGATCGGTCGGGCTGGCGACGACGGAGGAGAGCCGACCCGTGTACGAGCCGGTGACGATCGGCGCGGGGCCCAACTCGACCCAGTCAGAGGCGAGCGTCGGCGACGCCAGCATTGAGAAGGCCAGGCATCCGGTCAGTGCGGCGAGCTTGAAAGGCTGTTTAGACGTCATGACTACTTCTCCTCCTTCTTTGAGCTGGACTTTGAGCCGGAGGGCTGCGCCGGCTGAGGCGCGGGCGTTGATTCGTTGACGTCGAAGAGCATCTCGGCGACGTAGGTGGTGCCCTCCGATACATGCGTAAAGCGGATCGTCCAGCGTCCGGCGCGGTCGAGCCTGAAATGCGTGGCGCCGACGGAGTCGGTCGCGGCCGTGAAGCTCGTTCCATCCGGCGCGAGGGCGGTCACTTCGAGGCCGGCGGCCTTGTCGCCGTCGAAGTACGCACGAACGGGAAGGTCGGCGCCCGGCGCGAGCTGGGTCGGGTCCATGAGCGGAAGGAGTTCGATGCGGCTGCCGACTTTGGCGGTGAGTCCGGGGTTCCGGCCCGCGCTCTTCTCGCCTTCGCCGGTGATGCGAACGAAGAGCTTGGTGCAATGCGTGGTGCGTCGCCAGGAGTCGCGTCGGTCGTTCTCCGAGGACGGCCCGACGTCGAGCGCGACGAGGGCGTAGCCGGCTTTGTCAAACGTGAGGCTCGTCGTGTCGCGGGTCGCGGCGATGGGCGGCTCGATGCTGCGCTGCAGGCCCTGCTCGCGCACGATGAAGCGGCCCACGTTGACGGCACTCCACGACTCGCCGTTAGGCAGACGCAACGTCAACTCAAGCGGCTGGCCCGCAGGCACGGAGAGCGCGGCGGGCTGAAGGACGGATTCCGCGGCGAGGAGCGCGGAGCCGGAAGTCCGCGGCCAGATGCCGAGCGAGAGAATCACGGCACAGGCGACCGCGACGTTGAGGCGTCTTAGAGCGTAAACAGGCATGACGACCCTCCAATCTGATTGTACAGGGCAGGCGTGACGTTCCTCCAGATTGAGTGTAGCAACTCAGCGCAGGTTGCCAAGCGTCTTGCGGCATGAAGGGGCGGACGATGCGGGAGATATGGCCGCTTGAGACTGCCAAGGACCGGATAATTCGCGGGGATCGCGGGATGGGTTGCCCCCCTCGGTGCCGATAATCCGTCACCGCGATTCGTCCCCGCCGCCTGCCCCTTCATTCAAGGCGACGTTCGTCCGATATGCCATGTGCGTTATCGCCCCTTCGGGCGCAGGGGACATCGAATGACCGGACATGACCCATCGGTTCGCCGCACGCCAGGCGCATCGCCGCAGGCCGATTCTGCGCGTGAGGGTGTCGTCAATCGAGGGTCCGCACTTTCCCAGGCTCCTCGAATGAATCCTCCGAAGCGAACGACCCCCAGCCGCAAGGGGCCAAGAACATGCGCAGGGCGCGCGGGGCTGAGCGTCGTCGAAGTGCTCATCGTCGTCTTCGCGCTGGCGATCACGGCTGCTCTCGTCGTGCCTCACTTCGCCGGCGCGTCCGACGATGCGAAGAAGCGGGCGCTGGAAAGCCATCTGAAGATGATTCGGGCGCAACTGGAACTCTACAAGGTGCATCACGGTGCGTATCCGCCCGGGCAGAATCAAACCCTGAAGGACCAGCTCTGCTCGTACACGGACGCCCAGCACACCGCCTCGCCGACGCGCAACGAGCAGACCGGCGTCGTCTTCGGCCCCTACCTCTTCACCTTTCCCAGCAACCCGTTCAACGGCGCGGCGGACGTGACCCAGACGCCGGCCGCGCCCGACAAGGGCTGGTTCTACGATCCGGCCACGGGGCAGTTCAGGACCAACGACACGCTTCACGACGATCTTTAGGAGACCCAGATGAGCCACTCAGATTCAGGAATGACCCAGCGCTGCGGCGGCTCGACCTGGCCCATGCGACTGCTCGTCGGCTTTCTCGCGCTAACGTGCGTCCGCGTGTGGACCGGGCCGCTGCTCGACGCCGCCCCCGCCCAGGCCCAGAACGCTCCGCCCCCGTTCGACGCGACCGCGCAGCGCAAGGAAGCCACCGACGAGTTGCGAAAGATGAACACGACGCTGGAAGCGATTCTGGACACGCTGAAGAAGGGAACGCTCAGCGTGAAGATGCAGGAGAGTTCCTCCGGTGCTGCGGCGCCGGCGGCGAAAAAGAAATAAACGATGCGAAGGCCTGATCGCGCAAAACTCGGTCCCATCGCCATCGACATGGGCTCAAGGCATCTGCGGATGCTCCAGCTCGCCGGCACGCCCGCCGGGCTGCGAGTTTATGCCGCCGCGTCCTTGTCGATGGGCAAGCTCGAAGCCGGCGACCGCGACGCCGCGCCCGCGCTCTCCGCGCAGGTGCCGGTGATCGCCGACATGCTGCGCGACAACGGCTTTGCGGGTCGGCGCGTCGTCTTCGCGCTGCGGCCCGGGCTGGTGCGCATCAAGAACTTCCGGCTCCCCCCCATGACGGACGAGGAGCTTGCGAAAGCCGTGCGATTCGAGGCGGCCGAGCGGTTCCAGACGCTGGATGACCGGCCGGAAATCCGCTTCTTGAGTGCGGGGCACGTGGACACCGCCGACGGCGAGATGCTCGAGCTGATCGTCATGGCCGCGCGCCACGACCTCCTCAAGGATCTTCTCGACGCAACGCTGCGGGCGCGGCTCGATGTCGTCGGGGTTGAGCTGGGACCGCTGGCGATGTTCCGGTCCTTTGAGCGTTTCCTGCAGCGCGACAGCGACGCCGAGCAGGTGAACGCCTTCGTGGACCTGGGCTTCTACGGCACGCGCATCGTGCTGACGCGGGGGGCGGAAGTGATTCTCCTGAAGGGCGTGGACATCGGCGCGCGAAACATGCTCGACGCCATCGCGGACCGCTGCGGCGTGGACCCGCTCCGGGCGGAAGCGCTTTACCTCGCGGCCGCTGCGACAGGCGACCCCGCCAAGGCGAACCAGATGTCGGAGGCGACGCCGCGCCAGGTGTACGAGGTCATCGAGCCGCTGGTTCAGCAGATCGGGCGCGAGGTCGCCCTCTGCCTGAAGTACGCGTCGGTCACGTTCAAGGGCGCGCATTCCAGCACCGTCACTTGCGTCGGCGGGTTGGCGGCGGACGACAAGATTCTCGGCTGGCTCACCTCGATGCTGGGCCTGCCGGCAAAAGCCGGGCATCCGTTCCGCGGCATCGATCCTTCGCCCACTCAGCGCGGCAAGTCGGGCGACGGACTCAGTGCGCCGGACCGGCGCGCCGCCAACGGCGCCTGGGCGACGGCGCTGGGGCTGGCGCTGCATGGGCTTGCGCCGGGGCAGTCCGTCGAGCCGGTCTTCGAGGAGGCCGCCGCATGAGAACCATCGATTTTACGCCGCAGTGGTACCACCGCGCACGCGCCACCGTTTCCGCACGGCAGCGCGCGATGGTCCTCTGCGCGGGGCTGGCCGCGGGGATGGTGCTGGTCGCCGGTTCCGGCGCTGCGCAGTTGCACTGGACGCGCGAGCAGTTGACGCACATCCGGGAGACCTCGCAACAGCATCAGCCGCTCATCCAGCGCATCGAGACGCTGCGCACGGAGCTTGCGGGAAGCCAGGAGCGGATCAGCCGCTGCGAGTCGCTTGCCGGCGGCGTGCCCAGTCACCGCATCCTCGCCGAACTCTCGCGCCTCGTGCCCACCGGAACGGCGCTGACCCACGTCGAGCTGAGGCAACCGGCCCGCGCCACGCCGAAGCCCGCGTCTCGCTCAGAGACCGACGACGGCGTCGCCGCGCCGGGATACGACGATGAAATGTCCGCCGATTCACCTGAGGACTTGTCCGCCGACGCAAAGGCTCTCTCGACGGCAACCACCGGGCGGCTGCGGGTTGAGGGCGTGACGCGCACCGCCGGCGACGTGGGGCGGATCGTGGACGGTCTTTCGCGCTCGCCGATCTGCGAGCACGTGAAGCTCGACCATTCCCGACCCGGCGCTATGCAGGGTCGCTCCGTCGTTGAGTTTCGGATCTCGTGCGACGTGCCCCTGTTTGAGTAGTCCGCAAAGGATGAAATGAGCTGGATTCGCTTTCAGAAACTGACGCTGGGTTGGGCGCTGCTGATGCTGGCGGCGTTCGCGTGGTTCGTCGTGCGCCCCCAGCAGCAGCGCCTCGGCGAACTCCACAGCGCCGTGCGCAGCTCGCGTCTGGCCACGCTGTCGGGCGCGGAGCTGACGCGCCTCTGCGCGGAGCTGGAATCGCAGTCAAAAGAGACCATGCCCCGACAGGATGCGATGCGCCGCCGCGTTCCCGACGAGGACGCCATCGGCCCGCTGCTCGAACAGGTCATGGCCTCCGCCGAGGCGAACCACCTGTCCGAACCGGCGGTGAATCCGCTGTCCTCGCGGGACGGCGCGGACGTGCGCGTCCTGCCGCTGAGACTGAACTTCTCCTGCGGATCCGGCGACTTGTTCGCCTTTCTGAAGCAACTGGAGAGCCTTGAGCGCGTCGTTCACGTCCGGGAGATGGAAGCGCGCAGCGCGCTTGCATCCCACATGCGGGACGAGTCCGAGGACGACACGGAGGCCGGCTTGATGGGGCAGGAGCGCCCGCTGGATGCCGCCAGCGGAACCCTGCACGTGTCCATGATTGTCGAAGTGTACCGGGGTCTGCCGATGACGGAGCGCTAGCGTGGCCGCCAAGCCCGGGGGGATCGCAAAGTGGATCAGGCCGTTCGCCGCGTCGCCCGTGAAGTCGGCCACGCTGGGGGCGCTCGCCGTGGTGCTGGTCGCGGTCGTGACCGTGCAGGTATTGCGACGACCCGCGGCGACGCAGGCGAGCGAGACGGGAACCGTCATGGAGGACTGGGAGAATCCGCCGCCTGTTGATGAACCGCAGGGCGAAGCCGCGACATCGGCGCCAGCGCTGAAGCGCAGGCCCGTGCCGCGCCTGCCTGACGAGATGGCGCGGGACTTGTTCACCTGCTCGTGGCTGGCGGATCGCCGGGCGGAGGACGACGTGACCGCGGCGGCCGATCCGCGGGATCTCGCCTCGCGCGAGTTCGCCACTGGCAGTGCCGCGCCGGCCGAGAGCGCCGAACTGCCCTGGACGCTGGAGGGAACGATCCTCTCCGCCGATCCGCGGCAGTGCTTGGCGATCATCGGCGGACGAAGTGTGCGCGTGGGTGATCGACTGAACGATTATGAACTGGACCGCGTCGGTCCGCGCAGCGTGACCCTGAGGCGCGGGACCGCGACCGTGATTTTGACGATGCCGTAAACCGGCCCGCAAGGAGGCCTTGCAATGCGAAACGGATGGCGCTGGAGGCTGATTCTGACGTGCGCGCTGCTGCCGGCGGCGGCGGCGAGAGCGCAGAGCGACGATCCGCTGGACGCGCTGGCGCGAGCCGTGGGCGGCGCGCAGGAGGAGAACCAGGGAGAGGTGGAGGTCGAGGTCAGCGCGCGCGGCACGATCGAGCTGCACACCGCCGACGTCGCCCTGGCGGCCGTGCTCCAGGCGCTCGCCCAGGGCGCGCACCGGAACATCATCGCCTCGCCCGCGGTTCAGGGCACCGTGACCGCCAGCCTCTACAACGTGGACTTCGAGCAGGCGCTCGGCGCGATCCTCAAGCAGAACGGCGCGGGCTTCATCGTCGATGGCGACTTCATCTACGTGTACACCAACGAGGAGCTGGCCAAGATTCAGCAGGCCCCGCCGATCGGCCGCCTCATCATGCTCAACTACATCACCGCCACTGAAGCCCAGAACATCATCACGCCGCTCCTGTCCGACATCGGCAAGGTCACCATCTCGCCGACCACGGCCACCGGGCTGTCCGGCAACGCCGAGGACGGCGGCGGCAAGGACCACGCCGGCAGCGACTACATCTATGTGTACGACCGGCCGGACCGGCTGGAGGCGGCAGTCGAGGCCATCGCCGAAGTGGACGTGCGGCCTCGGCAGGTGCTCATCGAGGCCACGATCCTGCGCGCCTCGCTGAAGGACGACAACGCGCTGGGCATTGACTTCAACATCGTGGGAGGCGTGGACCTCGAGCTGCTCGGCGCCACGTCGCAGGGCATCCACAACGTCGCCCTCGGCACGCTGCCGCAGGAGCGCTTTGAGAAGTTCAACTCCAACCTGGGCACCGACTTCCGCGCCGACGTGCCGCCGGGAGGCCTGACCCTCGGCGTCATCAAGGACCACGTCGCCGTGTTCCTTCGCGCGCTGGAGGACGTGACCGACACGGCCGTGATCGCCAATCCCAAGATGCTCGTGCTCAACAAGCAGAAGGGGCAGGTCATCGTGGGCCGGCGCGACGGCTACCTGACGACGACGTTCACCGATTCCGTCGCCACGCAGACCATCGAGTTCCTCGAAACCGGCACACAGCTCATCTTCCGCCCCTTCGTCGGTGACGACGGCTTTGTCCGCGTCGAAGTCCACCCCGAGGACAGCACCGGCGGCGTCAACAGCCAGGGGCTGCCCTTCGAGCAGACCACCGAGGTCACCAGCAACATTCTCGTGCGCGACGGGCACACCGTGCTGATCGGCGGCCTCTTCCGCGAGCTGTCCACGGACAAGCGCTCGCAGGTTCCCGGCGTGGGCAACATTCCCGGTCTGGGCGAGCTGTTCAAGAGCCGTCAGGACTCGCTCGAACGCGAGGAGGTCATCATTCTCCTGACGGTGCACGTCGTGAAGGACCACGCCCTGTATGAAGGCAAGAGCGCGGAGCAGTGGGAGAACATTGAGAACCTGCGCGTCGGATTGCGCCAGGGCATGATGTGGCACGGACGCGAGCGCATGGCGCAGGACCAGTATCGCCGGGCGCTGGAATGCTACTCCCACGGGGATAACGAGAAGGCGCTGTGGTGGGTGAACCTCGCCATCCACAACTACAGCCGCATGACCGCGGCGATGCAGCTTCGCGAGAAAATCCTCGGCGAACGCGCCTGGGACGAGGACAACGTCTCCACGCGGCACTTCCTCCAACGCATGATCCGAACCGAGCAGGGCGAAACGGGCACGATGCACCAGAGGCCCGCGCTCGAGCTGCGACCTCCACCGGACCTGCACGGCCCGGAAGGTCTGGAGGACGACGACGATTCCACCGAAACGGGTTCCCGGGAAGGAGCTTCGCCATGAGACGATCCGGTGCTTGGATGATGGTGTTGGCCGGCGCTTGCGCCATCGGCGGGTGCAAGTCGCCTTCGTCGCACGCGCGACGCGACGGGCAGGCGAACTGGGACGAAGTGCGGGCGCGCATCAAGTACCAGTTGGCGCGGGAGCAGTTCGAGTCGGGTCGGCCTGAGGAAACGGCGCGGACGGCGCTGGAGGCGCTGGCGCTCGACGAGCGCTTCCTCGACGCCTACGTGCTGCTGTGTCGCGCGCAGATCGAGATGGCGGACACGTCCTCCGCGCTGCGCACGCTCAGCGCGGCGCGCGGCGCGGGACTGGACGCGCCGGTGCTGTTCTATCTCGAAGGCGTGGCCGCCGAGATGAGCGGCGATCCCGTCGCGGCGCTCGCCCGCTACCGCGCCGCGCGGCAGGGGCAGCCCAACAATGCTGATTTCCTCGCCGCGGAGGTCGAGCTGATGGTCGCGCAGGGCGCGCCGGACGCGGCGCTTCAGCTCATCAAGGAACACGCCAGACCCAACGAGAACGACGCCACGCTGGATGCGCTCGCCGCGCGGCTGGCCGTCCTCGTGGGCGACGTCGAGTACGCGGACCACTGCTATCGGGCAGCCTCCCGGAAGGCGAGTCATCCGCTGCTGACGCTGGACTACGCCTTGTTTCTCATGGGTGGGGAGCGGTTCCTCGAAGCGCGGACGCAACTGGAGCCGCTGGCGGTGCAGGAGGGGATGAAGGATCTTCGCGGTCCCGTGCATCGTGCGCTGGGTCGCTGCTACCTGGCGCTCAGCGATCCCGCCGCGGCCTATCGGCTGCTGCAACCCTATGTCGATCGTGAGCCGACGGACGTCGAGGCGCAGCTTCTCTTCGCCACGGCCGCGCTGGCGGAGGAGCGCTATCAGGTCGCGCTGCGCAACTGCCGCGCCGTGCTGACGGTGCAGCCGCGAAACGGCGAAGCGCTGCTGATCGAGGCCATGGCGCACGCGCGGCAGGGTCGAATGGACGCGGCCATGCGCTCGCTCGACGGCATCGCGCCGGGGACACCGGATCGCGCAGCGGCTGACGCCCTGCTGGCCAGCATGGACGCGAAGCGCGCGGTGCTCACGGAGGCGCAGCCTGTCGACCCAGCGGCGAACAGCGATGCAACTCGGGGCGCGACCGCGGAAGTCGCGCGAACGGATGACTGACGCTCATGCCCATCACGCAAACACGACAAGGCGACGTGACCATCCTGCGCATTCAGGGGGAGCTTGCGGGATCCGTCGTGGGCGAGTTTCGCAAACTCGTCGAGCCGGCGCTCGCCCGCGACCAGCGCGACTTCTGCATTGACTTCAGCCAGACGCTGGGCGTGGACAGCCGAGGCCTGGAGGCGCTCACCGCGCTGAAGCGATCATGCGAGGAGCGGCTCGGCAAGGTGAAGGTGTGCGGGCTGAGTCCGGTGATTGAAACGGTATTCGCCATCACGCGACTGAACCGTACGTTCGAGTGCCTGCCCGACGCGGAGTCGGCCGTCGCCAGTTTCGGTTAGCTGTTGCCGAGGCCACCCGAGCAAAGCTCGGCGACTTCCCCCCTCCCCTTGGGAGGGGGCAGGGGGAGGGCCTTGGCGTGAGGAGAGGGGGTTCGAGGGAACTTTCAGCCAGCTCCCTGCCCGGCAAACCGTGAAGTCCGTAGGTCCGTGAACTCGACAGAGGCGATGATCAACGCGCACAACAAGACGCGCCCCGTGGGCCTGATCCTCAAGGAGCGAGGTCTCCTCGACGAGGAACAGGTTCAACAGATCCTCCGCCGCCAGAAGGCCGTCGCGGGGAAGCGCCTCTTCGGCGAGGTCGTCGTCGAGCTGGGCTTCTGCACCGAGGAGCAGGTTCTCGACGCGCTCGCCGACGCGTACGGCATCCCTTACGCGCGCATCAATCCCAGACTGCTCGATCCTTCGGTGGCCGTCACCCTGCCGCGGGATTTCTGCGAGAAAAACCTGGCGCTGCCGCTGTTCTGCGTGGATGGCGCCCTCGCCGTCGCGCTGGCGGAGCCGTCGAATTTCTTCCTGATCGAGGACATCGCACAACGCACCAACCTGGAAGTGTGCATCGTCGCCTGCCCGCGCAACGACCTGCGCGCGTCCATCGAGGCCGCCTTCAGCGAGCGCCGCGAGGACACCGCGGAACTGGACCACCTGCTCGCCGCCGCCAGCAAGGACGTTGAGAGCCTTCAAAAGGACGTGGACGCCGTCGTCGCCGACATCGACGACAACTCCGACGACTCCCCCGTCATCAAGCTCGTCCATCACGTCATCACCGGCGCCGTACGCGACCGCGCCAGCGACGTCCACGTCGAGCCGGATGAAAACTCGCTCTGCGTGCGCTATCGCGTGGACGGCTCGCTCGTCGAGAAGATGCGACCCGCCTTCGCCATGGCCGCGCCCATCGTCGCGCGCGTGAAAATCATGGCCGGCATGGACATCTCCGAGCGCCGCATGCCCCAGGACGGCGCCATCCGCGTCAGCGTGGACAACCGCACCATCGACCTTCGCGTCTCCTCGATGCCCAACAAGTTCGGCGAGAAAGTCGTGCTGCGCATCGTGGACACGCAGAACATCCTGATCGGGCTGGACAAGCTGGGCATGGAAGACGCGATGCGCGAGCGCTTTGAGGAAGTCGTCCTCCGCCCGCACGGCATCATCCTCGTCACCGGTCCCACGGGCTGCGGAAAGAGCACGACCCTGTACTCCATGCTCAGCCGCATCAGCAATCCGCAGGTGAACGTCTGCACCGTCGAAGACCCCGTCGAAGTCAACCTGCGGGGCGTCAACCAGTTTCAGGTCAACGACCGCATCGGGCTGTCCTTCAGCGCCGTCCTCCGCTCGCTGCTGCGCCAGGATCCGGACGTCATCATGGTCGGCGAAATCCGCGACGCCGAAACCGGCAAGGTCGCCGTGCAGGCCGCACTGACCGGTCACCTCGTTCTCTCCACGTTGCACACCAACGACGCGGTCTCCGCGGTGACGCGGCTGGTGAACCTGGACATTGAGCCGTTCCTCGTCGCCGCGTCGGTGGAGGGCGTGTTGGCGCAGCGCCTCGTGCGGCGCATCTGCTCCGCCTGCGAGTCGCGGCGCCCGCCGACGCCGCGCGAAAAGCAGATCGCCGAGCGCTACGGCTTCGACGTGCGGGAAACGCCGACGAGCATCGGGTGCTCCCGGTGCCTGCAGACGGGCTTTCGCGGGCGGCTGGGCATCTACGAGCTGCTCGTGCCGGACGATCCGCTGCGCGACGCGGTTTCCTCCGGCGCGCCGCTGGGCAAACTGCGCGAGCTGGCGCTGAAGTCGGGCATGTCGAGGCTCATTCAAGACGGCATGCAGAAAACGCTCGCCGGGCTGACTACGCTGGAGGAGATCATCCAGACGACCGGCGCGTAGGGGAAGGGAAGAAGTGTCATGAAACTGTCAACGGGTTCATCCAAACTGGCGCTGCTGCTCGAACAGGCGCATGCGCTCGGCGCGTCCGACGTCCTGCTGGTCGCTGGGGCAGCGCCCTCCGCGTATGTCCACTCGCGTCTCAAGCCGCTCGCCAACAAACCGCTCACCGCCGAGCAGACCGCGGCGCTGCTGAAGGAAATCGTCAGCCCGACGCAGCTCCAGCACCTCACCGCGCAGCGCGACCTCGACCTGTCCATCGCCCTCGACGGCGTGGGACGCTGCCGCGTCAACGTTCACTATCAGCGCGACTCCCTCGCGGCCGCGTTTCGCTTCATCCCGAACGAGATTCCAACGCTCGAAGCGCTGAATCTCCCGTCGATTCTGCAGGATTTCGCGCGGCTCCCCCGGGGACTCGTCCTGGTGACCGGCGGCACGGGGCACGGCAAGAGCACGACGATGGCCGCGATGGTCGAGCGCATCAACCGCGACGCCGCCCTGCACGTCATCACGGTGGAAGACCCCATCGAATACGAGTTCGTCTCGCGGCAGTCCATCATCGAGCAGCGGGAGATCGGCATCGATTCGCCGTCCTTCGCCTCCGCGCTGCGCCACGTGCTGCGGCAGAAGCCGGACGTGATCGTTATCGGCGAGATGCGCGATCTCGAAACGATCCGCATCGCCCTCACCGCCGCGGAGACCGGACACCTCGTACTGGGCACGCTCCACACCATCAGCGCGGCGCAGACCATCGAGCGCGTCGTGGACGTGTTCGAGCCGGGGCAGCAGCCGCAGATCCGCGCGCAGCTTTCCGGCGCGCTCCAGGCCGTGGTCTGTCAGACGCTCCTGCCGCGCGTGGACGTGGAAGGCGTCGCGCCCGCCGTGGAAATCCTCGTCAACACGCCCGCCGTCGCCCGCGCCATCCGCGACGGCGAGACGCACCTGATCAACGGGATGATCGAGACCGGCGCGGCCGTGGGCATGACCACGCTGGACGCCGCGATCCTGGAGCTGATCCGAAAAGGCTGGATCGACGCGGAGCAGGGGCTTTCGCGGGCGCAGGATCCGCAGCGACTGCTGCGGCTGATGAACCGAACCGGGAACGACGCCCCAGCCGAGCCATCGACGAACGGCGAACGCAAGGAGAGCGCACCTGCCCTGGCCGCCGCCGGGAAGGGCAAGCCCGCATCGTCAATCCGAGGCGCGAAACCATGGGAGTAGGCTTGAAAAGAACGCCATCCGCAAAGCGCCGGCGTGGGGGATCCGGGGACACACAAGCCAGGGTGAGCCGCCATGATGACGTATGAATACACGGCGCGCAGCAGCGCCGGCACGGCCTTGAAAGGGTGCATCGCCGCCGACAGCGACGCCGAGGCCGCGCGCCTCCTTCGCGCTGAGGGAAAGTTCGTCATCGACCTCCTGGCCCGCGCCGAGTCGGAGGAGACGGCATCGGGCGGCGCTCGCGCTCGACGACGGGGCGGGCGCGTCCGATCCGCCGACGTGGAGCTGTTCGCCTCGCAGATGGCGATCATGCTCGAAACCGGAGTGGGCATCGGCGACGCGCTCGACACGGTGATTGACGACTGCCCGCCCGGCGGGGCACGGTGGGCGATCGAGGACGTTCGCCGCCGTGTCGAGGGCGGCTCCATGCTCTCCGAAGCCTTCGCGCACAACCCCCGCGCGTTCGACCCGCTCTTCGTCAATCTCATCAAGGCCTCCGAGGCGTCCGGACAACTGCCGCTGATGTTCGGTCGCATCTCGGACCACCTGCGCTCCAGCCGCGACATTCGCCGCCGCACCGTCGGAGCTATGATTTACCCCGGCATCCTGCTGTGCCTCTCCATCCTCGTCGTCGTCTTCATGCTCGCGTTTCTCCTTCCGAAGTTTACGGTGCTCTACAAGGGTAAAGAGGCGCTCCTGCCGAAGCCCACGAAAATCCTCATGGCCGTCAGCGACAGCATGGTCCAGCATGGTGCGCTATGGGCGATCGGCGCGGCCCTGTTGTCCGCCGCGCTGGTCGTCTCCTTCAAGCGCGAGCGCGGGCGCCGATTCTGGCACGGGTTGGTCCTCAAGCTCCCGGTCCTCGGCGCGATGTACCGCAAGTCGATCCTGACGCGCAGCCTCAAGACGATGGGCACCCTTATCGAGTCCGGCGTGTCGGGTCTCGAGATGATCTCCATCACGCGCGGCATCGCGCGCAATCACCACTTCGAGAAGCTCTGGGACGAAGTGGCGGACCAGCTTCACCGCGGCCGGCAGCTCAGCGTTCCGCTTGCCGCTTCGCCGCTGGTCCCGCGATCCATCACCCAGATGATTCAGGCGGGCGAAAAGTCCGGGCAGCTCGGCAAGGTGCTGGAGAAGCTCGGCGGTTTCCTGCTGGAAGACCTGCGCCAGACGATCGAACGCGCGACGCGGCTGGTGGAGCCGGTGCTCATCATGATTATGGGGTCGGTCATCGGCGCGATCGCCATCTCGCTGCTGCTGCCGATCTTCACGCTGTCGAGAGTGGTGCGATGAGCCGGTACAACGCCTCGCAAAGCGAACCCGTCACCGTCATTTGCACGGTGCGCAACGACGCGCCGGGGCTGTGCATCATGCTCGAAAGCCTTGCCGCGCAGACACGACCGCCCGACGAGATTCTCATCGTGGACGGCGGCTCGGATCCCGACTCGATCCCCGAACTGGAAGCCGCCGTCGCGGCGTGTCCCGGCGCTCGACTGCTCATCGAGCCGGACGTCAACATCGCGCAGGGGCGCAACATCGCCATCGGCGAGGCCCGGCACGGGCTGATCGCCTGCATCGACGCCGGATGTCGCGCGCGCCCGGACTGGCTCGCGCGGCTCCTCGCGCCGTTCGCGGACGAGGCGGCGCGGATCGAAGTGGTGGGGGGGGGCTACGCCGCGGCCCCACGGACGCGCTTTCAGCGCGTCGTCGCCGCGCTCACGCTGCCCGGACATCGGGGACCCGTCGATCCGGCGACGTTCAACCCCAGCGCACGCTCGCTCGCGCTGCGCCGCAGCGCCTGGCATCGCGCGGGCGGCTTCCCCGAATGGTTGATGACCGCTGAGGACACGCTGTTCGACCTGCGTCTGCGCGGCATGCACCCGCCGGTGCGTTACGCCTTCGCACCCGACGCGATCGTCGAATGGGAGCCGCGCTCCACTTGGCGCGCGACGTTTCGACAGTTCTTCGGCTATGCGCGCGGAGAGGCGCATATCGGGCGAGGCCGTGAGGAGCATCGTTACACCAGCACGCGTTACGCCGCGCTGACATCATGGGCCACCGCCGCGGCGATTTTCGCGCTGCAAGGATGGAACGTCGGCGCCTGCCTGGTGGGCGTGGTTGCGTTGCTCATCCTCCTGCGGCCGCACCTGCGCCCCGCGCTGCACGCCGCGTCGTCCACGTTTGACAATCGTCCGCCGCGCGCCGGGCTTCTCCGAACCCTCCCGCGGCTGGCATACGCGTGCATCGTCTCGGAGTTCATCGCCTTCGCCCGCTCGTTGGGACATCGGGCGGGGATGCGCGACCGCCGGCGCCTGCCGGACCTGTTTGAGCGGGAACTGCGCGAGTACCTGCAAGCCGGGGATGCGCCAATCGACCTTCGCTCCGTGCCGCCGTGGAACATCGAGCCGTCGCCGCCGCGCACGCTCATCGTCTCCTGGCACTGGCCTCCCGCCAACCGCGCATCGGCCAACGTCCTGTCCAAACTGTTCCAGCACGCGCCGCCCGACCGGTTCCGCGTCCTGACGCGGCGCATGAACGAGTCCGGTGGCGACGGTTCAACGACCCCGACCCTGCAGACCGACCGATTGACCTGGCCCCTGCCGGACGACAAGCCGGTCCGTTTCCGCACGTGGTTCGCTGAAGTGCGAACGCTGGCAAACGCGCTGCGGGCCGCATGGCGAATCCACCGTGATTGGAACGTGCAATGTGTCCTGAGCGTTTACCCGACCCGCTACGGACTGCTCTCCGGCTGGCTGGCCTCGAAGACCCTCGGCGTGCCTCACGTCGCGTACATGCACGACCTGCTGCGCGAAACGCTCATCACCTCCTCGCGGCTGAAGCGCGCGTTCTGGTCGGTGCTGGACACGTGGATTCTGCGCGGCAGCCGCCACGTTCTCGTGCCGACGCAGGAACACGCGGACCATTACGCGGCGCGAGGCATCAGAAATTCATGGGTCTTGCCGCATACTGCGGCGGCTTTTTGCGGCGACACGGATATCGAATCTGAGGACACGAGCCGCGGGCTTCAGCCCGGGCGAATGCCCGGGCAGAGCGGCGATCGTGAAGGAACAGTCGCCATGGGAAGCGCCAAGCCCGCTTCCTTACGGGCGCGGCTCTGTCATGCACCCGCTGCCGCATGGCCGAACGACGGCGCCGGCACGCTGCACCTCGTGTACAGCGGCGCCATCTACGAGCCGCACACGGACGCCGTGGAAGCGCTGATCCGAGCGGCGCGATCTCGCCCCGATGTCAGCCTGCGCTTCCTTTCCCGACCTCAGCCGCTGCTGGAAGGTCAGGACGTGCAGTGGCTTCCGCCCTCCCAGATGCGCGAAGCCCTATGCTGTGGGGACGTATGTGTCGTCGCGTTGGGCTGGAAGACGCCCTATCCGGACGAAATCCGCGTCTGCTTCCCCTCAAAGATTCTGGATTACCTGCAAGCGGGCAAACCGATTCTCGCCCTCGTGCCGCGCGGCTGCTTCGTCGATCGACTGGTGCGCGAGACCGGCTGCGGCCTCTGCGCCAACTCGCCGGATCCGCTCGACATCCAACACGCGATTCGGATGCTGATGGACGTTGAGCGAAGGCAGGAATATGCCCGCAACGCGGCACTGGCCCTGGCGCGGTTCGAGCCTCGCTTGTGGATGCAGCGACTGGAGGCGCTGCTCGCCGGGCGGGATCCGTCCGCTTCGGAAGCCGTGCTGACGGCATCCGTCGCAAGCCACGACGGAGTCATCACGAACCGAGACGGCGCATGCTCTTACGACGATCTCGCCCACGCGCAACCCGCGCCGCTGGCGGACGTGGACCCCGCCATGTCGCTCGCCGACTGATCGCGCCGTCGGGTGGCGCCGCCGGGTGGCATGGCTTCACGCCGGGTGGCATGGCTTCACGCGCAGCGGGTAGCCATGCGCCGTGCAGTGGGGAAGCCCATGCTCACGCTGAGTACAGCGAGAGCATGCCACCCCCGCATAAGAACTGGGTTCGCGGCGTTGGGTGGCACGGTCGGGTGGCATGGCTTCACGCGCAGCGGGTAGCCATGCGCCGTGCAGTGGGGGATCCCACGCTCACGCTGAGTACAGCGAGAGCATGCCACCCCCGCCGCGCGCTCCGCGGGTTTCACGGTTCCGCTGCTGCGGACCCGTGCCTTGCGACGGGCAACGCGGTATGCTCCAGCGCCGAGACCCAAGCGTTTACGGAGCAACCCATGATGCTGCGCGAGCGATATCCGTACTACCTCAGCGGCAAACCCGTCTTCCCCGCCGCCGACCTGCCCGTCACCCACAAATTCACCGGCCAGACGGTGTGTCGCGTCGCGCTCGCCGACGCGGCGGCCATTGACCGCGCCATCGCCGGCGCCGTGGAGGCGTTCGACCAGACGCGACGCCTCCCGGCCCATCGACGCCAGTCCATCCTCGATCACGTCATCACGCGCGTGCATCAGCGCCACGAGGAGCTCAGCCACGTGTTGGCCGTCGAAGCGGGCAAGCCGATCCGCGACGCCCGCGGCGAAGTGACCCGCCTGATCGACACGTTCCGCGTCGCCTCCGGAGAATCGACGCGCCTCGGCGGCGAATTCATGCCGCTGGACATCAGCCCGCGGGCGGAGGGCGTGATGTCGCTCTGGCGGCGCGTGCCTGTCGGCGTGTGCAGCTTCATCACGCCGTTCAACTTTCCGCTCAACCTCGTGGCGCACAAGGTCGCGCCGGCCATCGCCTGCGGCTGCCCGTTCGTCCTCAAGCCCGCCTCGCGCACCCCCGTCAGCGCCCTCCTCCTCGCCGAGATTCTCGCCGAAACCGACTGGCCCGCGGGCGCGTTCTCCGTCCTGCCGTGCGCGCGCGACGGGGCGGACCTGCTCACCACCGACCCGCGCATCAAGCTGCTGAGCTTCACGGGATCGCCGCAGGTCGGCTGGGATCTGAAAGCCCGCGCCGGCAAGAAGAAAGTCGTGCTCGAACTCGGCGGCAACGCCGCGTGCATCGTGGATGAAGGCGTGGACCTCGACCACGCGGCCGACCGACTCATCCTCGGCGCGTTCTACCAGTCCGGCCAAAGCTGCATCAGCGTTCAGCGCATCCTGGCGCACGAGCGCGTCTATGATGCCCTGAAGACCCGCCTCGTGGAGCGCGTCGGAAAGCTGAGGATGGGCGATCCGCTGGACGAGGACACGTTTCTGGGCCCGCTGATTTCCGAGGACGACGCACGGCGCATCGAAACGTGGATCAGCGAGGCCGTCGCCGGCGGGGCGCGCGTCGTCTGCGGCGGTCGGCGGCAGGGCGTGTTCCACGAGGCCACCCTGCTGGAAAACGTCGAGCCGTCCGCGAAGATCAGTTGCGTCGAGGCCTTTGGGCCCGTGGCCACGCTCGCGCCGTTCAGCGACTTCCGCCAGGCCGTGCGCAGCGTCAACGACAGCGTGTACGGTCTGCAGGCGGGCGTGTTCACGCGCAACCTCCCCCGCGCCTTCCACGCCTTCGAGGAACTCGACGTCGGCGGCGTCATCCTCAACGACGTGCCCAGCTTCCGCGTGGACTCGATGCCCTACGGCGGCGTGAAGGACTCCGGCCTGGGCCGCGAGGGCGTCCGCTTCGCCATCGAGGACATGACGGAAATCAAGCTGCTGGTGATGAATAACATCGCCTCCGGCGCATGACCCCTCCGGCGACGCCCGCCGAAGCGCTCTCGATTGTTGCATCACGAACCGCGGACTTCAGTCCGCGCGGACTCGCGTGCAATGATATCTCCTCCTCTTCGCAGACGCCGCCGCGCGGATTCGCGTGTGGTAAGGTTTCCTCCACTTCGGAAACGCCGCCGCGCGGATTCGGAGCATGCCGCGGTCGACGCCATCGCCCCAACCGCCGCGCTTCATTCCCTGTTGGCTACTCCCGGTTGCCGATTGCCTGCCTCCTATTGAATGTCGTCTATTGCCTGTTGCCCTCTTTCTGTTGCCTATTGCCCATTGCCTGTTGCCTGTTGCTCATTGCCTCGCCGCCTCGTTGCCTTGATTCCTACTCACAGACCTTCTGCACGCACGGTTGCGCGCACCCTTCGATACAAACCGGCTCGTCGGAGTCCGGGCGCCACTTTGCGACAGCCTTGGCGCGGCGGCCGCGCCGCTGTTTATCCCCGCTGCCTCGCTGGGGCGCGGGCCGCGCGCCTTGTCGCTGGGCTGCGGGCCGCGCGTGGCGCCTTCCAGCCGCATCACGCTGGGCATGATCGGCGTGGGCAACATGGGCGGCGGGCGTCTGGAGACGATGCTGGGGCATGGCGAGGTGCAAGTTGTGGCCATCAGCTACGTGGACGCGATGAAGCTGCGCAGCGCGTCCGAAAGGACCGATTCGCACTATGCCGCGGAGAGGTCGGGCGGGACGTTCAAGGGATGCACGGGATACAACGAGTTCGAGCGGCTGCTTGTCCGGGCGGACATTGACGCGGTCATCATCGCGGTGCCAGACCACTGGCACGCGACGATCGACATCGCCGCCGCCCGTGCGGGCAAGGACAGCTACTGCGAGAAGCCGCTGGCGCTGACGGTGCGCGGGGCGCGCGAGATGGTCGGCGCCGCGCATCGGCACGCCCGCGTGTTTCAGACCAGAAGCCAGCAGCGCCCATCGCCGGTGTTCCGCAAGGCCTGCGAGCTGGTCCGCAGCGGGCGCCTCGGCAAGCTGCAGTCGATCCACGTCAACATCGGCCCGCCTTCGCGCGGCTCGTCGCTGAGCCTCTCCAGGCGGTGCTTGCGAAATCGCTCGCGCCATGTGCCGACGGTCGCCGGCGTCACGCCCAGGCGCCGGGCCACCTCGGTGTTCGATTGCCTCTAGCCGCATCCCAACGCGATGCGGGCTTGCTGCGCCGGCCTCTGCGCACTCTTGGGTCGCCGGGCCCAGCGCTGCAGAACTTCATGCTCGTCGTCCGGCAGGTTCAACGGTTTCGTCAGACGTCCCATGCTTGGCTTCTGATGATGCCCGAGCGCAACGAACGTCAGGGAGCATTATTGTGCGAATCTATGACTCAGGACACTAGCAGCCCGTGGTGAAAGTCGAAGCTCGTCATTCCCGCCTGCGCGTGAATGACGAGCGTTGGCTTTCGCCACAGGCTGCCAGCCACTTGCTGAATCGTGCCACTTGCTCGCGGGACCGTGCGACGCGACTGCGGCTCGCCCGGATGGCTCATCCCATTACGGACACGCCGTCACGAGCGGCGAGACGCACGCGGGCGGATCAATGACGGAGACCTCGTGAGCGCCGTTGTAGCAGCAGACGGCCAGCTTGGCCCGGCGGTCGACGATGACGGCGTCGAATTGCTGCGAGCCGTCGATCTCGAAAGTGATCGTCTGCCCGTTGTTCTCGGTGGTGCGCATGACCACCTTGGCCTTGATGACGCCGGAGTCGTTGCAGCGGACGACAAATTTCTTCATGTTGCTGCAGCGCGTGTCGTCGCCGGGGAGGCCGGCCTGCTCGGCGAGCCAGCCGATCGCACCGCGCAGCATCATGGCGGCGTAGTCGTAGTCGATGTAGTTTGACGTATCGACCGAGTCGCACGCGCGGTGGTAGCAGGGGTTGCCCCAGTCCTCGATGAGAAGGCAGGCGGGCTTGCCTCGCCACTCGAACGGAGCATGGTCGCTGCCGTCCAGCTCGGCGTTCACGATCGCCGTTAGACCGCCGCTGTAAGTGGCAATGGCCTGCTGCATGCCGAACTTGACGTTGTTCGAGGACGACCGGCCGTAGATGTCGCAGGTCATCGCGCCGGTGTTGTAGGCGATCATGTCGAGCGAGACCATGCCGCGGATGTCGTCGGTGCGGTGCTCCCAGGAATACGCGTCGCTGCCGATAAGGCCCTGCTCCTCGCGGTCGAAGGCGATGAAGATGATGGTGGACTCGAAGTCGTATTGCGAAGCGATGCGCGCGATCTCCATGACGCCGGCGGTTCCGGAGCCGTTGTCGTCGGCGCCGGGGTTGTCCACGGAGTCGTAATGCGCGCCGATGATGTACTGCACGGAGGGCGTGACGGTTCCTTCGTGAACGCCGACGACGTTGTAGTACGTCTGCCCGCTGTAGGTGAACGGGTGCAGATAGGTGTCCAGCCCGAAGCTGGTGAAGGTGTCGCGGATGTTGGCGCGGGCGAGGTCGTGCTCGGCGCCGAATCCGCGGTTGTCGCCGTTGTGCGTGTACAGCAGGTCGTCGAGGTAATGACGATAACTGTCGGCGTCGATCTGCTCGACCAGGTCGATGGGGCCGGTCTGGGCGTGCGCGGGGGCGGCGACGAACAGCAGGGCGAATATCCCGATGAATGAACAACGTCTCATGGCCGGTTCCTCCTGCAAAAAAGCTAGCACCCGGACCGCCCGCCCCACCTTGAGGCGCGCAGCCCCCTCCTCCCCCGGCCCGGGGACGTCAGATTGAGGGCCAAGGGAGCAAGATCCATGCCACAAAGGTGGCGCTGGGCGATCGGCCCTGGTCAACGCCCTGCTCAGTTCTCGAAGCGTGCCGAGGATTGCGTTACCGGTCGACTCATTCCTGGTCCATTAGTCCGGGTGCAATGCAAGCGGAGCGGCTTTCGGCGAGGGGCCAGACCGGTCCCGCGTCCCCGCCAACCCGCCGGGGCAGGTGGCACAGTTCGATTCGGTCCGGCGTGCAGGACCAACCGATGGAACGCAGCGGCTTTGGGGCTTCGGCCGGAATCCTGTGATTTCGCTTGCTGCTGCGACGCCGCAGAGATGGTGTTTTCCCATCCGTGGGGGAGTGATCGGGCCGCGACCTCAGGGACGGCTCCCAGAGCCGCGCAAGGGCTTCCACCGCCGAATCAACGGGCCGGGTTTCCGTGCTGCATCAGAAGGAGTGCTCGCATGTTCCACGTGTGCGCTCCAAGTCGATTCTATCAGCCCGTGGTGAAAGGTGACGCTTGTCATTCCCGCGAAGGCCGGGGTCCAGTCCGCCCCGGCAAACCGCTGGATTTCTGCCTCCTCGCAAGCAACAGGCTGGATTCCCGCCTGCGCGGGAATGACGCGTGCACGGCGGGTGTCGGCGCTTCACCACGGCGGCCGTCAGCGCTTCAACGCCGCCGCCATCGTCGCGCCGATGTCCGCCGGCGAGCTGGACACGGCCACGCCCGCGAGCTTGAACGCCTCGATCTTCGACCCCGCAGTGCCTTCGCCGCCGGAGATGATCGCGCCGGCGTGTCCCATGCGCTGGCCCGGCGGCGCGGTTTGACCCGCGATGAACGCGACCACCGGCTTCTTCATGTTCGCGCGAATCCAGTCCGCCGCGGCCTCTTCGTCGCTGCCGCCGATCTCGCCGATGACGATGACGCCCTGCGTGCTCGCGTCTTTCTCGAAGCGTTCGAGCAGCTCGATGAAGTTCAACCCTTTCACCGGGTCGCCGCCGATGCCGATGCAGGTGGACTGCGACAGCCCGCGCGTGGTGCACTGCCAAACGGCTTCATACGTTAGCGTGCCGCTGCGCGAGATGATGCCCACGCTCGGTCCGCCGTTGGTCGCCGGCTTGTGGATGTACCCGGGCATGATGCCGATCTTGCACTCGCCCGGCGTGATGATGCCCGGGCAGTTGGGCCCCAGCAGCAGCGCGCCCCGGGCGTCGAGGTGCGCGCGGGCCTTCACCATGTCCAGCGTCGGGATGCCCTCGGTGATGAGCACGATCAGCTTGATGCCCGCGTCCGCCGCCTCCATCGCCGCCGCGGCCGCGAACGCCGCGGGAACAAAGATCAGCGTGGCATCCGCGCCGGTGGCGGCGACGGCGTCCTTGCAGGTGTTGAAGACGGGCAGCCCGTGCTCCGACTTCGTCCCGCCCTTGCCCGGCGTGACCCCGCCGACCATCTTCGTGCCGTATTCGAGGCACTGCTTCGTATGGAAGGCGCCGGCCTTGCCGGTGATGCCCTGACAGATGACCTTGGTGTTCGAGTTGACGAGAATGCTCATGCGTGAGTTCCGCTGAAGTTGAAGCCCCGGGTCGTGTTCGCCCTGCCGCGTCCACGGGGTTGGCGGCAGGGCTGGAAAGTATGGCGGCGACGCGGATGGCTGTCCAACCGAGAGGGAGGGATAGCGTCCTTTTGAGGAGGGAAACCGCTCTCCGGCTTGGAAGCCGGGCGGCGGGGAATCCGCACCCTGGCCTAAAATCGGGGTGGCAGGAAAACCGCGCCCGGGCCTGGGATCGGGGTGACAGGGAAACCTCGCTCTGGTCTGGGATCGGGGTGACAGGGAAACCTCGCTCTGGTCTGGAATCGGGGTGGCACGGAAACCTCACGCTGGCCTGGGATCGGGGTGGCGCCGATCCATGTGTCAGTTATCACTCAAACTCCGCCAGGAGTTATCCCTTCAAATCCAGCCATTCTGAGGCCTCGAGGGGTCTGCCGCGTACGCTCTCCCGCCTTTCAGCGGGAGGACCTGCGGCCTGGCGAATCGGCTCAAGATGGCGGAACATCAGGACATCATCGCGTTGGCCGGGTTGGGCTGGTCTTTTCGGCGGATCGCCGTGGAGGTCGGCGTTGATCGTGAGACCGTTTCCCGGCACGTTCGGTCGGTGACGATGGAGCCACCCGGCGTGGGTCCGCCGGGTTCAAATGCCGCCATTTCGATAACCGGGATTGCGGCCAACGACGCTGCGGAGGGTGAGACGGGCGGCGCAGCGACAGACGCGCGGCGGGTCGCGGCCGACGACGATCCTGGAGCCATCGCGGCGGGTGCCCATGCCGCCATTTCGATAACCGGCGCGGGTCGGCGAAGCCTGTGCGAACCGCTGCGCGTCGTCATCGAGGCGAAGCTTCAGCAGGGGTTGACGTCGCAGCGCATCTGGCAGGATCTGAAGGCGGAACACGGCTTCAGGGACGGCTATCAGTCCGTGCAGCGATTCATTCGCGGTTGAAGCAGGGCCGACCGTTCCCCTTCCGCCGAATGGAGTGCGCTCCCGGCGCGGAAGCCCAGGTGGACTTCGGTACCGGCGCGCCCATTGTCATTCCCGACGGCACGGCGCTGCCGGTGGGCGTGAAGTCGCGGCGGCGCAGGACGCCCGTCCTGCGCGTCGTGCTGAGCCACTCGCGCAAGGATTACAGCGAGGTGATGCTCCGGCAGACGACCGAGGATTTTCTCCGCGCCCTGGAAAACGCCTTCCGACACTTCGGCGGCGTGCCGAAGACCCTCGTCACGGACAACCTCAAAGCCGCGGTGCTGAAGGCCGACGGGTTCGATCCGGAGCTGAACCCCAAGCTGCAGGCTTTCGCCGAGCATTACGGCACGGTGATCCTGCCCACGAAGCCTCGAATGCCGCGGCACAAGGGCAAGGTCGAGCGCGGCGTGGCTTACGTGCAGGACAATGCCCTCAAGGGGCGCACGTTCCCCAGCCTCGCCGAAGAGAACGACTTCCTGCCGCAATGGGAGATGGACACCGCCGACACGCGCATCCACGGCACCACGCGGCAGCAGGTGCGGAAGATCTTCGAGCAGGTCGAGAAGCCCGCGCTGCGGCCCCTGCCGTTCGAACGCTTCCCGCTGTTCCACGAAGCCCGTCGCAGGGTCAACCGTGACGGGCACGTCGAGGTGGACAAGAGCTGCTACTCCGTGCCGGCGGAGTTCCTCGGGCGCACGGTCTGGGTCCGCTGGGACAGCCGCGTGGTCCGCGTCTTCGACCCGAACCTGCGGCAGATCGCGGTGCACGCCCGCCACGAACCGGGACGCTTCGCCACACAGCCCGCGCACATCGTCGCCGAGAAGCGCGGAGGCCTCGAACGCGGCGCCGCCTGGTGGCTGCGAAAAACCCGTCTCATCGGCGATTCGGCCGGGCAATGGGCCGAGACCGTCATTCAGCAGCGGGGGATTCACGGCCTCCGCCTGGTCATGGGCCTGGTAAGTCTCGCCACGCGACACCGCGACGCGGCGATTAACGACGCCTGCCGCATCGCCCAGTCCCACGGCGTCCACCGGCTCCGCGACCTCCGCACCCTGCTGAAGCGCGCCGCGCCGCCGCAGGAGCCGTTCGAGTTTATCACCACGCACCCGCTGATCCGCAGCCTGGATGACTACGGCCGGCTGGTACGAAACGCCTTTGAGGAGGTTCACGCATGAACGATTCGCTGCGCAGCGCAGCGCGCTGACGAAGCTGCGGCTTTCAGGGTTGTCGCAATCCCTGGAGGTCCGCCTGCAGGAGGCCAGCGGCAACCGTCTGGGTCACGCCGAGTTCCTGGAGTTGGTCCTCCAGGTCGAACTGCTGGTCCGCGGCGACGGCGCATCATCCGGTCGCGTCAAGGCCGCGGGCTTCCGCGAGCACAAGACGCTCGAAGACTTCGACTTCGCGTTCAACACCTCGATCAAGAGGAAGCTCATCTTCGACCTGGCCGCGTGTCGCTTCATCCGCGAAGCCCGCGACGTGCTCCTCCTCGGCCCACCGGGCACGGGCAAGAGTCATCTGGTCCAGGCCCCCGGCTACCAGGCGATCAAGGCCGGATTCGTGGTGCTGTACCGCTCCATCTTCGATGTCGTCCGCGACTTCCTGCACGACGAAGCGCTGGCGGGACAGGACCGCGTGCTGACGAAATACCTTAAACCCGACCTGCTGATCATCGACGACATGGGAATGAAAGCGTTGCCGAAACGGTCCGGCGAGTACCTGTTCGAGATCATCCTGCGGCGCTATGAAACGCGGTCCACGATCATGACCAGCAACCGCCCCCTGGAGGACTGGGGAAAGCTCATCGGCGACGTGCCCTCGGCCACGGCCATTCTCGATCGCTTCCTGCACCATGCGGAGACGATCACCATCACCGGGAAAAGCTACCGCCTGAAAACACGATCGGCCTCTCAGCCGGCTTGCAAAGAGGAGATGCAGTGAGGTACAAGGTCACAGAGACTGGCTGGTTTTGATGCGCCCACGAGTGGCTGGTTTTGATGCGCCCGGTGACACGCCCGGGTCGTGCGGCGTGGCGCGCAGATACGTGAAGTCGTCGAAGCAGGTGGAGGCCGTATCGCTGACGCATCCCACCTTGCCGGCGCCGAAGAACGTCGTCGAGTTGTAGGTGAAGTCCGCATTCTGGCCGTCGAGGGCGGCGTAGACCGCCTTTTGACGGATCCAGCCGCGGATCGTGTACTCCGTGCCCGCGGTGACCGTGGCACTGGCCGAGTCCAGCGCCGCGCTGCACCCGGCGCGAGCTTATTCACTGGTGACGTTCTCAGTATCCTGATAGGGGCGCGGCGTCACGCCTTTTGCGTCAGCGCCCTCACGAATCCGCCCGCACTCAGAGCATACGTCCGTAACGCCTCCGCGCAAGTCGTAACCACAGCTTACGCAGAGACCACGCCTTTTGAGGTAGAACGTGCGGATTCCGGTGTAGCCCCTTCTCACCACGTAGCAGGCAATCGCCGTAGCTGGGATCAACCAAATAGGAAGTCGCAGCACGACCATGTCTGATTCCAGGGTGAACCGTGCCGAGTGAGCGTCTGTCCAAGCAGACAGCGACGGCTGTTTATCTCCAACCCAGGTGTAGGAGCGGAATCCACGCCTCGGAGATCTCCCCATCCCACTATATTCGTAGGCCTCGACATACAACCAGCCTCGAAACAACGACACTTCCACCGGCCACACGCTTCCAGTTCTCGAACTCCTCGTTACCACCGTGTAGAACGGTGTCGGCGAGAAGCTTACTGCCCAGAGCCCACCCCCCAACAGCAGTGCAAGCCCAAACACGAACCACAAGATCAATCGCTTCGACATGTGCCAGCTTGGCATCGCCCAGAGACCTCCGACTGGTGCTCTGCAACAATCACGTTTATCTACATGCCTGTTCACAGCCCCGTTTGCAGCGTTGTTGTTCGTCTTGCCCGTGCGTGTAATCATCGCAGTACGCGTAACAAGCTTGCTTGCAATCGTTTATTCTACGACAGTGTTTCGCATGAAGATAATACTTCGGGTCGTCACATACTCTGAACAACCACAAGGGCATGTTGGGTGAGCCGTGTGGCGGTAGACCGCTGCCTGCATCTGGAGGCGGCTTGCACCCCTTGTGTCTCATGAATAACCAGCAACAGGGTTTTATGATTTCTCCAACGTGACAACAGTCGGACGTCGCATTGAGACATCTCCTCCTCCACTCATCGCAGAACGGTGTTAGGAGGTCACACGGCCAAAGAGGTAGCGGAGTTGTGCGCATACATACCATCTACACAAAATTACAACAATCCGGGTGGTATATGCCGCAGCCACCCTCGGAAGTATCACCCCCTCCTACACTCCGCCCCAATGGATCCACGTAAGTCTCAGGATTCGAGGTCTCGTATGCGGATAGATGCAACCCATCAACGTGCATGAGTGGGTCGTTCTGCATGAAACGAGCAAGGCTCGGGGATAGAGTTCCATGCCTGTTGTCGTCCATGCTTGGTTGACTGATCCGTCAGTAATCCTTGATGCAAGAACGCTGTACCGCTGGGAGAGATGGCGCGGTTAGTGTGCCGGGGGTTGAAGGACGACGAAGAATTCTCGATGGCCGTCATGACCGTCTCATCGGACGCGTTTAGCGTCCCGTCCTGGTTGAAGTCGAACACCCTGCAGGCACCGGAGGGCGTTCCCCAGCAGGTCTGGCCGCTGCCGAGAAAGCCGTCGTCGGTCGAATCAACGTCCCCGTCGCCGTCGTAATCGCCGAAATACGACACGCTCTCGATAATCGGCTGGCCGTACTCGGTGTAGAATACACGCTCGAGCACACGCCCCACGAGGTCGGTGAGCGTGGTCACGTTGTAGTTGGCGTCCTGGGACACGACCGCGTATCCGTGTTCGAGCTTCAGCGCCACCAACTCGTCGATGTACTGCGTGCCGTAGTAGGCCTGCAGCAGCACGTTGTCCGAGCCGTCGCGCATTTCGATCATCTGGTGGCCATTATACTCGTACCGGGTCGTGCCGTCCAAGTCTCCGGAATTGGAGACGACTTTCTCCATCCGCCTGCCCAGGGCGTGCGGCAAGCGCAAGGACCGACCTGTTTAATCGCTGATGCCGTTGCAGCGAATGATCCTAGCAAGTCTTGTTCCACGCAGGTTCCAATCCGAGGTTCATTTTGGAACCTAACCCCTGCCAGCTTGATCAGTCCAATGGGCGGCTCGGGCGAACGGCGCTTCGCAGGAGTGCCCGCAGAAACAGAGCCCTCAGGGATTGGCTATGTGTTTAGGCAAGTCGCGACGGTTTTTCTGGTCGTGGGTTTGGTGATTGCCCCGGTGGCGGATGCACAGACCCAAGGATGGGGTGTTCTGGAGATTGACTGGGTGGGGATCATCGACAACGGGGAAGGGACCGCCTGGCCGCACGGACCCTACGGCAGCATGTACGTCGAAGTGGAGCGCTGGCTTCACGGACGCTTGCTGGGCAAGTACAAACTCCCGTTGCCCGGGGTTCACTGGACGGGAGAGAAGTTCGAGTGGGACGACGGAGATGCGCGGAACTATGTCAATCCGCGTCCCGGGCGCGCCTTCATTCTCAACTACTGGCAGCACTCGGAAGAAGTCGTTCGACTCCGCGTGTACGAGAGCGACCCGGGCCCGTTCCGCGAGCATGACGTGCTGATGGTCGTGGACGTGTGGCGCTCGCAAAGCACGGCGCGGGCAGGGTGGATCCTCCAGTCCGCGCGCCCGGCAAATGCGGACGCGGTGAACCGCGCCTATCAGCGCGGCGCGAATTCCTGGGCGCCGTCTGTCTGGCGAGGCGGCGTGTCGTACGGGATGCCCTCCATGTTCATGCAGCTCACCACCCGGTAGGCTGGCTATCCCGAAAGGTGATCCTCGACAGAGAACGCAGGTGTCATTCAATCGGCGTGGATTTGGGGTCTCCAGCCCGACGATCTTCCCGGAAGGCGTGTCGGCGCTGGAGACCCTCCGTCTACGCACGTCTGCCAGAGCTTTCGATCGCTTGACGCAGGCCCGCGCCACGCGCACGATAACCTCGCCATGTCCGAAGCCTACACAGGTCCGCTCGAGCGCATCGATCCCTGGCGATGGCGCATCCCGAAGTCCTACAAACCGGGCATGCGCGTCGACGGCCTGATCTTCGCCAGTGACGCACTCATTGGGCACATCCGCTCCGACAAGTCTCCCGAGCAGGTCGCCAACGTCGCCTGCCTGCCCGGCATCGTCCGCCACTCCATGGCCATGCCCGACATTCACTGGGGCTACGGCTTCCCCATCGGCGGCGTGGCCGCGACCGATCCCGCGCGCGGCGGCGTCATCAGCCCCGGCGGCGTGGGTTACGACATCAACTGCGGAGTGCGGCTGATCCGCACCAACATCCCGCTGAAGCGCGCTGAAAAGCGCATGGAAAAGCTGATCGAGACGCTGTTCGATACCGTGCCCTGCGGCGTGGGGCGCGGCGGGCGCATCAAGTTCGGCCCCAGGGAGATGAGCAAACTGCTCGAACGCGGCTCGCCCTACGTGGTGGGCGAGGGCTACGGCTGGGACAGCGACATCGAGGTCACCGAGGGCGGTGGGCATATCGAGGGCGCGCGTCCCGACATCCTCAGCGAGACGGCGTATCAACGCGGCGAAGGCCAGTGCGGCACGCTCGGCAGCGGCAACCACTTCCTCGAAGTGCAGGTCGTGGAGCGCGTGGACGACCCGGTCGCGGCGAAGGTGCTCGGGCTGGAGGAAGGGCGGCTCACCGTGATGATCCACTCCGGCTCGCGCGGGCTGGGCTACCAGGTCTGCGAAGACGCGCTGATGGAGATGCGCGACGTGCCGGCCAAGTACGGCATCGAGCTGCCCGATCGCCAGCTCGCCTGTGCGCCCGTGGACTCGCCGGAGGGGCAGCGGTATCTCGGCGCCATGCGCGCGGCCGCGAACTTCGCGTGGTCCAACCGGCAGATCATGACGCACCTGGCGCGTGAGGCGTTTGCGCAGGTGTTCGAGGCTCCCGCCGAGCAACTGGGCATGACGCTGGTGTACGACGTGGCGCACAACATCGCCAAGATGGAACCCTACGACGTGGACGGCAAGACGGTGCCGCTCTGCGTCCATCGCAAGGGCGCCACGCGCGCCTTCCCGCCGGGCCATGCCGAGCTGCCGCAGCGCTATCGCACCATCGGCCAGCCGGTCCTCGTCCCCGGCGACATGGGTCGGGCAAGCTGGGTGCTCGTCGGGCGCGAAGGGTCGATGCTGGAGACGTTCGGAAGCTGCTGCCATGGCGCGGGGCGACAGATGTCTCGCGGCGCCGCCATCCGAGCCAGCAAGGGGCGCAACATCCGCAAAGAGCTTCTCGCCAGGGGCGTCATCGCACGAGCCAGAGGCCGCACCGGCCTGGATGAGGAACAACCCGACGCCTACAAGGACGTCAACGACGTGGTGGACGTACTGCACGAAGCGGGCATCAGCGCCCGCGTAGCGCGGCTCAGGCCGGTGGGCGTCATCAAAGGATAGCAGGCCTCGGTAGCACTCGGAACCGGGCATTGGGACCGTCACCCCCGCGCAGGCGGCGGTCCAGTCCTCCCCGCGCAAACGCCGGTTTTTGTCCCCGCCTCGGAAGCATCCGGCTGGATTCCCGCCTGCGCGGGAATGACGAGTCTCGCATTTCGCCGCAGTCGGTTAAGCCACTCGGGCGCTACATGGGTCCGCTGTTGCGGACCCGCACTGTTCGCCGGCCCGGCGATTCTCAGAATGCGGTTGCCCTGGCTCCCTTATTGAGTCGTGATGGCAAGTTCTCGGAACCTCATTCCTCAATAACTTTGTTTTCGATCGCGCCTCCCTGCCCGCGCGAATTGTAAGCTCCACACAGGCCAATTTTGCCGGTTGGCGAGGTTGGCCCACGGCTTGGCTTTATCGGGCTAAGCCGGTGGCGAGCGGGCGGCGGGCTTTCATCAGCCGCTGCACGCCCGGCGATGCGAGACGCGAAAATACGGCTTCCACACAGTTGAACCCTGGGCGCGCGACAGTCGCGCCATGGGCACTGCGACACTTGCGCCAGAAGGCGCGCGGCGGTTCCCCTTTCCGCCGCGCGGCCTTTCAGTTCGCACAAGGGGTACACCATGCCGGGCATGGGGCCTGGCGTCTGGAGGGCGTATATGCGGATGGGTGCCGGAAGGACCGGTCGACTAAAACGCCGTAGAGGCGTCGTCGCGGTTCAGGTCGCCGTCATGCTGGTGGTGCTCACCGGCTTTGCGGCGCTGACCATCGACGTGGGCGTGATCTACAACACGCGGCAGGATCTGCAGCGGACGGCCGACGCCGCCGCGCTCGCCGCCGCGGCCATGCTCTCGGACTACAGCGAGGGCGATCCCATTGCCGTCGCCACGGCCGCCGCGGAGCAGTTCACCGCCGCCAACCACGTCTTCGGCGGAGACGTCACCCTTGACGCCGATATGGACGTCGTCTTTGGGCAGGCCAGTTACAACACCGGCACGGGGCAGTACGACTTCACGGCCACTCAGACCCTGCCCAACGCGGTGCGCGTGACCGTGCGCAAAACGGCGGACTCGCCCAACGGCGCCGCGCAGCTTTTCTTTGCGCGCGTGTTCGGCATGAATGAAAGCGACGTCAGCGCCCGTGCCACGGCCGTCATGGTTCCGCGCGACATCGCCGTCGTCGCGGACTTGTCCGCCTCCCACACTGACGACAGCGAGCTGGCCCATTACCAGCTCACCGACATCAATCTGTATGACGTCTGGGACGACTGGCCCGGCGGCATTGATGACGGCGGCGGATCGATCTGGGATGAAGAGCAGATTCCGGATGAATGGTGGAATGAAGAGGGCGGCGCGCCGCAGGCCGCCGGTCCGGCGTGGGGATACCTGAAGGAACTGGGTTACGGCACGGAGGAAATCACCTCCACGTATGATCCCACGACCGACCCGGGTCTGGTTTATCTGAAGTACAACACCAACTGGAGCAATGCCGCGCTCACCACTTACATGACCGACCGCGGCTACAGCTCGACCGAACGGTCATGGATGAACAACGCTACATATGACAGCTCGTATTATAAGTATCGCGTCGCCGTGGCGCTGGGTCTGGCCGACTGGAGCAGCGGCAAGTCCGGCGGTCTGTGGACCAGCAAGGGCTACACCGCCGGCGACGGCGACGACAAGATCGAGAGCGGCGAGCTGGTATGGTTGGAGACCATCAACGGCCGCAGTGTTGCTGACTCCAAGACCATTTGGCTCAGTTGGATTCAGAACTACGTCAAGAGCAACAATACGTCGATGTATTATGCGAACAGCAGTTTTCGCTATCGCTTTGGCGTCAAGACGCTCATGAACTACTTTCTTGAGGATCTGCCCTACAACGACGACATGCCGGAACTCGCCGACACGCGCGAGCAGCCGATGCAGTCCGTCAAGGACGCCACGGAAGTCCTGACCACCTACATCTCCGATCTGGAGAGCGACGATCAGATGTCGCTGGAAATCTACGGCGAGACCGCGCACCACGAGGTCAATCTCACGATGGACGTCCAGCAGGTCAGCGATCGGCTCACCGAGATGCAGGCCGCCTACTACGACGGCTGGACCAACATGGGCGGCGGCATGGCCAAGGGCATTACCGAGTTGACCGGCTCCCGCGCCCGCAACGCCAGCCGCAAGGTCATGCTGCTGCTGACCGACGGTTACGCCAACGTCAACGCCGACGGCGGAACCGGCGACTATTCCGGTGGCGAGGCCTACGCGCTCGCACAGGCGCAGGAAGCGGCCGATCTGGGCATCCAGATTTACTGCGTCAGCGTCGGCGCCTACTGCAACATCGAGCTGATGGACTCCATCGCCGAGATCGGCGGCGGGCAGCACTACGCCGCCAACGATTCCGACATCGAGGAGTACTCGGCGCAGCTCATCGACATCTTCGAGATCATCGGCGGCAATCGCCCGGTGGAGCTGATTGAGTAGGCAGGCTGCGATCGCGGATCGAGCCGCAAGCGTCTGATTGCGATCCATGCGGGGTCGGTTGCTCGCGCAGCCGATCCCGCTTTCTCTTGCGCACCGAAGAAAGCGGCAATCGCCTTCCAGTTCTGTGCTGATGCGCTGCAGTCACAACACGACCGCCGCAGAGTTCATCGCCGCCCGTTACCCCGGTCCGCGAGCGAACCGGGCCCGTCCTTCCCGAGCATACCTCTGATCGCGGAAGCACCCACGGTCGAACCCGCTCATCCCGGCCTCTTCGGCTCGTGTTTATCCTGCCACTCGCGGATCCGCTGCCGGCCCACTGCCAACTCCTCAACCGTCAGCGACTGCTCGGCCTTGTCACGGTAACGTGGAGCCAGTTTGTGGCCCTGCGCGGCGGCGATGCTTGACCATACATAGGCGGACAGGTCATCTTGCGGCAGCTCTTCGCCGGTCGAGTAGAGGCAGCCCAGCGTGAAAATAGCTTCAACGCATCCAAGTTCGGCGGACTTCAGGAACCACTCCTCCGCGGCCTCGACATCTTTCTCGACGAAGCGCCCGCGCATGTACACTTGGCCCAACTCGTGCATCGCCTCACGAGAGCCGTGCTCCGCCGCCCACCGGTACCACTCAAGCCCGGCTTCAGCGTCCCGCGGCGTAGGGCAGCCGCTCATATAGAACTCACCCAGGCACTCCATAGCGGACGCGTTCCCGAGGTGAGCCGCCTTCAGATACCAGTGCTCGGCTGCCGTTGCATCCTCGGGGACCAACTTGCCATCCTCAAACAGCACGCCCAGGCACCACATTGCATCCGTGTGTCCAAGATCGGCAGCGCGGCGGTACCATGCGGCCGCTTCCTGACCGTCCTTGCGAACTCTGCGGTCACTCTCGTACAGTTCGCCCAGCGAGAACATCGCTTGCGCGTCGCCAAGCTGCGCGGCGCGTCGGAACCACTCCTCCGCCAGCGTGTAATCCCGCTCGACGAGTGATCCGCTCGCATACAGGCCGCCGAGGCAACGCATCGCAGCGACGTCTCCCAGTTCGGCGGCGCGGCGATACCAACGGAGCACCTGTTCGTGATCCCGCGGCACCTCGCTGCCGCGGGAATACAGACGCGCGAGAGTCATGGCCGCTTGAACGTCCCCTTGCTCGGCGGCCTTGGAGAGCCAGGAGATCCCCGATTGAACGTCGCGCTCGGCGCCCTTTCCAGAAATCAGCTTCGTCGCGAGCAGCCGCATCGCGTTGATATCTCCCTGCTCCGCCTGCTTGACGAGGCCCTCGATGCCCGTCGGTTTGGAGGCAGCAGGCTTCGCGGATGTGGAGCCTGATTCCTGAGGGGTTTGGGCATGCACCGCTGCCGACGCGAGAATCGCAACCGCCAGTACCCACCTGCTCCTGCCCATATGATGCTCCTTTGCTCGGCAACCGGCAGCCCTCCGACCCTCGGGGATGGAGCGGTCAAGCCAAACCGACGGCCCTCGGAAGATGAGTCCCTTGCTGGCGCGCCGCTGCTCCAAGGTGCCCTCGTGCTTCATTCTGTTCCAGGATGGGCGGTCCTCACGGCGGGCTGCGCGATCCCCATGCCTCCATTGGGAATACGACCGGAATCCACAGAGGGTTCGCTCGAACTTGTCTCGCTCTCCCGCCTCGTCAGCACTTGTCGCCCGTTTCCGCCCGCTTGTGGTTTCTTGCAGAGAGTTTACCAGCCGGCTCCAAACGGGGTATGCTTTTGTCAGGAGATTCTGGCGGAACCGGACCGGGTCCGCCGTGGAGGTTCTGGCGATGGCACGAATCCTGGTGGCGGAAGATCAAAGCGACATGGCCATGGGGCTGCGCGACAACCTTCAGTTCGAGGGGTACGAGGTGCTCGAGGCCTCGGACGGCGAGGCCGCGCTGAAAAAAGCCCTCGCCGACCGGCCGGACCTGATGCTGCTCGACCTGATGATGCCCAAGATGGAGGGGCTGGAGGTCTGCAAACGCGTGCGCGAGGCGGGCTTCACCATCCCCATCATCATGCTCACGGCGAAGAGCCAGGAGATCGACGTCGTCAAGGGATTCGAAGTCGGCGCGGACGACTACGTCACCAAGCCCTTCAACATGAGAGAGCTGCTGGCGCGCATCAAGGCCGCCCTGCGCCGCAGCGGCTCGGCGCCGCACGTCTCGCGCATCGTCCGCATCGGCCAGACCGAGGTCGATCTCGTCACCGGCAAGGTCGAGCGCGGCAAGGAGGTCTTCCGCATGGGCCACTTCGAGATCGAGATTCTCCGAATGCTCCTCGACAAGGCCGAGCAACCGGTGGAGCGCAACCACATCCTCGCGCAAATCTGGGGGCTGGACCCCTATCCCACGAACCGCACGGTGGACAACCACATCGTCAGCCTGCGCCGCAAGATCGAGGTGGACGCCAAAAACCCCAAGCACATCGTCACCGTGCACAGCATCGGCTACAAGTTCGTGCCGTGAGGTGGGGCAGGTCTCCGACCTGCCATGTGGAGCAGGTCTCTGAACTTGCCGCACCAGGCGTGAGCGCCTCACAGTCCGAAAGCCAGACGCAACTTGGTCATCGCCATCTCTCGGGTGGATCGTCCGATGGCGCCGAGGCGTCGCGAAATCAGGGTCCGCGAAACGGTGACCAGCTTGTCGAGGCGCACCAGCGAGCTGACCTTTAAGCCGGTTCCAGCGAACTCGGCATCCCCGCAGAGCAACTCCAGATCCGCCCCTCGCGGCGACCGGTTTGTGGTCACGCTGGTAATGAACGCGATGATCAACTCCGGCTGCTGCGGGTCCGCGGAGACGACGACCGCCGGACGGAGTTTCATGCCTGTAAGGTCGGCGAATGGAAAGGGCACCAGGATCACGTCACCCTGACGAAGCGGCGCAAGGGCGGCCATGTCTAGACGCCTTCGCCGTCGGTTTGCGAGTAGATGTCTTCGCGGGGGTCGTCCAGAAAAGCGAACGCGCCTGCTGCGTGGGCAACGCCGGCGATGCCGACGGGCGGCAGATCGTCGCCGTCAAGCAGCGCGATCGTCAGGGGCGTGTTCTCGGGCAAATCGAGGGGATCGAGCGGTCTTAATTGTCCGGCGCTGAAGATGGCTCGTATGGTGCGCATGGTGGACTCTCCTGCATCATCCTACTCAAGCCCGTCAGGTGAATCCAGTTCGCCCCAAGCTTGGACCCTCGAATCGACATCATCGGGCGTTCTGCGCGTTCACCGAAGACGCAAGAGCGGCGGATAAGAGCGTTGTGCGTGCAGTCCTCACCCGCCGATCTGAAACATGCTCCGCACCTCCGTGCTCACGCCCTTGTCGAGATCGTGCCCCGTCGGCTTCGACGCCACCGCTTTCAGCAGCAGCTCCCGGATCTTCTCGACGCCGCCGCCGTTGCGCAGCGCGGCCTTCACGTCCAGCTCGTCATCGTGCAGCAGGCACAGGTGGAACTTTCCGTCCGCGGTGAGGCGCATCCGGTTGCAGTCTCCGCAGTACGGCTCGCTGACCGGCGAGATGAACCCGAGCACGCCCTTGCCGTGCTCGAGGCGGAAGTTGCGCGATTCATCCGAGGCGTGCGAACCGGGCACCCCGACCAGCGGGCCCAGCGCGTTCTCGATCCGCCGCCGCGTCTCCGCGCTGGGCACGAACTGACTCAGCGAAAGCTGCGCGCAAGGCCCCCCCCCCAGCGGCATCAGCTCGATGAACCGCACGTGCCACGACCGCTCAAGCGTCAGTCGCGCGAGATCCACCACGTCCAGATCGTTGTAGTCGCGCACCACCACCGCGTTGATCTTGATCGGCGAAAGCCCCGCCTCCTCCGCCGCGTGGATGCCCGCCAGCATGTCGTCCAGATGGCTGAACCGCATCACGCGCTTCAGCCGTTCCGGGTCCAGCGAGTCGATGTGAACGTTGATCCGGCTTAAGCCGGCCGCCACCAGCTCCCGCGCCATCCCCGGCAGCAGCAGCGCGTTGGTCGTCATGCCCACGTCGCGGATGCCCGGCACTTTCGAGATGCCCGAGAGGATGTCGAGCAGATCCGCGCGCAGCGTCGGCTCGCCCCCCGTCAGCCGGACCTTGCGAAACCCGACCGACGCCGCCGCCTTCACCACCTCGACGATCTCCGCGCACGTCAGCAGCTCCGGTCCGGGAATAAACGACAACCCGCGCAGCGGCATGCAGTACACGCAACGCAGGTTGCACCGGTCGATGACCGAAATGCGCAGGTAGTCGATCTCGCGTCCGAATGGATCCTTCGGCATGACCAGACTCTTCGTCCTTTCAGAGAGACATGGTAGCCGAGGTTGCTGCTTCCACGAAACGCGGAAGCAGGGGCGGGGCATGGGCTCGCACAGCGAGGTCGTAGCGTGCTCGAACTCACGTCGCTTCCCGCGCCGCCACGGCCTGGCGAGTACGCCAGACCGTGCCACCCGGCCGTGGCGTGCTCGGACTCACGTTTCTTTCAGTGCCGCCACGGCCTGGCGAGTACGCCAGACCGTGCCACCCACCCTCTCAAGAGCGCGCGGAGTGGCTTGCCGCTCACGCCCACGCCGTCATCAGCACGTACGCCGTGCCCGCCGTCGCCAGATGCAGCAGGAGCGGCGTGGCCAGCGTGTCCGTGCGATACGCCAGATACGCAGAGGCGATGCCGCCCGGCAGTGACAGCATCAGCTCCCGCACGTCCTTCCCCCAGTGAACCAGTGCAAACAGAACGCCCGATGCCAGCACCGCCCATTCGCCGTAATCAGGTACGCCAAGACCGCGCATCACCCCGCGCCAACCGGACGCCCCGCGGCGATCATTCGCCAGGCCCAGCCATCGCAGTCCGTCCCGCCACCAAGTCATGGGTGAGAACGGCAAGCACGGCGACGACGCCCCGATCCCAACGGTGCACGTCGCCGCGGAAGATCCTGCTCCCCCCCCGCGCGCACCGGGCCAGCGCGCTCCCGGATACAACACCGCCAGAATCACGCCATGAAACAGAAAGTGCTCACCGACCATCGTCACCGCGTAAAACGACAGAAACCCGGCCGCGCCGCGCTTGATCTGAGATTCGTAGTATGGCCGAAACGTGGGACTCGCCGCCATCCAGACGATGAACGGCAGGGCCACGAGGTAGGATACGCCCAGCAGCCGCGGGCCGAAGACGTTCGGCATCCGCCAACCCAGCTCCGCAGGCCGCCGCCTTCGCAGACACGCAAGAATCAGCCAAGGCCCTGCCAGCATGGTCAGCGTAAAGAACGCGCCCTGCCGCACGAAATACGCCGACGGGGCGACGCCCGCACTGTCCGCCAGCGCATTGACGGCGCGCATCACCGCCTGCCGAGGCCGGCGCAGAGCGGCATCCACGCCCGCATGAGGAACCTTCGGCAAGGCCGAGAGCAGCAGCGCCACGTAAATCGCCAGCGCCGCAAACTTGACAAGAAACGCCGGCGCGCGGAACCGCGCGCCCGCGGCAGCGCCGACGCCGTCGCACTCCAGCGCCGCACCCTGCATCACGGCTCGCCTTCGATCTTGATCGTCCGCGCCGTGGCCGATCGCGCCTTGACCAGCACGATCTCCAGCACGCCCTTCTTGCAGGTCGCCGTGATCTTGTCCGGCTCGACTTTGTGCGGGATCGGCAGCGTGCGCGTGAACGAGCCGTAGCGCCGCTCGCCGATGAGCTTCTTGCTTCCGCTGCCTTCCGGTGGGGCGGCCTCCGCCTTCGTGCCGCTGATCGTCAGCAGCCCCTCGGCGAAGGAAACATCCACCGCGCCGAGGTCCACGCCGGGAACCTCCGCCGTCACCACCACGCGGTCCGCCTCGTCGCGCACGTCCGCGTAGGGGATCCAGTCGCTCTCGCTGAACGGGTTGACCCGCGCTCCCGCGGACCACAGCCGCTGAAACATGCGGTTCATCTCGTCCTGAATGTCGCCCATGTTCAGGTGAATCTCTTTGCCAAACGGGTTGAACGCCATGGCAGGCTCCTGGGATTGAGGATGTCGCGCGGCGCGGGCCGGCGCCGCAGGTTGCTCCACCTGATGCTACGCCCCCCGCTCCAACCGGGCAAGCCGCTCCGCAAGCTGCTCCACCGTCTGCTCCAGACGCTCCACGCGGGCGCCGAGGGTTTCCCGCTCGGCAGCAGGCATCGCCTTTGAGGCAGCCCCCGACTCCGATTCCGCCAGCGCCGCCACGTCCACCGCGCCGCACAACAGATGCGCATACTGATCATCGCGCCGCCCCGGCGTGCGTGGGAGCATGACGACCCACGGAGGCTGAGCGGCCGACAGCTCGCCGATCACGGCCAGTACCGCCGTCACATCCGGCAGCGACGTCATCCGCCCGACACGTCCGCGCAGCTCACCCGGCGTCTGCGGTCCGCGCAGAATCAGCTCCGCCAGCACGGCCTGCTGACGCCGGTCCCAGTGCAGCGTCTCCAGCGCCTTGTGGACGTAGCGGTTGGAACGCGCCCCGGCGGAAGGAGGCGCCTGGTCCGCCAGGCCCTTGGATCGCAGCGTGCTCAGAGATCGCATCACCACGCCCTCGTCGAACTCGACGACCGGATCGCGGTTGCTCTTCTGGTTGCATCCCAGCGTCAGCGAGTTCACCGTGAGCGGATACTGCTCCGGCGTCGCCATCGCCTTCTCCATCAGCACCGCCAGCACCCGCGCTTCTTCAAACGTCAGTTCATCCATCGAATCCACCCATCCGACGCAAACCCAAAACGAGCCGCGCCCAAACCGTACCGCGCCCGCACCGTACCGTGCCCGTGAGGAAGCGGGTTCCCACCCGTGTCTCACGCATGAGCAGACGGAGCCCTGCAAGGCCCCTCACCTGCGCGAGCGGTTCTGATTCTGGCATTCGCCATTCGCAATTCGCCATTCGCTGTTGCGTGCCCGCCCTCGCTGGCGCTACGGGTTCCGATTTCGCCATTCGCCATTCGCAATTGCTTCACTCCTCGCCCAGCGCTTCCGCCGTGTACACCGGCGCGCCCGCCAGCCCGCTCGAATCCCCCGGCAGCCGCGGCGTCAGCGCCCTCAACCCCAGCGCCTCCCCCACCGCATCGCCCAGCGCGCGAAACACCGTCTCATACACATGGTGCAAATTCCCCGCGCGAATGATGCCAATCGACACCGACGCCCCGCTCCCATACGAGAAGCCATCCACATACTGACGAAGGTTCGTCCCGCTCGCCCAGCCCGCCATCCGGCCCTTCTCGTCGTACCATGCGTCCACGAACCCGTTGATGTCCGCGCGGCGCGGCACCTCCCACGCCACCGACGCGCGGCTCTCGAAACTCACTGTCACGCGGCTCTCCGCGTCATCCATGCACGCCTGCGCCGTCGCTCGTCCCGCTGCCCCGCGCGTCCGCACGAGCTCCTCCAGCACTCCCGCCACCGCCCGCCCCGTCAGTTGCCCCATGTCCTCGCACAAGACGTGGTCCAGCGCCCACGACCCGGGCCAATCCGTCCGCACCAGCTCAAACGCCATCCCGCAGGCCTTGCTGAAATGGTCGATGAAGTGGGACAGCAAGCGATTGGGGAGCGGCATCGAAGCCGCGCGATCCACGCGCGGCCGCACGATCATCCCAAAACAAGTCTCGCCCGTCCGGCGCTCCACCTTCAGCGGCGTGAACATCTGATTTGTCATATCGCAGCCTCTCGCATGCCACCCGCGATGCAACGCCTCCGCCTTGCCTGTTCGAGCGGCGAAGGGTGGATTTCGTCATTCCCGCGCAGGCGGGAAAACAGTCTCGTCGCGGAGCGACGAAGGACCCTCATCCAGTCATTCAGCATTCGCCATTCAGGACTCGCTGTTGCTCGCGGCCCTCGCTGGCGCTACGGGTTCTGATGCGCCCCGCCCCCGTCGCGTGCAAGGCCCCTCACTTGCGTGAAGGGTTCTGATTCTCGCATTCGCCATTCGCCATTCAACATTCAGCATTTCCCAATCGCCATTTCCTCGCCGCCTCATGATGCGCCGAAAACCCCTCATCCCGGCTCATCACGTCCACCACTCCGCGCAGCGCCTCGAGTCCCTCCCGCGTCACGAACCCCACGCCGATCCGCTTCATGAAATCCTGCACCCCGACGCCCGACGACACCCGCGCCCGACCCCCCGTCGGCAGAATCGCATTCAACCCCATCGCATAATTGCCCAGGCTGATGATCGGCGCGTCGCCGAACAGAATCTCCCCCGCATGTCGAATCCGAGGCCACACCGCCCACGGCTCCGCGACCATCACGGCCACGTGCTCCGCCGCGAATCGATTCGCAAACTCGATCGACTCGTCGAGGCTCCGCGTCACGACGATCCCCCCGCGCCGCGCCAGCACCTCATCCACGTATTGTCGCCGCTGCTCGCCAAGCTCCAGCCGCGCTTCGCTCACCGCGCGGCACACCGGCTCGATCATCGCCTCCGCGTGCGTCACCAGCACGGCGCAAGAGTTCTCCCCGTGCTCCGCTTCGATCATCAGGTTCCACGCCACGTTTCCCGCGTCGGCCGTCGCGTCGCAGAGAATCAGCGATTCGCTGGGCCCCGCCGGCGGCCCCGGATCCAGCTTCATCGACAGCATGCGTCGCGCGCAGGACACATGCACATTGCCCGGTCCGACGATCTTGTCACATGCGGGAATCGTCGCCGTGCCGAACGCGACCGCCGCGACCGCCTGCGCCCCGCCGACGCGATAGACCTCTTCGATCCCGATCAGCCGCGCGGCAACCAGCGTCGCATCGTCCACACGCCCATCCGCGCCCGGCGGCGTACACAGAATCACACGCGGCACCGCTGCCAGCTTCGCTGGAACGCCCAACATGCAGGCCACCGAGGAGAACGAGCCGCGCCCCCGCGGCACATACAGGCAAACCGTGTCGATCGGCGTCCACCGCTCGCCGCACCACACGCCCGGCGACGTCTCCACCCATCGCGTATCGCGCGGAACCGCAAGCTCGTGAAACCGGCGGATGTGCTCGATCGCCGACTCCAGCGCGCCGTGCATCTCGCGCGACAACCGGCGCTCCGCTTCGTCAAACTCCGCCGCCGCGACCCGCAATCCCAACGAGGTCAAGTCCGCCCCGTCGAACTGCCGCGTAAACCGAAGCAGCGCCGCATCGCCTTCGCGCCGGACGGCCTCGATGATCTCGCCGCACGCCGCGGCGACGCCCTCGATCTCCGCCTGCGAGCGTTGCAGCAGCGCGTCCAGCTCCGCGCCCGACATCTCCGCCAGTCGCAGCACGCGCACCACGCTCATACGATCACCCGCTGAATCGCCGTCTGCAGAATGTCCGTTGCCCCGGCCTTGCGCAGCTTCGGAATCAGCGCCGCGACCAGATCCTTCGGAACGGCCGCGCGCACCGCGAACGAGTCGTCGCCGTACAGCGGCTGGATTGTCGGCGACTTCATCGCCGGCAGAATCCGCACCACCGCGTCGAGCCGGTCCCTGGACACGTTCATGTCCAGCAGCACGCGCTGCCGGGCGTCCAGCACGCTTTGAATCAGCACGCGCAGCTCCTCGATGACCGCCGCCCGCGCCGGATCGTCCATCACCCGCCGGTTCGCCACCAGCAGCGTCGTCGAGCGCATCACCTCGTCCAGAATCTCCAGCCCGTTCGCCGCCAGCGCCGCCCCCGTCGCCGTGTTGTCCACGATCAGGTCCGCGTCCTCCGGTGGGAACACCTCCGTCGCGCCCCACGTCCGAACGTACTGCCACTCCACCCCCTTCGACGACATGTATCCGCGCGTCAGGTGCTCATACTCCGAAGCCGCCATGATCGGCCGACCGCGATCCCGCGCGAAGGGATTCGACCCGACCGGCGCGGCGGCCACGATGCGCACCGGCTGCATCCCCGTGTCCAGGAGCGCCACCACGTCCGCTTGCGTCTCGCGGATCCAGTCCATGCCGCAAAACCCGATGTCATGCGCGCCCAGTTCCACCAGCCGCGGAACGTTCGCCGCCTTCATCAGCTTCACCTCGAACCGCGCATCGCTCACCGGCGGCCGGTACCCCGACGCGGGCATGACCACCTTCAGCCCCGCATCCGAGAGCAGGCTCACCACCGACTCATTCAGCCGCCCAGTCGGCACCACCAGCTTGACTTTCACCTCGTCCATCACCGGATTCTCAAAGACCGGGTGGTGATTGGCAAATGGACCTGCCGTCAGAGCCGCGACCGTAAGGAAGCGGTCCGTCAGAGCCGCGACCGTGAGGGAGCGCGCCGCACGAGCGCGGATGCGGGATCGGTCCCGCCAGAGAGGACTGAAGGCTCGCTTGCTGACGCGCGCGGCTCTGAACAGAGCCGCGACCGTCAGGGAGCGAACGTCGAATCCGCCAAAGCCGCGCCCCTCATGGAGCGGTCTCTTTCGCCTGGATGCACAAATACAGCCTTCTCGCTGCGACCGGCAGGAGATTCCAATTCGAAAACGGCCGCCGGATTCGACAAAATCGAACACCCAACGCTACCCTGCGGGCATCAAACGTCGATAGAATGAGTTAAAGGGAGGAAGTCTGCGAGTGCGAAGAACCACGACGGCAAGGAGCGGTTTCATGGTGCAATGGAGCAAGGCGGCGATCCTGCTGCTTCTGACAACGGGCGGCGCGGGCGCGGCGGAGATGCCCTGGGTCAAGGACTGGCCGGCGGCGCAGAAGTCCGCCGAGGCCTCCGGCAAGCTCATCATGGTGGACTTCTACACCGACTGGTGCGGCTGGTGCAAACGCCTCGACCGCGACACCTACGCCAACGAGAAAGTCGTCAAGTTCGCCGCCGACCTGGTCCCGCTCAAGCTCAACGCCGAGAAAGAGGGCGCCGCTCTGCAGCAACAGTACAAGACGCTTGTCAGCGGATACCCGACCATCCTCTTCCTCGACCACACCGGCGTGGTGATCGGGCTGATCGACGGCTATGTCGCCGCGGAACCGTTCATCGAACAGGTCGGTAAGATCCGCGACACGCACAAACGGTTCACGCTGGCGCAGGCGACGCTCAAGCAGAAACCCGACGACGGCGAATCCAATGCCGTGCTCGCCTCCGTCCTCTCGATTAGCGGCAAACGTGACGAGGCTGAAGCCGCCATCCGCCGCGCGGAAGCCGCCAAGTTCACCGGCGACGCCCTCGGCAACGCTTACAACAGCGTCGCCCGCATGTACGTCGCCGAGGAGAAGTACGACCTCGCACTGCCGCTGTACATCAAGGCCGACGCCGTCTCGAAGGACATTGAGGTCCGCGCGCTCGCCAAAATCTCCATCACCGCCTGCCATCACAGCAAGGGCGATCTGGCCAGTGCCAGGAAGGCGGCACAGGAGGTCATCGATCTGAAGGGCGCCCCCGAGCAGTACGTCAAAGTCGCCCGGCAGGTGCTGCAGATGCCGTAGTGTAATGCCTCGCCAATATCACAGCGTTCAATCTTGCTTGGGGGAGCGGACTTGGGGGGCGGATTTGGGGGGGGGCGCGGACTTGGTGGGGGGCGGGCGTCCTCGCCCGCCGGCGGGCCAGAGGCTCCCCCCTCCGTTTCGGCGGGCCAGAGGCCCGCCCCCTACGCTTCGAATACGTTGCAGAATCAAAGAGGCAGTACAGTAGCGTGCGCAGCAGGAGCCTTCCGGCCTGACCTCGCCGCCACAACCCCTCCCTTTCAAAGAGGGATTGGGGGAGCGCTTGCTTCGCACGCTTCGCACGCATGACGCCCGTAGCGCAATCCGCCCGCTCACCTTCAACCCGCGAACGGATTCGGATCCAACTCGCTGAGCTTGCTCTCGATCTTCGCCATCTCGTCCGCGCCGGGCAGCGGCTCTTTCTGCGTGTCGATCACCGGCCAGACGGCCGCGTACTTCGTGTTGAGCTCCGTGAAATGCTTCCACTTATCGGGAAGCTCGGAGTCCGGGAAGATCGCGGTGGTCGGGCACTCCGGCGGGCACAGACCGCAGTCGATGCACGTCTCCGGATCGATCGCCAGGAAGTTCACGCCTTCGTGAAAACAGTCCACCGGGCAGACCGCCACGCAGTCGGTGTACTTACATTTGATGCACGGTTCGGCGACGATATGCGCCATCGATAGAATCTCCTGCCGCTATTCTTGATTCCGCTTCGCCTTCAGGCTCACCCTCGGCCTCGAAGCTGCGTCCTATCCCGCAGACCCCGTTCACATGATCCGGCGGCGCTGACGGCACCCTCCGACCCAAACGAAGCCTCCCGCCCCCATCCCGCACGTCCCCGAACCGTCCTATCGTGCCCGGCAGGATTCGAACCTGCAACCTACGGCTTCGGAGGCCGTCGCGCTGTCCAATTGTGCCACGGGCACCGGTCCGATTCAGTGTAGGCCGCAGCCCCCAACCGTCAAGGAAGCCCATCGTCTCTCGGCGACCGCGCCCAAGGCAAACGCATTCGGTGAACCCAAGGATTCGCAAGTAGCGCGGAAGCGAGTGGCGCGGGAGCGAGTGGCGCGGGAGCGGGCGTCCTCGGGGGGCGGGCGTCCTCGGGGGGCGGGCGTCCTCGCCCGCCGGCGGGCCAGAGGCCCGCTCCCCTCCGCCAGAGGCCCGTTCCCCTCCATTTCAGATATGTTGCAGTTTCAAAGAGGCAGTACACCAGCACCCGCGCCTTGCAAACGCACCGGCCGGCGAGAGGGAAAACCCGACTAACGCGCAGCCCCATGCGTCTTCTCGCTGTCGGGCAGCCCTTCGCGATGCGTGGGCAAAATCACATGAAAGGTCGCGCCTTCGTGCGGAACGCTCTCGACCTGGATGCGCCCCTGATGCTCCTCAACGACTTTCCGCGCCACGGCGAGTCCAAGCCCCGTGCCGGCCTGGCCCTTCGTGGACACGAACGGCTCGAAGATGTGCGACAATTCGTCGGGCGTGATGCCCGGCCCGTTGTCGGTGATGGAGATGCGCGCCTCCTCGTGCTCGGCGTCGTAGCGCGTGCGGATCGTGACGCAGCCCATGCCCGGCTGCACCGCGTCCACGGCGTTCATCAGGATGTTCCCGATCGCCTGCTGCAGCCCGTAAGCGTCCGCGGGGACCGGCGCCATCTCCTCCAGCTCCTTGAGGATCATGACGCTCTTGTCGGCGGCGCGGTCGCGCATGATGCGGACGGCCTCCTCGACGACGGCGGCGAGCTGCACAAACTGAATGCGCGGCTCGCGCTGCTTGCTGTAGGACAGCATGTTGGTGGCCAGCACCACGGCGCGCTCCATGCCGCGCTTCACGATCTTCCACCCGGAACGGATCAGGTCGAGCTTGTCCTGCTTGAGCCCCATCTCCACCACGTCCGCCCCGCTGCGCAGCCCTTGCAGGATGTTGCGAATCTCGTGCGACAGCCGCGCGACGGTCTCGCCGGTGGCGGCGAGCCGCTCGTTCTTCATGCGGGACTCGATGAGCCGCGCGTTCTCCATCGCCAGCCCGATCATGCGCCCCACGGCCGTGACGAGGCGGAGCTGCTCCTGCGTGTACGCGTGCTGGGACATCGACGTGTCGAGGTGCATCACGCCGACGACTTCCTCCTGCAGCACGATGGGGACGCACAGCACGCTGCGCAGGGCGAGCTGGTGGATGCTGTCCTGCTTGCTCAGCTCGGTAAAGCGGCGGTCGGTCATGGCGTTGGCGCAGAGGACGCCCGCGCCGCTCTCGATGACGTAATTGATGATCGTGCGCGAGGTGTGAATCTTCGGGCGCTTGCCCTTGCGCTTCGTGCGGTAGCGCACCAGCTCGGGCGTCAGCTCGCCGGTGGGGCGATGGAGGCTGAGCACCACCATGCGGTCCACGACGAGGTGGTCGAAGAGGATGTCCGCCACGCGCTCCAGAAAGTTCTCGATGCGCGGAATCGTGCCGATCACTTCGGCAATGCGATACACGACGTGCCAGGCCACGACCTGCTCGCGCGTTTCCGGCGTCTGGAGGATGACGCTTTCCTCGGAGGAGGCGATGGAGGAGAGGATGGCGGCGTCGCCCGGCTGGCTGGCGATGTCGATGTCCACGAGGTCGCGGATGCGGTGCTGCCCGCTGACGGCGGCGACGGAGTCCTGCCCGCCGAACACGAGGATCGTCGCGCCGACCTTGATCTCGTCGCCGTGCTGCAGGCGCGTCGGCTCGAACACGCGGTGGCCGTTGTGATACGTGCCGTTGGAGCTGTGCAGGTCGCGGATGATCCAACTGCCGTTCTCGCGGCGGACCTCGGCATGGCGACGGGAAATGCTGTCGTCGGTCAGCTTGAGGCGGTCCGCGTAACGTCCGATCAGCGTGGCTTCGTCGGGCAGATCGAAGATCAGCCCCTTGTCAGGTCCGCGAAGGACGTACAGCGTGGCCACGGAGTTATCCCTACGCCGGCGGTCAGCGTCTGCGATGCCCCCTCCGATGCCCCCGCCGAGGCGTTGGCAACGGAATGAGGGATGGCGTGCGCGCCGACGTGAAGTTCATCAGGCCCGATGATATCGAATCACGCGCGACGCTGCAATGAACGGTCGCGGCATCGGGCGCCGATCGGCTTGGCAACCGCATTCTGGCTTGGAGGAAGGCTGGTACGGACTGGCGTACTCCGCCATTCCCGCGAAGGCGGGAATAGGCCGTGGCGAGTGGGCAACGCGCCTGCGCTGCGACCCCACACGGGTCCGCCGAGCCATGCCCCGCGCCGCCTGCTGAAGTCCGAGAACGGCGCAGCAGGGGTCGATCTCCGCGGCGAATAGTAGGGTCAAGTTGGCCCCTTTGCGCTTTCGGGTCACGAGCGATCGCGAGAGGGGTCCGCGCAGGGATCGGCATGGGTCGAAATCGCCGGAGCATCCATGATCGGGGTGGGAGTTCAACATATGTCCGCAACATCAAGTGCGCCCGGATTCAAGGAGAACATGGCGCGGCAGATGCTTGGCGCGAAGCCGGAGGAATCGGCCGAGGCAAGCCTTGACGCGCTGCTCAAGGAACACCTGGAACGCGGCGCCAAAGCCGCGCCCGGAACGTCCCCCGCGCCCTCGGTGGATCCGCTCGACCTCTTTCGACAGCGGCTGACCGGGGAATATCTGGACGCGCTGGAGGACGTTTCCCGCAAGTATGAGCCGCGCGGCGTGGGGATGAGCTGGAACTTCGGATCGGTGCTGCAAGGCGGCCGCGACCTCGAGTTCGTCTTCACGTTCGGCGAGCACTGCCTCAAGCTCAAGGGTCAGCTCGCGCGCGACGTGGTGGCGTTTCAGGAGGTGCGCGGGCGCGGCGGACTGGAAGGCGAGCTGCGCAGCGGCGGCATGTTGCGCCTGCGGACGTTGACGGCGGCGGTGCTGCGCGAGTTCTTGTGCTCGCAGATCGTGAACCTCGTCAAGGTCGTGCTGCGCGAGCAACGGTCAGGCGGTCAGTGACTCGAGCCGCTGCTGCTTGTCGTGCGTCTGCAGCGCGCGGATCAGCGCGTCGAGATCGCCCTGCATGATGCGGTCCAGCGAGTAGAGATCCAGCCCGATGCGATGGTCCGTGCAGCGGTTCTGCGGGAAGTTGTACGTGCGGATGCGCTCGGAGCGGTCGCCGCTGCCGATCATCGTCTTTCGCACCGAGTCGCGCGCCGCGTTCTTCTGGCTCTGGAAATGATCGTACACGCGCGTCAGCAGGATGCGCCGCGCCTTCGCCCGGTTCTTGTGCTGGCTCTTCTCGTCGCGCATGTTCACCGTGATGCCGGTGCCCTTGTGAACGAGGCGGATCGCGGAGGAGACCTTGTTGACGTTCTGCCCGCCCGGTCCGCCCGCGCGGGAGACGAACTCCTCAACCTCCGTCTCCCAGTTGATTTCGATGTTCACCTCTTCCGGCTCGGGCAGAACCGCCACCGTGGCCGCGGAGGTGTGGATGCGCCCCTGCGCTTCAGTCTCCGGCACGCGCTGCACGCGATGACCGCCGCCCTCATACCCGAGCACCCGATACACCTGCGGACCCTTGACGGTGAGGATGACCTCCTTCAACCCGCCGAGGTCCGAGCCGCTCTGATCGAGCACTTCCACCTTCAGCCCGCGCCGCTCGCAGAAGCGCAGGTACATTTCGTACAAATCGCGGCAGAACAGCGCGGCCTCGTCGCCGCCGGTGCCCGCGCGGATTTCCATGATGACCGACTCGATGTCCGCCTCGGTGTCGGAGACGATGGCCTCCTTGAGGTCTTCGAGCATGGTGTCGTGGCGCTTGCGCAGCTCAGCGGTTTCCTGCTCGGCGAGGGCGCGCATCTCACGGTCCTGGTTCTTGTCGTCCATCAGCAGCCGAGTTTCGTCGAACTGCTGCTGGACCTTGCAGAACGTCTTGTAGGGGTCCACGAGCCGACGAAGCCTCCCCAGCTCCTTCATGATGGCCACGGACTGGGTGGGGTTGCTGGCGACGGCGGGGTCGTTCATCTGCCCCAGCAGCCCGTCGTAGTGGTCGGCGACGCCCTGAAGCTTGGCGAGCAATCGAGTTGTCAGGTCGTCGGACATCGCCGCGGATCCCGCTGTGGAGGGGAAGAAGAATGGACGGTCGCATCAGACGCTACAGGCGCAAGGCGGCGCGCAGGCCATGAAAAAGCCACGCCGGTCCGCGGCCGTGCGGACGCTCCCGCGTGGCTGATCGCTCGCCGATGCGCCGCTAGATGCGCTTCTTGAAGCCCTTCGGGTCGGCCTTTTCCTTCTTCTTGAAGTACTCGCCGCCGAACTTCCGGGTGAAGCGGTCCACGCGCCCCATCGCGTCCACGAACTTCTGCTGCCCCGTGAAGAACGGGTGGCAGGCCGAGCAGATTTCGATGTGGATCTCGCGGATCGTGCTGCGCGTCTCCCAGGTGTTGCCGCAGCCGCACTTGACCGTGCACGTGTCGTATTTTGGATGAATGTCCGCTTTCATGTCGCGTCCTCGCTGGGGTCTCCCGATGTCGAGCCGGGCATGGTAGCCGGAACCGCGAAAGCCCACAAGTCCCCCGGGTGGCTCAATTCCCTCGGGCCTGCGCGTTTTGGCCTGAAAGCAGGGTGGCACGGTCTGGCGTACTCGCCAGCCCTTGGCGAAGGAGCAACCCGACCGCGTTTCGACCCCACGCGGATCCGCTCCGGGTGACCTTTGCCACCTGGTCCTTCGGCGATGCGTGGAAACCGGCTGCCTTGGACCCCCGCATCGCTTGCGTCTGATCCGAGCTGCTCTCAGCCGAAGTGATATTGCTGCGAAGGCCCGCTCACGCAATCCGAGTGTAAGTAGCGAGAGAATTATCCAGATCCGCGACGGCACGCCACCGGGAAGCTCCCAAATTCACAAATCGTCAGGATTTGTCTTGCTCGGTCGGCACGTGTCGTGATATACTGACCTGCGTATCGGCTTTAGGGGATGGATCGACCGGGGGTCGATCGAGAGGGGGTCATCCCGTGGCGCCAGCTTTCAGCACACTTCTAAGCATAACCTGCGCCGGACGAGTCCTCGGCGGCGCGGCTCACATCCGCTTTCACCCACACGCAGCGACATGCTGCGCTTCGTTCCACGAATCATCGAGCGGGCGGTCCGCTCGTGTTTCGGTTTCGCTTCTCATCTCTCTGTTCATTTCGTAAGGAGGAGGCCGTATGAAACGCATGTTCTGGTTGGGGCTGGCGGTGATCGCCCTGGCGGCGACGCCCACAGTCCAGGCGCAGTTCGAGACCGGATTCGAAGCGCCAACGTATTTCGCCGACTCGGACGGCGAGGATCTCAACGGGCAGGATTCGTTCTTCAATCCTGTCCCCGCAACGAGTGTGTCGTTCAAGGTCCACCTGTATGCCGACAATCCGCTGGGCATTTCGGCACCGCCCACCGGCGGTGGAGATCAGTTCGCGCTGGGCATCGGGCCGGGCGCCAGCTTTTTCTGCCGGTCGCAAAGACCCGCGCCGTACGGCGACGGAACCGGCACTTGGACCGTGGAGTACGATGAGCTTGTGACCTATACCGGCAGTCTGCCCACCGCCCAGAACCTCGGCAGCTTCTCGACCCAGGACTTCGTGGTTCCGGGCGGCGACAGGACCTGCATCATGCTGACCGAATGGACCGACGTGAACACGGCGGCCACCTGGGACGCGTCGATGGTGTGGTTCAACGCCGCCAACGCGCAGGTGCAGGAGAAGGGTCCGTCAGGCTTCACCGGGCTTGCCAAGGACCAGTGGTATCACCGCTGGATGACGTTTGATCTCGGCACCAACCAGGTGACGGAGATCGGCATCACCGATCTGAACACCAACATCACCAGCGTGGCCAACCCGACCGACCGCTATCTGTTCGGCGGCTCCGCCGGCGGTCCGCCTCCGCCGGACGGATTCCGTCTCTTCGCGGGCACCTCGACCATTCCGGGCAACACGATGGCGTTCGACAACGTGAGCATCTCGGCTGCGGGGCTTTGCGCCTCGAACGGTTGCGGCGAGTTCAGCAAGATGATCTGCAAGGCCGGCAGGGGCAAGGTTCTGCTGAAGGGCACGGGCACGGCAGGCTTGGAGATCGAAGCGACGTATGACGGCACGGGCGAATGCGTGAGCGTCAACGATCGCGGCAAGTGGAAACTGGTGAAGAAGAACCAGGCGCTCGGCGTCCACACGGGCAACGCCTGCGGCACCGACAGGGAGTGCGACCTGCTGCCGTAACTACGGCTGCGACTTGCCTTCACTTTTTGTTTCAACGACATCGGCCGCGGCGCTTCAGCGCCGCGGCCGATTGCATTTCGCTCGCACCGAACTTGTTCAAGTCACGCGACCGCAAGCCCGCGCGATCAGTTGATGCCTTTGACCTTGTCGATTAGGTGGACATCCGCGCCGACCGCGAACTGCGAGATCATCACCCCCGGATCAGCGGTCAGGACGACGTTGCAGGAGTTGGCATTCACGGTAACGCCCGCGGCGGGGTAATAGCCGTTTGCCGCGGGGAACGAAGCCGCCGCCACGCACACGCCGTTGAACGACAGGAAGACGTTGCCCGCGATGTTCGTGTGCTTGAACTTGATCTTGCGGATGGGACCGCCGGCCTGCGCGGCGAACTGCCCCATGTTGAAATCCATGCGCACCTGATCGATGATGGCGCGATTCGGCAAGTCCACATTGTTGCAGGGCGTCAGCGGGTTGGTCACGATCGTGACCGCGCCGCTGTGCGTCGGAGGCGAGCACTGATTCCCCAGCGCGAGCCGGACCGCGAAGACATCGATCTGCACGAAGCGGCTGACGAAACTGTTGCCGGGCGTGGTGCCCGTCCCCGCCACAAGGTCGTCGAAATCAACGATGTGGTTAGCGAAGACGGGCACTGCCGTCATCGCCGCCAGTATGACCAGCCCGCTGTTCCTCAACCCTGTCCGACGCTCTGATCTTGCCATGAGCATTCTCCTCATCCTGCGAACACCTCGCTCCCCGCCACCGCCCGACGCCGGGCGGGGGCGCACCGTACACGATTGTCTCCGCACAGGACTGAAGAATCCTTACATGGATTGTCGACAATCGTCCGATAACCTTCGCCGGCACCTGTCGGATCCCGCCTGAGGTTCGCCGTGCATGGCCAGGCTGAGCGGGAACGCAGACTGGGTGACGCCTGCAGGGCAGCGGGGCTTCAGGCCGTGCGGAGCTTCAGCGCCTGCGGAGCTTCAGTGCGTGTCGAGCTTCAGTGCGTGCGCACCTTGAGCGTGCCGAGCTTCAGCCCCGGCGCGGCTCGATCGGAAGGGGATGCGATCTCGCTGAGCCGGTACAGCAGGCGAGACCACTTGCCCCATAGTGTAGTGCCTCGCAAACATCGCAGCGTTCAATCTTGTGGGGGGCGGGCTTGGGGGGCGGGCTTGGGGGGGGCGGGCGTCCTCGCCTGCCGGCGGGCCAGAGGCCCGCCCCCCTCCGTTTCGAATACGTTGCAGTTTCAAAGAGGCGGTACATTAGCGTCGCGGGTCAAGTTGTCGGTCGAAGGCCCCGTCTGAGGAACCTGCTTAAGGGACAGCCATGGCATCGTACACAAGAGCAACCGCCGCAATCATCCGGGGAAGCATCTGGCTCTTCGCGATTGGCGCCGTGCCAACTGCGTCGTCGCCCGCGCGGGCGCAGCCTCCGCCGTCGGAGTCGTCCGGCGGTGGCGCGGCAAGTCCATCGCCCTTTCGCATCAACGTTGTGGACTCGCAAACCGGGCGCGGCGTGCCGCTGGTGGAGCTGGCCACGATCAACGGGATCGTTCACGTCACGGACAGCGCGGGCGTCGTCGCTTTCCATGAGCCGGGCTTGATGGATCAGGACGTGTTTTTCTTCGTCAAGAGCCACGGGTACACGTTCCCCAAGGATGGTTTCGAGATGGCCGGGACGGCGCTTCGCGTGACGGCGGGCGGCTCGGGCGTCATCAAGGTCGATCGCGTGAACATCGCTGAGCGACTCTATCGCGTGACCGGCGCGGGGATCTACCGCGACAGCGTGATGCTGAAGGATCGGGTTCCCATCAGCGAGCCGCTGCTGAACGGAAAGGTGTTCGGGCAGGACAGCGTGCAGTGTGCCTTGTATGGGAAGCAGATTTATTGGTTCTGGGGGGACACGGGAAAGCCGTCGTATCCGCTGGGCAACTTCGCGGCCTCGGGGGCGGTATCGCAGTTGCCGCCGCAGTTGGGCGGGGCGGGTTTGGATCCGGCCGTGGGCGTTGATCTGAAATACTTTGTGGGACCAGACGGATTCTCCCGTGGCATGTGCCCGATCGAGGGCCAGCCCGGACCGGTGTGGTTCGACGGGCTGCTGACGGTCGCGGACGCGGGCGGGCGCGAGCGGATGCTCTGTCATTTTGCACGCATCAAGACGCTCGGCGAAATGTATGAGCACGGCGCGGCCGTTTATAATGACGATAAGGAGAAATTCGAGCCGGTGAACCGTATTGCGCTGGACGCGCCTTTGTTCATGCGCGGCATTGCCATGCGTTCCAGCGCGGAGGGCGGCGACTACTGGTATTTCTGCACGCCGTTTCCATACATTCGCTGCCGCGCGGATTACAACAGCTTGATCGACCCGTCGCAATATGAAGCCTACACCTGCCTGCCGCCCGGCGAGCGATACAACTCCGAGAATGCAAGGCTGGAGCGGGATGCCTCCGGCCGGCTGGTCTATGGATGGAAGCGCGATACGGGCGTCGTGCTTCAGAAGGAACAGGGCGAGCTGATCGCGAAGGGGCTGATGAAGCCGGAGGAGGCGGCCATTCAACTGCGCGACGCGGACACGGGTAAAGCCGCGCACGGCCATTCCGGCTCCGTATATTGGAATGAGTACCGCAAGCGCTGGATCATGATTGCGCAGGAGTTGTATGGCACGTCCTTTTGCGGTGAAGTGTGGTATGCGGAGGCGCCGGCGCTGACCGGACCGTGGGGCAAGGCCCGCAAGATCATCACCCATGACGATTATTCATTTTACAATGTCGTGCATCACCCGTTCTTTGACCAGGACGGGGGGCGCATCATATATCTGGAAGGGACCTATACGATGGCGTTTTCCGGAACCAAGACTCCGACACCGAGGTATGATTACAACCAGATCATGTATCGGCTTGACCTTGGCGATGCGCGGTTGCGGTGTGATTGAAGCAACCGGAGTTGGCCACTGGGTCGTTCGAGGCTTTTGGAAGTTCGCACAGGTTGGAAACCTGTGCTACATCACCGGTTGGAAACCGGTGCCACACCGCACTGGATTGAAATCTGGGCAACACATCAGGCGAGCGCGGGTTGGGGGGCGTGGTAGGGATCGACTTCCCTGGCCGGGGCGCTTTTGTACACGGGTCGGGCCGGCACGCCGACGACCGTCGTCATCGGATCGACGTCGGAAATCACCACCGCGCCCGCGCCGATCACCGCTTCGCAGCCGATGCGCAGGCTCTGAATGATCGTCGAGCCGATGCCCACAAAGGCGCCCGATTCAATGGACACGCGCCCCGCGATGCGCGCCCCCGGGCAGACGTGCGTGGCCGTGCCGATCATGGATTCGTGGTCCACGATGCAGCCGGTGTTGAGAATGACGGAGTCGCCGACCTGGACGTGGCAGCAGACGGTCGCCCCCGTGGCGACCACGACGTTGCGACCCAGCGTGGCGTTGCGCGCGATGCTGGCGGAAGGGTGCACCGCGTTGATGAGCGTCATGCCGAGGGATTCAATGGTCTGCGCGAAGTCGCGGCGCACGCCGTTGTTGCCGATGGCGACGATGGCGTGCTCCACGCCGTGCGCGGCGCGCAAGCGCGGAAGGTCGTCGAGCGTGCCGAGCACGGGCTTGCCGTCCACGCGCCGGCCGGTCAGCGAGGGGTCGGAGTCGATGAAACCGACGACCTCGTGTTCCCCGACGATCTGGAGGATGTCGAGGACGACGCGGCCATGCCCGCCGGCGCCGAGGATGATGCAAGGTTGTGTTCTGGTCTTGCGGGGCATGATTGCTCCCCCAGCCTGAGTTACGCGGTCGCGCGAGGGATCCTGCGCGAGGCCGCGGTCCTTACGGTATCGACCAAACGCCGGTTCGCGCCGAAGCGTGGCGCAAGATCGGCGCTCACCGGCGCAGGCGCAATAGCGGCGCTGAGGGTTGTCGGGCAGAATGGTCGATGCTGGGAAAGCGGCGGAAGTTGCGCGGTTTCAAGGGGCGCGGGCTTGTGATGCGATGACCGGTCCGGAAACAGTGGAAAGTGATGCGACGCCGCCGAAGCTGGGGGCGGGATGCTCACGCCCAGATGCCTCGGGCGCACCTGTGTCCGCGCGGGCCGCTCAGGGTCGTGCGGGAAGCCTCGCGTTTTTGATTGTCGTGCTCCTGCTGGGGGGTGGGGCGGTCTTGCAGACGCCGGTGCAACGCTGGCTGAAGGTGGCCTCGCGCAAGGAACCGCTCCTGCCGCGACAGCCTCTCGGCTCGCTGGATAAGAACGGGCTGGGGCCGTACCGGTTCGTCCGCGCGGACGTGATCGGGCCGGAGTCGGTGGAGGCGCTCGGGACGGAGATGTACCTGTGGTGGGTGCTGGAGGATCCGCGCCGTCCCGCGGGCGATCCGCTGCGCACGGCGAGCCTGTTCATTACGTACTACACGGGCGGACCGGAGCTTGCGGTGCATCGGCCGGAGGAGTGCTATCAGGCGACCGGGTTTGCGGTATCGACAGCCAGCCGGGATGAGCGGCGCAGCGTGGACACGCTGCCCACCGAGCTGCGCGAGCTCCCGTTGCGCGTGGTCACGTTTGCGAAAACGGGCCTCATGAAGCGCAACGAGTTGACCGTGGCCTACACGTTTTTCTGCAACGGGCGGTTCACGTCGAATTACAAGGACATTCGCTTCTGGAGCACGTCGCCGCGCGTGCGCCACGCGTTTTTCAGCAAGGTGGAAGTGAGCTTCGGCGCGGAAGGGGCGCAGCGCGTCGCCTCCGCGGAGGAGACGGCGGACGGCGCGTACGAGTTGATGCGACACGTGTTGCCGCGTTTAATGAATGAAATCTGGCCCGACTTCGATGCGGCGGAGCGCGGACCTTGATTCGTGCCGGTCTCGTGCTGCCGGTAGAGCCGCGCGGGATTTCCTGCAAGGGCGGGCGATCTGGCTCTGGCACAACCCGAAGCTCGGCAGGCGCATCGTCACCCCCGCGCAGGCGGGGGTCCAGGGCGCGCCGCCAAACCGCTGGATTCCCGCCTGCGCGGGAATGACGGGCTTCGCTCTTTGCCTACGATTGTCGGGATTCGGCGGGATTAGCCCGCCCTGCGAATTGGGCCGCGGTTCATCGTCGGCGCGGTCAATCTGTCATGGCCAAACAACTCAACAAGAATCTCGTTGCGCTTCTGACCGGCATGGTGTGTTTAAGCGCGGTGGCGGCGGCGCTGCTGTGGGTGCGGAATGTCCGCCCGCAGGATCCGACGCCGTTCGTGAAGCTCGCCGAGCAGGCGGCGCAGCGCGGAGACCGGCGGCGGGCGATCGCGTTGTACGGGCGGGCCGCGGGCATCAGCCAGAATGCCGCGCACCTCGCCCTCGCCGGCGACCTATGGCTCGAGGAAGGCAACGTCCCGCTGGCGCGCGCGACGTGGGAGGCCGGAAAGACGATGGACCCGCGCAGCGTCGCCCCGCGCGAGCGGCTGGTCCACTTCCTGATTGACTTCGCGGAACTGGCCGGCTCGGCGTCCGCGTGGCAGGCGGTTTCGCAGGAAGCGCAGGGTCTGCTCGAGGTGCAGGCGGACAGCGCGCTGGGTCACTACGGGCTGGGGCTGTCGCTGTGCGAGGATCCTTCGCACAAGAAGGAGAGCCACGAAGCCGCGGTGGCCGCTCTGCGCGAGGCCGTGCGGATCGCGCCGCTGCAGCTTGAGTGCACGGAGGCGCTGGCGACGACGCTGGAGCGTGCCGATCACGCGGCCGAAGCGGAGGCAGCGCTGCGGGAACTTGCCGGCCGGCTGACGCAGCCCTCGCTCGACGCTACGAAGGTACGCTGCTCGCTGGGCGCATTGCTCGCGCGAGCCGGGAAACTCGCGGAGGCCAAGCCGGTCTTTGAGGAGGCTCTGACTTTTGCGGCCGGCAGCGCCGAAGCGCAAGCGATCGCGCGCCTTCACCAGGGGCGATATCAACTCAGCCTCGCGGACTCGACGGCAACGGACAAGGGGTCCGCCGCATGGAAGGCATCGATGGAGCAGGCGCGCGGCGATCTTGAGGAAGCCAACCGCCTGGACCCCGGCGGCTTCGAGGCTTTCCTGGAACTGGGTCGGTTATGCCTGCGGCTGGAGCAGTTTGACGACGCGCTTCGCGTGGCGAGCGAACGGCTCACGCGCGGATTCCCCGGCACGGGGTTGAAGGAGTTTCGGCGCAAGGCGCAAATCTACGAGCTGACGATGCTCGCCGCGGACGCGTGCGCCGCCGCCGCGCGACAGGAGGGGCTGGCCTCCGCGGAGCGTGACAAGCGGCTTTCCGAGGCGATGTCGTGGGTCGCCAAAGCGCAGGCGGAGTGGGCGGAAGGACCGCGAGCCTTGGCGTTGGAGGGCGAGATTCTGCTGCTTGCGGGCAAGGAGCGTGATGCGCTGGATCGCTTGACGCGGGCGGATCGGGGCTACGCCGAGCGGGATCGAATCGACTGGCGGGTGAAGACGCTGCTGGCGCGGCTGCACCTGGCGTTTAACGAATCCGGCACGGCGCTGGCGCTGCTGGAGCGCGTGGGGGAGCTGGCCCAGCGGCAGCGGCCGGACGACGCCGCGCTGTGGTCCACGTATGCCGATGCGCTGATGCGGAACGATCGCGCCGCCGACGCGCTCGCGATGGCGGATCGCGCGCTGAAGCTGCGGGCCGAGGATGCGGTGGCCCTGCGTGTGAAGGTCGAAGCGCTCACGCGGCTGGGGCGCGGCGCCGAGGTGGAGAGCATCGTCGGGGAACTGGATCCGTCCGGCAGCGCGGCGACGCTGGTGAAGTCCCGACTGCTGGCGGCGCAGGACGACTTCGCGGGGGCGCTGGCGGTGCTCGTGGAGGCGCTGAACAAGGATCCGGTCCTGCCGGCGCTGCTGCGCGAGGCCGTGATCCTCGCCCCGCGCGTGAGTCAGGAGGCGGACGTTCGCCGGCTCGTGGAGCAGGCCTGCGCGCGTGCGGGCGACAACGTCGAACTCAAGCGGCTGTCGATTGCGACGAACCCGTCGCTAACGCTCGAGCAGCGCGAGGCGGAGATTCTGGCGCTGATCGACTCGGATCCGGATCCGTTGTCGAAGGCGCTGCGGCGCGTCGGCGTGTTCGCGGCGAAGGCGGACCATGCGAAAGTCCTGGCGGCGATCGCCGAAGCGGAGGCGGCGCTGAACGCCTCGTCACCGGCTCGATCCGAGGCGCAGCAGCGTCAGACGATGCAGTTCCTCATGCGGCACAAGCTGTTTGCGGCGGCCGGCTTGAAGAACTGGCCTGCGGCGGAGGGGTCGGTCGCCGTCGCCGCCAAGCTGGACCTCGACGGGGCTGGCGGCAAGCTGTTCGCGGGCGAGCTGCATCTGCATCGGCAGGAGTTGGAGCAGGCGATGAGCGTCCTGAAGGAGGTCGTCGATGCGCAGCCGACGAACGCCTTTGCTCTCTCGCTGCTGGCCGGCTGCTGCGAGGAGCTTGCCCGGCTGTCCGATGCCAGGGCGTTTTTCCAGCGGGCGGTGGACGCCAACCCGAACTACGCGGCGGCGCAGCGAGGGCTGGCCGGCGTGGCGTATCAGCTCGGCGATGAAGCAACGTACGCCCGGGCGCTGACGCAGTGCCAGCGGCTGATTCCCAAAGACGAGTGGGTCGCGCAGCACCTCCTGCTGCGCGCCGATGAGCAGGAGCCGGAGCAGGCGCTGGCGCGAAGAAAGAAACTGCTCGCGGAGAAGGGCGACGACGTGGACAACCTGCTCCAGGCCGCGCGGCTCTGCCAGCGACTGCGCAAGCTTGACGAGGCGGATGAGTTGTTCAGCCGGGCGCTGAAGGTCGCGCCGGACCATCAGGAGGTCGTGTTCAAGGCGGCGGATCATTACCGCGGCACGCAACGCGTGGACGACGGCGAGCGCGTGGTCCGCGCATACATCGAGCGGCAGACGGATGCCGCGGCGCGGGCCAAGGCGATGCTGACGCTTGCGGCGTTCTATCTGCGCTGCGGGCGGACGGCGGACGAGGAGAAAGTCCTGCTGGAGGCCGCCGCGACGCGCGAGACCTTCGACACCTGCCTGAGCCTCGGGGATTTTTACCTGATGCAGGTCGATCGCCCGGTCGAGGCCGCGCCGTGGTATGACAAGGCAGTGGCACTGGCAAAGGCGGAGAAGCACCCGCGCCGCGTCGAGGCGGCGGTTCGACGGATCACCTGCGCGGTGCACCCGCGCGTGCACGACATCGCCGCCGCGACCGCCATCCTCGAGCGCGAGCGCGCCGAATCGCCCAAGCTGCCCGAGTGGATCTACTGGTCGGCGCAGATCGCCACGCTGGAAGGGCGCGTGGACGACGCGCTAAAGCTGCTGGACGAGTACGTGCAGGCCCGCCCGGACGACCCCGCGGGCTTGTTCGCTCGTGCGCAGCAGAACATGGCCCGCGGCGCGGGGTCGGCGGCGATCGCCGATCTCGAGCAGCTCAAAGCGAGAAGCCCCGGCGCGCTGGACCTGCGGCCCCGCATGTTGCTGGCGTTTGCGTATGAAGGCACGCAGCGCAAGTACGCGGCGCTGCGCGAGCTGGAGGCGCTGCTCGACGAGTTCCCGCAGTCGCAGCTCGCGGCGCAGGAGCTGGTGTCCGCGTATGTGCGCTCGGATCGCCTCGCCGACGCGGAGCGTGTGCTGACGGCGCAGATCAATCGAACGTCCGATGCGCGCGGGGCCGCGTGGCTTAAGCTCCGCGCGGACCTGGCGCGGCGCGGCGGCAACCATGCCAAGGCGCTCGACGACGACATTCATGCGGCCGAGTTGCTTGAGCATCCTGCGGAGGACGTGGCGCGCGTGCTGCAGGGGTTTCAGCGACTGGGACGCTTTTCGGACGGGGTCAAGTATTTCGAGACTTACTTGGAAGAGGGCAAGGCGCCGGCGACGCTTCGCGCCGTTTACGCCCAGTTGCTCGTGTCGCTCAAGCAGCCCGACGCGGCCGCGGCGCAGTTCGCCGTCGCCATGACGTCGGCGCTGTCGGAAGGATATGGCGCGGTGCTGCGCGTGGGGCGCGCGGCGGCGCAGGTGCAGACCAGCCGTGAGGCGCGGGCTGCGTTCTTCGAAGCGCTGACGAGGGCGTCCGCCGCGCCGCGGGTGGTTGGGTTGTTCGAGTGCGCGTTTGACGAGGTGGCGGGGGAGTGGGTCGCGGCGACGCAGCACATGGAGCAGCTTATCTCCTCCGAGCCTGACGCGGCGGTGCGGCTGACGCTGCTGCGCGCGCGAGGCATGGTCTGCCATCTGCACGGCGGGACCGCGGAAGCGATCAAGACGTATCAGCGCATCGTCGAGGCCGATCCGCAGGACGTCATCAGCCTCAACAACCTTGCCAACCTCCTGCTCGGCGAGGGCGGAGATCTGAAGCAGGCGGAGGCCTACGCCCGACGCGCGACGGCCGCCGCCGTGGAGGACGCCCTTCGCGCGGAGACGCACGACACGCTCGGCTGGATCCTCGTTCAACAGGCGCGTGGCGCAGAGGCCGTGAAGGAACTGAATCTTGCGATCCGGCTCGTCCCGGACAAGGCAGTATTCCAATACCACATGGGCGAGGCGCATCGAACGGGCGGGCGCTTCGACTTGGCGGACCACGTGCTCGCCGGGGCGCTGGTGATGGCGGAGCGGGATGGTGACAAGGCGCTGGCAGCGCGGGTGCGGGAGTCAATCGAGCGGGTGAACAAGAAGGACGCCGGTCGATAATCCGCGTGTGACTCGCACTCGCGCGGGCACAAGCCCGACTGGGTCGAGTGTCGGTATCGATTGTCTGGGGCGGGCATCCGGGTCGGGTGTGCGCGCCGGGTGAGTGCGTCGGGTGGCACGGGTCTGCAGCAGCAGCCCCGTGGCGCGCCCAAGGGAACGCTTATTCGTAACCGCCACGGCCTGGCGAGTACGCCAGACCGTGCCACCCCGCTACGCCGCCTCGCAGGCGAGCTTCGTCTCAGTGGGGCATTTGCCCCCTCGGTCCTTCAAAGAAACCCCTTGTCATTCAGGCGCCCTCACTGGTAAACTAGGAAGTTTGAGGAAAGTCTGCGCGGGGTTCCGTGGCCGATGCGCGCGGGGGACGCGGTCTTTGCTCATCTCAATCCGAAAGGACTACGCCATGAAGCCGGTAAGTGGAGCCATGCTCATGCTCGTGATGTGCGGTTGGATCGCGTCGCCCGTGATGGCGGGCAAGGTCGGCGATCCGGCGGCGCCGCTGTCGGTCACCAAGTGGGTCAAAGGCGAGCCGGTGGATCTCGCGGCCTGCAAGGGGAAGAATGTCGTCGTGGTGGAGTTCTGGGCCACGTGGTGCGGACCCTGCATCGCCGCCATGCCCCACCTGACGGAACTTCAGAAGAAGTACGAAAAGGACGGCCTGATCGTGATCGGCGTGACTTCGCCGGACCCCAACAACGCGCTCGAGACGGTCGAGAGCTTTGTGAAGGAGAAGGGCGACGGCATGGGCTACCGCGTGGCGTTCGACGGCGACATGAAGACCGACGCCGCCTACATGAAGGCGTTCGGCAAGGGCGGCATCCCTCAGTCCTACGTCATCGACCGCGCGGGCAACATCGCGTGGGAAGGCCACCCGATGGAGCTCGACAAGGTGCTCGAAGAGCAGATGATCCTCGGCGCCAAGTACGACCCCGCCACCTACAAAAAGGTCGTGCAGATCCGCGAGCTGAAATCCAAGTACTTCGCCCTGGCTGTCAGCCCCTCCAACAAAGGTACGGTGCGGGCGCTGGGCAAGCAGGTGATTCAGCAAGGGGCGGCCGTGCCGGACATGCTGACCGAGTTCGCTTCGGAGATTCTCGACAAGAAGGATCTGAAGGTCCGCGAGCTGGACCAGGCCGTCGAGGCGTCGCGCAAGGCGGTAGAGGCCACGAAGGGTCAGGACGCCGCGGCGCTGGCGGTCCATGCGCAGGCGCTGTTCGCCACCGACAAGGTCGCCGAAGCCGTCGAGCATCAGAAGAAGGCGCTGGCGGCCTGCAAGGATGAGGCGCTGAAGGCGAAGCTGACGCAGGGCTTGCAGACGTATCAGGTCGCGCAGGGAGGGAAGTAGCCGGGGCGTCGGTGGGTGCTGGCGGGGATGGGGGCGATTTCGGATTTCGGATTTCGGTTTTCGGCGGCGTCGGAGTGGCGAACTATGCGCTCCGCGTCGAGATTGGATTGTCGCGTACGCGAGAAGGATCGAACTGGATTCCCGCCTGCGCGGGAATGACGGGGTTTTTGCCTTTCAACTCGGCCCGATAGCTCGTGCCGGGCTGGAACGGCTGGAGGAGGCGGGGACAAATCAGGTGGATTCGGCGGGGGGTGCTTGCGCGTCGAGGGCGGCGCCCGCCGATAAGTGATGCAGCATGGAACACGGGATCACGGCAACGTACCCCGATTCCGCCCCTTCATCCTCGCGTGGTCCCCGGGCGCATCCGCTCGTCGGGGCCAGGCGTCGGCTTCCGCGCGCGCGCCGCGGGTTCACCCTGATCGAGCTGCTGGTGGTCGTGGCGATCATCGCGCTGCTCCTGTCCATCCTGATGAGTTCGCTGTCGCGGGTGCGGGCCTCGGCGCGGCATTTCGTGTGTCAGAACAACCTGCGGACGGTGGCGTTCGACTTCACCTTGTTTGCCGACGACCCGGTGGACAGCGGCGCCGGACGCAAGGAGGGCGGCGGCGGCGGGCGCTTCAGGCTGGAGACGTTTCAGGAGAAGGTGTATCGCATCAACGACTTCTGGGATGCGCCGGGCAAGCAGACGGAGTGGTATGATCCGGACAAGCAGCCGCTGATGTGCCCGTCCGCGTCCGACCAGCTTCGCCGCATCGCCGATCGGCCCTGCCGCGACTACGCGGTCGCGCCGCCGGAGAACGTCAGCGTGGCGTTCAACGCCCGGCTGGACCGGATCAGCATGAAGATTCAGGACCGATGGGTGCTGATGGAAGTGCAGCTCGGGGCGCGCATCCTTGAACACCCGTCCGTCCCGCTGGCGTTCGACGCGGACGGCGCGGAGGCCGTGCGGAAGCTCGTCGTGCCGTACTACTCGACGCCGCCGTCGGGGGACGAGGGGCGCTACGGCACGGGGCAGTTCTGGTTTCCGTCGATGCGGCACGAGGGGAAATTGACCGCGGCGTTCGTGGGCGGGTACGTTCTCTCGACGCGGGAGCCGACGCGCGAGTCGGGATGGGACTGGTCGTATCAGCCGCCCGCGGAGTAGTGTACTGCCTCTTTGAAACTGCAACGTACTCGAAACGGAGGGGGGCGGGCCTCTGGCCCGCCGGCGGGCGAGGACGCCCGCCCCCCCCAGGATTGAACGCTGCGTTATTTGCAAGGCCCTACAGGAGCGCCGCGCAATCCCGCCGCGTGCCATGCCATGCTGCTGCGTCATAAATTCGGCCTGCTCGCCCTGCTGTATGCCTCCTCGATCCTGCTGACGCTGGTCGTCGCCGTCTTCTGCATCATGGTGTACTTCGACTCGGCGTTTCGTGAGGCGCACTCGCTGCTGCTGCGCCAGGACGAGGTGGAGCACCTGCGCACGCTGGCTCGCGCGGAATTCACCGTGGCCTCCGCCGAGGCGCCTGCGGATCAGATTCTGCCGCTGATGCGGGAGCTGGACGCGGAATTCGTGGAGGTGGCCGCGAGGCTGGAGCCGGAATCCCGCGAGGGCGCCCACGCGGCGCTGTGGCAGGCGGTGAAGGACGCGTATGAGCCGGTGCATCGCTGCATCCGGGGGGGGGGCGAGCCGGTCGGGCATGACCTCGCCGGTTTGGAAGGGCCCGCCAAGCCGATGGCCGCGCTGGACGCCGCGCTGGTGGCCATGCGGCAGGCACTGAGCGAGAGCGGCAACGCCCGCGTGTTCGGCGCGTCCACGACGCAGCAGCGCGTCGTGTCGCTGCTGGTGATCAACGCCGTGGTCGCCTCGGTGCTGTGCGTGCTGGGGTTGATTCTGGTGCAGCGCTGGGTGGCGCGCCCGGTGGGGGAGCTGCGCACGGCCGCCCGGCGGATTTCGGAAGGCGACTTCGCCACGCGGATCGAGGCACGCTCGCAGGACGAACTGGGGCGGCTCGGCGACGAAGTCAATCACATGTGCACGATGATCACGGCCATGCAGGCGCGTCTTGCCGAGCAGGAGCGGCTCGCCGGCGCGGGCGAGATGGTCTCGCGCCTGGCGCACAACATCCGCAATCCGCTGGCGGGGCTGCGCGGGCTGGCCGAGGAAACGCTGCACCGCCATCCATCGGACACGGAGACGAGCGAGTGTCAGCGGCGGATCATCGAAACGGTGGATCGGTTTGAGAAGTGGCTGCGCGAACTTCAGCAATCCGTCTCGCCGCTCACCATCCGCCCCGAGAGGTTGGACGTGCGTCCGTGGATCGACAACGTGGTGTCCGTCGCGCGGCCGATGGCGCTGCGGCGGCGGGTCGAGTTGAGCATCGAGACGGATCCGTCGGTCGAGGAGGTGGTGGCCGATCCGATGCATCTGGAGCAGGCGCTGGTGGCGCTGGTGACCAACGCGGTGCAGGCGACGCCGGCGGGGGGGCGCGTGACGGTGGGCGTGCATCGGGTCGAGGATTCGCCGGGCGGCTGGGAGCTGCGCGTGGAGGACACTGGGGAGGGCGTCGCCCCGGAGCTTCACGACAAGGTGTTCCAGCCGTATTTTACGACCAAGCGCGACGGGCACGGTCTGGGTCTGGCGATGGTCGAGCGCATCGTGAAGCTGCACGGCGGTCGGACCGGGCTGGTGTCCGCGCCGGGGCGCGGAAGCCGGTTTTCGCTGTATTTGCCGATGATGGAAGGCTCGCCGCCGTCGGCGCCTGATCGCGGCGAGACGACGTGAGAAACCATGTCCGACATCCTGATCGTGGATGATGAGGAAAACGTCGCCTACTCGCTTCAATTGGCGCTGAAGCGGGCCGGGCACGCTTGTCGCTTGGCGCATTCGATCGAGGACGCGCTGAAGGCGGCGAAGAGCGGTCCGGCGGACTTGGCGCTGCTGGACGTGCAGCTTCCCGACGGCAGCGGGCTGGATCTGATTCAACGATTTCGCGAGGCTGGCTTCGACTTCCCCGTGATCGTCATCACGGCGTTCGGCACGGTGGCGCGCGCCGTCGAGGCCATGCGCAACGGAGCGGTCGATTTCCTTCAGAAGCCGCTGTCGATGGAGGAAGTCTCGTTGACGGTGGAGCGCTGCATCGAGCATCGTCGCCTGCGCGAGCGGCTCGACGCGTATCGCCAGGCGCAGCAGCACGAGACGGAAGGCATCCGCATTGTCGGGCAGTGCCCGGCGCTGCGCAGCGCGATCGAAACCGCGGAGCGCATCGCCCGCATCCCGCGCGATCCCGACGGCGGGCTGGTGATCACGCTGCTGTCCGGCGAGACGGGCACGGGCAAGGAACTTCTGGCGCGGCACATGCACCGCTGCGGTCCGAGAGGCGACGCGCCGTTCGTCCACGTCAACTGCACGGCCATTCCGGAATCGCTGTTTGAGTCGGAGCTGTTCGGACACGAGAAGGGCACGTTTACCGATGCGCGCGAGGCCAAGAAAGGTCTGCTGGAGATCGCGCACGAGGGTACGCTTTTTCTCGATGAAATCGGCGATCTGCCCGCGGCGGTGCAGGCGAAGCTCCTGGTCGTGATCGAGAGCGGGCGTTTTCGGAGACTGGGCGGGACGGCGGAGCGCCGCGTGGACACGCGCGTGGTCGCGGCCACAAACGCGGACCTGAAGTCCCGCGTGGAGTCGGGGCAATTCCGCGCGGATTTGTATTACCGGCTGGCGCAGTTCTCGATCATCCTGCCTCCGCTGCGGGAGCGCGACGGCGACGTGGGGCTGCTCGCCGATTACTTCCTCGACGCTTCGGCGCGCAAGCTGCGCAAGGCGCGACCGAGACTCGACGCGGCGGCTCGTGAGGACATCTTGCGATATCGTTGGCCGGGAAACGTCCGCGAGCTGGCGCACGTCATGCAGCGGGCGGTGCTGCTGACGGACGGGCCGACGCTCGGCGCCAGCGGCTTGGCGCTGCCCTCGACGGACGCGCCGGCGGCTACTGCGGACTCGGCGCGCGACGGCGCGTCCTCATTTGACTTCGTCTCGCAGGATTGCCGCGTGGAAACCGTCGAGCGACGACTGCTCCGCGCTGCGCTGGCGCATACGCAGGGCAACATCTCCGAGGCGGCGCGGCTGCTGGGGCTGACCCGCGGGGCGCTGCGGCACCGGCTGGAGAAACTCGGCGTCACGACGGCGGGTGAGTAGCGGCTCGGCAGCGCTCACGCCGAGGGGTGCGGGCTTCTGGCCCGCCGGCGGGCGAGGACGCCCGCCCCCCTCCGACGCGCCGCGGTTCTTGCCGGGGGTCACTCGCGATTGGCCAACCGTTCAGCCGCTCGGCTGCCGGCGCGCGTTTCGTCAGCCCCTTCGCACCCTCTGAGCTGCCCATGACGTTCGCTTTAACTAACTATGAGATAATAGGTTACGGCAATCTCGCCGCGAGAGGCGCGACTCGGCATTGATCGTGCCTACGGGCGGGTGGAGGACATGACCGGCCGCGTGCGCGCAGGCGTGCGGCGAGGTCGGTCTGCAGCCGGAGCATGGCCGGAGCTGGGAGGTGAACCCGACTCCGCCGCCCCTGCCGGTGCGATGAACAGGCATTCAGCCCGCGTGAGGAGCGACTTCGCAGGCGAAGGCGCCGCGGGTGTGCAGTGGGTTCGCAAGGCAGGAGGAGAAACGATGCGGAAGGCATTGACGGCGTTTGTGGTGTGCGCATTTGCGGCCGGCTCGGTCTGGGCGGCTTGCTCGGGCAACGAGGCGATCAGCGCCAAGTGCCGCAACGGGAAGGTGAAGGTGAAGCTGTCGGGCGGCACGGCCGGCGACACGGCGACGTTCCAGCTCGATGGCGATTCGAACACGAACATTAGCGTAACCGTGGATGAGGACGGCACAGCCAAGGCCAAATGGAAGGGCACCGCTGATGGCCTTCACACGGTCAGCTACCTTGAGTGTGGGTTGAGCGCAGACGTCGAATGCTAAAGGGGGCTAAGACGTAATCGCAATTCCCATCCTCCGGAGGGGTCGGTCCTTCACCGGGCCGGCCCTTTCGCTTTTTCATGCGCCGCGACGCAGCCTCGGACGGCGGGACAACGTGGGCGCGCATTCGGTCGATGGCCGGACGCGGTGATGCTTCCACGTTCGGCAGGTGCAAAACTGTAGGGTCGGCGGTCGCGCCCACTTATTGGACCGCGTTGCCTGCAGCGCCCGGCTAGAATCGAGAGGGAGGCACCGGGCTTCGTGCTGGGGAGGGCGCGGGTCTGAAAGTCGGCACGCTGAGCAGGTGGAAGGTGATGATCTCGGATGCACCACAATCCAAGGCGACGCCCCCTCGCGGAACGGCGTTTCCCCGCTCCTTCTGGCCGACCGTTCTTGCCGGGCTGGCAGCCTGCAGCATGGCGATGGCGCAGGATGTGCGCATCGAGAGTGATCCGCACAGTGACGCGCGCGTGGTCCGCACGGATCCGGGTGCGGACGGACCGGTGGACCGCGACCTGCATCCGCTTCCTGACGTGGGGCTGCTGCGGATCGGCGCCTGGCAGCCGGCCGACCCCTTGCCGGATATTTTCGAAGGAGAGTGGCTCAACGATGGCGGCTTTGTCCGCCTTGATCTGGAGTTCGACGGGCTGGTGAATCCGCCCGGCACGCTGGGGTTTGACCAGTTCTTCGACCCCTTCCTCTACGGGGCCGCGCCGGTGTTCGGTTACGTCGAGCTTGACATGGACGCGGACGTGGCGACGGGCGGGGAGCTGAGTTTTCCGCAGTATCGGATCAACGGCAACGCGGCGCGGTGGGGCGGGCTGCCCGTCGGCGCGCGTTTTGTGGATCGGATCGCGCTCGACGCTTCGGCGTTCGATCACGATCTGGCGACGGCACCCTACGTGGACCGCAGCGGCGAGGAGTTTCACATCGCGCTCATCGGCGCGCCCTTCGAGAACATCATCAAGAAGAAGGGCAACCCCAACGACTTGTTTCAGACGGGCGAAACGTGGATCGTCGAAGGGCGTTTCTTCCACCGCGCTCACGGCTTCGAGCCGTTCAGCTTCGCGTGTTGCTGCCAGGGCGGCGACGGGCATTACCTCCCACTCGCGCAGCTTCAGTTCGCCCACGAAGTCATTGGCAACGTCACCACCGTCTCCCTCGTTTTTCCGCTGACCAACGCCGCATCGGCGGCCATGCGCGGCGAGGGCTGGGTCGAGCCGAACGACGGCGACGCCTGCAACCAGAGCAGCGCAATGGAAGCGCTCGACGACTTGGTGTTCAGCACGGTGAATGCCCCCACCTCATGGCGAAATGACCCGGATTTTCCCATCATCGCCGCGTGGGAGTTCAAGCTGGCGCAGGAGTGCCTCAATCCGCTGAAGTGGGACGCGACCGCTCTGCTCGCTACAAGTTATACGTTTCCCGACCCTGACGGCGCCGAACTGGTGTGGACGGACATCCTGCCGGACGCGCTGAATCGGGATGTCAATGGGGATGGCGTGGTTGATGAGGTGGACCGCGGCGCGATCCGGGATTTCATCGCGACCTACGACGGTCACCCCGAGATGGACGAGGACGGTCAGCGCGACGGCGGCGTGGACCTGATCGACTTCGGCCCGAACTTCAGCCTGTTCGACGTGAACTACGACGGTCGTGTGGATGCGGCGGATGCGGGCGGTTGCACCGGTCAAGAAACGCTGAAGGTCAAATGCCATCGCGGGAAGTTCAAGGTGAAGCTGCGCGAGGGAACGCCCGGCACGCTCGCCACGTTCGAGTTGGACGGAGATCCTGACCGCCGGATTGAGGTTCTCATCAACGAGGACGGCGCTGCGAAAGTTCTGTTTCGCAAGGTTCCCTCGGGCCGGCACGTCGTGGAATACATCGAATGCGGCGTCGTCGGCGAGGCGCGTTGCGGCTAGACAAGTCGCGGAACGAAGGAACCTCAGCGGATGACCCGCAGCGGGTGGCACGGTCTGGCGTACTCGCCAGGCCGTGGCGAACGTTCAACGAATCGCGCTCCGCGCGCCGCACGGGCCCGCCTCTGCGAACCCGTGCCGCCCGGCGTGCTTGCACGTCTCAGCGCGCAATGGCGTCGGTGAGTGCCTCAAGCCCGCTTTCCAACGCGCGGGTTTGCTGCGATAAACACCGAGGGGCTCTTGGCCCGATGTTTAGCGCATGAAACCACCGCCGTCATCAAAACTGCGCCATCGCGCGTTTCGCAAATCGCTGCGCGAGCGCGCGGCCCGCGCTGCGCATCCCGAGTCGGGCGGCGTTCCCCTCACGGACGCGCGCAAGCAGGCGCGGCGTCAACACCTGGCGCAGTATCGACAGTGGCTCTGGCCTCATCGCTGGACCATCACGGTCGTCTTCCTCCTCGCGCTGACCTCGGCGGCGCTGGGCATGGTCCTGCCGATGGTCACCAAGGTGCTGATCGACAAGGTGCTGCTCGCCGTGGAGATCGATCGCGCTACGAAGTTGGCACGGCTGACGTGGGTGGGCGTGGCCACGGGCGCGCTGCTGCTGGTCTCGCAGGCGCTGGATTCAATGCGGTCGGTGCGCATGGCCGTGCTGAACTCGAAGGTGATCTTCAAGCTGCGCGAGCGGTTGTTCGACCGGCTGCTGCGGCTGCCGCTGTCGGACCTGTCGGACATGAAATCCGGCGGGATCGTCGCGCGCCTCAGCGGCGACGTGGACAGCGTGACGGGCATGGTGCAGCTCGCACTCATTACGCCGGGCGTGGCCGTCATCCGCGTGATCCTCACCATCGGCGTGCTGGTGTTCCTGAGCTGGAAGATGGCGCTGGCGTCGATGCTGCTCATCCCGCCGGTGGTGTTCATCAACATGGTGTGGGTGCACAAGGTGCGGCCTGTGTTCCGGTCGATCCGCGATGACCGTGCGGAGGTGGACGGGCGCATCACCGAGACGTTCGGCGGCATCCGCGTCGTGCGCTCGTTCGGTCGTGAGCACCACGAGGAGCACGATCACGCCGTCGGTCATCACACGATCATCCGCAAGCGGCTGTATGCAAACCTGCTGCAGCTTGTCGTCACGGCGGGCTGGGGGCTGCTGATTCCCGCGACGACGCTGCTGATCGTCTGCTTCGGCGGCTACCTGGTGATCCAGGGTCAAGCGAGCGTGGGCGACATCTTCGCGTTTCAGATGTACGCGTTCATGCTGCTGACGCCGGTGTCGCAGATCGTCAACTCGTGGAACGAGACGCAAAGCGCGCTGGCAGCGATGGAGCGGGTGTTCGAGATTCTCGACATGCCGGCGGAGAAGCCGGATCCGCCGGACGCGGTGGAAGCGCCGGGCGACGTCGCGGAGATTCGCTTCGATCACGTGGGGTTCGCGTATCGGCAGGGTCTGGCCGTGTTGCACGACTTCGATCTGACCGTGCCGGGCGGATCGGTGGTGGCGCTCGTCGGTCCCAGCGGGGCGGGCAAGACGACGGTGACGGACCTGGTGGCGCGCTTTCACGATCCGACCGGCGGCGCGATTCTGCTCAACGGGATCGACATCCGGCACATGCGGCTGCGCAGCTATCGGGGGCTGATCGGCGTCGTGCAGCAGGAGGTGTTCCTGTTCGACGGCACGGTGCGCGACAACATCACTTACGGTCGGCGCGGGGCGCTGACGGACGCGATCGAGGACGCCGCGCGGCGCGCCAACGCGCATGACTTCATCCTCTCGCTGCCGGAAGGCTACGACACGCTGATCGGCGAGCGCGGCGTGAAGCTCTCCGGCGGGCAGCGGCAGCGCGTCAGCATCGCGCGGGCCATTCTCGCCGACCCGCGCATCCTCATCCTCGACGAGGCCACCAGCAACCTCGACACGGAGAGCGAGCAGCTTATTCAGGCGTCGCTGGCGGAGCTTCTCACCGGGCGCACGGTGTTCGTCATCGCGCACCGGCTCAGCACCGTCACGCACGCGGACCTGATCGTGGTGTTGCATGAGGGAAGGATCGTCGAGTTGGGCGCGCACGAGGAGCTGCTGCGCCGCGGCGGCATGTACACGGACATGGTCGAGCGCCAGCGGCGATTTGCGGGGGACGCCATCTCCACGGTTGGCTGGTCGTGACGCGGCGAAGCGTCCGAGAAGGGCGCTGCGCTTATTGAGACCGCGCAGGTTCGGCCAGGCGGGATAATCGAAGTCACGGCCGGTCGGCAGGCGCGGTGAATTCGCGCCTGCGGTCGCTTCCGCCGCGAATCGTAAACTCTCCCCGGGCGCGTAGTCCGTGCCCCGCCGGGAGGATTGCCGTGAAGACCAGCGACATTGTGCCCATCAGCCGCCGCGCCCTGGAGCGGCTGTTCAAACTGCGCGGGATTGGCGAGGAAGGTCATGACGGGGAGCGCCGTCGCGCGCCGCGCTGGCCTTTCCCCGGAACCGTCGAGCTGTGGATTCCGCAGGAGGATGGATCCGAGGAATACCGGCTGGCGTCGTGCGAGAACATCAGCGAGGGCGGCGCGGGCATGAGGTGCGACGACGCCTACGACTCCGGCACGGAGCTGGCGATCGCGGTGCATCAGCCGGAGCTGAGCCTGCACGGGCGGGCAAGAGTGTGCCACTGCACGCCGCTTCAGAACGAGTACTACGTGGGCTTGGAATTCATCTTCGAGAGAGCTTCATGACGTTGCCCTTGCCGAAATCGCCCTGCGGCGCCGTGGGACGCAAGACGCCTCCTTGCCCTTGCGGTGCGGGGCCGCGCTTCAAGCCCGCGGCCCGGTTGCGCCGAGTGCAGGAGGAGCGGCTGCGGGATTCGCACGATGCCGCGCGGTGCACGGACGCGCGCCCGGATCGGCGCGTCGGCAGCCGCGAAGGGCGGACGTTGCGTCGTCGCGTTCCCAGCGGCGCCGCTCGACCTTCGGTGTCCGCGCTCACCCGCGGCGCCGCACGCAGCGTGAAGCACAAACCCAACGGCGCGTAGCGCGGGCGATGCCCATGTGGCTGCGCGTAGGGCGGGCTATGCCCACCTTGGTGCGCACGACGAACACGAGGCGGGCATGGCCCGCCCTACGGCTTGCCTCCACGCCTACTTCCGCGCCGCATCGGCTGCGGCGAAGTCCTCCTTCAGGCTGGGGTACAGCATTCGGAAGCGCTCGTGGCCGTGGGCGTAAACGTCAGCGTTGGCGCGGTTCGGCTCGGTTACGCCCGCGGTTCGAACGCGTTTGCGGCAGGCGTCGGTCACGCTCGGGAATGCCCCGCAACCCGCACCGGCCAGCAGCGCAGCGCCCAGCGCCGGGCCTTCATCCACGGCGAGGCCGACAAGGGGTTTCTGGAATACATCCGCGATGATCTGCCGCCAGACGGCGCTCCGCGCGCCGCCGCCGGTGATCCGGATCTCTTCGATCGGAACGTGCAGGTTTCGCAGGATGGACAGGGAGTCGTTGAGTCCGTACGCCACGCCCTCCATGATGGCGCGGGCCATGTGGGCTTTCCCGCTGCGCAGCGTCAATCCGACGAACGCGCCGCGCGCCAGCGGGTCAGCGTGCGGCGTGCGTTCTCCGGTGAGGTAGGGGAGGAAGAGCAAGCCCTCCGCGCCGGCGGGAACCTTCGCCGCGCTCTCGGCAATCAGGTCGTAAGCGTCCGCGCCGCGCTCCTGAGCGACCGCCCTTTCCTCCCCGCACAGGGCGTCGCGCCACCAGCGCAGGCTGCCTCCGGCGCTGAGCATCACGCCCATCAGGTGCCATTTGTTTGGCACCGCATGGCAAAACGTGTGCGTGCGCAAGAGCGGGTCGGTCGCCGGTGACTCGGCATGGGCGAACACCACACCGCTCGTGCCGAGGCTGACCGAGACGATGCCGCTCTGTACGACGCCGGCGCCCACGGCGCCCGCGGCCTGGTCGCCCGCGCCCGCGACGACCATCGTGCCGGCTTTCAAGCCCGTTTCTTCCGCGGCGCGCCGCGAGATCACCCCGGTCGGCGAAGCGGACTCATGCACCGCGGGCAGCAAGGTCTTATCCAGCCCGAGCGCGTCGAGCACGGGGTCTGACCACGCGCGGCGGGGCACGTTCAGAAGCGACATGCCGGACGCATCGGAGACGTCGGTGGCGAACTCGCCCGTCAGCTTGAAGCGGACGTAGTCCTTGGGCAGGAGGATGCGGCGGGCGCGATCGAAGATCGCCCGCTCGTGGTCTCGCACCCAGATGATCTTGCCGGCCGTGAACCCGGTGAGGACCGGGTTGCAGGTCTCACTCACGAGCGCGTCGCGTCCGACGTTTCGCGTGATCCACTCGCACTGGTCGGCGGTCCGCTGGTCATTCCAGAGGATCGCGGGGCGCAGGACTTCGCCGCCCGCGTCCAGAAGCACCAGGCCGTGCATTTGCCCGGAAAGCCCGATGGCCCGGATGCTCTCGGCCGACACGGTCTGGAGGACTTTGCGAATGGTCAGGACGGTCGCCTTCCACCAGTCGGCGGGATCCTGCTGCGACCAGAGCGGGTGCGGCGTGGAGAGGTCGTAGGTCTCGACGGCGGAGGCCACGACGCGCCCGTCGGGGTCGATCACCAGCGTGCGCGTGCTGGTCGTGCCAATGTCGATGCCCATCAGGTACATGCGGGATTCCCTCCGGCGCTGCGAGAAACGCGGTCGAGCGGGCCAAGCGACGCATTGTCGCGCATCACGGAGCCGCACTCAATCCTGCATCAGGTCACGGTGGCAGGGCGAGCAGGGCGACCGCATTCTACGACTCGCCGGGAGGGTGAGCGGCACGGGTCCGCAGCAGTGGACCCGTGGGACGCACGGACGTGTGTCGGTGGCGTACTTGCCACGGCCTGGCGAGTACGCCAGACCGTGCCACCCGCTTAGGGTCGTCGGGGATGGCAATGCCACCCCCTTGCGGTCGTCTGGGTGGGCAACGCGTCATAACGTGAAAATTGCATGGTTCGTTTGTAGCTGCAAACACGCTTCAGTGAGCGCGCGGGTCACAAAACCGCTACGGCAGAGCCGCTGGTGTGCGTTATTTCCGTTTGACAGCGTAGTGCGGGTGCTTATACTCGCCCGGCTCTAGGGTTGGTGACCGCGCGGAACGGGCGTGTGGAGCGGGCTTGATGGACCTCCGCGGCCTCGGGGATGGCCTCGAGGGGCGCGTGAGTTTTGGATGTTCTCCTCGCGCAGGGCGAATGGCGGCGCGAGGGCGCTGCTGTAGCTCAGCCGGTAGAGTGCGTCCTTGGTAAGGACGAGGTCATGGGTTCGATTCCCATCAGCAGCTTCAGCCGGCGCGGCGAAGCGAGGGATCCTGGACGTTTGGCGCGGGACCAGGCGCCGCGGTAGTGCGTGCAGCGCGGTCGGGTTTCGGCGGCGGGAGTCGTGGAATCCGAGATCGCGCGGAGGCCGAGGGGCGGGGCCGAATCGAGCCTAGCCCGCGGCGAATCGATGCACCCGATGTGAACTCATAAAGAGTGGAGGAATAGACCCAGTATGGCGAAGGACGTATTTTCGAGAACAAAACCCCACATCAACGTGGGGACCATCGGGCACGTGGATCACGGCAAGACGACGCTGACCGCGGCGATCACCATGGTGCAGTCGGCCAAGGGGCTGTGCAAGGCGATCAGTTATGACGAAGTGGCGAAGGCGTCGGAGTCTCAGGGGCGCCGCGACCCGACGAAGATTCTGACGATCGCCACGTCGCACGTGGAGTACGAATCCGAGAAGCGTCACTACGCGCACATCGACTGCCCCGGGCACGCGGACTACGTCAAGAACATGATCACGGGCGCCGCGCAGATGGACGGCGCCATTCTGGTGGTATCGGCGGCGGACGGTCCGATGCCGCAGACCCGCGAGCACATTCTACTGGCCCGCCAGGTGAACGTGCCGTACATCGTGGTCTTCCTCAACAAGATCGACCTCGTGGACGACGCGGAGCTGCTGGATCTCGTCGAGCTGGAAGTCCGCGAGCTGCTGGACAAGTACAGCTTCCCGGGCAATGACACGCCGGTCATCCGCGGCTCGTCGCTGCCGGCGCTGCAGAACCCCAAGGATCCGGAAAAGACGAAGTGCATCGCGGAGCTGATGGCCGCGCTGGACGCGCACATTCCGGAGCCGGTGCGCGAGGCGGACAAGGCGTTCCTGATGTCCATTGAGGACGTCTTCAGCATCAAGGGTCGCGGCACGGTGGTGACCGGTCGCGTGGAGCGTGGTCAGGTTCGCGTGGGCGACGAAGTCGAAATCGTCGGACTGCGCGACGTGCAGAAGTCCATCGTGACCGGCGTCGAGATGTTCAACAAGACGCTGGACTTCGCTCTGCCGGGCGACAACTGCGGCTGCCTGCTTCGCGGCACGAAGAAAGAGGAAGTGGAGCGCGGACAGGTGCTTGCGAAACCCGCCAGCATCACGCCGCACACGAATTTCGAGGCGGAGGTTTACGTCTTGACGCAGGAGGAAGGCGGGCGGCACACGCCGTTCTTCAGCGGGTATCGGCCTCAGTTCTACTTCCGCACGACGGACGTGACCGGGTCGCTGAAGCTGCTGGGCGGGGCGGAGATGTGCATGCCGGGCGACAACATCACCATGGAGGTGGACCTCGGCAAGCCGATCGCGATGGAGGCCGGGCTTCGGTTCGCCGTCCGCGAAGGCGGTCGCACGGTCGGTTCGGGCGTCGTGACGAAGGTGTTGAAGTAGTTGACGCGGAAGACGTTGCCGGCGTTCGGTGGGCTTAAGCGATCGCGGATCGCATGTTGCGGGTGAAGCGGCGGAGCGGAGTTCATGGCAAAGAAGAAGGGTCAGAAGCGGGAGTGGGTCTGGCTGCAGTGCAGCGAGACCGGCGACTTGAACTACCGCACGACGGTGAACGTCATGGGCGGCACGCCGAAGATCACGCTCAAGAAATACTCGCCGCGCCTGCGGAAGCACACGTTGCACAAGATCAAGAGGAAGTAGCTTCTAGAAACTAGAAACTGGAAACTAGAGAAACCGGAGAGGGCTGCTTTGAGCACGGCAGGCCGAGCTCCAGCACGACTTGTGAGTGAATTGCGATTGCTTCTAGTTTCTAGTCTCTAGTTTCTAGCTAGGAGCATAGCTCAATTGGTAGAGCACCGGTTTCCAAAACCGGCGGTTGGGGGTTCGAGTCCCTCTGCTCCTGATCGACAGCGTCCGACGAAAGCGGCGGAAAAACGAGAGCATCGCATCGTGCGGGGACCGGGGTCGGACGTGATCGGGGTCCCGGGCGTGCGTGGAAAGCATACATGGCGAACGCAACAACAACCTCCGAGCCGGGCGCAGCGCTGCGGGCGCGCGACCGTGTGAACGGGGCACACCCACCCGGTCCCGGCGGCGGTCGGCCGGTTGCCGGCGGCGGCAGTTTCTTTGAGCGATATAAGCCGGATCAAGGCACGAAGGTCCGCGGATATACGATGGGGGCCGGGGCGCTTTTGGCCTTCGGCGCGGGTAAGTTCCTCTACGATCAGCTCAAGTCCCGGCAGGATCCGTCCCGGCCGTGGACGCTGTTTCTTGTGTACGGGCTGACGGTCGCGGTAGCGGCCGCCGTGGCGATTGCCGCGTTCTACATGGCGTATCGCAAGCGGGACAGCGGAGACTTCCTGATCGCCACCGAAGGCGAGATGCGGAAGGTGAACTGGTCGAGCCGGCGTGAAGTGATGGGCTCGACAAAGGTGGTGATCGCTTTCGCGTTGATCTTCGCGCTGATGATGGGCTTTGTGGATCTGGTGTTCTTCAAGGCGTTCATGTGGATGGGCGTCCTTGAACAGGGCGTCAGCGGATTGGGAGACCCCGGCGGATGAGCGAGCAGCTTTCCAGGGAGCCGACGAGGCCGGGGATGCGCTGGTATGTGCTCCGGGTCGCGTCCAACAAGGAGGACCAGGTCTGCGAGGCATTGACGCGCAAGGTCAAGATCGAAGGTCTGGAGGAGCGCATCGGACGCATCTTGGTGCCCACGCTGAAGGAAAAGCGGTTCAAGGGCGGGGCGCTGAAGTATTTCGAGCGCAAGCTCTATCCGGGCTATGTGTTCGTGGAAATGATCTGTGAGTCGGACGGCGCGATCAACGAGAACGTCTGGTTCATGGTGAAGGAGACGACGGGCGTCGGCGACTTCATCGGCTCGAACAACAAGCCGACGGCCATGCCCGATCACGAGGTCGGAGCGATGCTGGCGGCGTGCGAGAAGCCGGACGAGTCGTCGCTCTCGGCCGTGGCGTTCCAGAAGGGCGACCACGTCAAGATCACGGAAGGCCCGTTCGAGGGTTACGAGGGCGAGGTCGATTCCGTGGACGAGCGTCGCGGGAACGTGACGGTGATGGTGACGGTGTTCGGGCGCGCGACGCAGTTGGACGTGGAATACTGGCAGTTGGAGCGCGTGGTGCAAGAGGCGGCACAGTAGTGCGGCGGTGGATCGAATTCGCCCGGGTGGGGGCGAAGGGACAGGCGGGAAGCAACAGTGGCTAAGAAGAAAGTAGTGGCCGCGCTCATCAAGCTGCAGGCGCCGGGCGGTCAGGCGACGCCCGCGCCGCCGATTGGTCCGGCGCTGGGTCAGCACGGCGTCAACATCGGCCAGTTCGTCCAGCAGTTCAACGCCGCAACCGGCAGCCTTAACGGCATGAAGGTCACGGTGGAGATCTCCGTTTATACGGACAAGTCGTTCTCCTTCAAGGTGAAAAGCCCGCCGGCGTCGGTGCTGCTGAAGGACGCCTTGAAGGTGGAGAAGGGCAGCGGGGTGCCGAACAAGCAGAAGATCGGCACGATCACGCGTGCCCAGCTTCGCGACATCGCGCAGCGGAAGCTCCCGGACCTCAACTGCACGCGTATTGAGTCGGCTGAACGCGTGGTGGCGGGCACCGCGCGGTCGATGGGCGTGGAGATTGCGGACTGACGAGTCGCGGCGATCGAGGCACAGGTTGGGAAACCTGTGCTACATTCACCGGTTGAAAACCGGTGCCACACGGGAAGTGCCACACGGGAAGTGCCGCAAGGCGTGGCTTGCCAAGCCGAATGAGGCGCGAACGATCGGCGGATGACGCGCAGGTGGAAGAGCGAGGGAAAGCGGAACAAACATGCCGACTTTGAGCGTTGCATACAAAAAGCGATTGGAAATCCGCGGGTCGGAACGTCCCGAGGTGATGGAACTGGACGCGGGCATCTCGAAGGTCAAGGAGATGGCTGCGGTGAAGTCCGACCGCTCGTACAAGAACGGGCGGAAGCGCAAGGGGCTGGATCAGACGGTTCAGCTCACGATGCACCTGGGCATCGACGCCAAGCAGGCGGACCAGGCGATGCGCGGCGCGATCAGCCTGCCGAAGGGCATTGGCAAGTCCCGCCGGGTCATCGCCTTCTGCGAAGGCGATCTGGCGACGGCGGCGAAGGCGGCCGGCGCGATCGAGGCCGGCGCGGACGAGTTGATCGACAAGATCCAGAAAGAAAACTGGTTCGAGTTCGACGTGGCGGTGGCGCATCCCTCGCTGATGGGCAAGGTCGGCAAGCTGGGGCGCGTCTTGGGTCCGCACGGCTTGATGCCGACGCCCAAGGCGGGCACGGTGACGCCGGACGTGGTGACCGCGGTGAAGGAGTTTGCCGCGGGGCGCATCGAGTTTCGCAACGACGCGGGCGGCAACGTGCACGTGCCGGTGGGCAAGGCCAGCTTCGCCGTCGGGGACATCAAAGCGAACGTCGAGGCCGTGATCGCGCACATGGCCCGCTCCAAGCCGGCGAGCGCGAAGGGACAGTTTTTCAAGAAGGTGTGCCTTGCGGCGATGAACACGCCCGCAGTGATCCTGAACGTCGGTCAGTAGCCGAGGCGCGGATTCGTATCACGCAACAGCAGGCCCCGGCGAACGCAGAGAGCCACAATGAGCAAAGCGACAAAAGACTGCATCACAAGCGATTACACCCTGTCGTACAGCGGGATGGCGGACGCCTGCCTGGTGGACGTGACCAAGCTGAAGGTGCAGGACGTGACGCGGCTCCGTCAGGAACTGCGGAAGAAGCAGATTCGGGTTCAGGTGGTGAAGAACAGCCTGGCGCGCCGCGCGTTCGCGGGAACGAAGTTGCTTCCGCTGGCGGAGGCGCTGTCGGGTCCGTGTGCGCTGGTGACCGGCGGCGACTCGATTATCGACGTCGCCCGGGCGCTGATGGACGCGAAGAAGACGTATGCCACGCTGGAATTGAAGCACGCGATTCTCGAGGGCGATCCCGGACTGCTTACGGTTGAAGAGCTTTCGAAGATGCGCGGTCGCCGCGAGATGCTTGGTGAGCTGGCCATGCTCATCAGTTCGCCGGGTCGCAATCTGGCGGGTTGCCTCAAATCCGCGGGCGGCAAGATCGCGGGCTGCTTGAAGACGCTGGCCGACAAGCCGGAGGCCGAGGCTGCGGCTGCGGCGTAGCGCGGCGCTGAAGCGGGGAACGCCCTACGAAAACCGGGCTGGGGGTCGGGAGTCGAGACAGATCGAGAGAGTTTCCGGCTCGACGCCGGTTCGATTGAGAAAGACATGCTTGCGTGATTTCCGGCCGGTCCGCCTTCGGGCGGATGAAATGGTCCGCATGGGGCGGGTCGCCGTTCGGGAACGCGAACACTTAAGAGGTAAGGAGCGTAGAAAGTCATGGCGGATGCGCCGGCCAAAGAATTTGCAGCGGACATCAAGTCGCTGGCGGAGAAGCTTGTCGGGTTGACGGTGAAGCAGGCTCAGGATCTGGTGGATTGCCTCAAGGCGAACCACGGGATCGAGCCGGCGGGCGGCGGCGTGGCGATGATGGCCGCACCGGCCGCGGCGGCTCCGGCGGCGGCGGAAGAGAAGGACTCGTTCAACGTCGTTCTCGTGGGCTTCGGCGACAACAAGATCAACGTCATCAAGACCGTGCGGTCGCTCACCGGGCTGGGCTTGAAGGAAGCCAAGGACTTGGTGGAAGGCGTGCCCAAGACGCTGAAGGAAGGCGCCACGAAGGACGAGGCGGCCAAGATCAAGAAGGAGATCGAGGAAGCCGGCGGCGCCGTGAAGGTCGAGTAGTTGAAGGTTGCGGATCGGATCGACCGATAATAAAGGTATTCACGACTAACCGACTGTGGGAAGGGTCTCGGTTTGCGCCGGGTTCCTTCCTGCGGTCTTCTGCATTCCTTGTGAATGGGGCGTCCGCGTCGGAGCGGGACCGGCTGATTGTGGACAGGGACGGTCAGTCGAACAGAGGCTCCGGCGGACGATCATCGTCCCACTGAAACAGCTTGCGGCACTCCCATGGCCCGTTCCATCGAATGGACGGGGTCGGGGGAGAGTGGTTCTCCACGACGGTTCACCACTCTCTTGGCCTCTCCGCAAAGGGGAGGAGTGAGGTCGCCGCGGGTGGACGTCGGCACGGAAAGGGTGACGCAGCATGGCCACCGAGACGCTTCCGGTGCGCAGTTTCGCCAAGGTGGGCGACGCGCTGGAGATACCGAGTCTGAACCAGATCCAGGTGCGGTCGTACGCGGCGTTCCTGCAGGAGGACGCCGACCCGCGGGAGCGGAAGGCGGAGGGGCTGGAAGCCCTGCTGCGCGAGGTGTACCCCATCGAAAGCTACGACGGCAACGTCGGGCTGCACTACATCAATTACGAGCTGGGCAAGCCGCGCTACACGCCCGATGAGTGCCGCGAGCTTCGCCTGACGTTCGGCAAGCCGCTGCGCATCCGCCTGCGCATGATGCGCAAGGACACGGACGAGGTGCTTGAGGACCTCATCTACGTCGGCGAGCTGCCGATCATGATGGGCGGCGGCGAGTTCATCATCAACGGCGCCGAGCGCGTCATCGTCTCGCAGCTTCACCGCAGCCCGGGCGTGGACTTCGTCAAGGAGCAGGCCGAGGGCGACCGCGCGCTGCACGGCTGCCGCATCATCCCCGAGCGCGGAAGCTGGATCGAGATCAACGTCACCAAGAAGGATCTGATGGCCGTCCGCATCGACCAGAGCAGCAAGATCGCGGCCACCGCGTTCATGCGCGCGATGTCGGAGAAATTCTCGACGGACGAGAGCATCATCCGCGAGTTCTTCCCGACGAAGACGGTGAAGGTGAAGGAACTGACCAGCGACATGTACGTCGTGGGTCCGGTGGTGGACGCGGAGTCGGGCAACGTGATCGTGCAGGCCGGCTGCCAGATCGGCGACGCGATCGCCACGATCCAGTCGATGTCGATGACGAAGCTGGAGGTGATCTCGGCGGTGGCGGACCCGATCGTGCTCAACACGCTGGCGGAGGACAGCACGCACTCGCACGAGGAGGCGCTGCTGAAGATCTACGCCCGCCTGCGTCCGGGCAACCCGCCGGCGCTGGACAAGGCCCGCAAGCTGTTCCACGAGAAGTTCTTCGACGAGAACCGCTACCGCCTCGGCAAGGTCGGGCGGTTCCGAATGAACCGCAAGCTGGACCTCAACAGCGACGAGTCGGTCATGACGCTGCGCGTCGAGGACTACGTCAGTTGCCTCAAGTACATGCTGCACCTCCGCGCCGGCGACAGCCAGCATTCGGTGGACGACATCGACCACCTGGGCAACCGCCGCCTGCGCACGCTGGACGAGTTGTGCGCCGACGAGCTGCGCAAGGGCTTTCTGAAACTGCGCCGCACCGTGCAGGAGCGCATGAGCCTCAAGAACCCGGACGAGATCGGGCGCATCGCGCAGCTCATCAACAGCAAGTCGATCAGCTCCGCCGTTGAGTTCTTCTTCGGGCGCAGCGAGCTTTCGCAGGTCGTGGACCAGACGAATCCGCTTTCGCAGCTCACGCACGAGAGGAGGCTTTCGGCGCTGGGTCCGGGCGGTCTGAACCGCAAACGCGCGGGCTTCGAGGTGCGCGACGTGCACATCTCGCATTACGGGCGCATCTGCCCGATCGAGACGCCGGAAGGCACGAACATCGGCTTGATCGCCTCGCTGTCGATTTACAGCAGCGTGGACGAGTACGGCTTCCTGCGCACGCCCTACCTCAAGGCCGACAAGAGCGGCAAGCTGGAGGAAAAGCCCACGTATCTTCGCGCGGACGAGGAGATGCGCATGATCCTCGCGCCGCCGGAGGCGCTGGAGGCGGGCAAGAAGCGGCTGCACACCGGTCCGGTCATCGCGCGGGCCTACGGCGAGTTGGCGCAGGTGGACAGCAAGCAGGTCGATTTCATGGACATCTCGCCGAAGCAGACGGTGGGCGTGTCGGCCGCGCTGATTCCGTTCCTTGAGCACGACGACGCGAACCGCGCGCTGATGGGATCGAACATGCAGCGTCAGGCGGTTCCTCTGCTGAAGGTGGAGCCGGCGTGGGTTTCGACGGGCATGGAGAAGATCGTCCCGCTGGACAGCGGCATGGTGATTCAGGCGCGGCACGGCGGCACGGTGTCGTACGTGGACGCGCTGCGCATCGTGATTAACGACACGGACGAGTACGTGCTGCGCAAGTTCCGGGGGCTGAACGAGCGGACGTGCCTGAACCAGAAGCCGCTGGTGCGCCCGGGACAGAAGGTGAAGAAGGGCGAGATCATCGCCGACGGGCCTGCGACGCGCAACGGGGAGTTGGCGCTGGGTCGCAACGTGCTCGTCGCGTTCATGACGTTCGACGGCTACAACTTCGAGGACGCGATCCTCATCAACGAGAAGCTGGTGCGTGAGGACGTGTTCACCAGCCTTCACATCGACTCCTACGACGTCGAGGTCCGCGAGACCAAGCTGGGCAAGGAGGAATTCACCGCGGACATCCCCAACGTCTCCGAGCGGGCGCTGCGCAACCTGGACGAGAAGGGCGTGATCCGCATCGGCACGCGCGTCGGCCCGGGCGACATCCTCGTGGGCAAGGTCAGCCCGAAGTCCAAGAGCGAGCTGTCGCCGGAGGAGAAGCTGCTGCACGCGATCTTTGGCCGCGCGGGCGAGGACGTGAAGAACGACTCGCTGGAGCTGCCCGCCGGCGAGGAGGGCGTGGTCATCGGCGCGAAGCGGTTTTCGCGGCGGATGAACATGTCGGAGGAGGAGAAGAAGCAGCTCGAGCAGGAAGTGGCCGTTTACAAGGAGAGCCAGGATTCCAAGCTGGTGGCGCTGTTCCGCCAGATGTGCGAGGAAATCGAGCAGATGCTCGACTCACCGATGATCGACCCGAACACGCGGCAGAAGGTCGGTCACAGCCCGATCCGCGAGGTCATCATGGAGCAGGTCGAGTCGTTCAGCGACCAGGTGCGGACGCGCGACCTGAAATGGGTGAAGCCCGCGAACATGCGCGAGGCCGTGCTCAGCAAGATCGTGGACCGCTTCTGGCGGCGCATCGAGGAGATCATCGAGGAGCGCGACCGCAAGACGGCGCAGATGAAGCGCGGGGACGAGCTGCCCACCGGCGTGCTTGAAATGGTGAAGGTATACGTCTCCACGAAGCGGGCGCTGTCCGTGGGCGACAAGATGGCGGGGCGGCACGGCAACAAGGGCGTGATCGCCCGCATCATGCCGGAAGAGGACATGCCGTTTCTGGAGGACGGCACGCCGGTGGAGATCGTGCTCAACCCGCTGGGCGTGCCCTCGCGCATGAACGTCGGGCAGATCCTGGAGACCTACCTCGGGTGGACCGCGAAGGTGCTGGGGTTCCAGGCGGTCACGCCGGTGTTCGACGGGGCGACGGAGAACGAGATTCACGAGCTGGTGCAGCAGGCCAACGAGTACGTCAGGAAAACCGCCACCGATTCCGCCCAGATTTCGCGGGCGGCGAGGGAAGACGCCCGGCTGTGCGAGATGCCGGTCGGCGGCAAAGTCCGGCTGCGCGACGGTCGCACGGGCGAGCTGTTCGATCAGTCGGTGACGGTGGGCTACATCTACATGCTCAAGCTCCACCACCTCGTGGATGACAAGATCCACGTGCGCTCGACGGGCCCGTACAGCCTGATCACGCAGCAGCCGCTGGGCGGCAAGGCGCGGACGGGCGGTCAGCGCTTCGGCGAGATGGAGGTGTGGGGTCTGGAGGCTTACGGCGCGGCGCACATTCTGCAGGAGCTGCTGACGGTCAAGAGCGACGACGTCGAAGGCCGCACCAAGATCTACGAGTCGATGGTGAAGGGCACCAACACGCTGGAGGCGGGCACGCCGGTGTCATTCGACGTGCTGTGCAACGAAATCCGCGGGCTGTGCATGAACATTCATCTCGAAAAGCCCATGCTGGTTTGAGGAGGCCAAGGCGATGGATGCCGTGGAATTCGCAACGGATGAGCGCCCCTCGGCGGAGGAGCTTCTGGAGTTTTATCAGCGGCACGGGCACCCGAACCGGCCCGTGCGGGAGCAGGTGTCGCGGATGATCGACGCGTCGTTCTGCTTTGTGACGGCGCGCGTGGGCGGGCGGATGATCGGGTTTGCGCGGGGGGTGACGGACGGGCTGGTGGGGCGGCTGGCGGAGTGCAAGCTGGACCCGACGTACCAGGGTCCGGCGGCGATCACGCGGAAGGACGCGCGGATCGAGCATGATGAGTCCGGCATCGCGGCGCAGATGGCGCGGCGCGTGCTGGACGCGCTGTGGGAGTACGGCGTGGAGCGCATCGACGCGGTGGCGTACGGGACGGAAGTGGACTTCTGCGAGGAGCTGGGTTTCAAGAAGCTCTCCGGCGTGGTGGCGCTGGGCTTGCCGTGCGCGGATCGGTCGAAGGAGCCGCAACTGGCCGGCGCCAAGGGCGCGTAGGCGGGCGTTTGCGGCGATCGCGGAATTTCGCAATGTGTCGCGGCGGGAGCGCCGTGTTTTTAGACGGGAGGAACAGCGAACATGGTGGACACCAGTTACGACCGTGTGAATGACTACGCGAGTGTCCGCATCACTCTGGCGTCGCCGAACGACATTCGCGCCTGGTCCTTCGGCGAGGTGAAGAAGCCGGAGACGATCAACTACCGCACCTACCGTCCGGAGAAGGACGGTCTGTTCTGCGAGCGCATCTTCGGACCGGAGCGGGACTGGGAGTGCGCCTGCGGCAAATTCAAGGGCACGAAGTACAAGGGGATCATCTGCGACCGCTGCGGCGTGAAGGTGACGCACTCGCGCGTGCGCCGCAAGCGCATGGGGCACATCAACCTCGCGGCGCCGGTGGTGCACATCTGGTTCTTCAAGGCCATGCCCTCGCGCCTCGGCGCTCTGCTGGACGTGAAGACGGGCGACCTGGAGCGGGTGGTGTACTTCCAGGACTACATCGTGGTCGAGCCGGGCGACACGCCGCTGAAAGAGCGGCAGACGCTGACGGAGGAAGAGTACCGCAAGGCGCTGGAGGACTACGGGCATTCGTTCACCGCCATGATGGGGGCGGAGGCGATCCAGACGCTGCTCGCCAAGCTGAACCTGGTGACCCTGTCGGAGAAGCTGCGCGATCAGCTCGCCAAGACGGGGAGCCAGCAGAAGACGTACGAATACACGAAGCGGCTGCGGATCGTGGAGGCGCTGAAGAACTCGCCGAACGAGCCGGGCTGGATGGTGCTCGAAGTGATCCCGGTGATCCCGCCGGACCTGCGCCCGCTCGTGCTGCTGGAGAGCGGCAACTTCGCCACCAGCGACCTGAACGACCTGTATCGCCGCATCATCAACCGCAACAACCGCCTCAAGAAGCTCATCGACCTCAACGCGCCCGAGGTCATCATCCAGAACGAAAAGCGCATGCTTCAGCAGGCCGTCGACGCGCTGTTCGACAACGGCCGCTGCCGCCGCCCGGTTCTGGGCAGCAGCAACCGCCCGCTGAAGTCGCTGACGGACATGATCAAGGGCAAGCAGGGGCGCTTCCGCGAGAACCTGCTGGGCAAGCGCGTGGACTACTCGGCGCGCAGCGTGATCGTGGTGGGTCCGGAGCTGCGGCTCAACCAGTGCGGTCTGCCCAAGAAGATTGCGCTGGAGCTGTTCCAGCCGTTCATCATCCGCAAGCTCAAGGAGCGCGGCATGGCGGACACGATCAAGAGCGCCAAGCGCATGCTGGAGCGGCGCGACCAGGAAATCTGGGACATCCTCGAGGAGGTGATTCACCAGCATCCGGTGCTGCTGAATCGCGCCCCGACGCTGCACCGCATGGGCATTCAGGCGTTCGAGCCGGTGCTCGTCGAGGGCAACGCCATCAAAATTCACCCGCTGGTCTGCAAAGGCTTCAACGCCGACTTCGACGGCGACCAGATGGCCGTCCACCTGCCGCTGTCCATCGAGGCGCAGGCGGAGGCGCACGTGCTGATGATGAGCGTGAACAACATCTTCGGGCCGGCCAACGGCTCGCCGATCATGTCGCCGTCGCAGGACATCGTGCTGGGCATCTTCTACCTGACGACGGACCACGTGTCCGGTCCCCAGCCGGAAAAGCCGCATACGTTTGCGGACGAGTCCGAGGCGATGCTGGCATACTCGCTGGGCAAGATCGGTCTGCATCAGTGGATCCGCGTCCGCGTGTCGCGCGACAACGTGGTGACCGGCGTGAAGGACGAGGTCAAGCCCATGCCGAAGGACCGGCGCATCCTGACGACGGTGGGGCGCGTGCTGTTCGGGGACATTCTTCGGCCGAAGATGCCGTTCTACAACTGCTCGCTGTCGCAGAAGGGCGCGGCGCGGGTCATCGCCGACTGCCACGCGGTGCTGGGGCGCTCGGCGACGATCGACCTGCTGGACGACATCAAGCGCGTCGGGTTCACGCACAGCACGCTGGGCGGGCTGTCCTTCGGCGTGACGGACATGCGCATCCCGGGGGAAAAGCAGAAGATCATCGACGCCGCGCAGCTTGAAGTGGACAAGCTCACCACCAGCTTCCAGAAGGGCGCGCTGACGCGCATGGAGCGCTACAACCAGGTGATCGACAAGTGGATTCACGCCCGCGAGAAGGTCACCGCGGCGATGATGAAGGAGCTGAAGAACGACTACCGCATGGCGGACGGGCGGTATGCCGCTCCGGGCGACAAGGGCGCCAAGCCGTACCTCAACCCGATTTACCTGATGACCGAGTCCGGCGCGCGCGGCAGCGTGGATCAGATTCGCCAGCTCGCCGGCATGCGCGCCCTGATGGCCAAACCCAGCGGTGAAATCATCGAGACGCCGATCAAGGCCAACTTCCGCGAAGGGCTGAGCGTGCTGGAGTATTTCAGCTCGACGCACGGCGCCCGCAAGGGTCTGGCGGACACGGCGCTGAAGACGGCCGACTCCGGCTACCTGACGCGCAAGCTCGCGGACGTGGCGCAGAACGTCATCATCAACATGCAGGAGTGCGGCACGATCGGCGGGATCAGCAAGAGCGCGATCTACAAGGGCGAGGAAGTGGACATCGCCCTGCGCGAGAGCATCATCGGGCGCATCGCGCGCGACACGATCCGCAACCCGGTCAACGACAAGGTCATCGTGGAGGAGAACCAGATCATCACGCGCGACATCGCCCGTGCGATCGAGGATCTGGGCCTGGACAAGATTCGCGTCCGCAGTCCCCTCACGTGCGAGAGCCGCTCCGGCATTTGCGCCAAGTGCTACGGCGTGGACATGTCCACCGGGCAGCTCGTCGAGGCGGGGCTGGCCGTCGGCATCATCGGAGCCCAGTCGATCGGCGAGCCGGGCACGCAGCTTACGATGCGCACGTTCCACACCGGCGGCGTGGCGCACAAGGCGGCCATGGAGAAGGAGCTTCGCTGCGGGCAGAAGGGCGTGGTCGCCTTCCATGACCTGCGCCCGGTCGAAGTTGAGCTGCCGGACGGAACGAAGCCCATCGTCGTGCTGAAGCGCAACGGCGAAATCGTCATCAACGATGACAAGGGGCGCGAGCTGGAGCGCCACCGCATCCCGTACGGAGCGTACCTGCACGTGAAGGAAGCGCAGAAGGTCTCCAAGCAGGACGTGATTTGCGAGTGGGATCCGCACTTAACTCCGATCCTCGCGGAAGTGGCCGGTATTGTGCGGTTCCAGGACATCTCCGAGGGCGAGACCGTCCGCATGGAGGAGGACAAGGCCGGCGCCAAGTACATCGTCATCGAGCACAAGGGCGAGAAGCATCCGAAGATCGTGATCGAGGACAAGGCCGGCAAGGTGCTCGATTACCACTACCTGCCCGCCAAGGCGCGCATCGAGGTGGAGGAGGGGCAGAAGATCAAGCCGGGCGTGCTGCTGGCTCGCCAGCCGCGCGAGATGAGCGGCGTGCAGGACATCACGGGCGGTCTGCCGCGCGTGACGGAAATCTTTGAAGCGCGTCGTCCGAAGGAGCCGGCCATCATGGCCGAGATTTCGGGAGCGGTGGAAATCCGCGGCGACAAGCGTCGCGGCAAGATGACGATCATCGTCAAGAGCGAGAGCGGCATGGAGAAGGAGCACCACGTTCCGCAGGACAAGCACCTGCTCGTGCACTCCGGCGACTTCGTGGAGGCGGGCGATCCGCTCGTGGAGGGTCCGCTCATTCCGCAGGACATCCTTCGGATCAAGGGGGAGGAGGCGCTGCAGTCGTATCTCCTGGCGGAAGTCCAGGCCGTCTATCGCAGCCAGAACGTGACCATCAACGACAAGCACATCGAAGTCATCGTTTCGCAGATGCTGCGCAAGGTGAAGATTGAGGCGCCCAACGACAGCAAACTCCTGCCGGGCGAGATTGTGGACAAGCACCGCTTCCGCGGCGAGAACGCGCGGCTTGCCAAGAGCGTGAAGATCGCCAGCGTCGGCGACACGCAACTGGTTGAGGGCGACGTGCTCGCCCGCACCGACATGGCCGCCGCGAATGAAGAAGTCGAGGCCAAGGGCGGCGAGCCGGCGCGCTGGAAGAAGTGCAAGCCCGCGGCCGCGACGACGCTGCTGCTGGGCATCACCAAGGCGAGCCTTCAGAGCGAGTCGTTCATCTCGGCGGCGTCGTTCCAGGAGACGACCAAAGTGCTGACCGAGGCGGCGCTGTCCGGAGCGAAGGACGGTCTGCACGGTCTGAAGGAGAATGTGATTCTGGGGCACCTGATCCCCGCGGGCACCGGCTTCAAGCCGTACGTGGCGATGGGGGTCAAGCATCTGGGCGAGCCGCTGCCGGTTCTTCCGCCGATTCCGGGCGACATGCCGGAGGGCTTCAGCGATACTCCGACGGAGGTGATTTCTGAAGGTTCGGCGGCCCTGCGGACGGGGCCGCTGGAGGCATCGGAGCTGCAGCGCCTGCCGCTGCCATTCCGGCGGTCGTTCAACCCAGCTCAGTTTGGTGAGGAGACGCTGGCCGCGCCGACGGACGGGGATCCGAATCGGGCGGAGTAAACCTTGCTGGCATAAAGGTTTGCACACGGAGGCGCAGCCGAATCGCAACGTGGGGTAGCACGGTAGGATCGCAGGTAGGGTGGCAGGGTCTGGCGTACTCGCTAGGCCGTGGGGGCTGAGAAGACTCGCTCCGGAGGGATTCAGAGGGGTCCGCTGCTGTGGCCCGGGCCACCCGGCATCCATGCGCAGCGTGGTACGCGCCGTTGCCGACGGTCAGGAGTCGGGTTGCAAACGGGGGGAGATCAGGTATAAGACGGTGCTCGACGCGATGCGATCTGGCGGGGTCATGCGAGTCCCGGCGGGTGTCGGGTTGTGACAGGCGAGTAAGGCGAGGATTCATGCCGACGATTAATCAGTTGATCCGTAACCCGCGGCGTCGGGTGGTCAAGAAGTCCAAGGTGCGCGACATCGAGCGCTGCCCGCAGAAGCAGGGCGTGTGCCTGATCGTCAAGACGCAGACGCCGAAGAAGCCGAACTCGGCCCTGCGGAAGGTCGCGCGCGTCCGGCTCACCAACGGCAAGGAAGTGACGGCGTACATCGGCGGCGTGGACCACAACCTCCAGGAGCACTCGATCGTGCTCGTGCGCGGCGGCAGGGTTCGCGATCTTCCCGGTGTGCGGTACCACATCGTCCGCGGGACGCTGGACTGCGCGGGCGTGCAGAACGACAAGGAAGGCAACCCCCGCAACCGCAGCCGCAGCAAATACGGCGTCAAGAGGCGGAAGAAGTAGCCCCATGCGGCCCACGACGGCCCACACGCTGAATGCAGCCCCTGCCGACCGCGTCGCGGCGTCGGCGCACGGCGTTGCGTTCGCAGTGCGCTGGGGCGCGGTGCCGGCGTTCGTCGCGCTGATGGCGCTGGCCGCGCAGTGGCAGGTGTGGATCCCCGGCAGGCCGGTTCCTTTCACGTTTCAATCCCTGGCCGTGCTGTTGTGCGGGTTGTTCTTATCGCCGCGCGAGGCGCTGGCGGCGACCCTGCTCTACCTGGCGGCGGGCAGCGCGACGCTGTTAGCCGGGTGGGGCGGGCTGAGTCTGTTTACGCCGGGATCGGCGGGACTCCCCGGTCCGACCGGGGGATACCTGGTGGGTTTCGTGCTGGCGGCGCCGCTGGTCAGTTGGATTCGCCTGCGGACGGGCGGCCGCGTGGGCGGACTGGTCCTTGCGGGACTCGCCGGAACCGTCGCGGTGTTCGCCGCGGGGGTGTTGGGGTTGAGTTTTTTCCTCGGCGGATGGGAAGCGGCCGTTGCGGCGGGACTGCTTCCGTTCCTGCCGGATGCGTTGGTGAAGTTGATCGCGGCCGTTGGCGCGGCCGCGGGATGGCGCGCGATCGCGGCGCGCGGGTCGAAGTCTTAGGCGCTGTTTCAGAACCCCGCACGCAAGTGCGAGGCAGGTCGAGTCGCACGGGGCGGCTGGCTTGCGCGGGAGTTCTGAAGCGGCCAGTCAGGAGAGGCGCTGAGTTCGCATGGCGTTCAAGAAATTCACGCATTCGCTGCAGCAGTTGAAGCCGGACATCCGTTACAGCAGCACGCTGATGTCCAAGTTCATCAACAATTTCATGGTGGACGGCAAGAAGAGCACGGCCACGCGGCTGATGTACGACGCGATGGACATCGTCGCCAAGCGCATCAAGGACATTCCGCCGCTTCAGGTGTTCGAGGAGGCGATCCAGAATTGCCAGCCGAACGTGGAAGTGCGGTCGAAGCGCGTCGGCGGCAGCAACTACCAGGTGCCGATGCAGGTGCGCGCCAAGCGCTCGCAGTCGCTGGCGTTCCGCTGGATCCGCGACGCCGCCCGCTCCAAGAAGGGCAAGCCCATGGCCGTCCGCCTCGCCGAGGAGCTCATCGACGCCTACAAGCGCGAAGGCGCCGCGTTCACCACGCGCGAAAACGTCCACCGCATGGCCGACGCGAACAAGGCGTTTGCGCACTTTGCGTGGTGAGCCCAGCTCGTGGTGAATGATGTCAGGACGAGCCAAGGAGCGGTGCGGACACGAAGTGGTCTTCAATACAGGACGCAGCGTATTCGAGCGATTGGCGGATGTCCTCATCATCGAGTCTTGGGTAGCCGAAGCAAAGATCCTCTAGACCAAGTGCTTCCGCGATCAAAGGAACGACTTGCTTGACCCTCAGCCGCATACCGCGGATGCAGACCTGACCAACTATCACGGTTGAATCACGGGTGATACGGTCCAGCATGGGAAATTGGCGCTATGATCGAGGTACCTAGCCGAGATTGTCAACATCGAGACCGTGAAGCTCAAGCAAACGAGCAAGAGTTGATCCGTCCCTGAGCTCCAGCGCTCCTTGTCCAGATGCGAAGCGAAGAGCGTCAGAGCTAAACTTGGCCGTGGTTACGAGGATTCCCTTTGTGAAAGAGCGTTCTCGCCCAAGAACGCCAAGCAATTCGCGCACTTCGGAAACGCCAACTGTTTCAAGGGGACCGTACCGTTTGCACTGAATCGCCAGCTTCTGTGTCCCGCCCCCGGCGAAGGTTGCAGACGCAACGAGGTCAATGCCGCCATCACGTGAGCCGGGTCCGAGTTTGACGGCGTAACCCCACACTTCGTAGAGTTTTCCTACGAGGCGCTCGAATTCACGAGACGAAAGAGCGAAAAGCGCTTCATTGATTGATTTGGGCTTTTCTTTCGGTTTGGCCTTCGCGCCGCGAGGAGAGCGAAGTCCAAATAGCCCGAACAGCTCGTCCTCAGTCGGTCCTGTTTCCGAGACTGTGCTGAGGTCATCAATGACGAGCGAGAAAGTTCTGCGTTTCCGTTCGAGTATTCTGTTAATGCGATCCTCAATCGTGTCTTCTGTCCAAAAGTTGTAAACGAACACGTGGCGAGTCTGCCCAATGCGATGAGCGCGATCCTCACCCTGTTGGTGAACGGCTGGGTTCCACCAGTGATCGAAGTGGAAAACATAGTTAGCAGCAGTCAGATTAAGCCCGATACCCGCACTCTTGGGTGTTGCGACAAGAAGCCTCGCTTCGGGATCAGTTTGGAATTGGTGAACCACCCGATCACGTTCCACGGCATTTACGTCGCCGGTAATCGTCAGCGGATGGAACTTAGCGAGGCGCTGCGTGATAAAGTGGACGCCCTCCTGCTTAAACTGCGAATAAACAAGGGCTTTCGAGTCCGACGCTCCAAGAGCTTGTTCGAGGCGTTCATCCAGTAGCTCTAGCTTCGCACTCTGGCCCGTCTTCGGCTCGCGATTGCAGAGCATCTTGAGCTTCTGAATCATGTCAAGCACGTTGGCTATCGACGCTTCGCCTGCAAGTTTCTCCAGCCAGATTCGCCCATCCTGCTCTGCACGGTCGTATGCTTCCCGTTGCGCTCCTTCCAGCGCCAGCCACTCCGGTACAAAAGTCTTTGGCGGAAGCTCCTTGAGGACATCCTGCTTCCGGCGCCGCAAGAAGAACTTGCCTTCGATCAACTTCTTTGCAGACTCGGCTGTAACGGTTTGTCGGCTTAAGAGTCCGGGCCTCAGGAATTCAAATATCGAAACCAAGTCTTCGATGTCGTTCTCGATGGGTGTGCCCGACAATGCCCAAGCTTTCTTCCGCACGAGCTCCTTGACCGCCTTACTCTGCTGGGAAGCGTTGTTCTTAATGGCCTGTGCTTCGTCTAGGATAACTACATCGAACTGTCTATGTTTTGTGATGTGCTCGATGTCCTCGCGCACGGTCCCGTAAGAGGTAATCCAGATGTGAGCGGGTTTCTCCCATTGGGTCGCACGTTGGTGTCGTTGACCGCGAACTACCGTGATGCCGGTTAGAATTGGTGCCCACCGTTCAAGCTCCCTGTCCCAATTCTTCAGCAGCACGAGCGGCGCAACAACGAGGGCGGACGCTATGCGGCCGGACTGGAACAGCATACGAAGGGCAACAATGGTCTGGACCGTCTTGCCCGTTCCCATGTCGTCGGCAAGAAGGGCACTGTCTCGCTCGGTGAGGAATCGCACTCCTTCGCGTTGGTAGTTGTGGAGTGGACTCGGAAGGTCAAGGAGTAAGGGGAACTCGAGCAGGAGCGGAGGTTGCAGCAATGGTAGGATGACGTCCCAGATGCTCATCGTTAGGCGGGTAGCACCTGCGCGGCTTGGAGCCTCCTTGAAACTGCGCCGAAAACCATCCTTATCCTTGGAAGTCGGACCCGATTCGGGAAACAAAGATCCTGTATCCGTGTCACGGCAGCGATCTGAATGGTACGCTTTCCCGTCCGATCGAATGCGCCGCAGGGGCACGAACAGGTCATCGGAAACGGACGGATGCGGCGGCAGGATCGCAACGAGCACGTCGACTTGAGTGGCGCAGAAGTCCGCGAAGTCGTCTGAGGGGCATGTCGGGGCGATCGGGAGAAAGTGGCTTGAGGGAACACCGCGCCTGAAGATGAAGTCGAATGACAGCGTCTCCGCGAGGAGTGTCATTCGAAGTTCGACGCGCTGTTCGCCAAGGTGGAGGCGTTGGAACCTCGGTGCTAGGCGCATCCGAGACCGATCAAGGAGGTTTGGTGCCCAAAGGAATCGCCCTGTGCGGCTTGGGGAGTTGCCGCTCACTTGTCCTGGCCCTTTTCCTCATGGATTCTTTCGAGGGCCTTTCCAATTCGGGCGAATGGCTCCATGACGTCGAGGCGCTTGGAACACTCCTGCAACAGCGGACGCGCAATAGTCAAGTCCTCTGGGTGCCCTGAAGAGTTCTGGAGTACCACGGGGTCGAAACTCTCGGATATCGGTTCGATGATCGCTGGCTGATCTGATGCGTTCGACGCGGGTTGGACGACCTCAGCCCCTTGATGGCGTAGGAAAATGACGGGCGTTCCGACATGCTCCCGAAGATCCAGTAGCCATCGGTCGTTCACGAGTATGATGTCAGCGGTTTCACGCAACGCCTGAAGCAGCGGCCTGCCCATCAGTTCGAGCAGGATGAATGGGTCGAGATTGCTGCCATAGAGAATGCGCTGCGTTGCGTTTGGTCGGACGGGAGATGTGCATCGGAACTCCCGCGGCGTACCCGCATCGTCGACAACCAGTGCGCCGCCGCGGAAGGCCTTGCCATCCTCGAATGCGAAACGAGCGATGTACACTAGATTCCTGCGGGCGTCGGCCGGCGCTTCCCCTGTCTGTTGCATGCCAGGTGACTCCACATTGGACGGACCACGGGTCATGGACTTGCGACGCTGATACTTATGAAGCGGATTGATCGATGAGTCAAGGAGACTCGGGTGTCGATTGCGAGCTTCGGGGGCCTGCCGTTTCGGTTCGTAGCGCGTGTTCGCTTCGTGGCGGCTCGCGTTCGCTAGGTGGCATCCTACCGCACTCGCCAATTGAAGGATGCTTCGTATAATTCGCGCCATGACGCTCGACCTGCACCTGATCCGAAACATCGGCATCGCCGCGCACATTGACGCGGGCAAGACGACCACGACCGAGCGCATCCTCTACTACACCGGCAAGCTCCATCGCATGGGCGACGTGGACGACGGCACGACCACGACCGACTTCGATTCCCAGGAGCAGGAGCGCGGCATCACCATCTACTCCGCCGCGGTCACCTGCCCGTGGCGCGGGCACACGATCAACCTGATCGACACGCCGGGGCACGTCGATTTCACGGCCGAGGTGGAGCGATCGCTGCGGGTGCTCGACGGGGCGGTGGCGGTGTTCGACGCGAAGGAAGGCGTGGAGCCGCAGTCGGAGACGGTCTGGCGGCAGTGCGATCGCTATCACGTCCCGCGCATCTGTTTCCTCAACAAGATGGACAAGATCGGGGCGGACTTCGTGCGCGCCGTGGAGTCGATCGTCGAGCGGCTGCACGGTCGCCCGGCCGTCCTGCAATTCCCCATCGGCGCCGGCCCCACGTTCGAGGGGCTGGTGGATCTCCTGACGATGAAGGCCGTGTACTACAAGCCGGAGGAGCTTGGCTCGAAGTTCACGGAGCGGGATCTGCCTGCGGACCTGCTGGACGAGGCGCAGCTTCGCCGGCACGAGCTGGAGGAAACGGCGGCGGACTTCGACGAGCGGGTGATGGAGCATTTCGTCGCCGGCGAGCCGATCAGCGCGGACGACCTGCGTCGCGCGCTGCGCAAGGCGACGATTTCCGGCAAGGTGCAACCGCTGCTGTGCGGCAGCTCGCTGCGCTACATCGGCGTGCAGCGCATGTTGGATGCGGTCGTGGACTTCCTGCCCAGCCCGCTCGATCTGCCGCCGGTCGAGGCGCACGACGTCAAGAAGTCCAGCGTGATGCACAAGCTTGCGTCGGATCCCAAGGGGCCGCTGGCGGCGCTGGTCTTCAAGATCGTCGCGGAAAAATCGATGGACCTGTATTTCCTGCGCGTGTACTCCGGCACGCTCAAGGCCAACTCGCGTCTGCTCAACCCGGCCACCGGCGAGAAGGAGAACATCAGCAAGATCTACCGCATGTTCGCGCGCCGCCGGGATCAGATCGAGTCCGCCGCCGCCGGCGACATCGTGGCCGTCCTGGGTCCGCGCCTCGCCGTGACCGGGGCCACGCTGTGCGATTCGCACAAGCCCATCCTGCTGGAGCCGATTCGCTTTCCCGAGACGGTCATCAGCATCTCCATCGAGCCGAAGTCGTCGAAGGACCGCGACAAGCTGGCCGAGTGCCTGCGCATGGTCGAGCGGCAGGATCCGACGATCCACGTTTCGATCAACGAGGAAACGGGGCAGACGCTGGTGTCCGGCATGGGCGAGCTGCATCTGGAGGTGCAGGTGGAGCGGCTGAAGCGCGACATGAAGCTGGAGGTCAACGTCGGTCAGCCGCGCGTCGCCTATCGCGAGACGATCCAGAATGCCGGGGAAGGCGTCGGGCGCTTCGAGCGCGAGCTGGCAGGCCACGTGCATTTCGGCGTGGTTCGGCTGAGGCTGGCCCCGTATCACGCACAGGAGGGCCAAACGCCCGTGCTCATCCTCAACCAGATCGCGGACGCGGAGTTCCCCGAAGAGTGCCTGGCTGCCGTGCAGGAGGGCGTCCGCGGCGCCGCGCTGGCGGGCGAGCTGGCGGGATACCCGGTGATCGACTGGAAGGCGACGATCCTCGGCGTTGAGCATCGCCCGTCCGACAGCACGCCGCTGGCGTATGAGAATGCCGCGCGGCTGGCGTTCAACGAAGCCATGCGCCGCGCCCAACCCGTGCTGCTCGAGCCGATCATGAGCGTCGAGGTGGTGACGGAAGAGACCTATTTCGGCTCCATCGTGGGCGACCTGAACGCGCGTCGCGCGGAGATTCGTGACACGCTGATGCGCGGCAGCAGCCGGGTCATCAAGGCGATGGTTCCGCTACGCGAGATGTTCGGCTACGTGACCAAGCTGCGCAGCCTTTCCAGCGGGCGGGCGTCGGCGACGATGGCGCCGGCGCGCTATGCCCCCGTCCCGGCGGCGGAGGCGAGGGCGCTGGTGGGATCGTGATTGGGCGATCCAACGTCTGACGCTCTCACGTGCATCCCAGAGCCGGCGTCTAGTGGCGTGCTCCGCAAATATCACAACGTTCAAGCTTGGGGGGGGCGGGCGTCCTCGCCCGCTGGCGGGCCAGAGGCCCGCCCCCCCTCCGTTTCGAATACGTTGCAGTTTCAAAGAGGCAGTACACTCGTGGCGTGCCTCGTGAATGCCGCGTCGTAAGCACGTCAGCACCGCGCCCGTAGGGAAGCGGTATCGCCGCTCGCAAGCCCGTCCGCTCCCTCACGGTCGCGGCTCTGTCAGGCTGCGACCCTCAGGGTTCATTACGCTAGCGACCGCGCGCGGCTTTCCTTGCCTTGGGCTTGGCCTTCGACTTGGAACTCGAGGCGGAATTCCGCGGCGGCTTCACGGCGCTCTTGGCGGCCTTGACGGCGTTCTTCGCGTCATCCGAGGTGCCGACGCCGAGGTTGATGACGGCGCGGTTGCCGATGACCGCCGCCGTCGCGCCGCGCAGGTTGACGCCCGCGCCGGCCACCGCGCGGGTGATCGCCGCGCCCAGTCCCGGGCGGTCCGGGCCCTCGATGCGCACCGTGTGCATGTTGGCGGCGCGCGCCAGCCCCGCGTCCATCGCGGCCTGCAGGACTTTCTTGCCCTTGATGGGCGAGATGAACACGCGGCTGGTGTTCTCGTTGACCTTGCGGGCGACCATGAACTCGAGGTTGGCCCCCGCGGTCGTCAGCGCCTCGACCACCCGCGCCAACATGCCCGGTCGATTGAGAATGTCCCCCGCCCACACTTCGATCTGCTTGATGGAATACGACATGGATGGACTCCTCTTAAGGGCGCGAACGTCACGTCCGCGACCGGCGCAGTGTAACCATTGGCGGCCAAGGGGAAATGCCCGAAGCCCAGGTGCCGGCAGGGCGGCAAGGCCCGCGAATTCTGAGTATGGCCGGATCGGCGGGTGGGGCGGGTCCGCAGCAGCGGACCCGTGCGGCGCAAGCGGGCGTCTCGCTTGTCCAAGCTGCGGGCAGCGAGCAGGCAGCACACGTTCGCGCGCCGCAGGGGTTGGCTGCTGAGAATCCAAGCCAGGTGCGGGCCGGATCATTCCTGGATTGGAGACGCTCAGGCAAGAGGGCCGTGAAATCCCCGGGGGCGGCCCACTTCAAGGGTCGGCTTCAGCCGACCAGCCCTTGCCCCCGACTTCAGTCGGTGGGGTTCCTCAGGTCAAGTGCTGGTGTGAGCCGGCTTCAGCCGGGCTTGCCGCGGTGGGTCAAAGCCCGGCTGAAGCCGGCTGGGTCGAATCAGGAGCGCCGTCACCCCCCGCTGAAGCGGGGGGCAAAAGCCGGTCGGCTGAAGCCGACCCCCAGACCCGGTGCCGATCCACCGTCAGCGGGCCTGCACGATGTGACAAGGGCGGAAGCGGGGGGGGGTGATAGTGGCGACGTCGTCGACCATGGCGGGCGTGGCGCGCCCCACGAGACTCTGGCGCGCATCATGCCGCGCGGGCTTCTCTCATCCGCGCTCCAGCAGCATCAGCACCTCGCGATTGCCGCCATGGCCGCTGAGGGGGCTTTCGATCCTGCCCGCGACGTTCCATCCGAGCGTCTCGATGCGCGTGCGGACGGCCTCGACCACGCGCTCAACATGCTCCGCGGGGAGCACCCCATCGACAAGGTGCGAACCGTCCGCCTCGTAGTGCGGCTTGACGAGCGTGATCACGCGGCCCCGCGGCTTGAGCATCCGCGCGACATTGGGCAGCACGTGCTCCTGCCGCGTCCAGCCGACGTCTACGGTGACCAGGTCCACCGGCTCCGGCAGCGTGGCGTGCATGGCGTTGGTGCGTTCCATGACCACCACGCGCGGATCGCGCCGCAGCTTCCACGCCAGCGTGCCGTAGGACGTGTCGACGCTGTACACCCTGCCCGCCCCGTGCTGAAGCAGGCAGTCCACGAATCCACCTTCATGGCTGCCCAGGTCAGCGCAGACCAGACCGGTCGGATCCACGCTGAACGCGTTTAACGCGGCTTCGAGCTTGAAACCGGCGCGGGTCGTGTAGGACCGTTGCGGGAATGAGTCATGGGCAGTCGTAGCCATAGTCATCGGCGGCTCCGCAAGCCCATTGCGCCGTCGCGATTCCCGAATCGCCCGGCGGACGACGTTTGAACTTGATCGACTTGCTCCCCTCGCTGTTCAGCCTTCCGGATTGGCTCGTGCCATCCGAAAGGGCCACGGTGAACGCATCGTTTGCGTCGCCGCCGGCCAGGAGCACCCTGACGGTCGTCCACCTGCGGCGGGTGCTACAAGTGACCTTCTTGATGCGTTCTTCGCCTCCGCACCAAGGCGAATACTCCCATGTCTCTCCATCTACCGAACCGTCCTCTCCCCCGGACATCACCATCACGCCGCGTGCGCTGTCGTAAGCCATGGCATGGCCGCGGCGCTGCGATGGACGTGGCGGCGCCGGTCGCGCCCACGCCTCGCCGTCCCATTCCCAGGTCTCGTTGCTCAGGGCCCCGTCGTCTCCGCCGAAGAGAACGGTCAGAGCCCGCGAGGCATCGTACACCATCGTGTGTCCCCGTCGCGGAGACGGTCCGGCCGTTGACCGCGGCGCCCAGAGGTTTCCGTCCCATTCCCATGTTTCCCCGTCAAGCCCGTCGACGGTCGTGCCCCCAAAAAGCACGGTGACGCCGCGCGACCGGTCGTAGGCCATCGCGTGATCTCGACGCGCGGAAGGACCGAGGGTCGTGCGAAAGCCCCATTCATCCCCGTCCCATTCCCACGTCTCGTCGCTGAGCGAGTCGCCTTCTCCACCGTGGAGCACGGACATGCCCCGCGCCGCGTCATAGGCCATGGCGTGCCCATCGCGCCTGGAAGGACCGTTGGCGAGGAGTCTGTCCCACGCGTCGCCATCCCATACCCACGTTTCGTCGCTTGGCCCCTCGGCGCCCTTGCCGCCAAACAGCAGGCTCAGGCTTCTTCCGTCGTCATACGTCATCGTGTGGCCGTACCGCGGAGAAGGTCCGGTCGTCGCTCGAAGCGTCCAAAGGCCGGATTGCCACTGCCAAGTGTCGCCGTTAAACGTCCCATTCCATCCACCGAACAACATGCAGGCGCGGCGGCTGTCCTCATAGACCATGGCGTGCTCGGATCGCGACGGCAGCCCGATCGATGCGCGCAGCACCCAAGCCGCGCCATCCCATGTCCATGTCTCACCGTCGAAATCATCGGTCTCATCGTACCCCCCAAAGACAACGGCGGCGCTGCGAGCGCTATCAAAGACCATCGCATGGGATTCCCGCGGAGACGGACCCACGGCCGTCCTGCGCACCCATGTCGTTCCATCCCATTCCCACGTTTCGCCGTCATACCATCCGTCCCAGCCTCCCATCAGCACCGTTCGCCGCCGAGTGCTGTCATAGGCCATCGTGTGACCATCGCGGGCCGAAGGGCCGGTCGTGGCACGGCGAGTCCACGAAGTCCCGTCCCATTCCCACGTGTCGCCGTATCTGCCGTAGGATTCGTGCCTTCCCCCGAACAGAATGGTCACGCCTCGATCCGCATCGTACGCCAAGGCGTGCCCATATCGTGGATCCGGGCCGTCCGTTGCTCCAAGCCGCCACACCTCGCCATCCCATTCCCACGTATCACCATTCGCTCCGATGTCCCAATTAAACCCCCCGAACATGACCATCACGCCACGCGCGATGTCATGAGTCATTGCATGAGAGCTGCGGGGCGCGGGGCCCGTTGTCGTCCGAAGCGACCATGCCTTTCCGTCCCACTCCCAGGTTTCACCATTCTGAATGATGTCGTAGCCCCCGAACAGCACCGTAACCGCGCGCTCGCGATCGTACGCCATCGCGTGGGAGAACCGTGCGGAGGGTCCGATGGATGCCCGCTGGTTCCAGACCGCACCGTCCCACTCCCATGTGTCGCCGAATCTCGGGCCGCCATTGTCGTCACCGCCGTGACCCCCAAACAGCACCGCCACCCCGCGGACACTGTCGTAGGACATTGCATGGCGCATCCGCGGCCAGATTCTCGCAGGCACACGAAGCGTCCACGAACCTCCCTCCCGTTCCCATGTTTGTCCATCCGGCCCGTTAGGGAGGCCGCCGAACAGCACGGCGACGCCTCGGCGGCTGTCGAAGACCATGCCGTGCCAACTCTGCGGCCACAGCCCGGAGGGTTGGGTCAGTGTCCACACGTTCCCATCCCATTCCCATGTCTCATCACTGGCGGCGCCATCGTTTCCGCCGACCAGGAGTGACACGCTCCGTGCGGTGTCGAACACCATGGCGTGGTGCTCTCGGGGAGTCGGACCCGTCGTCGTGCGCTGCGACCAGGCACTACCGTCCCATTCCCACGTATCTCCCAGCAAGGCCGCGTCCGAGCCTCCAAACAGGACAGTGACTCCCCTTGCGCTGTCGAATCCCATGGCCGCGTACTGTCGCGGAGCGGGTCCGGTCGCGGCGCGCAGGGTCCACGATTCACCGTCCCATTCCCATGTCTCTCCGTTGTAATGGCCTAACATGTCATAGCCGCCAAAGAGCACCGCTACGCCGCGCCGGCTGTCGTAGGCCATGGCGTGCGCAATCCGCGGGGATGGACCGTTCGTCGCCCGCATCGCCCATGACTCGCCGTCCCACTCCCAAGTATCTCTGTCATACCCATATTTGCTTCCTCCAAAGAGCACCGTCACGCGTCGGGCGCTGTCATACACCATCGCGTGGCTGGAACTTGGTGCTGGACCGGTTGTGGCTCGAAGCGTCCAGACCGTTCCGTCCCACTCCCATGTGTCTCCCTCGCGTTCATCGGAGAACCCGCCGAAGAGGACTGTCACACCCCGCGCGCTGTCATAAGCCATCGCGTGCCCGCTGCGCGGTGACAGTCCCAGCTTGGCGGGCTGCAGCCGCCATGCGAATTGCTCGCCTTGGGCAATTGTGGCGGGGAGGCACGCCAGAAGCACACAAGATCCGAGCCGCCTTGCCGCGGCGCTCCGGCGGCAAGCTCTCCCGGGCTCCCTTTTTTTCACGAGGGCATCGGCGTCGATGATGGAAGCCGACGGGTTCGCTGAGAGTTTCTCGTGGTTCATTCGGAGCCCTCCTCAAGGCTTGAGATCCGTGTCGGGAGCGACCTGGGCCTGCGCTGTACGCGTCGCGCATTTGTTCACCTATCGGTGTTTCTGAAAGCTCCGCATGAGGCGGATTGCGAACGCCTCATTCCATTGAGACGACACTTGTCGTGATCCGCGTTCAGGATATGCGCAGCCGGGGGAAGGCACGGTCGTCGGTTGGAATTTACTATTTCGCCGCCGCTTCCCGCCAAACGGGCCTTTCCGCCTGCCTCGCCAGCGCCTCCGCCGTGGCGTAGATCAGCCTTGAAACCAGCTCGATCTCCTCGCGGTTGATCTTGTCAGCCGTGTCGGTGGGGCGGTGGTAGTCGGGGTGGTCCTCGACGCCGAAGTAAATGAACGGGATCTTCTCCGCGAAGAAGACGTAGTGGTCGCTCTGGTAGGTCCACTCCGGGTGATCGAACTTCATCGCGATGCCCACGCGCTTCGCGGCGGATTCCACAAGGTCGCCGAACGCGGCGCACGTCTGGTCGCCCGTGCCGTGGATCGTCGGCGTGTCGCAGCGGCCGATCATGTCGGCGCAGATCATGGCGACCATGCGTTCCCTGGGCACCGGCGGGGTCTGGATGAAGTGCCGCGAGCCGACGAACCCGCGCTCCTCGCCGGTGAAAAAGCAGAACAGGATCGAGCGGGCCGGGGCGGGCTGCACCTTCTTGCAGACCTTGGCGACTTCGATCACCCCGGCCACGCCGGAGGCGTTGTCGTCCGCGCCGTGATAGACCTGCCCGTCGCGCACGCCGAGGTGATCCAGATGCGCGCCGATGACCAGCCATTCGTCGGCGAGCTTTGCGTCCGCGCCGGGCAGCGCGAAGACGACGTTGTGCGCGGTCAGGGCGCCCGTCTGGAATTCCTGAATCGGCGAAGCCCAGCCCGCCGGCGGCTTCAGGCCCGCCTGCGTCAGTTCACGGGCGATGTACTCCGCCGCGAGCTTCTCCTCCGGTGAACCCATCGTCCGGCCTTTCATCTCGGCGGAGGAGAGGTATTCGACGTGCCGCATGAGCGCGTCGCGGCGGATGCCTGCTTCGGGTAGGGCCGGTTTCGAGGCGTCCTCCGCCATCGCCCCGGCCGCGGGCAGGTTCCCGCATGACAGCGCAGGCGCGATCGAACCCAGCAGCAAACCGCCGCGTAGAATCCAGGAGAGAATGCTCATCCCGGGGATGATACCAGAGAGGGTCGCTTGAGCAGAATCGAACCACAAGCAAGGCCGAGACTTCGGTTGCTCATCCTGTTCTGGATGATCTCAGGCTGTCTGGCCTTTGCGACAACATCTCGACTGACGCCACCTGGCAAGGTTTGGAACCTTGGGCAGACGAGCGGACTTCTCATCCTGCTTCTGGGCTCGATAGTCTGCGCGCGATGGGTGCGGTCGCGCTGGGTGTTTTTCACTTACGGTTTCTTAGGAAGCCTGCCGTTTTTCCCCGTCCTGCTCCCCGATAGGAGCATCGCCCACGGATCGGAGAGCATCTGGCATTACATCTGCGCGGCGTGCGGGTTCGTCGTCTTCTGCTGCTTGGCGTGCCGAGGGCTGGCGACGCTCACGTGGAAGGTGCTGGATGAGCGCCGCAAAGCGCGCGAGCAGATCCCGAAATGCCTGCGCTGCGGGTATCTGCTCTACGGCCTGCCGGAGGACCGCTGCCCGGAATGCGGAACCTTCTTCGACGGCCCGCCGCCCAAGCCGCCGGACGAACCTACGACTCGGCCTTGACGGCGTCGCGCGTTGTCAGAGCCGCGTGCGTCAGGAAGCGGGCACCGGTATTGCGGGAAGGCGCTTCCTTACGGGCGCGGCTCTGACGGGACCGCTTCCTCACGGGCGCGGCTCTGATGCCTCAGCAGATGGACGCGTGTGGGATGGCCGTGCCAAACCTTTGGCACTTCCTTCGGGCGGCATTCTACCCGCCTACGCCGCGCCCGTCTGCACCGTCTTCGGCTCCTGGTGCTTCGCGCGTTCCCGGAGGATGTCGAGGCGCTCGCGGACTTCGGTGGCCATGCGCGAGTTGGGGAACTCGCGGATGAGCTGCGCGCCGGCTTCCAGCGCGTCGTGCCAGCGGTGCTCGGTGACGGCGAAGCGGAACTGCACGCCGAGCTGCATCAGCTTTTCCTTGAACACGGAGCGCGCCGAGTCCTGAAGCTCCTGCGCTTCATCCGGCGTCATGTACAAATCCAGATCGCGCAGGACCTCGATGGCGCGGTCCACGTCGTGCCGCTGCACCGCCTGCCGCCAGTCCGCCAGAAGCCCGTTCTTCCGCTCCTCCCAAAGCGCCTTCAGCCGTCCCGGCAGCGGCGTGACGCGCGGATCATCCGGCAGCAGTTTCAGCAGCCGGTCCACCTCGCTGCGCGCCAGCGGCCACTCGGACTTGCGGCAGTGCTCGTCGATCAGCGCCATCGCCTCGTTGAGCCGGCGCGTGATGGCCTCCGCCTTGGCGTCGTGAATCTCGTCGCGAATCTGCGCCGCTTCCTCGCGGTAGCCGAACCGCCGCTCCATTTCATCGGCGAGATGATAGGCGCCTTCCCAGTCCTGCCGGCGCACGGAGGCGCGGATCGTCTGGCGCAGCGAGTCCAGCTCGTGATCGCGATGCACCAGCGACTTGGCCAGGTCGGAGATCTCCGAATTGGTCACCAGCGCGTCGAGCCGGGCGAGCTGCTTGTGAATCGTCTCGTGCAGATCGCGCAGCTCGCCGAGCTGACGCGCGTTGTTCGACTCGATCTTGATGAGGATGGAGATGACGGCCGTGGCGAAGAAGCCCAGCACGATCGCGGCGATGCCCCCGATGTACGGCCAGGGGTTGATCGTCGCCGGCGTCTCCACCAGCCCGTAGCCGATCAGCCCGACGCCCGCCAGCACGGACGCCAGCGCGCAGACGCCGACGATGAAATACCAGTGTCCAAACCTTCCCGGCAGTGAGTTCATCGAGCACCTCCTGTCTCAGCGCGGCGTAGGCCCGCGCCCCTGGACCGTTCACCCGCGCCTCCCGTGGGCCGACCGAGGGCGGTGATGCGGATCCTCCCGTTCAGGCGGATTCCCCTGATCTATCGTCGGCACATGACGCGCCGTTGCGTTGGCCTCTTTTCCTGCGACCCGGCGAACGTGATATCGGACGAATGCCTCGGCCTGCGATCGTTCGATCCAGTCATCGACCACCGTCGCGGCCGATTCGCGGCTCAGATATCCACGATCACGCGCGCCTCCACGCCCCCCTGAACCTCGCGGATCGAAAGCTCGTGATACGTTACCGCTTTCACCTCCCGCAGGCACTCGGATACCGCTTCGTCCAGCAACGCCCATTCGCCCTGAACGTGGAGCGTTTGACCATCAAATTGGACGGCTTGCGGCCCCGTCAGGATGCGTCGATTCCGCTCGAACTCGACGAGCAGTCGGGTCAGGTAATCCCGAAGCAGCGTCTCCGTGTCGCCCGCGCGAAACTCCAGGTTCGCCATTTCAGAGACAGGTCCGCCGCGCAGATTCCCAATTGCGGCATAGAACGCCTCGGTGGCGGGAGGGATGAGCCGCGCAGGATCGGCAGCCCAGACCCGCAGCCCCATGTCGGCCGTGTGATCGAAAAGTTCAAAACCCGCCTCCACCGCTCATTTATAAGACCCGGAGGGTGAGCGGGCAAAAGCGGGCTGGAGTTGTGGTCAGTGGGGAGGGCGTGAGAGCGGTCCGTCGGGCGGGCACCACAGCCGCTTTGATTGGGCGGGTTTTCCCGTTTTTGGCACGCCCCTTGCATTCCCCAAGCCCAAGTCAATAGGATACTCTTAGTGCGAACGCAGCGGCGTCGTTGTGCAACCGCAAACTTCAGTCATGTGAATGTTACCTGAGCTTTCTCCAATAAAGCAAGAGTGACGTTCTCAAAACAGGCAGAGGCTCAAGCCATGGCCATCACTGAGATCATTCCGGGTTTGGAGGGCGTGCCGATTGCGGAATCCGCCATCAGTCGCGTGGACGGTCAGCGGTCGTTGCTCGAGTACCGCGGGCTGAGCATCGAGACGCTGGCGGAGCACAGCACGTTCGAAGAGACGTGCTACATGCTGCTGTACGGCAAGCTGCCGACCCGCGGCGAGCTGGCCGACTTCACGGCCGAGGGCACTCGGCACCGCCGACTGAAGTACCGCATCATCGATCTGCTCAAGTGCCTGCCGGAGCATGGTCATCCGATGGAAGCGCTCCAGGCCGCCGTGGCCGCCATCGGCATGTTCTATCCGGACCGCTACAACCCGAACGCGGCGCAGAAGCGTCTGTCGTGCCTGCGCCTCATCGAGAAGGTGCCCGTGGTCGTCGCCAGCTTCCATCGCCTGCGCAACGGCGACGACAACCTCATCCCGCGCCGCGATCTGAACATCGCCGGGAACTTCCTGTACATGCTCACCGGCAACGAGCCGGACCCGCAGGCCACGCGCATCCTCGACATCTGCATGATCCTCCACGCCGAGCACACGATGAACGCCTCGACGTTTGCCGGGCGCGTGGTGGCCTCGACGCTGGCGCATCCCTACTGCGTGGTCAGCTCCGCGCTGGGGGCGCTGTCGGGTCCGCTGCACGGCGGGGCGAACGAGCAGGTGCTGCAGATGCTGGAGCGGATCGGCTCTCCGGAGAACGCCCGCGCGGCGCTGGCCCGCATGGTCGAGACGAAGGAGAAGATCATGGGCTTCGGGCACCGCATCTACAAAACCGTGGACCCGCGGGCCAAGATCCTCAAGGCGTACGCGGAGGATCTCTGCCGGCGCAGCGGAAACAAGCTGTACGACATCGCCGCAAAGGTGGAGGAGGTCGCGTCGGAGGTGCTTTCGGACCGGGGTATCTGCCCCAACGTGGACTTCTACTCCGGGCTGGTGTACGCCGAGCTGGGCATCCCGCGCGACTGCTTCACCTCGGTGTTCGCCATGGCGCGGGTTGTCGGCTGGCTGGCGCACTGGCTGGAGCAGCTCGAGAACAACCGCATCTTCCGGCCCACGCAGCGCTACGTCGGCAAGGTGGGGGACACGTACGTGCCGATCGCCGATCGGCGTTGAGCGGGCCACCCCATCATGAACGCGGCATGAGCCTCGCATGAACCCAGCTTGACCGCAGCAAGAACTCAGCATGAACCCAGCTTGAATGCGGCGTGTGCCCGGCATGAACCCAGCTTGAGTGCACCTTGAATGACGCTGGGCGGGTGGCACGGGTCCGCAGCGGCGGGCCCGTGGGGTCGTCAGGCGCGGACTGACCCCGGCTTGAGGCGATCTTCAGGAGGTGAACCTCTCGGTAGTCCTGCTCAGCTTTCGCGATCAAGCCGGCGGAGTTCGTCGCTGGAACGGGCGGTTTTCCGCTGAAAAACCGGGCCTTTCTGTCCAGCGGGGGCCTGTGCGAAAACTGTGACTCCCCATAATATCACAATCAAGCGACAGCCTGTTGGCACTCGAATCGACCTGTCCCTGGCTGCTGGGGGTCGGGCTTTCGCATGAGTGCCGCACCGTTGGCATCGGGAGTTTGCCCCACGAAAGGGCTGAAAATCAAGGCGTTTGACGGCCCGAAAAAGATTTTTTGAGAATTCTTGGAAAAAAGTTAGTTACGGCGCGGCTCTGAATACGATATTAGAGTTGTCCGAAACAACCTCCTCCTTCCTCCTGGGAATTCGCCAGCGCGGCGTTGAAGCCGTGTTGGCGAATTCCCGTTTATGGACGGTCTGATCGCGTGCCCTTCGCTCGTCTTTGCCGGCTTTGTGTGAGCGCAAGAGGGGTGCGTCGAATGCCAGCGCCGCCCGTCTGAATCGCGTGGCTGAGCCTGTGGTCTTATCCGGGTTCCCCGGTTGTTCCGCCGTGTGGCGTCCGGCCATCGGACAGCGCCGTCGGACAGCGCTGTCGGGTCGCAGGGACAGGTGCTGCCGCCGCGCTGCGCGGTCAGGTGCTGCCGTCGCGCGGCGCGGTCCGGTGCTGGGATCGGGTGGCACGGGTCCGCAGCAGCGGACCCGTGTGACGAGGGACAACTCGCCTGATTCTCACCATCCACAGCGCGGCAAGCCCGACCGCCGGTGCCACTCCACTGGCACTTGCAATCCGCTCGCGCCGACCGTGCAGCCGTTGCCAGTGCGCACCTCATGGACAGGCATAATCCGCACTATCCGTCGCCCCGCAGCCCCACTCGACCGTCGCGGTCCCGGCATCCCCCTGCGGGCGGTTGTTGAACGTGGCTCTACCTTTGCCCCGTGCGTCGAGCGTACCTGATTTCGACGAGCCATCGGTGAGCGCGACGGTGAATGGATCGCCTTCCAGTCCGCGGGAGAGAATGACCCTGAGTTGGTCGGCACCATCGCGGTCCTCGCACTCGATCCTCTTGAGGCGTTCCCGGCCCGAGCAGCTATCGCCGTATTCCCAAGTGTCACCGCAGCGCTCTGAATCGTCGTCATAGCCTCCATACAGCACGACGCGACCTCGCGCGCTGTCGTAGGCCATGGCGTGGTTGCTGCGCGGCCTGGGCCCGGAGGCGGCGCGGAGTACCCAGGCGGCGCCGTCCCACTCCCATGTCTCGCCGCTTTGTGGATAAGCGTCGTATCCCCCGAAGAGCACCACGCGCCCACGGGCATTGTCGTAGACCATAGCATGGGCAAGACGAGGGCTGGGTCCGGACGTGGCCCGCAGCTCCCACGCATTGCCGTCCCATTCCCATGTGTCGCCGAAGACGTCGGTATCGCAACCACCGCCAAACAGGACCGCTCGCCCTCGAGCGCTGTCATAGGCCATGGCGTGACCAAAACGTGGACCAGGTCCGGACGTGGCCCGGGGTTCCCAGACGTTGCCATCCCATTCCCATGTATCGCCGTCACAGTCGTTCTGGCCCTCGTAACCTCCGAACAGCACCACACGCTTTCGGGCGCTGTCGTAGGCCATGGCATGACCCGAGCGCGGGCTGGCCCCGGACGTGGCCCGCAGGGCCCAGTCGCTGTCGTCCCACTCCCAAGTTTCGCCGCTGCGTCTGTTCTGCCCCAAGTAGCCCCCGAACAGCACTGCACGCTCGCGAGTAAGGTCGTAGGCCATAGCGCAGGTAGTGCGCGGGCTGGGCCCGGAGATCGCCCGTCGTGTCCACGCTTCGCCATTCCATACCCACGTCTCGCCGTCGAAGTTGGAAGTGCTGTACCGACCTCCAAAGAGCACCACATGCCCGTACGTACTGTCGTAGGTCATGGCGTGCCCACTGCGCGGGCCGGGGCCGGAAGTGGTCCGCAAGGCCCATACCATTCCGTCCCATTCCCACGTTTCCCCATCGCGCGCGCCGTCGTCACCCCCGAACAGCACTGTGCGTTCGCGGGCGCTGTCGTAGGCCAGAGCGTGCGCATAGCGAGGGCTGGGCCCGGAGGTGTCGCGCAGCTCCCAGGCATTGCCGTCCCACTCCCATGTCTCCCCGTTGCGCCCACCGATATCGCCGCCACCAAACAGCACCACGCGCCCCCGAACGCTATCGTAAGCCATCGCGTGCTGATCACGCGGGCTTGGACCCTCCGAAGCCCGCAACACCCAATCACGGCCATCCCACTCCCACGTCTCTCCGTTGTACGAATCATCGTCGCCCCCGAACAGGACGGTCACGCCACGGGCAGCATCAAAGGCGATGGCTTGACCCTTACGCGGGCTGGGTCCGGACGTGCGTCGCAGATACCATTCGCTGCCGTCCCATTCCCACGTCTCTCCATCAAGCCCGTCGCGCACTTCGCCACCGAACAACACCACCCGAGCCCGGACGCTGTCGTAGGCCATGGCGTGTTCGCTCCGCGGGCCGGGCCCTAACCTGCTCCGCAGCTCCCAACTGCGACCATCCCATTCCCATGTCTCGCCATTGTTCGAGCGCTCATAACCGCCGAACAGCACCATTCGACCGCGGGCGCTGTCGTAAGCCATGGCATGTCCGCTCCGCCGACGCGGGCCGAGCGAGGACCGCTGCCGCCAATCGTTGCCGTCCCATTCCAGGGTGTCCCCGCACTGCGAGTTGTCGTCGTATCCCCCGAACAGGAGCACGCGCTGGCGGGTGCTGTCGTAGGCCATGGCGTGGCCATAACGTTGGCTGGGGGCAGGAGTCACCTCTCGCCACTGCGAATCATCTGCGCTCGCATGAACACCCAGACACGTCAGGGTTAGTGAGAGCGGGGCGCGAATCAGAGTACGAACACATAGCATAGTTTCTCTCCCATAAATAGCCGATTGAAATCACCGCCCCGTTCGCAAGAACGCGCACCAGGGCGGCGTGAAGAAACCGATGACCGATCCGCACTTGCGTCCCGTTCCCCATCGAGCTTGTTCAGTGCTGTTCCCCCGAGATGACGAGGGTGACTGAATGAACCGTTGCCGACGTTGACGAGTCTCCCCACTGCCCGCCCCCCTGCGAACCGTCCGCCTTGACCGAACCTCTGCATTGGAACCAAGCGCAGCACGTTCGATGCCTGCGCGGGCTGGGCATTGCGTTCGGATGCAATAACCTCCTCGTGGCATGTGCAGTCTTGTCCAAAACCCAGGACCATACTGATTCATCCGATCACGTGAGGCGTGGCCCGGAATCCAGATCCTCCAGAAGGCCGGCCGCCTAGACCGCCGCTGTGCCTCTTCCTCGTGTCCGACGCGATCGTGCATGGAGTTCCCTCATCCACTTCAGACCGTGTTTGTCCTTGAGCGCGCCTCCTTTCCTGAATGCCCCGCCGCGATCGGCCACAGGTCCCGGCTCGGGCGACGCTTCCAGCGGCGGTGCTGAAACTCGGCCTTCGGGTAGTCCGTTCAGCGCAGCGCCCGTGCGCTGGCGACCGCTCCAACCATACGTCCTGTGGAGCGTCCGGTTCTTACGCGGCTTTCACGGGAATCGGGCGAAAGGACGATCCGCGCTCCCGCCCGCTCTCGCGGCGTTTGGACTTCCCCCTCGCGGATATTGACCCGCCGCGGCAGAATACTCACCAGCACGGGAGGTTCATGACGAGCGGCGGATCTGAGCTTGTCGAGGGGGCGCGGGGATGCGTTGCCCAAGCGGGCGGCGAAGGGATCAACGAACACGGGCGGATGATGAACGAGAAACCACTGGCTTCCGACAATCAGGGCGAACCCATCGGCGCTGTGCTTTCTCGCTCGGGGACTCCATCGCCTCGCATGGTCAGGCAGGCGGACCCTCACTCTAGCTCCTTCTTGGGCGGGAGGGGGGCTTCGCGTCTGGCACGCCCCGTGGCGGGCGATTGAAAGCGCAATGCACGATTCGTGCCGAAAGCGACTCGCTCTTCGATGGAGCACGTCTGGAGACACACGCATGTCAGGTGAAGCAGGCTGGTATTACGTGAAGAACGGGCAGACGACGGGGCCGGTGACGCGCGAGGAGCTGGTCCGGATTCTGCCGCAGGTGGACGGGCCCAACACGATGGTCTGGGGGCCGGGCGCGCCGCAGTGGGTCGAGGCGCGGCACATCGGCGGGTTTTCCGCCGGAGCGGGCGCGCCGCCGCCGTCGCCAACCGGGGGACGCAAACGCGCCGATGACATCGACTACGAGATCTTCGGCGACGACATGCAGTTCGTCGAAATCACGCTCGACCCCAATGAGGTCGTCGTCGCCGAGGCCGGCGGCATGATGTACATGAGCGACGGCATTCAGATGCAGACGGTCTTCGGCGATCCGAGCAAGCAGCAGGGCTTCTTCGGAAAACTCTTCGAGGCCGGCAAGCGCATGATCACGGGCGAGTCGCTGTTCCTCACGACGTTCGGCGCGATGGGCGCCAAGCGCGAGCGCGTCGCGTTCGCCTCGCCCTATCCCGGGAAAATCGTGCCGATGGACCTCGAATCGCTCGGCGGAGAGATCATCTGCCAGAAGGACGCCTTTCTCTGCGCCGCGCGCGGGGTGCAGATCGGCATCGCGTTTCAGAAGCGCATCCTCACCGGCCTGTTCGGCGGCGAAGGCTTTATTCTTCAGCGGCTCACCGGCGACGGCTGGGCGTTCGTCCACGCGGGCGGGACGATTCAGCGCATGGAGCTGCAGGCCGGGGAGACGCTGCGGCTGGACACCGGCTGCCTGGTCGCGCTTCAACCTTCAGTCCATTACGACATCCAGGTGCAGAAGGGGATCAAGAACGCGATCTTCGGCGGCGAGGGTCTGTTCCTCGCCACGCTGACCGGCCCGGGAATCGTCTGGGTCCAGTCGCTGCCGTTCTCGAAGTTGGCGGGACGTGTGCTCGCCAACGCCACAGGGATGCAGCGGAAAGACCAAGGCTCGCTGATGGGCGGCGTGTTCAACCTGTTCGAATCGAACAGCTAAATAGATGCTCGTTGAAGGGAAACCGGGTGGCACGGTCTGGCGTACTCGGCAGGCCGTGGCGAGCGAGGCAGGACCACGGCCAACGGAGTACCGTTGACCGTGCCACCCGCGCTCTGAGGCCAGTTTACCTTCAACGCGGAGTCATTTAGCGTGACGGCTCGGAGAGTTTGCAGTATATTGCGGCTTGGATGAGTTGGAGCAGCAACGAGGCACTACAACAGCATGGCCAGGCGAGTACGCCAGGCCATGCCACCCGGCCGCAGGTTTGCCACGGCGCCGCAGGTTTGCCACGGCGCCGCAGATTTGGCACGGCGCCGCAGCTTTGCCACAGCGCCTCGAACTCGCCGTCCTATCCGACTTGAAATCCGACGACTCCGCCGCTTGCCTTGGAGTCCGCGGGGACGGTTCGTATAATCAAGGCTCAGGGGAAGTGCACTCGTCATCAGGGGGATTCGACATGCTGAGCCGCTTGTTTTCGTTGCGCCGGTTGGGAATCGGGGGTCTCCTCACCGCGGCCGCGGCGTTGTTTCCTTCGGCGGCCGGTTACGCCAGTGCGGCATCGGCGCAGGTTAAGCCGGCCGACTCAGAGGACGAAGCCGGCGACGCGCTGCCGCGATATCTGACGCCGGACGAGGAGCGGTACCTGCTCGAACACCCCTTCACGCCGTGGCAGCACGCCGTCGTTCCGCCCACGGGGCCGGTGCGATGCCTCGCCGAATACGAGCCGATGCAGGCCATTCTCATGTCGTGGAACGGCTCGACCTCGTGGAACACGATTCTGGCGCAGATGGCCGCGCGCATCACGCACGAAGGCGACGCGGACGTCTATGTCATGGTCGATAACGGCGGCGACGAGGGCGACGCGCGGACGCGCATCACGTCGGCGGGCGCGGACATGGATCGCGTGCGCTTCTACCAGGTGACGCTGGACTCGATCTGGATCCGCGATTACGGCCCGCGCTACATCTATGAGGGCGACTGCCGCGCGATCATCGACCACAAGTACAACCGCCCGCGCCCGCGCGACGACGTGCAGCCGGTGTTCTGGAGCGGCGTCCGCAACCAGGCGCGGTACGACATCCCGCTGACCCACGGCGGAGGGAACTTCCACCTCGACGCGCTGGGCCACTCCTTCGTCACGCGCCTCATCAACAACGAAAACCTCGACAAGACCGAGCCGCAGATTCACGACCTCTGGCAGCAGTTCCAGAACGTGGACACGACGTTCTTCGACCCGTTCGACCGCACCATCGACTCGACGCAGCACATCGACATGTGGGTGCAGGTCATCGCCGACGACGCGATCATCGTCAGCGACTGGCCGAACAACTCCGGCTCGCAGCAGGACCGCATCTGCGACGGCGCGGCGACGGCGCTGGCGGGGCGCGGGTATCGCATCTTTCGCACGCCCGCGCGCAGCGTCAACGGCATCCACTACACCTACACCAACGTGGTGATGTGCAACGACCTTGTGCTGATTCCGCTGTACACCAACAACTCCGTGCAGCCGCACAACGCGGAGGCGCTGGCGGTGTATCAGCAGGCGCTACCGGACAAGGCCATCGTGCAGATCAACTCCGAGTCGATCGTCAGCGCCGCGGGCGTGTTGCACTGCATCGTGATGCACATGCCGGAGCCGCCGGGAGGACGCAACCCGACAGTGTATCTGAAGAACCTGCGCGGCGGCGAGACGCTCTCCCCCGGGCAGCAGGTGGACATCCTCTGGATCAGCGACGACGACGAGGCGGTGGCGAGCGTGGACATCCTGCTGTCCACCGATGGCGGGCAGACGTTCGACACGCCGATCGTGGAAGCGACGGCGCCGGACGGGTTGTTCACATGGACCGTGCCGAACATCTCCACCGCGGCGGGGCGCTTGCGGCTGATCGTGCACGATGCGGACGGGCGCACCGGCGACGACGAAAGCGACGACGACCTGCTTATCTGCACCGGCGGCGATTGCCCCTGCGGCGGAGCGGAGCGAATCAAGAAAGCCCGCTGCCGCCTGACCGCCGGACCGACGAAGCTCACGGTCGTGCTGGTGGGAGGTCGGCCCGGCGACGCGTTCGACGTAACGGTCTCCGATGGTCAGCACGCTTCGGGCGTCGTGGACGAACTCGGCAAGGGCAAGGCGAAGTTCACCGGCGTGCCCATCCAAGGAGGGACGGTGACCGGCGAATGGGGCTGCGGCGCGAGCGACACCGCGGGCTTCACCTGCCCGTAGAGCCGGCATCGCTGATGTCGCACAATTGACGTAGTTTCGCGGCTTCGATCGGACCGCGCAGCACGGAATGAAACCCCGCGCGCAGAAGTGAATCAACCTCGTCGTCGCCCGCCGCAGACGCAAGGGCGATGACGCGGACCGCGCCGCCGTCTTCCCAGCCGCGCAGCGCGGCGATCAGCGCGTCGGGAGCTGCGCCGGGCAGTTTAAGATCCACGATAAGCACGTGAGGGCGGACGCGCGCCGTCTGAAGCCCCCCCGCAAACAGCGAGCCGGCCACGTGCACCTCGAAGCGCGCGTCAACGGCCAATGGCTGCTCGATGGCGAGCGCAGGGGCTTCGCCGGCCTCGATCAGCAACACGCGAACGCCGCCCGTCTCCAGCCCTTCGAGCGGCATCTGGTGCTCGCGCATGAAACGGATGAGCTGCTGGAGCGGCACGCGGCGATCCCGGCTGCCGGGAATGCGGTAGCCGCGCAGCTCGCCGGTGTCGAACCACTTGGCGACGGTGCGCGGCGCGACGTTGCACAGCCGTGCAATCTCGCCGGTCGTCAAAACGTCTTTCTTCGTTTTCCCGCGCATGGTCGTCAAAACCGCTACACGCGGGAGTATCGGATGCCGCGCGCCGCGGCTTGACGCCCGTGGCCATTCGGTGGGTCGGCGCGGAGCCAACGTCCGCAGAAGCGGAGTCGCACGACAAGCGCAGGCCGTCCCCGCCATCGTGCTTTCGGAGTTATGGACCTTGGAGGCGCCGGCGGCACTACGTTGGATCAGTCTGGCCCGGGTGGAGCCTGCGCGTCGGGGTGGCATGCTCTCGCCATACTCCTCGGGTGGCATGCTCTCGCCGTACTCGGCGTGAGCATGAGGTTTCCACCACGCGCTTCGGTCTCCCCACGCGCTTCGGCATGGCTACCCGCTGCGCGTGAAGCCATGCCACCCATTGAAGCCATGCCGCCCAATGAGGCCCTACCGCCCTGATTCCAAGCCAAGATGACCGTGCCCTGCGTCGCCGGGCGTGGAATCCCTATTGTCCAAGCGATGCGAGCTTGGTAGACTATGGGTCACTTTGGGCTGGAGCGGATCGACCCGTCATCCACGGGTTGATCCGAAGGTTGGGACCGGTTCTTGGACGTGAGGAGGCGGACACACCATGAACTGCGGAGGATGGAATCACGGTAGAGGTGCGCGCATTCAAGTCCGCGCACGGGCATGTCGAGAGTTCTTCCGGCTGGATCAGGCGACCATGACGATGTTGCGCAGATCCCGGGGGTTGGCGTGGGTTGGCCTGCTGGCTGCGGGCTTCCTTGCGCCCATTTCGGCCGGCGAGCATTACCACGTGGACGAGGGAATCGTCTTCCACGCCTACGAAATCAAGGGGCAGGGCGACTTCCGGCAGCCGCTGTTCCGGCTGATCAGCCCGAAGAACATCCACGGCTTCACGACTTCCGAGTATGTGCGCGGCAAGCTCGTCGACGCGGGGATGACGCCGGAAGACAGCGGCATGTTCGTTCTCACCAGTTCGCGCGAAGGCGCCAAGCGACTTTACCAGTTCATGCGCAAGGGCGGCGGCCCGGACGGCCAGATCCAGACGCTGCTGACGGTCAGCGAGGAATGCCGTCAGGAACTGCTGTCGCGCAAGGACGAGTTCGTCGAGATCGAGTCTGAATGCTACGTCTTCCCCCCCGAGTTCCAGCCGCAGTATGAGCACCTTTCGCCGGTGCATTGCCTGCGCGATCCGTTCACGGACGAGCGGCTTTACAGCATCAGCAAGGGAGAAATCGAGGAAGTGCTCGGTCACTGGGAGAACCGCAAGAAGCGTGTGCTCAAGGAGGTCGAGCCGCAGGTGCGCTCCGGTTCGGCGGACTCCGAGGTCTCCATCGTCCCGGTGGGTTTGGAGGGGCGGGCCGGCGCGCTGGCGTGGCGGTTCATCCGCGATCAGGAACTGGGCAAGGAGGTCGAGGCGGCCGGCGGAAAGTCCCCCAAAACGAAAGGCTCGTTCATCTACTTCCAGGTGCGCATCACCAATGGCGGCTCGGTGCCCGTCGAACTCAAACCGCCCGACATCCTGACGGGTCAGTCCGCGGCACGGCTGCACGCCGACATGGCCGCGACCGCCGCCTATGTGAAGGATAATGGCTTCGTGCTCAAGTCCGGTTCCAAGCTGGAGCCTGGCAAGAGCATCGAGTTTCGCTTCGTGTACGACGTGCCCGCGAAGACGAAAGACGTGGTGATCGAGGCCTACGGCGACGCCGCAGGCGCGAAAGAAGTTGTCCTGCTGGATACCGGACGCTGAAGTTCAGGTTGACTCGACCGTTTGGCGCGGCATCATCGCGCGGACGCCACGACGGTATGCCATCGCGCGACATTGTGGCGCGGACGTCACGTCCCGGTTCGCTGGACGATGGCCTGAATCACCCCCCTCCCTCGCAGGGAGGGGTTGGGGGAGGGTCGATCCCCATGTCCCCCTCCCATGCAGGGAGGGGTTGGGGGAGGGTCGATCCCCATGTCCCCCTCCCTCGCAGGGAGGGGTTGGGGGAGGGTCGATCCTGCTGGTGTTGCCGCTCGCTCCGCCGCGCATCAGAAAGCAAAAGAGGGCTTGGGTCGCTGCCTTGCAGGAACGCAATGGCGAAGCGCCCGCACGGAGGATGAACCATGAACCTGTCCGATACCGCCAATCAGAAACTCAACGAACAAATCGCCAATGAGTTAGGCTCGTACTACCTCTACCTGGCCATGTCCTGCGAGCTGCACGACATGGGTTACAAGGTGCTGGCCGCCTTTTTCGAGCGGCAGGCGGACGAGGAGCGCGAGCACGCCATGAAGTTCCTCAAATACCTGCAGGAGGTCGGCTCGCCGGTGCACCTCGCCACGATCCCCTCGCCGAAGCACGACTTCGGCTCGCCCGCCAAGATCGTGCAGGCCGCCTTGGACAACGAGCTGCTGGTCACGCGGCAGATTCACGAGCTTGCGGCGCTGGCGGACCGGGAGCGCGACTACCCGACGCGCAGCTTTCTGACGTGGTTCGTGGATGAGCAGGTGGAGGAGGTCAGCTCGATGCGCGATCTTCAGCAGCTCATGGAGCGCGCCGGCGAGCAGCACATCCTCCTCGTCGAAGCCCGCGTCGCCCGGCAGATGGAGGAGAAAGGGTAGCCGCCCGTAGCCGAGCGCATTTTCGCACCCGCTTTCCGGCCGGTTTTCACCGCAGGCTGCGAGCTTACCTGCGGACCAAGCTCAACTGCGAGAGGGGTTCTCATGGCAAGCCCCTCGCCGGCCCTGCGGGTTCTGAGGAATGGCCCCTCACTTGCGTGAGGGGTTCTGATGAAAGTTCCTCGCTGGCGCTACGGGTTCTGATTTGGGCGTTTCGCCGCGCTGGATGGCGCGATTAGCGCCGGCTTTGCAGCGCTGACTGCGCTGCGGCCATGTCGTCCGTTGTCGGCGCGCGACCGGTTTCCATCATGCGCGCGAAGCAGTCGAAGAGGTAGGTCGCGTCGTGCGGACCGGGGCTGGCCTCCGGGTGATATTGCACGGCGAGCAGGCACCGGTCCTGATGCACGAAGCCCTCAAGCGTCTGATCGTTGAGGTTGACGTGCGTAACCGTCGCGCCCTTCGATTCCACCGAGGCGGAGTCCACCGCGAAACCGTGGTTCTGCGAAGTGATCTCCACGCGACCCGTGCCCTTGTTGAGCACCGGTTGGTTGGCGCCGCGGTGGCCGAACTTGAGCTTGTAGCTCGACGCCCCCATCGCCAGCCCGAGGAGCTGATGCCCGAGGCAGATGCCGAACATCGGCGTCTTGCCCAGCAGGCCCCGCAGCAGATCAATTGCATACGTGACCGCGGCCGGGTCGCCGGGGCCGTTGCTGATGAACACGCCGTCGGGCTTGTGCGCCATCACTTCCCCGGCGGAGACGTTCGGCGGCACGACGGTGACGCTCGCGCCGATGTCCACGAGGTGTCGCAGGATGTTCCGCTTCATGCCGCAGTCGATGGCCACGACCTTCTTCGCCCCGCGCGCTGCGCCGCGCCCCGACACGAACGCCGCATCCAGCCCGTCGGACCAGGTGAACGGCTTGCCGGGCATCACGACCTTGACGAGGTCCGCGCCGACCATCGACGGCGCGGCGCGCGCCAGCTCGACGCACCGGTCCGCGTCAGCCTCCTCGGTCGTGAGCACGCCGTTCATCGCGCCCTGCACGCGCAGGAGCCGGGTCAGCGCCCGCGTGTCGATCCCCTCAATCCCGATGACGTCGTGACGTGCCAGATACACCTCCAGCGGCTGCGTCGCGCGGAAATTGCTCGGCGTGCGCGTCGCTTCGCGCACGATGAAGCCGGACACCTGCGGGGAAGCGGATTCGACGTCGGTCTCGTTGACGCCGTAGTTGCCGATGTGCGGGTAGGTCATGGCGACGATCTGCCCGCAGTAGGAGGGATCGGTAAGGATTTCCTGATAGCCGGTCAGCGCCGTGTTGAACACAACCTCGCCGGCGCGCGTGCCGCACGCGCCGAAGCCCGTGCCGCGAAACACGGTTCCGTCTTCCAGTGCCAGGATCGCAGGCCGGCTCACTTCAGGAACGCCTCCAGCCGGTCCAGCGCCTTGTCGATCTGCGCCAACGACGTGGCGAACGACATCCGCACGTGCTGCTTCGATCCGAACGCGGAGCCGGGCACAACGGCGACGTGCGCTTCGACGAGCAGGCGCTCGGCCAGCGCGTCGCAGTCGGCCACTTTCATCTTCTTGAACACGCCGGAGACGTTGGGGAAGAGGTAGTACGCGCCGCTGGGCTTGATGCAGGTAATGCCGGGGATGGCGGTGAGGCGCTGGTGCATGTGCCGCCCGCGGCGCTCGAAGTCGAGGCGCATCCGCTCGATCTCGCCCCGGTCGTCGCGCAGACCCTCCGCGAACGCAAGCTGAATGAACGGCGGCGCGCCGCTGGTGCCCTGGCTTTGAAGCTTGGCCATCGCCGCGATCACGTGCGCCGGACCCGCGGCGTAGCCGATGCGCCAGCCGGTCATCGCGAAAACCTTCGATCCGCCGTTGATCGTGATGGTATGCGCGTAGGCCTGCGGGCTGACGGCGGCGGGGCAGAGTGTCTGCTGGTCGCCGAAGAGCAGGCGGTCGTAGATTTCGTCGGAGATGACGACGACGCCGCGGTCCACGACGGTCTCGATGAGCGCGCGGGTCTCCTCCGGGTGATACGTGAAGCCGCATGGGTTGGACGGCGAGCAGTACAGCAGCGCCTTGGTCTTCGAGGTGATGACCGCGGCGAGCCGCTCGACCGTCAGCTTGAAGTCGTTGCGCTCGTCGCTCTCGACGAAGACGGGCGTGCCGCCGGCGAGCTTCACCAGCTCCGGATAGCTGACCCAGTACGGCACGGGGATGAGCACCTCGTCGCCGGGGTTGAGCAGCACCTGCAGCGCCTTGTTGATCGCCAGCTTCGCGCCGCAGGTGACGATGACCTGCTCCGGGCGGTAGAGGAGGTTCTGCCGCGCGTGGAGGTATTCGCAGATCGCCGACTTCAGCTTCGGCAGCCCCGAGGACGGCTTGGGGTATTTCGTCTCGCCGCGCAGGATGGCGTCGATGGCCGCCTGCTTGACGTGCTGCGGCGTGTCGAAATCCGGCTCGCCGGCGGTCATGGCGACGACGTCGATGCCCTCTCCCTGCATGCGCGCCGCCCGCGCCGTCAGCTTAAGCGTGGCGGACTCCGCAAGTTCATTGATGCGTCTGGAAAGTTCCATGGGGGGCATGGTATCGCGGCGCGGGCGAGCGCCCAAGGAGGGCGGTCGCTCGGATCGGGCCTGTGAACCCTGCAGGAAACGCGTTTCAAGCCTGCTCGTGCGCTAAGCTCCCGTCAGACGCGGAGTTGCCGAGGTCAGGATGAAACAGGCCGCCAGAAGAAAAAAGCGGATATTCTTAGGAAGATGGGGTTGACTCCCTTCGTGGGGCCGCTAGAATGCCCTTGAAACCCGGTCGGTCGCTCGTTTGGGATCGATTCGGACTCCTTTAGGCCGCCTGAAAGGAGAACGCCTGTGGCGATGCTCTGCCGCTCTGCCGCTCTGCCGCTGGTTGCTGGAGCTGCGCCGATTCAGTCGAAGCACGCTTCAAGCCCGCCCCGGCGGATCGAACTGCGCAACCTTGCGCACCACCCATAGCCTCCATCAGCCCGAAGTCTTGGTCCGGTTTGTGCTCACACAGCGTCCCCGCGCGCCTCCGCCTGAATCACGGATCGCATGCGGTCGGACCTGGTAAGCAGTCACGTTTCTCATGACGGACATCTTCATGCCCTTTCGTGGAGTTTTAGAACATGCAACGTGGTAGAATCGTAACTCAAGTGGTGGTGATGGGGACGGTCTTCGCGGCCGTGGGGTGGGTGGTCGTCGCGGATTTCAGTGCATCCGCGGCGCCCGAACCCGCGCTGGCGAGGGCCATTCATCCGGAGCCGATGCCGATGCTGGTGTCGTTCACATGGACCGGCGGGCACCCGAGTTCCGACCTGTGGAGCGGCTCGGGAAACTGGGCCGGCAGCCTCGGATACCCGGATGACGCCAACGATGACGCCGTTTTCAACTCGAGGTTCTACGTCATCCTCGATGCCAATCGGACGATCGACGACCTCAGCGTGACGGACGGCGAGCTGTCGAGCTTCGACGGCGACGACTCGGCGATAACGCTGACCTGCGATACGGTGATCATCAGCGGCGACACGTCGGGAGACAACGGCGGCGTCGTCGTCGAGGGGCTTGCCGGCATCGAGACCAACTGACGCGAAGCGAATGGAGAAGCGACCATGCACAGGGGAGCGTTCACGGCGTCGGTCGGATTCGTCTGCGCCTGCGTGGCCGTGGGCGAGGTCCAGATCCCGGCCGGGTTCGAGATCGTCCAGCTCATACCTCCGGGCGGCGTGATCTTCGACACGCAGATCAACGAGTGCGGGCAGATCGCGTTCATCCGGTGGACGGGAGAGAATTGGAGCACCTCCGAGATCTACGTCTATGACAATGGTGCCATCACCCGCATCACGGACAACACCCGCCGCGACCGCAAGCCGCGGATCAACAACGTCAGCGAGCTGATCTGGGAGTTCGGCGAGTATCCCGAGCCGGACACGGCGGTGCACTATCAGCGCCTGCCCGACGGTCCGGTCGTGGTCCTCGACACGAACAACGAGCTCGGATTCAACGATCTGGGCATTAACGACCAGGGTCACGCGGCCTGGACCAAGCGCCGCTTTCAAGATTGCCCCCCCATGGCGGAGGTCTTTCTCTGGGATGGGGCCGATGTCGTGCAGATCCAGCCGGATCATGAGTTCTCTGATGATGGGGTGAGCTTGAACGAATCAGACCAGATCGCATGGGGCCATATTGAGTTCTGTGCAGATCCGTGGAAAGGTGAGATCCATCTCTACACGGATGGGGTCATCAGCAATGTTCCGTCACCCGAGCGGCAAAGCCAGGTTCCAAGCTTGAACAATGGGCTTCAGTTGACCTGGAGCGCCGCGCAGGACGTCATCTTCTATGATGGCGAAATCCTGCTGCGCGAACCCGGCACCGCAGCAGCCCTGAACAACCGGGGAGATTTTGTCTTCTCGCGTTGGTACGAGCCGCGACGAACCTGGCATGCCTGGCTGTACGTCAGGAATGACAGTGGATGGCGGCCGTACCAGCTCACCGACGACGAGAAGTGGAGCGCGTACATCTACCTCAACGACCTCGGTGAGGCGGCCTGGCTGCGTGGCCGACCGTCGACACGAGACATGGAGCTCTTGTTTCTCCGCCGCACCCGGAATGGCGACATCAGTCTCGATGATCGCATCGATCTGAGCGATCATCTGGAATTCGTGCGTTGCCTGACCGGCCCGGTCCGCACGGACGGGCTTTGCATGTGTCGCTTCGCGGATGTGGATTACGACGGTGACGCGGATCTGGCGGACTTCGCCGCGTTTCAGCGCAACTTTGCGCCGTGAGCGGCGGGAGCCGCACTGCGTCCTCAGTGTGTTTTACGATCAGATTATCCGTCGCACGGCTTCGGCGCTCAAGCCCGCTTTGAGGATGGTCGCCGAACGTGCGAGCCTGAAAGGAGTCTGGAACATGAACTGGCTTAGAATTCTCGCGCTTGTTGTTTTGGTTGTCGGCTTGGTCATCGTTCCCGCGACGGCCGAGGACAAGGAGTTTACGGGAGGGACCGGCGCCGCTTGGGACGTGCAGGGACACTGGTATCCGAGCGGCATACCTACCGAGAACGACAACGTCACCATCCCCTACAATCAGGGTCCTTACATTCCCGACAACTACACCACCGCCAAATGCCGGACTTTGACCATGGAGGTGAGCGGAGCGACGCGTTCCGGCCTGGCGATCAATTCCGGCGCGATTCTCACGCTTGGCAACGGAGGGACGCTCAGTTCCACGGTGGACGGCGACATCATTGTTGGCGCCGGCACGCTGCCGTACGGCAGTCTGCGCATCGATGGAACGCACACCATTACCGGCGAAGGCGGGACCATCGAGTTGAAGGAGAAATCGTCGATCATCCCGCTCAATGGCGGCAACGATCTGCTGATCATCGCCGGCGACAGCGGCTGCGAGGAATACCCGGACGATCCGGCCTGCAGCCTCGTGGTTTTCGGCAGCGGCTTCATCAAAGTGCCCTTCGACAACCGCGCTTTCGTCGTCGCCCGCAACGGGCAAACGCTCAAGCTCGACGAGTATGACATGACCGGCACCAGCGCGGGCCATTGGATCGCCGAAACCAACGGCCAGAACGGGGAGGGCACTCTGGCCGTCGGAACGGACATCAGCGGGGCGTGCCACTGGCTGATCGAGGCGGACTCGCCGGGGATGTTCGCCATCGGGAATAGTGAGGTCGGCGCCGGGTGCGTGACCGCGTCGGGGCCCGTGACGCTCAAGTCCGGCCTGCTTGTCGTTCCCGACGGTTCGAACTTCTGCACCAGCGGCAAGCTCACGTGGAAGTCCGTTTCGGTCGGTGGCGTCCCGACGCGGCCCATGATCGAGACCTCGGGAACCGCCTCGGCCTCGTTCGGGATGGGCAACCCGAACACCTGCTCGGCCTGCAACGTCGAGTAGTTCGATTGCGTTGGCGGGGCCGCCCGGATTCGCCGTGCTCGGTGAGGTCATGGCCGTGCGAAGGCAACCTGGAGCGGCGGCGAACGCGCGTTGCGCGCCGCCGTCGGGCAGCACGACGAGCTTGCGGTGCACGGCGGTCCCGCCTGTCCGGCAGGTAACAAGAAGACCCCCGACTTGTGTCGGGGGTCCGTTGGATTCCTCCCTTTGTCTGACGGCTTGCAGCCTGCCGGCGCCGCCGGTCGTGAGCTTACGGACAGCTCACGTTCACCGCCGGTTTGCAGCCTGCCGGATCCTCCAGCGTGACCGTGTGCACGCCCGTGTAGCAGCACGACCTGTGCACGGCGCGGCTGCCGCTGATGGTGACCACGGTGGGCGTGCCGTCGATGGCGACCGTGACGGTTTGACCGTCGTGGCTGGCGTCGAAGAGCACGACCTTGGCGACGATCTTCCCCGACGCCTTGCAGTTGGCCTTAAGAGTCTTGATGTCGGCGCAGGGCACGCTGGCGACCACGTCCACGCGCGCCACCCACGTGTTCCACGAGGAGCCGCCGGCCGGGCTGTACTCGTGGTGCAGCCAGAACGAGCCTTGCACCGGATCGGCGTCGATGCTCGAGTAGTCACCGAAACGCCATGCGCTCGCGGAACATGCGCCGCGGCTTGCCGGTGCTCGCGTCCGTTCCGATGTCCGTTTGGATGGTGATGTTCAGGCCGTCGAGGAAGATTTCGATCGGCTTGGCGTGGCCGTTCTTGGATTTGCGCGATGCGCCGATGCAGTCCAGCGGAAAGAAGTCGTAATGCCCGGTGACGTAGAGGTGGTTGTTCTTGAGGTTGCCCTCGGTGACGCGAATGAGTCGTTTCCTGTCCGCGACGCTGCCGCTCACCGTGCCTGTCCTCCTTGTTAGGTTTGGGTTCGCAGTGTAGCCCGCGTCGCCCCCGAATGCAAGATGGAGATGCAGCGAATCGCTTCCTTGAGTTCGAATCCAGATATCACAGGGCCGATGGATGCCCTCGCCTGTTCCCTCCCAGCGGAGGCCGGAGCGGCGGCGCGCAATCAGAACGTCAACACGTCGCCCACGTGCAGCGGGACATCCGGAAACGTCAGCGGGTTGACCTCGGCTGCGCGGGGGCATTCCTTCACGTTGGAATAGCCGTCGCCCGCGGGGGTGCGGTGGACGATCAGCAGGTTGCGCGTCAGGTCGAAGACCCAGTACTCCGGCACGGCGGCGCTGGCGTAGAGGCGGAGCTTCGCGCCGAGATCCTGCTCGATCGAGCTGTCGGAGACTTCGATGATGAGCAGGACGTCGGCGGCGAACGGGTGCTCGCGTGCGTAGAAGTCGGGCCTGGGTTTGAGCAGCGCGAGATCAGGCTCTGGCTCGGAGAAGGCGTCCAAGGCGATGGCGCCTTGCACGCGGCAGATGGCCCGACCTTGAAGACGGGGCGTGAAGAAGTCGTTCAGGCGGTCCACGACGCAGCCGTGTTGCGGTCCGATGGGGCTCATCTGAATGATCTCTCCGTCGAGCAGTTCGACGCGCGGGCGCTGCGGGAGGATGCCCGTCTCGCCCATGCGGTGGTAGTCCGTTCGAGAAAAGCGGACGCGGGTCGGCTTGGTTCTTTCGCGCGTGAGCATTATACAATGGTATCCATCCCGCGACGGCGGACCAAATCCCCGGTGGCCAGTCTGGGAAGCCTGCGGGAGAGGTGCTCCATGACACGATACACCCGCACATTACGCGATCAGGATCGACGGGAAATGACCGGCTGGAAAGCCGGTTCCCCACCACAGGCCTTGATAACCACGGGCTGCTGCTGGAGCGGGAAATGCCCGCGCACGGTTCATCCCGGAAGCACGCCCTCCCCCTGCCCCCTCCCGAGGGGAGGGGGGAGAATCACGCCTCGGAGAGGCGTACCACCCAACTCACGCCGGAGATTCGTGCCGCCCAACTCGCGCCAGAGATTCGCGCCGCCGAACTCGCGCCGGAGATTCGTGCCACCCTGTCACCCCATCCCCTTCACCACCGCATCTCCAAACTCGCTGCACTTGAGCAGTCTCACCCCCGCGGCCCCTTCGGCCTTCATCAACCGCTCGAAGTCGTAGGTCACGGTCTTCGCGTCGATGGCCGCGTTCATGCCTTTGAGGATCAGGTCCGCCGCGGCGGTCCAGCCCATGTAACGGAGCATCATTTCGCCGGAGAGGATGACGCTGCCGGGGTTGACCTGGTCTTTGCCGGCGTACTTCGGCGCGGTGCCGTGCGTGGCTTCGAAGATGGCGTGGCCGGTGGTGTAGTTGATGTTGCCGCCGGGGGCGATGCCGATGCCGCCGACCTGGGCCGCCAGCGCGTCGGAGAGGTAGTCGCCGTTGAGGTTGGGGGTGGCCATGATGTCGAAGTCGCGCGGACGGGTGAGGATCTGCTGCAGGACGATGTCGGCGATGGCGTCCTTGATGAGCACGCGGCCGGCGGCGAGGGCGGCTTCCTGCTCCGTGTTGGCGGCCTCCTCGCCCTTGTCTTTCTTGGTGCGTTCCCATTGCGTCCACGTGTACGTCTGCGCGGCGAACTCCTTCTCAGCGAGGGCGTATCCCCAGTCGCGGAACGCGCCCTCGGTGAACTTCATGATGTTGCCTTTGTGCACAAGGGTGACGCTCTTGCGCTTGTTGGCGACGGCGTACTGAATGGCCGATCGGACGAGGCGCTCCGTGCCTTCGCGGCTCATGGGCTTGATGCCGATGCCGCTGGTCTCGGGGAAGCGGATCTTCTTGACGCCCATGGCCTCGCGCAGCCAGGCGATGACCTTTTTCACCTCCGGCGTGCCCGCGGCCCATTCGATGCCCGCGTAAATGTCCTCCGTATTCTCGCGGAAGATGATCATGTCCACGTCCTGCGGGCGCTTCACGGGAGAGGGCACGCCGGCGAAGTACTGCACGGGGCGCACGCAGGCGTAGAGGTCCAGCTCCTGCCGCAGCGCCACGTTGAGCGAGCGGATGCCGCCGCCGACGGGCGTGGTCAGCGGACCTTTGATGCCGACGAGGTAATGGCGAAAGGCCTCAAGCGTGTCGTTCGGCAGCCACGTGCCGTACTTGTGATACGACTTCTCGCCGGCGAAGACTTCGAACCACGCGATCTTGCGCTTCCCCTTGAAGGCCTTCTCGACGGCGGCGTCGAAGACGCGCACGGAGGCGCGCCAGATGTCCGGTCCGGTGCCGTCGCCTTCGATGAACGGGACGACGGGGCAATCGGGCACGCGCAGACCTTCGCGCGTCATGGTGATGACGTCTCCGGCGGCGGGCAGCGTGAGGTTTTCGAACTTGGGTGTCATGTCAGGTGATTCCTCGGAAAAACAAGCGGTTTCGCGGTGTCCAGGCTTCGATCCATGGGCGTCGGTTCGATAGTACGAACGGCGGCGGAGCGTGTCAAAAAGGCGCAGGGTCGCGCGCCGGGGGGCTCACCGGAGGCGCGGGCTTTAGATGCGGCCGCAAGCCCCCTCCACGCCTCCAAGCCCAGTGGCTTCAACGCGGCGCATCCTTCCGACGGCCGGCCGCGTACTCATTCATGGAGCTACGGACAGCCCAGCTCCTCCGAGCAGTCTTCGCAGGGCGGTTCACCGCTGAGGCATAAGCATTCGAAGCAGAATTCAAGGCCGTTGCAGAACAAACCGTCGTCGCATTCTTCATCGCTTCCGCACCCGGATGCGCAGGCATCGAGATCCTCCATGCAGACGATGCAGTCTTCAGTGTTGGGGCAGGGAGCTTCCCCCTCGATGCAACTGCAATTCACGCACTGTTCGATTCCGTTGCAAAAAGCGCCGTCGTCGCAGTCGGCATCGACCGTGCAAGCAGGCACCACACAGGCATCCGCGTCCTCATCGCAGTAAGCGCACGGCGTATCAGGAGGGCATGGGCGCTCGCCGGATTCACATGCTCCGTTGACGCACGATTCCTCGCCGTTGCAGTACAGACCGTCGTCGCAGTCGGCATCAATCGCACACTCGGGCGGCTCTGCATTCTCGGGCGCGGGGCATGTGGGGTCGCAGCCGAGCAGGGCGACCAGGCATGCCGTGACGACGAAGGGCATTGCCACGTGAAGCACGGCTCGGCCCGGCCTGCGAGGCGGTGAGTGGTTCACGGAATCTCCCGAAGTGTGCGGTTCAGATTCGAGATCACCCAGCTTGAGCATGGCGTCACCTCCCGCATCGCTGCGCAACCAATTGTCCGATCCGGCAAGGTGTCCATCAAGTTTGCAGGAGGTGGCCGCGGCTCAGGGCACGCAGGATTAAAGGTGACCTCGCGGGCGGTTGGCATCGGGTCGCCGGCGCGGCCTTACCGTGGCCCACGGAGTGGAGCTGTTGCGAAAGCCGTTGATCACCGCAATCGCCAGCCGTACGCGCTGCGTCGAACCCAGGAAATCATAGCCGATCACCCCGACAGGCCGGCCCGTCTCACCGACCAGCACCACGCCGCCCCCAGCGACCTGGTACTCCGCGCGCGCGAATGCTGCCCAGGCGTAGAGGCGGACCGCTCCGCCGACATCGACAGTCATCACGCCTTGTGGTCCAACGACGACACGGTTCTTGCGCTGCAGGAAGAGCGATCTTGCCCCGCGCCACGCCGCGTGGAGCATGCCCAGACTCAGCACCGTGTACCACCATGCCCTTCCGCCAATTACGAATCCAATGGGCAGATTCCCCAGTCCGCTCAGACCGAAGAAGAACAACGCGAACCACGCGAATCGGTTCCCCTGCCAGACGACCACCATCCGTCCGTCGTACTCGAAGCCGCACTCGGGGCATGTGTGGCATTGGGGCAGACCATGCAAGTTGTAATTGCATATCGGGCAGTGCGTCAGCATCGTGTTGCGCTCCGGCCATCGTCGCGGCCTCGGTTCGGGAGGCTGGTGAAGGCGGTCGGTGGAGCTTGGAGCAGTGCCGGCTCCCGCGCGGGCTTGTCATCCATGCGTCCCGCGCCGACGACTCCCAGACCGCGCATCAGATCGCGCTGGCAGAGCATGAACGCCACCACCAGCGGGAGCATGGCGATCAGGCTGGCCGCCATGAGCAGGTTGGCCCACGTGCCGGCTTGCGACTGGTACATGCGCAGCCCAAGAGCGACGGGGAACGTCTTGAAGTCCGTCAGGTAGAGGAAAGGATCGAGGAACTCGCGCCAGTGGAACACGAAGCTCAGCAGTCCCGCGGTGACCACGGCGGGTCGCACGGAGGGCAGGGCAACATGGAAGAACACGCGCCACGTGGAGGCGCCGTCGAGGCGCGCGGCGTCCTCCGCGGCCGTCGGCGTAGCGCGGAAGAACCGGGTGAACAACAGCACGTTGAACGCTCCGCCGCCCAGCCATGCGGGCACGATGAGCGGCTTGTAGGTTCCGACCCAGCCCAGCGCCTGATAGATCAGGAATCGCGGCAGCATCAGCACTTCGGATGGGATCAGCAGCGAAAGGACCACCGCCGCTGACAGCGCGGTGGCGCCGCGAAAGCGAAACCTCGCCAGCGCGTAACCCGCCATCGCCGACGTGAGCACCGCGCCGATCATCGACACCGTGGAGATGAAGAGCGAATTGAGCATGAAGCGCAGCAGCGGCAGGCGCGTCGCGGCCGAAACGAAGTTGGAGGGGTGCGGATCGGCGGTCCAGAAGGTCGGCGGAAAGGCGTACGCTTCCTCCAGCGGCTTCAGCGCCGAAGCCAGCGCCCAAACCAGCGGGAGCAGCATCCACGCGGCCAGGCAGGTCGCGGCGGCGATCAGCAGGATGTCACCCCATCGACGGGCTTTCTTCATGGCGGGGGTGATGGTATCGCGTCGATAAGAGCGCGTCGCGTCGGTGAAAGCTCGTCGCATCGATGAAAGCGCGTCGCGTCGGTGGAATCGCGTCGCATCGGTGGAAGCGCGTCGCGTCGTGAGCGTGCGTGTTCGGGTGGCACGTCGCCGAAGCGGGCGGCGGCGCCACTCGGACGCGGCGCCGTTGCCGCGCGAGGCGGACGCGCGGGCTATTCGGGGGACCGGCTTTTCACCCGGTCATGCACGGTCGCTCCAGCCGGGCGGAGTGGCCCCGGAACCGAAGCCGAAAGCTCTGCGGCCCACAGACCGGGACAGAACGGCGCGGATTTCGCTTGAATCCGGCCTTCAATCGGCGTTAGGATGGTTCCTGATTCGAGCGACAGACTCTCGGAAGCACCCGCGTGGACTTCCGCGCCCGCCTAAGAAGGAGTACGCCCATGACGACGACAACGCTTCGGTCGATAGCCTGCATCGCGGTTCTCACGTTGGCGGCGCACGCCACGGCGCAGACGTGGGAGCAGCGGCAGAAACTCACGACTGAGGACTCGGCGAGCGAATACTTCGGCTTCTCCGTCGCCCTCTCGGGCGATACGGCCCTGATCGGGGCGTTCTACAGCGACGTCCTTACATGGACGTCAGGCTTGGCCCACGTGTTCGAGAAGGTGAACGGCGTCTGGACGCAGGTGGCCGAGCTGAGGGCCAGCAACGGGACGACAGACGATTGCTTCGGTGAATCGATATCCCTCTCGGGCGATACGGCGCTGGTTACGGCACCCGGTAGTTGGTACCGCGAGTCGGGCCCCGGCGCGGCGTACGTGTTCGAAAGGGTGAGCGGCGTCTGGACACAGGTGGCCAAGCTGACGGCCAGCGACGGGACCGAGCACGACCACTTCGGCGACTCCGTCGCCCTGTCGGGCGCTACCGCCCTGGTCGGGAGGTTGAGCGATGGCAACCGCGGGTCGGCGTACGTGTTCGAAAAGGTGAGTGGCGTCTGGACACAGGTGGCCAAGCTGACGGCCAGCGACGGGGCGACGGACGACTACTTCGGCGACGCTGTCGCTCTCTTGGGCGCTACGGCGCTGGTCGGGGCACCGTATGACGACGATCGCGGGGAAGGCTCCGGCTCAGTGTACGTGTTCGAGAAAGTCAACGGCGTCTGGACGCAGACGGCCAAGCTCACCGCCAGCGACGGGGCAGGGGGCGACGCCTTCGGCTGTTCAGTCGTCCTTTCGGGCGATACGGCGCTGGTCGGCGCCGACGGCGCCGACGACCGCGGGGAGTACTCCGGCGCGGCGTATGTCTTCCAGAACATCAACGGCGTCTGGACGCAGACGGCCAAGCTCACCGCCGACGACGGAACAGGGGACGAAGGGTTCGGCGGGTCCGTCGCGATTTCGGGCGATACAGCGCTGGTTGGGGCGTACCATGACGACGACCGCGGGAGCTACTCCGGCTCGGCATATGTGTTCCAGAAGATCAAAGGGGTCTGGACGCAGGCGGCGAAGCTGACGGCTGACGACGGTGCTGCCTTCGATTACTTTGGCTATTCCGTCGCAATTTCCGGCGATGCGTCGATAATTGGCGCCTTCGGTGACGACGACCGCGGGTCTTTTTCTGGATCGGCATATGCGTTCGAGCATGTCTTCCATTGCACAGATCTGGAGCGCATCGCCAAGGCCGCCTGCGCGACCGTCAACGGCTTTAACGTGCTTACCATCGTGCTCGCCAAGGCAACCCCTGGCGACTCCTTCACCGTCACCCTCTCCACCGGAGCGAGCAAAACGGGCACAATCGACTCCCGCGGCAAAGGCAAAGCCAAGTTCAAGCGTCTGCCCTCCGGCGACGGCATCGCCACGGCCGAGTGGGGCTGCGGCGCGACGGCGGAGAAGACGTACTCGTGTCGGTGACGAACAGAGCCGCGACCGTAAGGGAGCGAACCCGTAACGAACAGAGCCGCGACCGTAAGGGAGCGAACCGCGCGGGCGAGGCCGCGGGTTCGAACTTCACGGACGGCTCTCGTAAGGCGAGTCGCCCAGGAGACCGGAACAAGCTTGAAGGTTCGATTGCGCGACGGGAGGCCGGAAGGTGCGCTTGCTTACGCGCGCGGATCTGGAGATCCGCTCACACCCGGTCCGTCAGTCCAATTGACACAAGGTGCGGTAGAGCCGGCAGCGCTGGATCAGGTCGTCGTGTTGACCGCTGTCCACGATGCGGCCCGCGTCGAGGACGACGATGCGATCCGCGAAACGAAACGTGCTGGGGCGATGCGCGATCATGAGGGTCGTGCGGTCGCGCGACAGCTCGCGGATGGCCTGGTGGATCTTCTCGTCGGATTCGGTGTCCACCTGGCTGGTGGCTTCGTCGAAGATGAGGATGGGCGCGTTGCGGAGGATGGCGCGGGCGATGACGAGGCGCTGGCGCTGGCCGCCGGAGAGGGCCATGCCGCCCTCGCCGACGCGCTCGTCGAAGCCGTTGCGCCGAGCGAGAATGAACTCCTCGGCGAACGCGCGACGGGCGGCGTCGCGGATCTGGTCCTCGGTGGCTTCGTGCGATCCGTAGGCGATGTTCTCCCGAATCGTGCCGTCGAACACGACGGATTTCTGCGTGACCAGCGCGATCTGCCGGCGAAGTTCGTCAAGCCGCAGTTCCGCGATCGGCTGACCGTCGTAGTGCAACTCGCCGCTTTGGGCGTCGTAGAAGCGCAGCAGCAGGTTGACGAGCGTGGTCTTGCCCGAACCGTTGGGGCCGACGAGCGCGAGGCATTCGCCCCGCTGGATGGTCAGCGTCAGATCGTTCAGCGCGGGCGCGGGCGCGTTGGGGTAGGTGAAGGTCACGCCGCGGAACTCGATCGCGCGTTTCAGCGGCTGCACGGGTCGATCGCCGCCGCGCTCCACCGCTTCCGGCGGGAGATCCAGCACCTTGAAAATCCGATCCGCGCCGGCGGAGCCGCGCGAGATGCGCGTGTACACGTCCGCGACTTTGCGGATCGGGTCGAGCATCATGCCGAGCACCAGCGCGAGCTGCATGAACTCCGAGACGTTGAGCTGCCGGTTCAGCACGCGCGAGCCGAGCCAGACGCACACGATCGACACTCCCGTGACCGCCAGCACCTCCAGCGACGGCGGCAGCGCGGCCTGCATCCGCGCGATGCGCCGCTGCTGGGTGAACATCTTGACGTCCAGCGCATCGAGGCGGCGGCGCTCGAATTCCTCTGTGGTGTAAGCCTTGACGATGTCGATCGCTTGCAGCACGGTCGAAAGCCCGCCGATCATCACGCCGTACTGCGCCAGCAGCTTGCGATTGGCCTTGCGGACCTGGCGGCCGATCATGAGGAACACACCCGCGGCGAGAGGCGCGATCACCAGCACCATGAGCGTGAGGCGTGCATCGAGGAAGATGGCGAGCGTGAGGATGAAGCCGGCCTTGAGCGGCTCGGTGACGAGCTTGCCGAAGAGCGCCAGCAGCCCGCGCTGGATCTCCTGAATGTCCTGCACGAATTGCGTGACGAGATCCGACGTGCCGCGCTCGGTGAAGAACGCCATCGGGAGCTTGAGCACTTTTTCATAAAGCTGGGCGCGGAGGCGGATCATGCCATGCAGCACCGCCTGTGAGACGAGATACTCGGCGAGGAAGCGAAAGACGTTGGCGAGGACCGCCACGAAGGTGACCGCGGCAAGGATGTACACGAGGACGCGGAACTTGTCGTGCTCGAGCGTCTGGCGGCTGACGAGTTGCGAGAGGCGGAACTTGGCGGCCTCCTTGAAGTCCAGCCCGCGCAGCGTGACGGCGTAGCGCTTCCGGTTGGAAGCGCCTTCGGCTGCGCCGGATGAAACGTCCACGGCGTCGAATTCGCGCACTCCGCCCTCCGTGTCGCGCGCCACGCTGGCGAGCCAATCCGCGGCGGAAAGTCCGAGCGGTTCAATCAGATCGCCTTCGCCGAGACCTTGCTTGAACAGGACGTGCTGCGGCGAAATGCGGCGGACGGTGAGGACGTCCCCAGCCGCGCGGCGCGCCAGCTCGACCTCGAAGCCGAGCCGCCGCGAGGCCACCGTGCGGTCGATCCACCCGTGCAGCCCTTCCTCGTCGAGGATCAGCTTGAGCACCGGCAGCGCCCCCGCAAGGCTGGCCGCATGCAGTCCGGCAAAGAGGAGCGCGCAGGCGAAACCCGTCAGGAGCAGCCGGCGAAACTGCCACGTGTAACCGAGCGTGCGCATGAACTGCGCGGAGAGCACCCTGGACTTCGGCGCTCGCTGCTGGTCGTCGGAGATGAGCTGGGTCAGGTCCATCGGTCAGTGTCGTATGTCCCAGACATCAGGCGCGATGTGTGGTGATAAGGCGTCACCCCGAGCCGCGAACTTCAGATCGCGCGGACTGCGTTGATGAGCTGCGCTCATTGGCGATTGGAGGTCCGCGCTGCCTCCGCCGCGGCGGACACGTTGCGCCCGAGGTCCGCCGAGATTTGCGCGGATTGAAGTCCGCGCCTCAGTTTGCTGTGGGTTGCGTCGCGGCGTCACGATCCTCCTGCTCCCGGAGGCGGTGAATCGGGGGCCGGGTGCGCCTGCTGGTATAGCTCGATGACGGCGCGCCGGACTTCGTCGCGCGCGTTGGCGAGCCTCCACTGGTCCTGCTCCTTGCGGATTTCGAGGACGACGCGTCGGCTGGCTTCCTGACCCGTGGGAAGATCGCTCGGGTCCAGCTCCGCGATAGCATAGAGTCCGTAGAGGAACGTTTGCGGATCCAGCGGATCGCGGATTTTCTGGAGCACCTCGACCCGCAGGGCTTTGAGGCTCTTCCACCCGCGCTCGAACTGCTCGCGCGCGAACGGCTCGTCCACGGTCACCCACAGCAGACGAAAAGCGTCGTAGTCGCGGCCCGTCGAAACGCGGAGGGCTTCCTCAATGAACTGGTTGACGGTCTCGTCCGCGGCGCGGAGTTCCGGAGGGAAAATCAGTTGCGCTCCCGCCTCGCCTGCCGGCGCTGGGTCGCCCGCGGCGGCCTTGCCCGAGCCGCCCGCCGGGGTCGGCGCGGCCGGCTTCCTGCAGCCCGCCAGCGCCAGGATCGAAAGGAGCAGCAATATATTTCGGAACTTCTGAAACATCAGGAGAACCAACGTCACGTCCACGCGCGGCGCTAGCCCCCGCGCAAGCCCGCCATGTTCAGACCGCCGCCGGCGCGTAGAATAGCGGGATTCGTCGATAAAGCGATATGGCCGAACGGTATGACATCGTGGTGGTGGGGGGCGGGCACGCGGGCATCGAGGCCGCGTGGGCGGCGGCGACGCTGGGCGCGCGGACGGCGCTGGTGACGATGCAGCGCGACGCCATCGGGCGCATGTCGTGCAACCCGGCGATCGGCGGCATCGGCAAGGGGCACATGGTCCGCGAGATTGACGCGCTCGGCGGGCTGATGGGCCTCGCCACCGACCGCGCGGGCATTCAGTTCCGGATGCTCAACCGCAGCAAGGGTCCGGCCGTGTGGGCGCCGCGGGCGCAGTGCGACCGGCAACTCTACTCGAACGCGACGCGCGACCTGCTCGCAGCGGCGAGGAACCTGGAGATTATCGAAGGCTCCGTCGAAGATCTGCACGTTCACGACGTGACTGCGACGACGGCAAGCTGTCCGCAGCATCGCATCACCGCCGTTCAACTTGCTGACGGGAGGCGGCTTCCCTGCGATGCGGTCATCCTGACGACGGGCACGTTCTTGCGCGGGCTGATGCACTGCGGTGACCGGCAAACGGCGGGGGGGCGCATCGGCGAAGCGCCGGCCGTGGGGATCAGCCGCGTGCTGGAATCGCTGGGTTTTGCGCTGGGGCGGTTGAAGACGGGCACCCCGCCGCGTCTGCACCGCGACACGCTGGACTACGCGCGGCTCGAAGAGCAACCGGGCGACGACGTGCCGATCCCGTTTTCATTCCTGACGGACGGGCTGCACCAGCGGCAGGTTCCCTGCTGGATCACGTACACGAACGGCGAGGTCCACGACCTGATCCGCGGCAACCTGCACCGCGCGCCGATGTATTCCGGGCAGATTCAGTCCACCGGTCCGCGCTACTGCCCCAGCATTGAGGACAAGGTGGTGCGCTTCGCGGACAAGGACCGCCACCAGATCTTCCTCGAACCGGAGGGCTACGACAGCGAGCGCATCTACTGCAACGGCATCAGCACGTCGCTTCCGTCCGACGTGCAGGAGGACATGATCCGACGCATCCCGGCCCTGCGCGACGCCCGCGTGCTGCAGCACGGATACGCCGTCGAATACGACTGGGTTCCCACGCATCAGACGAAGTTCAGCCTGGAGACGAAGCGCGTCGCCGGGCTGTTCCTCGCCGGGCAGATCAACGGCACCAGCGGGTACGAAGAGGCCGCGGGGCAGGGCATTCTCGCGGGCATCAACGCGGTGATGCGGCTGAAGGGAGAGGAGCCGCTGGTCCTGCGGCGCGATCAGGCGTACCTCGGCGTCATGATCGACGACCTCATCACCCGCCCGCAGATCGAGCCTTACCGGATGTTCACCTCCCGCGCGGAGCATCGCCTCAGCCTGCGCAGCGACAATGCCGACCAGCGGCTGACGCCCGTCGGACGGCGGCTGGGCCTGGTGGACGACCGGCGGTGGGCGTTGCACGAACGGAAGGAGCACGCGGCGACGGCGATCCGCCGGGCGATGCGCGGCGCGTCGGTGGACGGCTCGGCGCTGGCAAGCTGGCTGAAGCGCCCCGACGCCTCGCTGGAGACCTTCGCAGATGCTCTACACGCGACGAGCGGCCGGGCGTTCGGCACGGACGACCTGTGGGAGGTGATGGTTCGCTCCAAGTACGAGGGCTACCTTCAGCGCCAGGATCGGCACATCGAGCGGATGCAAAAGCTGGAGTCGCATCGCATCCCGGATTGGGTGGACTTCTCAACGATTTCGCAGCTCAAGGCCGAAGCCCGGGAAAACCTCGCCCGAGTCCGCCCAACCACCCTGGGCCAGGCAGGCCGCATCCCCGGCATCAGCTCCGCGGACCTGACCGTACTCTGGGTGCTGATGACACAAAAGTCGGCGAGCCGCTGCGGTCAAGTCTGACCCGCCGCCCGTTTTCTGATCCATGCGTCATGAGAGGCTAGCAGCCCGTGGTAGAACCCCAGTCTCTGCGCCCGCCAACTTTAGGCGGCGCAGCGCGCCAGGGGGGAGATCGGCGCCACCGGAGTCCTTCTCCGGCGCCGCCATTCCCAGGGGCCCTTCAAGACCGGCCACGGCACCGACAGGGCGTCGCTCACATGCCCGGCGAAGGCGCGCAAAGCCCGCCCTGCCGCGTTTTGCAGGCCTCTCGCCGTCCCGAAGCCGAGCATTGTGCGAAGAATTAAACTTAAGTTGAAGCCCGCCACGTGGATCAGCAGCCGTTTTAATATGTTGTTGTGACCCTTCAGGTGCGTGCGACGCATTCCGCCCGTGTCATAACAGTGCGCAAAGCTCCGTTCCACCAATTCCCCGCGCTTCCGCATCAG
>CAZGJA010000052.1:0-47128 GCA_964526695.1 uncultured Phycisphaeraceae bacterium
CGCTGTGGCAGGTTTTGAAGGGCTTATGGGAATCGCGGCGCCGGAGAAGGACTCCGGTGGCGCCGATCTCCCCCCTGGCGCGCTGCGCCGCATGAAGTTCGCGAGCGCACGAAAATGGGGTTCTACCACGGGCTGTTAGGGGGCGTGCTTGACTTATGCCAAATCATCACGCATACTGTTTGTGAGGGGCGACGGGCACGCTTGGCCTTGTGAGGTGACCGAACGCCGCGTAGCTTGAATGGATGCCTCGGGAAGACAACCCCGACATCCTCAGTGCGTTGCGTCGCGCCTTCGCCGATCCTGCGTCGAACGCGGTTACGATCAAGCGGACCGCCCTCGATGGCGGATCGCGGCCGGATGAAGGGCTGGGTGCCTTGCTCCCCCGAGATTGGACGCCGATCGAGAAGATCCGCGTGCTGAAGCGGAACCTCGTGGCCTGGCTCGACGGCGGGGTCATCCCGAATCGCAACGAAAAACAGGGCGATGCCGATATGCGGATCGATCCGGTGGTGATACACGAATGCCGAGTGGAGATCGAAGGGGTGAGATGGCTCGTGCAGGTGGAACTGCTCAGCGACGACGCGGACGATCCCGCCGCGAAAGTGCATGGCGTCAAGCGCGCGTATTGATGGTGACACCCCCCATGAGGAAACCCCTTGAATCTCAGCGCTGCGACGTGTGTGGAGCGCGCTCCCTCAAACGCGTGACCGTGCAACACGAGGAGACGGTGACCCACGACGGCCGCCGTCAGGTCATTCTCATCCCGAATTTATCAGTCATTCGTTGCGTGAATCCGGATTGCCGACCTGAGCATCCTCACGACACGATGACTCTCGACGACGATGCGATCGCACGCATATCGCTTGAGACCTACCGCCAGCTCGGTCTGCTCACGCCGCCGGAAATCCGCGCGCACCGCGAGCGCCTCGGCCTGACGCAGCAGGAGCTCGCCGACCTCCTGCGCCTCGGCGGCAACTCGCTGTCGCGCTGGGAATCCGGCGCGGTGTATCAGTCGCGGAGCTTGGATACGCTCTTGCGGATCGTGTTCAACTTGCCGGAGTCGGTCAAATTCCTGCAAGGCGCAGGGGCAGTGGAAACTCATGGCGAGCATCGAATGGCGCGCTCAAGTTAGGACCTTTGCCTCCGAAGCCATGGGAAGGGGGGCGCCGCGCGGATCGTCGCTGCGAGCGGGATCGTGGCGGAGATCGTGCTTCACGGGTGAATCGAAACTCACCCTGGGCGTTTTCGCCGCGGCGCATCCTCGATCGTTGACCTTGGGCACGGCCCGCTTCCTTGCGGGCGCGGCGCTGCTCAAAGTTCGGTCATCAACACGCGGCGGCCCAGGGATTCGCTGCGGAAGCCGGCCTCGAGCACTTCGATGGTGCGCAGGCCGTCCTGCTCGTTGCTGCTGCACTTGCGCCCGGCGTGGCCGCCGCACTCGCGCCCGGCGCGGATGCACTCGGCCAGTTCGGTGAAGGCGTCGAACCGTTCCTTCGACCAGATTTCCGGCTTGCTCTCGCTGGAGAACTTCTCGCCGTCACCGCCCATGCACCATTCGGCGCTGTAACCGTTGGGCATGGTGATCTGCCCCTGCTCGCAGGTGATGTGACAGGTCTCGTGCCAGAAGCCGGCGTCCGGGCGGACGGCGGAGACTTTGATGAACGTGGCCGCGCCCTGGTCGCCGAACTCCACGATCATCGTGCAGACGTCCTCGCAGCGGATGGTGCGCGGCGAGTAGTGCTTCGAGTGGCGCCAGACGGCGGTGGGCGGGGTCTCGAACACCTTCAGCGCGAAGTCGAGGAAGTGGATCGAGTAGTCGAACAGGGGCCCGCCGCTGCCTTCGCGGTCGTTCATCCATGCGTATTCGCCTTCTTTGTAGGCGTAGGGCGGCGTGATCGAGTTGTGCACGAAGCTGACGGGCCTGCCGAGTTTTCCGCTCCGCGCCCACTCGATGCACTTCTGCTCGCCGGGCCAGAACGTCCGCGTGAACGGCACGAAGCAGGCGACCTTGGCCCGCTCGATCGCCGCGACCATCGCCCGCGCGTCTTCGAGCCTGCGCGCGATCGGCTTTTCGAGCATGAGATGCTTGCCGCTGTCCGCCGCGCGAAGGACGAAGTCGCGCCGGACGTGCGGCGGCGTGCAGATGACCACGGCGTCGATCTCCGGGTCGTCCAGGATTTCTTCGGGCGATTTCGCAATGGCCGCGCCGGGGCTTTTCTCCCTGGCCCTCGCGCAGGCGGCCTCGCTCACGTCGTACATCTTCGCAATCGCCCACCCCGGCAGCGCCTCGAGCGCCACCTGATGACGATCCCGGAAGATGTTGCCCAGCCCAATGCAACCGGCGCGAAAAAAAGTGCGGCCCATGTGTAAGAAAACTCTCCTTCTCGGGACAGTAATGTAGTCCGTAGAATCTTGGCAACCCTAGCGATAGGGCATGGATAAAGTGTCGTTGACCATAATGCAGCCTTTGTTGATGCCGCATCGGCGCGTCGCTTCCATCAGCCCTCGGATGCAACCCAGCCTGTACGCTGGCGACCCATTGGAGACCCAACCATGAAGAAGAACCGATTGCTGCGATGTGCCCCATGCCTGTTGCTGTGCGGCCTGGTGAGTCTGATCCCATGGGAAGCGTTCGCGCAAGGCAGCGCCGCGGCCGGTCCCCAACTGTTGTCCGTGCGTATCGAGACGGAGCGCGAGCGGGAAGCGCTGTTCGACCTTGAGGTCGGGAATCCGGAGGTTGAAATCTGGGCGGACGATCGCGGGGCGACCTTGCTGGAGGTGCGCGTTTCGGGTGGCGGGCGGGCCGCGATCGAGCGGCTGGCGCTGGCGTACGACGTCGTGATCGAAGATCTGGACTGCCTCTTCGACGACTACTTCAATCGCACAACGACCGGAGACTTCTTCGACGACTACGCGACCTACGAGGAGCACGCCGCGTTTCTGCACGACCTTGCGGCCCGCTTTCCGGACTTGGCGACGGTGGTGGACCTGGGGCCCTCGGTGGAAGGCCGGCCGCAGTGGATGATCCGGATCACCGGCGCGGGAACGGAGAAGCCGGGCGTATTCTATCATGCGGCCCAGCACGGCGATGAGATCATGGGTCCGTGCGTCCTCGCCTATCTCGCGCGCCATTTGGTTGAGAATTACGAGGCCGACGAGGAGGTGCGGGCTTTGGTCGACGGCGCTGAATGGTTCCTGGTGCCGATCAGCAATCCGGACGGATATGTGCGCCGACGGCGCTACAACGCGCACAATGCCGATCTCAACCGGGACTGGGGCGGCCCCGGCGCTGGCGACAAGCCGTTCGGGCAGCCTGAGACCGCGCACTTTCGAGATTACCTGCTGGATCATACGAACGTCGCAGTGCATGCTGACTTGCACAGCTCGGGCAAGATGATCATGTGGGCTTGGGGGCACACGCCCGACAACTGCGCCGACCACTGGACTTATGTGGAGTTGGGCAATCAACTGGCTGACCTGTTGGACGACTACCGGGGAACCAGGTACGACAAGCGGGGTTCCATTTATGACACGATCTATCCGGTTCGTGGCGGTTCCGTCAACTACTGCTATGGCGAGCATGCGATTACTTCGCTGACGTTCGAAATCGGGTATGCACACATCATGCCGCCGGAGGAAATTATCCCGACCTGCGTTGAGTTCCTGCCGGCTCTTGAATCGCTGGGATCCATCGTGATCGACTGCAATGAAAATGGGCTTTCAGACTGGTCCGAGCTTGGTTCGAACTCGGCTCCCGATTGCAATGGCAACCTGCGCCTCGACGAATGCGAATCGCCGCTGGATTGCAATGCCAATACCGTGCTGGATTTCTGCGAACTCAAGGGTCAGAAAGCCAATGATTGCAATGGAAATGCGATTCCCGACGACTGCGACCTTGCCGGACATGGTTCGTATGACTGGAACCGCAATCGCGCTCTCGACGAGTGTGAATCCTGCCCCGGCGTCAGACTTGTTGCGCCCGCATGGGAGCGGCGAGTTCACGCATTCGGACGCGCGATCGCGAAGATCGGAGACTCCGTCGTGGTTGCGGCGCCGTCAACCGACGACCTCGGAAGCAATCAGGGCGTCGTGTTTGTCATGCAGGCGCAAACATGGGACACAATTCAGGTTCTCACAAACGAGCCTCGGCGCGAGCAGGAGCTTTTTGGCCAATCCATGGGCGCGCAGGATGGACTAATCGCGGTCGGCAATACGTACCGCCCGTCGCATGGAGATGAAGAAGGCTCGGTGCACGTGTTCTCGAAGAAGCGCGAAACATGGGAGCGGGAGGCCGTTTTGACCCCCAAGGGGGGAACGCCCGAGGATTTCTTTGGTCGGGCGGTTGCCGTGCATTCCAATCGGATTTTGGTGGGCGCCATCAACGACTCCGCTCAAGCCGAACAGGCCGGCGCCGCCCACGTGTATCGGTGGAAGGCGGACCGATGGGAGCACGAGCAGACGCTTCGCGCCTTCGACGGCAGCGAATACGCGAACTTCGGCGCGGCCGTCGCGCTGTCGGAAGAGTTTGCGTTTGTGAGTGCGATCGGAGGCGCGATTGGCGGCGCCGTTTATGTGTTCGCTTACGATGGTGTTGCCTGGAATTTGGTAACCAAGATTACCAATAGAAACGTCGATCAGTTCGGTCAAAAGATCACAGTCGAGGGCAATACACTATGTGTTTCCGGAACCAATGAGTATGTCCAAGTCTTGAGATTTGAAGACCACGCGTGGCGTGAAGCTTACCTGCTCCATCCTCCGAGCGAGCGCTTTCGCATCGGTTTTGGCGCGGCGGTGCATCTTAAAGACAACCTGCTGGCGGTCGGGGCGCCGGACGATGCGACCTACGGCGCCGTGAACGGGGCCGTGTTTGCCTGGGTTCTGTCGGAAGGGAATGCCCGTCTGCTGGGCAAGTTCTTCGGGCCGCAGACGATTCCGGGCGATCGGTATGGCACATCAGTCGCTGTTGACGGGCGTCACGTTTGGGCGAGTGCTCCTGTCGGCCAGTCATACTCAAATGAGGCGTACGTTTCTCACACGGCCCTTGAACCCGCGCCATGCACCGGGCATGAGATGCTTGAATCGCGCTGCAAATCTCTGCGCGACGGCAAACGGTTCAGACCCCAGGTGCGCGTGTATGCAGGCGACCCCATGCGCTCCGTCACGCTGCGCTTGGATGACGATCCCATGACGGACCTCCTCCTCGTTCTCAATTGTCAGGGCGGGGGACGTGCCGTATTTCCGCGTAATCGCCGGCCATACGCCACGGTCTCCATTCTGGATTGCGGCACATCGACTGAGATGTTCTGCAATCCCTGATCGGATCGAACACTGTTCACTTAAGGCGCGGGCAGATGGAGGTCGCATGATGCGGCGGCTTGCCGGCAAGACCTTGCGAGCAATCGACATCCCTCGAGCCTGATCAGCCCGATTCGTCGCTGCCGCCGGCCGCTCGATACGCCGTGCCGCATTCGGGACATTTCCCTGAGGTCGGCAGGCCCACGAGCAAGTAGCCGCAGGCCTGACAGCGCATCGCATCCGATCCAAACCACCTGCGAGCCAGCGGTCTTGAGAGGAAGAAGGCGACGAAACCGAGCAGGAACCGACACCCGAAGCCTTCGAAATCTTCGAAGCTCTGCCGCCAAGGGACTTCCCAGTAGTAGCACACGCGGTACCAAACGGTGTAGAACTTAATCCACGTCGCCGTTTGATCGGAGCATGTGATCAAAGACGTCGCCCATAGCCAGACGGCCATGACTTTCAGGGCGACCTCAAAGAGGCGGCGGCTCGACATGATTCGACCTCTGATGGGCTTGAACGCTGCGGAAAAGCGACCCTGGCGCGGCGCGGCTTGGATTGCGGCTGCCAAACCGCTCACTCCACCCGCCGCTCGCTCACCGCCGCCCCCGCCGCAGCTTTGAATCGCCGCGTCTTGCGATCCGTCACCAGCAGGTGCACCGCCTTGTCATTCGGACCCACGGGCAAGTCCGTGGCGACTTGCTCCTCGAACGCCAGCCCGCAGGACGTGCCGCGGAAGTCCGCGCTCGACAGGAAGCGGTCGTAGAACCCGCGGCCTCGGCCGAGGCGGTTGCCGTACTCATCGAAGCCCAGACCGGGCACGATCACCAGCTCGACCATCGAGAGCGGAAACGGCGTGCCGCTGACCGGCTCGCGCAGGCCGAACTCGGACGGGGCGAGATCCTCCGTCAGCGACTGAATCTCCACCGGCACCATCCGCCGCTGCTCCCAGCTCACCTTGGGCACGACGACGCGTTTATGATCCTGCCAGCAGCGCAGCACCAGCGGCGTGGTGTCGATCTCCGAGGGCAGCGACACGAACGCCATGACCACGTCGGCGCGCGCGTACTCCGGCAGTTGAAACACCCGCTGGCACGCGCGGCGCGAGGCCGAATCACGATGCTCAGCGTTCAACCCCGCGAGCGTCTCACGGAGCCTTTGTCGCAGGTGGGTCTTGGCGCTCTGCACCCTCGAAACTCGTCGCTTCAGGCTTCTTTCCCGCCGGGTCCGCCTCGTCCAGCGAGCGACGGACCCAGGCCAGGTACTCCCCCAGACGTTTTTCCACTCCCCGCTGCGTGGGCACGTAGTAGGTCTTGGCCACGCCCAGATACTCCTGCTTAACTATACCCTTGTCAGCATCGTGAGGATAGAGGTAGCCCTCGCCGGCGCCGAGCCGCCTGGCGCCGCCGTAGCCCGTGGCCTTGAGGTGCTTGGGCACGGGGATCGTGCGCCCTTCGCGGACATCTTTCGACGCTTCCCAGATGGCGGTGGCCGAGGCGTTCGACTTCGGCGCGCACGCCAGGTAGATCGCCGCCTGCGCGAGGATGAGCTGACACTCCGGAACGCCGACCATGTTCGTGGCGTCCGCGGCCGCCTGCGCGACGACCAGCCCCATCGGATCGGCGTTGCCGATGTCCTCCGCCGCGGCGATGACGATGCGCCGCGCGATGAACCGCGGGTCTTCGCCGGCCTCCAACATGCGTGCGATCCAGTACACGGCCGCATCCGGGTCGCTGCCGCGGATGCTCTTGATCATGGCGCTGATGGCGTCGTAGTGCGCGTCCCCGGTGTCGTCATACTGAATGGCCTTGCGCTGGATCGACTCCTCGACGACGGGCAGATCAACGGTGATTCCCTCGGGCCGCGGCTGGCCGTCGCCCTGCGAGAGCACGGCGATTTCCAGAGCGGCGAGCGCCCGCCGCGCGTCGCCGTCGCAGGTCACGGCCAGATGCGCGACGGCCTCCTCGCTCAACGTGACGCGCCACGCGCCCATGCCGCGCTCAACGTCAGTCGCCGCGCGCCGCACGAGCGCCTTGATGTCGTCGATCGACAGCGGCTCGAACTGGAAGATCTGGCTGCGTGACACCAGCGGCGAGTTCACCGCGAAAAACGGGTTTTCCGTCGTGGCGCCGATGAGGATGACGATGCCGTCCTCCACGTCGCCCAGCAGCACGTCCTGCTGCGCCTTGTTGAAGCGGTGCAGCTCATCCACGAACAGCACGGTGCGCTGGCCGCCGCTTTCCAGCCGATCCCGCGCCTGCGCGAGGATGTCGCGGATTTCCTTGACCCCGATGGCCGCGGCGTTCACTTCGACAAAGTGCGCCTTCGTCAGTTCGGCGATCAGGCGCGCGAGCGAAGTCTTGCCCGTCCCCGGCGGTCCGTAGAACAACATGCTGGCGAGGCGGTCGGCCTGCAGCGTGCGCCGCAGGAGCTTGCCCTCGCCGATGAAATGGCGCTGCCCGACGAACTCATCCAGCGTTCGCGGGCGCATGCGCACCGGCAGCGGCGCGACGCGCTCACGGTTGCGGCGATGCTGTTCGTCGAAAAGGCTCATGTCGGCTCGATGCAGGTTTCCAGGAAAACGCGAAACTCGGCGAGACCCCCCTTGAAGAGGCGGTGGGCTTGACCCTCGCCGTGTTACGATCGCGCGGCACGCCGCTTGCATTGTACGCGGGCCAACCGGAACCGGACATTGGGAGCAGATCGGCTCGATGTCCCGCGGCCGGTCGTGTAAGATTCCGTTTGCCGAGCCTTGGAGATGGGTTTCGGCGCCATCACGGCGGCCTTGCTCCGCCCTTTTGATTTACAGGAGGCATCTGTGCGCACCCGCAATCGACCTGCGTTCACGCTCATCGAGCTGCTGGTGGTGATCGGCATCATCGGCCTGCTGATTTCGATTCTGCTCCCGTCGCTGTCGCGGGCGCGTGCGGGATCTCGCGCAACCGTGTGCGTGGCCCGGCTCCGTGAGCTGGCGCGGGGGTTCGTCATGTACGCCGATGACCACAAGGGGTACATGGTTCCGATGCGCATGCCCGATCTCGGCGGCGGCACGGGCAACGAGAACAACTACTACGACGTGGGCAACGGCAAGAAGTATCGCCCGCGCTGGGCGGCGACCCTCGGGAAGTACGTCGGCGCGTATGCCTTTGACAAACCCGAAGCCAAGACCGACCGCGACGACTACCGTAGCGAAGTGTATCACTGCCCGGAGGAGCCGGACTGGGTCGATGAGCGCAACTTTGCATTCGGATACAATTACCAGTTCCTGGGCAACAGCCGCACAATGTCCGGCGGGCGATTCGTGCAGTTCCCCGTGAACAACACGCGCATCCGAAACGGGCAGCTCGTCATCCTCGCCGACGTCATGGGCACGGCCGGGGGCTTTCCCACGCGCGAGCGCGGCCCGTATGAAAACGACGGCACGACGGTTTCCGCGATGGGCAATCACGGTTACACGCTCGACCCGCCGCGGCTGACCGACGCCTCCGACCACGGCACCGGCGACCCCAACAGCCGCCGCAGCGCCGTGCATCCGCGCCACCTCGGCAAGGTCAACGCCGTCTTCGCCGACGGGCACGGCGAGTCGCTCAACGACGAGAAGCTCGGCTACCGCAAGCACGAGGACGGTCGCTACGTCGATCTCGACCCGATCGAGGACAAGCCCACGAACGTGATGTTCTCGCTCTCCGGCAAAAACGACGACCCGCCGCGCAAGCAGTAGCCGTCCGCGCACTGAGTTGAGGTCCGCGCAGGGAGTGCGGTCCAAGCATGGAGTGCGGTTGGGTGGCACGGTCTGGCGTACTCGCCAGGCCGTGGCGGAACGCGGAACTGGGCATGTGCGTCATCACCCCCGCAACCCCGTTACCCCTGCGACCTCGTCACCCCCGCGCAGGCGGGGGTCCAGAGCGCCCCGTTAAACCGCTGGATTCCCGCCTGCGCGGGAATGACGGTCTGAATTCCCGCCTGCGCGGGAATGACGGGACTGCGGGTAGTTCGTCGCTCCGCGACGAGACCGGACTCCCACGTGCGCCGACGTGACCAGCTTCGCCTTTCTCCACGGACTGCTATACTCGCCGCCATGCGGAAGAACTACATCCTCGACGCCAACATCCTGATCCACGATCCGCAGTCCATCTTTCACTTCGCGGACAACGTCGTCGTCATCCCCATCGCCGTGCTTACCGAACTCGACGCCTTCAAGAAGGAGATGACCGCCCGCGGGTACAACGCCCGCGCCGTCGTGCGGCTGCTCGATTCGCTGCGCAACGGGCAGACGCTTTCCGAGGGCGTCGCCCTGGAAAGCGGCGGGCGGCTGAAAGTCTTCTGCGACCCCGATCGGCTCTTCGATGGCTCCAAGGCGCCGGCCGACCTTGAAATTCTCCGCGTCGCCCGGACCATTCAGAAGAGCGAGCCGCAGACGCCGACGGTTATCGTCACCAAAGACCTCAACCTCCGCATCCGCGCGGACGCCGTGGGCCTTCGGGCCGAGGATTATGAATCCGACCGCGTCGTGCTCACCGACCTGTACACCGGGCAGCATGAGCAGGTTGTGCCCTCGGAGCAGATCGAGTCGTTCAAGAGCGCCGGCGCGATCGATCTACCCGCGGGGCTGAGCGTGCATCCCAACGAGTACATGCTCCTGCGCAGCGAGGGCGCGGATCGGCGAAGCGCGCTGGCTCGCGTGGACGCGTCCTGCTCGCACCTCGTCGCCCTGCGCGAACCGCCCGGCGCGCTGTGCGGCGTCAAGCCGCGCAACAAGGACCAGTATTTCGCCATCGACGCGCTCCTCGCGGAGGACGTGCATCTCGTCACCCTCATGGGCAAGGCCGGCACGGGCAAGACGGTCCTCGCCATGGCCGCGGGGATGTACCTGAGCCTGAAAAAGCAGCGATATCGAGGCCTGCTCGTGGGTCGCCCGGTCGTTCCGCTGGGGCGCGATCTGGGCTTTCTGCCGGGCGACATCGCGCAGAAGCTCGATCCGTGGATGAAGCCGGTGCTCGACACGGTGGAGTTTCTGCTGGACTCCGGCGGGCCGATCCACGGGTGCAGCGAGGTCGAGGAGCTTTTGCGCACCGGTCTGATCGAGATTCAACCGCTGACGTACATCCGCGGGCGCAACATCGCCAAGCGCTTCGTCATCATCGACGAGGCCCAGAACCTCACGCCGCTGGAAATCAAGACGATCATCACGCGCCTCGGGCAGGACGCGAAGATCGTGCTGACCGGCGATCCGTTTCAGATCGACAACCCCTACATCGACGCCAGCAGCAACGGCTTCACCTACCTCGTCAACCGCTTCCGCTCGCAGCCCATCGCCGCCCACGTCAACCTTATCAAGGGCGAGCGCAGCGCGCTCGCCGAGCTGGCCGCGAACCTGTTGTGAACCTGGTTCAGGCTGTGATCGGCAAGGCGCGGACGGCGGTCGGACCGTGCCTGCACGCCCAATCCTCCGGTCGCGGGCATCGACGCTTCAAAGATGCTCCGGCCCCCGCGGCTCCACAAGCCCGGTGGATGAGCTTGACCCGCCGAGGAAGTGTCCCTACCCTAGCAGACTGTTCGTGCTGGGGAGTAGCCTCCCGCAGCCCGTCTGGAAGTCAGATCGGGCCCACGCGGGCGGAGCGGACCGTCAACACGGGGCGATTCGACGATGCCCCCGGTCGTTCCTTGCGTCAGGACGCAAAGCGCAAGACCAACACAGTCTCTGGGCCTCGCGCGCGACGCGGCCCGGGGCTTGGTGGTCTTCGCGACGCAAGGACTCAGCTCGATGGATCATGCTCTCAGCGGCAACACTCTGCTCACTCTGGCCCAGACCTCGCAGCCCGGACTGATCTGGCTCTACGCCGGTTTCATCGCGCTGGTGCTCGTCTTCCTCGCATTGGACTTGGGCGTCTTCCACCGCAGCGCCCACGTCGTCTCAGTCAAGGAAGCCGCCGTGTGGTCGGCGATCTGGACGACCTGCGCGATGGGTTTCGCGGTCTTTGTCTACTTGGGCTATGAGGCGCACTGGCTGGGTCTGGGATTGAACGTGCCGCTGGTGGGCCAGCCGGGCCAGACGTTGACCCTCGATGGCGCGACCGCCGCCGAGCAGTACCTCACGGGGTATATCATCGAGTGGTCCCTGTCGGTGGACAACCTCTTCGTGATCGCCGTCATCTTCTCCTACTTCTCGGTCCCGCCGAAGTACCAGCACCGCGTCCTTTTCTGGGGAATTCTGGGCGCGCTGGTGATGCGCGGCGTGATGATCGCCCTGGGCGCGGTGCTCATCCAGCGGTTCGGCTGGATCACCTACGTCTTCGGCGGCTTCCTGATCCTGACGGCCGTCAAGATGGCCTTTGCCGGGGGCGAGGGCGTCCACCCCGACAGAAACATCCTCGTCCGCGCCGTCCGAGCTATCTGGCCGGTTTCCACCCACTACGATGGGCAGAGGTTTATTACGAAGATCCCCGGAAAAGACGGGGTCATGCGTCGCGCCGCCACGCCGCTGCTGCTGACTCTGATCATGGTCGAGTTCACCGACGTGGTTTTCGCCGTGGACTCCGTGCCTGCGATCTTCGCAATCACCGGCGATCCTTTCATCGTGCTCACCTCCAACGTTTTCGCGATTCTCGGCCTGCGGTCGCTGTACTTTCTGCTCGCCAACATGCTTGGGAAGTTCCGCTTCCTCAAGCCCGCGCTGGTCCTGATCCTCGTGTTCGTGGGCGTGAAGATGCTCCTGGTCCACAGCGCGTTTAAGCTTGATACGGCGGTCTCACTGGCGGTGGTGGTCGGCTTGCTCGGCGCGGGCGTGGGCGCGTCGCTGCTGATCCCGGTCAAACCCGCCGCAACCCGCGAAGCATGAATTCATCCCAAGGCGTCAATTTCTGCAAGGGGCACGAGATGAACTACGAAAGCCCGGTTCGCTACGACAAGGCCCGCATCCATGCCGCCGCGCTGTACTGCTCGGACGGGCGCATGGGCGAGCACTTCGACGATTTTCTGCACACTGGATTGTCGCTGCCGCGCTACGACCGCGTGTCGCTGCCCGGCGGTCCGGCGTGCCTGGCCGGTCATCCGCAGGCGCACCTCGAAGAGCAGGGCGTGATCGACGAGCTTGGGTTTCTCGTGGAGGTGCACGGGCTGAAGCGCGTGGTGCTGATCGCGCATCAAGGCTGCGCGTTCTACGCCACGCGGCTGGAGTTGAAGGAGCCGAGGCTGGAGCTGGTGCAGCGCGCCGACCTCGTGCGCGCCGCGGCCTTCGTGCATCGCGTCACCGGGCTGGGAGCGATCGACGCCTACTTCGCGCGACTGGTTGAAGGCCGCGTGCGCTTCGAGCGAGTGGAAGTGTGAGGAAGCGTCCGCGCGCCGCCGCGCCCCGCGCCCGAATCCGCGGCGAAGGTCAGCGTGTCTTAGGTTAGCGTATTGTTCGGTTTCTCGGAAGCAGAGGAATCGCATCGTCACGAGCGCTGCAGGCCGGGTCGGCACACGGAAAGCGGTGCGGCGCATAGCAAGTTATGTGCCGAGCGGCGCGTCGAGTGTTCAACGAAATCAGCGTCACTGAATGCGATGACCATGAACCTTGCGAACGATTCGCCCCGGCCTGTCGCAACCGGATGTGAATTGATTTTTCTTCATTTTTTTTTCATGTCGCCGCGCATCGTCTGTCCGCGCCATAGCCGTTGCGGCTGCGAAACTTAGGCTTCATTTCACCGGATTCTCACCTGTGGGACGCCTGTGAAATGCGATCCAAACCCGGGTTTTATTTGCCTCCGGGATGGGCTTGGTGTAGAATGAACTTGCGACGCGAAAGCTGTTCGCAGCTCGGTGCCGCACCACGATCCCGACAGCTACGGCAGGGTCGCGGATGTCTTCCAAGGAGCGCGAGTCCGGTTCGCAGCGATGCGGTCGGCCGCGCGAGGTGAACACATAGCCCGGAAGATGTCGGACTTGAATGCCGGTGATCGTGAAGGCACGGAAACCCTGAAGGGGCTGCCTCGGCGGACTGTTTCTTCGGAAGCGGTTGCGGGCGGGGCAAGGCGGGCGTTGATTGAGACTCCGGGGCGCCGCCGGGTCAGGCCGTAAGGCCGTGGCTTCGGGAAGCGCGGGGGAGGAGGCGGGGCGAAGGCTCTGCCAAGGCGCTCGATCTTAAGCCTCAAGGGGGCGAAAACCAGGGGAGCATCCGACGTTCGGCGCGCTCATACCGCGTTGAATCGTCAGAGGACTCCTGTGAGGGTCAAAGCCCAGAAGCCGCGACCCGACGGGCCGGCCCACTGCTTCGGCGGAGGGGAACAACGTCGGGGGAAACGGCAGGTGGGTGCGTCCGGGCGGAAACGTCCCGGAAACCTCGCGGGAGGAGAAAGCTCCGAAGGGAGAATCCCGAAAGCGCTGCCGGCGCGAAAGATAGCCGGCGAGGCTCCGAGGGGAGCAAACCGTCGAGAGGGCGATCAAACCCTGTGGGCGGAACGTAGCGGGCAGGCAAAGCTCGCGTAAGGTGGACCCTCGCTGCCGCATGTGCTATGGGGAACGAAAGCCCATGAGAGGAGCCGTTCGGGCGGACCTTCGGGTTCGTCCGCGAAGGGACGTCGGTCGCAAGACCCGTCCGACGGCCAGGTTCGACTGATAGAGACTCTGAAGGAGAGCCGAACTCGACGAGAGGATGGACGGGGCTTAATAAACCATGACCCGTCACGTTCGCCTGGGGAAGACCGCGAAGCCGAAGGGGAGGTCCAACGGCAGGGCGGGATCGCCGAACCGATCACGCGATACCCAGGCGGGCCGGAACACTCTGAACGAGAAGCCAACTCCGAGAGGGCGCACGCGGGCGGCAACGCTCGCCTGCAAGCAGTCGCACCGAAAACTCTGAAGGGCAACACGAGCGCGACCCGCTTTTGCGTCGCATTTTTCATGCGCTGATCGTCACGACCCTCCATGCTCTTCCGAGCCGGGTCGTCCTCAGCCGGGTCTTGAGATTGCGGACACCAGATCCGCTGCGACTACCCTCCCGTGCTGAACTTCGCCTCATCGCGGCTCCGTTCGGGGAATCAAGGCGCTCCTTCGGATCCCCCGCGCAAGCGCCCGCTGCGATGCTGGAACGTCGATCCCCTGATGGCGCCGGAGGTTCTAAATCCATCCGTGAGGCATCAAACGCATTTGCCCGCGCCGCGCGTCCCGATTACACCTTCCCATGAGCATGACGCCTCAAGAGTTCATCACGAAATGGAAGCGCTCCAACCTCTCCGAGCGCTCCGCGTGCCAGCAGCATTTCCTCGATCTCTGCGAACTCCTCCAGCATCCCAAGCCCGCCGACGAGGACGCCGAAGGCACCTGGTACACCTTCGAGTACGGCGCGAAGAAATCGACCGGCGGTCAGGGATGGGCCGACGTCTGGAAACGCGGACACTTCGGCTGGGAGTACAAGGGCAGGCACAAAGATCTCGACGCGGCCTACCAGCAGCTTCTGGAATACCGCGAAGCCCTGGAGAACCCGCCGCTTCTGGTCGTCTGCGACCACGACCGCATCGAGATTCACACCAACTTCGTCAACACGCTGAAGCGCGTGCACGCGCTGGACCTCGACAACCTCGACGAGCCGGAAAGCCTCGACATCCTGCGCAAGGTCTTCACCGACCCGCAGGCGCTGCACCCCCGGCGCGAGGCCACGCGCATCACCGAGCAGACCGCGGCGATCTTCGGCCAGATCGCCGACGCCATGCGCCAGCGCGGCGTCGCGGCGCAGGAAGCCGCCCACTTTCTGATGAAGCTCGTCTTCTGCTTCTTCGCCGAAGACATCGAACTGCTGCCCAAAGACCTGTTCACCAAGCTTATCCAGGGCAGCCGCAAGGACCCGGATCGACTCGGCAAGCGCCTGCGAAACCTCTTCGAGGTCATGTCCCGGGGCGGCGACTTCGGCGAGCACACCATCAAGTATTTCGACGGCGGCCTGTTCGCCGACGCCGAGGTGCTTCCGCTGAAGCGCGAGGACGTGGACCGCCTCGCGGAAGTGTCCGGGTATCACTGGGACCACATCGAGCCGTCGATCTTCGGCACGCTGTACCTGCGCACGGTGGACCCGGGCCTCCACTCGCAGATCGGCGCGCAGTACACCGGCAAGGACGACATCCTCACCCTCGTCGAGCCGGTGCTCATGCGCCCGCTCCGCCGCGAATGGGAGGCCGTCAAGGCGACCTGCGATGCCCTCTGGACCCAGGTGCAGGAGGGCGCGCGCTCCAACGGCGGCAGGAAGCGCGGCGCCGCGAAGGGAGCGCGCAAGAACGGATCACCCAGGGATCAGCACGACCGGCAGCTTCAGGACTTCGTCGAGCGCCTCGCCCACGTCCGCGTGCTCGACCCGGCCTGCGGCTCGGGGAACTTTCTCTACGTCGCCGTTCAACTCCTCCTCGAACTGGAGAAGGAGGTGCTCGGCTACGCGGCCGACCGCCAGACGGACCTGCTCCCGAAGGTGCGACCGTCGCAGCTCTACGGCATCGAGCTGAACACCTACGCCCACGAGCTGGCCCAGATCGTCATCTGGATCGGCTACCTCCAGTGGAAGTTGCACAACGGGTTCCCCGTCTCCAGCGACCCGGTGCTGGAACCGATTCAGACGATCGAGCGGATGGATTCGATCCTCGTCCAGCCGGACGGGCTTCCGCCCGGTGAGCCTGCATGGCCCGACGCGGACGTGATCGTCGGGAATCCTCCGTTTCTGGGCGGAAAACTGCTGCGCACGAACCTCGGCGATGACTACGTGGACGACTTGTTTGCGGTCTGGAACGACCGCGTCCCGCGCGAGGCCGACCTGTGCTGCTACTGGTTCGAGAAGGCGCGGGCGATGATCGAGGGCGGGAAGGTGAAACGCGCCGGGCTTCTGGCGACGCAGGGCATCCGTGGCGGCGCGAACCGCGAAGTCCTCAAGCGCATCAAAGAGACCGGCGACATCTTCTTCGCCATCTCGGATCGTGATTGGATCCTGAACGGAGCCAACGTCCATGTCTCGATGGTCGGGTTTGACGACGGCAGCGAGGGCGAGAAGTTGCTCGATGCCGCTACGATACCATCCATTGAGCCCAATCTATCAACGGGAATTGAACTTCCTACAGCGCGCCCCATTCCCGCAAACAAGGGCGTTGCTTTCATGGGGGTGACGCCGTCGGGCGCTTTTGAAATCGCCGCAGAGCAGGCAGCAGCCTGGATTTCCGCGCCCAACCCGTCAGGACGATCTAATCGAGACGTGCTTCGCCCTTGGCTCAATGCACGCGACCTCACCGAAAGGTCGCGCGGACTATGGATTATCGATTTTGGCTGCGACGTGTCTCTCGAAGCCGCGAGCGCATACGAAGCGCCATTCGAGCACGTTCGCAGGAACGTCGCACCTGGCCGAAAGGACTACAGAACTGGCAAACGCGCGTACTGGTGCTTCGAGCGACCGCGTCCGGAGATGCGCGCGGCGCTAGAAGGAAACACACGCTACATTGCGACGCCACTCGTGTCGAAGCACCGGCTATTTGCGTGGGTACTACAAGGGATACTCCCCGCGAATCTGATCATCGCCTTCGCCCGCAACGACGACTACTTTTTCGGCGTGCTGCACTCGGCGGTGCATGAGCGGTGGTCGTTGCGGATGGGGACGGCGCTGGAGGATCGGCCTCGCTACACGCCGACGACGTGCTTCGAGACGTTCCCGTTTCCGCCGCTGTCCGGGGGGATCGCCGCCAAGCCCGCGCGCGGGCTGAAGCCCGCGGCTCGGTTAAGAGAGCGCATTGCCGAGGCGGCGCGGAGGCTCAACGAACTGCGCGAGAACTGGCTGAACCCGAAGAATCCCGACGGTACGCCCGCGATGTCCGACGCGCAGCTCAAGAAACGCACGCTGACCCATCTGTACAACGAGCGGCCGACCTGGCTCGAACTGGCGCACCTCGACCTCGACCGCGCGGTCCTCGCCGCTTACGGCTGGCCGTCGGAGTGGGCCGAGGCGCTCCCGCCGAAGCGCGACGCGCAGGGCAAGGTGAACCCGATCCTCGGCGTGACCGACCCGGCGATCGAGCAGGAAGTCCTGTCCAGACTCCTGGCGCTGAACATGGAGTTGAGCGGTTGAAGCGGCGACGGCGCGGAGGTCGCAAGGCTGATGGACGACCCGGTGACGACGATAACCCATCCTGATGCTCGACCGGCCGCGCCGCCTTGTGCGCACGCCATGCAGTGCATGGAAATCTGGGGCGGCAATCAGGCGGTGGACAGCGGCATCAGCGTGCCGGGCATCGACGCCTGGGTGTTCAGCGAGACGTATCAGGGCGACGCGGCCGGCGGGGACATTCATTACGTCTCGACGTGCGGCGGCGGGAAGATCGCGCGATTCGCGCTGGCCGACGTGGCCGGGCACGGGCGCGCGGTGGCGGACCTGGCGGTCGTGCTGCGGCGGCTGATGCGCAAGCACATCGATACGGTCGATCAGACGAAGTTCGTGCGCGCGCTCAACGAGGAGTTCCTGGCGCTGTCCGCCGGCGGTGTTTTCGCCACGGCCGCGCTGACCACGTATTTCGCTCCGACGGATCACCTCGTCACGTGTCTTGCGGGGCATCCGGCGCCGTTGTGGCGCCGCGCCAAGCTGGGCACGTGGGTCCGCCTTGACGCCGCGGCGGCGACGGACGCCGGTCACCGCGCGTCAAACCTGCCGCTGGGCGTGATCGCGCCGACGGAGTACGAGCAGTTCGCCGTTCCGCTGGAGAAGGACGACCTCGTGCTGATCTATACCGATGGTCTGGTGGAGGCGCACGCGCCGGACGGGCGGATGCTCGGCGAGGCGGGGCTGTCGCGCATCGTCGAATCGCTGGATGTCGCGGATCCGTCCTCGATCGTGCCACGGCTGCTGGAGGAGGTGCGCCGCTTCCGCGGCTCGCGCCCGCTTGAGGACGATTTGACGGTGATCCTCCTGCGCCACAACGCCGCCGGTCCGCCGCGCAAGTCCGCCGGCGAGTGGGCGAAGGTGGTGGGGAAGATGCTGGGGCTGGTGCGCGTGTAGGGTTGCGGCTCGTGGGAATTGCGTCTTTTCAGAGTCGCGACCGTGAGGGAGCGTACGTCACCGCCCTGGATGCGGGGGAACTCGCTTGCTGACGCGCGCGGCTCTGACGTCTTCACGACGCGGTATTCGTGGGGCGCCACACGAGCATCAGCGGGGCGCGACCGAATCGGGCGGCGGCGCGGGAGTTGACCGGATGTTTCCCAGTCGCTGGCGCGCGTGTTCCCGCCACGGCTCTTCCGGGCACAACTCGATGAAGACCTCCAGCGCCGCGACGGCGACTTGGCGCTGGCCTTCAGCTTCCTGAAGCACCCCGCACAGGTAGTAGAGCCAGGGGTTCTCCGGGTTTCGCTTCAGCTCGAACATGAAGGCGGCCAGCAGGGTGCGGCGCGCGACGGCGGCGTGCGGGCTGCGCGATGCGGCGAGTTGATCGAGCGGCGCGATGGCGGCGTCGGGCCGGGCGTCGAACCAGGCTTCGACCGCTTGCAGCCCGGCGTTGAGCGCAGCGATATCCGCGGTCTCCGGCGGCGCGGCGCGGTCTTCATTCTCAGTCAGCGCGTCGATCATGTCCGTCGCACTGTCCATGTCTCCCGCCAGCGCCAACGCAAACGCATGGCGGACGCGCTCGGCGACGTTGAGCGGGCGGGCAGCGGCGAGCGTCGTCCAGAACTGCGCGGCGTCCATCGGTCGACCGCTGCGCGCGAAGAAGTCGTGCAGTCCAGCGCTGCAGTCCGGCGACTCGCCGCTCGCATCAACAGCGCGGCGCAGGAGCCTCTCCGCTTCCGCCATTCGACCCGACGCTTCGTCAAGGCGGGCGAGGTTGAGCATGGCCGCGACGGCGCCGGGATCGTGTTTCAGGGCGGTTTCATACGCCTCGACGGCGTCATCGAAGCGCCCGAGCCGCTCGAAGCCGACGCCGAGGTTGATGCGCGCGGGCGTGAACTCCGGAGCGCCTTCGAGAATGGACTGCAGCCGCGCGACGGCCTCACCGGTGTTGCCGGCGTCCAGGTCCATCTTCGCCAGTTCGAAGGCCGCGTTCGGATCGAACGGGTTGTTGACCAGAATCTTCTGATAAAGTTCCCTCGCGTCGTCGAGCGACCCCTCCCGCTGAAACAACGCCGCCGCGCGCGTCAGGCCGGGATTGAACAGCGGCAGCTCCGGCAGCGCCTTGCGGAAGAGTGCCATCGCCTCGGCACTCTGCCCGGCGTCGGCCAGAACGGACGCGAGACGGTACTGCGCCATCGGGTCGTCGGGTTTCATCGCCACGGCGCGGCGGAGCGTTTCGATGCCCCGGTCCACGTCGCCCGAGGCCGCCTGGCTGACGCCGATGAGGATCAGCGCCTCGCAGCCGGACGTCTCCGCGTGGCGCTGCAGCTCGATTTGGCCGGCCTCGATCGCCTCCGCGTATCGCTCCGCGTTGAAGTAAGCCCAGCCAAGCCGCTCATGCACCCACGGCGAATCCGGATGGACGTCGGCGATGCGGCGCGTCTTGACGATCATGTCGCCGTAGTACGCCGTGCTCTTCCAGCTCACCAGCAGCAGGGCGACCACGATGACGACCCAGGCCGCGGCGACGGAGCTCGAACCTCGAAGAGCCAACCGGCCGTCGCGGTGTGGCGAGCCGCGGTTTCCCTTGGATTCGTTCGAGTCGCCTCGCGGACCGGCACACTCGCCCCTCCCGGTGCGTCTCCGCGCGATCGATGCGAGCAGCTCCGCCGCCGCCCACGCCGCCGCGATGATCGGCAGGTACATGTAACGATCGGCCGCCAGAAGGTTGCGCGCGGGAATGATCGGCAATGTGTCGCCGATGCCGAGCATGAAGAATGCGGCCGCCCACCATCCTGCTTTCGTCCACCGCAGTGAGACCGTCAGCGCGACGGCGACGGCAATCACAATCAGCGCCGCCCTCATCGTCGCGCCGTCCGTCCAGCGCGCCACGCCCGGCGCTTCGTACCACGCCGCCAGCCCGCTGGGCCACAGGAAATGTTGAACATACCAGCCCAGCGCGAGCACGCACCGCGCCAGCCGCGAGCCTTCCATCTGCTGCGCCGCGTGTTCGAACATCTCGTGCTCGGCCGTGGCGCCGACGTTGATGACCACGAACGCGCCGGTCAGAGTGAGCGCCGCCGCCCACGCGATCCAGAACGCTCGCCGCGGCTTGGCGCGGTGAATCAGCGGGATCAGCAGCATCAGCAGCGGCAGTCCGATGCGCACCTTGCTGATGAGACTGAGCACGGCGAACGCAACCGCCCACGCGCCGGTTCGGCCCGACGGTTTCGCAAGCTGCCGGTCCATCGCCAGCAGCGACGCCAGTAGGAAGAACGTGGACAGCAGCATCATGCGCCCGTTCACCCATGCCACCGTCTCGACGTTCAGCGGATGCACCGCGAAGAGGCAGGCGGCCGCGCACGCGATGCCGTGGCTGTTCGCCCAGCGGCACAACAGGAGGAAAACCAGGAGCGCGGTCCCCGCGTGGATCAGGACGTTGGTCAGATGAAAGACCCAGGCTCCGCCATCCGGGAACGGAAGGTCCGCGCGAAGCCCCAGCGCCTCGCACAGCGCGAACTCCGCCGAGAAGGAAATCAAGGGCAGCGGCTGATACAAATCGCGGTGTGGTCGAACCTCGGTCAGCAGTTGCCAAGCGTGGTGCAGCGAGGGGCGACTGACGAGCACGTGGTTGAGTACCAGCCGCTGATCGTCCCCGCCGACGAACCGGCCGCCCAGCGTGGGCAGCCCCATCGCCAGCGCGAGCAGGGGGGGGGCGAGCGCTAGCGCCACTCGCCGCGCCCTGCGGGCCGATGGCTCGTCGGGACTTTTGCGTTTTTCTGAATCCACCGCGCGCATTGTTGGAAGGTAGGCGGGGGATGTCGAGCGATGGACTGGCAGCGCCGCAATCCTCCCGACAGGGGAAGGAGCGGGTGGCACGGTCTGGCGTACTCGCCAGGCCGTGGCGGATGGAGGAAAAACGCTGAATTGCGCGCTACACGGGTTCGCAGCAGCCGTAGGGTGCCATCAGTCCGCAGTCCGCAGCAGCGGACTCGTGCAGCGCGGAACGGGACGTTCGATCCTCATCGACCACGGCCTGGCGAGTACGCCAGACCGTGCCACCCCGTTGCGATGTCAGAAAGCCGTGCCCTTGCCTGTGGCCTCGAAACGAGGTGCTGACGCCCTTGTCGCAGGGATTGGTGGCACTATAATGAGGCGGTGGACATTGTGAAAAAAATCACAATGTTCGCTTGTGGCACGACAGGTATCAGTCATAATTAACATGATGCCGTGCCGCGAAGACCGTTCGGGCCGAGTTCCAAGGTACATCAAGCAGGCGCGGACCGCGGCGGTCGCCGTGGACACTGCGGGTGAGGGGCTGCTACCGGCGCATAGGCTCAGGCCTCATGCGATGCGGGCAGCATCCGGGCTCGATCCGCAGCCTTCGACCGGTCCCGCGCCGCTCTGGACGACCCATGAACGAAGGAAACCAAGGACAAGTTGAATCCACGGCCTCGCCGCCAGCGTCGCACGATGCGGGCCCGCCCATGAGCGCCTCGCTGATGGCCCGGCTCTTCGGCGTGCCCCTGCTGATTGTGACGCTGATCATCGGCAGCGCGGTCGTCGTCGTTCTGCTGTTCGGCTCCATCAGCAGCGAGCAGGAGCGATCCGTTGACGACCTTCTGACGGCCATGGAGCGCGAGCCGACGGGCAAGGTCTTCGACGTCGCGCTCATGCCGGCGGACAAGGAAATCTGGCAGGCGGGCAAGGAGCTGGCCGCTCGACTGCAGAAGAAGGACTCCGAGCTTTCGGCCGAGGACATGCGGAAAATCGTCACGCGGCTCAGCGCCCTGATTGCGCGTGATCTGCCGCTGTCCGCGTCATTCCGCGAGGATCGGCGCGGCGTCCTCCATTTCGCGATTGCGGCGCTGGGCGCCACCGGCGAGCCGGATTCGATCGCGCCGCTGCGCAAGGCGTTGCACGCGGAAGACTGGCAGACGCGACGCGAGGCGCTGAAGGCGCTCGGCGCGGCGCACCGGACGGCGGGCGCGGAGGCGTCCGCGGCGGAAGTCGCGTCCCTGCTCGAAGATCCTGAGCCTACGGTCCGAACGGTGGCCGCTTTTGTTCTGACGTTCCTTGCCTCCCCGCAGGACGAGGGCGTGCTGGCGCAGCTTCAGCGCGCGTGCGACCGCCCTGACGAGGATCGCGAGGTGCGCTGGAACGCGGCATTGACCCTGGCCAGGCTGGGAAGTCCGCGATCCAAAGATGTGCTGATCGCGATGCTGGATCGTCGATATTGGGCAGAGGGCGCGCCGGTGCGGCTGGAAGGCGGCGGCGGAGCGGCGACCGAGAAGCCCATGCCGCCGGGACAGGTTGAGTCGATCCTTCGCGCCACCATCGAGGCCGCCTCGAAGGTGCGCGACGCGGATGTGCGGCAGGCGATCGAGGCGCTGGGGAAGGACGAGTCGCTGCTGGTGCGCGAGGCCGTTCGAGCAGCGATGGAGCGGATGGAGCAAAAGGCCGGGAACCCGCCGTGAGGATCGGTTACGCAAAAAACCTCGTGTAGGGCGGGCTATGCCCGCCGGTCTGTGCGCTCGGATACACGCGGCGGGCGTAGGGCACCTGCGGTTGCAGTACGAGGCGGGCATAGCCCGCCTACGGAGACGGCGAATCGCTCCTACCAGGCAGCCCGCCGGAGAACTGCCGTTGCACCCGCGTGAATCGCGTTTGGCGTGCGGAGTCGGGTTGCTATAGTACGACCCTTCAAGGCGGATGGGTTTTGGGAAGCTGGTGAGGGCGACATGCCGACCAAAGAGCTGGTCACTAAAGTCTGGATCGATCCGGGGTGCATCGTCTGCGATGCGTGCGAGAACACGTGTCCGGAGGTCTTCGACGTTCAGGAGGAGACCTGCCTCATTCATGCGCCTGCGATGGAGGCGGCGTTCACCAAGCCGCTGACGCAGCGGATCATCGAAGCCGCGGAAGAATGCCCGGTTGATGTCATCAAGTTCGAGGTGCAAGCGGTCGAGATGAGCGACGCGGAGGCCGCGAAGATCTTCAGCGGCGAGAGCGCCGCGCCAGCGGCGGTTGCCGGGGGTGAAGCGGCCGCCCCCGCCGAGCCCAAGGCGCATGCGGCGCCGGCTCCCAAGCCCGCGGCTGCGGCGGCGGTGGCTGAAGCGCCGGCGGCGAAGAGCCACTCGCCCATCGCTCCCGCGGCGGACTTGGGCGATCCCGGCCTGCAGGCGCTGCTGGCCGCGGCGACGACGCGCGGCGGTCAGGCGGCCATCTCCAAAGCCCGCGGCGGGCGGATCAGCGGAGATCCGCTGCGCACCGATCCGGACAACCTGCCGCCGGACGCGCGCTATGCCAAGACTCTGGAAGAGGCCAGGAAAATCAAGAAGGACGGCGTGACGCGGCGCGAGGCGTTGTCGTTTTCTTCGGTCGCGCTGGCGGCCGGCTGGGCGACGTTTGCCGGCGCGCTGGGGATCATGGTGGGTCCGGCGGGGCTGAGTTTCTCCATGCCGCGTGCGTTGGAGGAGCCGGACCCGCGCGTGCGCGTCGGACCGCTGAAGCAATATGTGGAAATGAAGCCGGGCGAAGTCAACGAGGACTACAAGCCCAAGGGCATCTGGATGATCCGCGAAGAGGAGCGCGTCTCGGCGCTGAACATCATCTGCACGCACCTGGGCTGCATTCCCAACTGGCTGCCCAACGACCGCAAGTTCCTCTGCCCCTGCCACGGCAGCGGGTATTACTTTACGGGAATTAATTTCCAGGGCCCGACGCCGCGTCCGCTGGAGCGTTTCCGCATCGTGATCGAGGACGGCATCGTCGTGGTGGACAAGAGCAAGAAGTTCCAGCACGAGCTGGGGCAGTGGGACATGCCGGAGAGCCATTTGGCGGTGTGAATGGCCGAAACGCCGAAACGTCGAAACGCCAAAAAGCAGAAATGCAGAAACGCGAAAGCGCACCGACGGTAACGCGATTGAATCCGAAAACGCTGGAGCTTGGGCAATTCGGCGAGCGGCTTGACGCATGAAGGCGGCTGGAGCACGTGGAGTTCGATTACGATTGACAATTGATGCAATCACAGGTGAGACACTCACAACTGACAGGTAAGAGCCGAGAGGTTTTCGGGAGCGTTCGATGATCAATTGGATTCGTGAAGGGCAAGTCTGGAACAGCATTTTTCGGCACGGCGTGCCGCGCGATCGGCGCACGCGCGCGATGGCCATCCTGTCGAACGTGTTCCTGCACCTTCACCCGGTCGCGGTGCGCAAGAGCGGCATTCGACTTTCATTCACCTGGTGCATGGGCGGGCTGACGTTCTTCCTCTTTCTTGTGGAAATCGTCACCGGCGTTTTGCTGATGTTTTATTACCGCCCCGTCGTCGAATACGCGTATTTCGACATTGAGGCGATGCGCTCCGGACTGGTGTCGATGGGTCTGCTGCGCGAGATCCACCGCTGGGCGGCGCACGCCATGATTATTTCCATCTGGCTGCACATGCTCCGCGTATTTCTGACGGGCAGTTACAAGCCGCCGCGCGAGTTCAACTGGGGCGTCGGCGTGATCCTGCTCGTGCTCACCATGCTTCTGTCCTTCACCGGATATCTGTTGCCGTGGGATCAACTCGCCATGTGGGCGATCACCGTCGGTTCCAACATGGCGCGGGCGACGCCTCTGGCGGGCTATGAGGGACCGGGCGCGGCCTTCCTCGCCATTGACGGCGTGCCGCTGGTTCACGCGGGGTCGGACGCGCGGTTCCTATTGCTGGCGGGGACGTTCGTCGGGCCCAACGCCTTGCTGCGTTTCTATGTGTTGCACTGCGTCTTCATTCCCGTGGTCGTGACCATCCTGATCGGCGTGCACTTCTGGCGCATCCGCAAGGACGGCGGCGTCAGCGGGCCGCTGTGAGGAAGGTGCGGAGGGCAACGAGGGGACGAGGCGACAAGGCAACGAGGCAGGTAAGCGGCGAGGAATCCCGAACACCCTGAACCCTGAACCCTAAACCCTGAAGCCAATCATCCGAGAACCGTTTTCCGAGACCCGCACCTATGCACTACCTATTGGCAGCCGGCGGCATCGAGCGCGTGAAGCACGCGATCAACACGATCTGCGAGCCGGCGCCGTTTTTCATTCTCAGTTGCACGGCGCTGGCCGTGTTCCTCATCGGCTACCGCTTCTGGACCCGGCCGGCCGTCGCCGCTTTGCTTGGGCTGGCCGCAGTCTTGTATTACGCCATCAGCGGACTGGACGAAAACTTCTTCTCCATCATTTCCAAGCCGGACAACGTGCCGATTTCGATCATGATGGGGTCCGTCGCGTTCTGCACGTGGCTGGCGTTTCGTCAGTCGGCCATCAATGACACGCGCATGGCGAGGGGCGAGCCGCTATTGGAAGCCGGCGCCGACGACAAGGTGCTCGTCTGGCCGGACTTGGTGTATATTGAGTTCATCGCGCTCATTCTCTGCACGGCGGCCTTGATCGCCTGGGCGATTCTGCTTCGCGCCCCGCTGGAGCAGCCGGCGGACCCGTCGGTGGCGCCGAATCCGGCCAAGGCGCCGTGGTACTTCCTGGGTCTGCAGGAACTGCTGGTGTATTTCGATCCGTGGATCGCCGGCGTGCTGCTTCCCGGCCTGATTATCCTCGGCTTGGTGGCGCTTCCTTATCTGGATAAGAACCCGCGCGGCAACGGCTATTACACGTTCAAGGAACGCCCGCTGGTCATCACCATGTACATGCTCGGCTGGGTCGTGCTGTGGGTGGTGCTCATTGTGTTCGGCACGTTCCTTCGCGGGCCGAACTGGATATTCTTCGGGCCTTATGAGTATTGGGATGCGCACAAGCTGGCGGCGCTGCTCAACATCGACTTCCGCGATCTGTTCTGGATCAAGGCGCTGCACCAGGGCTTGCCGAGCCACTGGTTGGTGCGCGAGGCGCCGGGGCTGATCTTCATCGGCTTCTGGTTCACCGGGGTGCCGGTGCTGCTGGCGTGGACCTTTTTCCGGAAAACCTATCGACAGATCGGGTTCATCCGCTATGCGATCATGAGCCAGTTGCTGATGTGGATGTTCCTGGTCCCGCTCAAGATGGCACTGCGGTGGACGATCAATCTGCACTATTTCATCGCCATCCCGGAGCTTCCGTTCAACGTCTAGAGGAAGGGCTTGTGAGGATAGCTTGCGGGGGCGCCCCCCCACGAGATCAACATCACGGCGGAGAGGCTTCATGCCGGTCAGTGAAAAGAACTTGTACAACATGAGTCGGCTGCACGTGCTCTTCGCCGTCAGCTCCGGGCTGCTGCTGGCTTCCATGCTGTGGCTGGCGGTCGTGGATTACGATCAGCAGTGGCGGCCTTTTCAGAATTCCTACATGGACGTGCAGGGCGTGCTGGCCGAGCTGGACTACCTCTTCACGCAGCGGGATTCGGAGCAGGAGAAGTTGCGTCTGGCGCAGCAGCGGCTCGACGAGGCCAGGCAACTCACGGAGCAAAGCCGCGCGACGATCGAGGCGCACGAGTCGAAGCTCCACGAGCTGGATGCGAAATACGCCGACATCAAGCTGCGCTTCGGCCCGGTGGACAACGTTCATCAGGTGACGCTGCAGTCTTATGAGCATGCGCTGGCGGCGCACGGCAGCGAACACCCCGAGACGCGCGAGCTGGCGGAGCGAAAGGAAGAGGAGGAGGAGCAGATCGCGGAACTGGGCAAGGAGAAGCAGCTCCTCGAAGACGAGATCGACGCCTTGAAGCGGGAGGTCAAGAAACTCTGCGCGCCGCAGATCGAGGCGCAGAAGGCTTACGACGCGCTCGTGCGGCAGGCGAAGGACGCGGAGAACAAGGCCGATTGGTACGGCGGCAAGCTGCGCCGCACCGTGTTCAATATTCCGATGCTGGACTTTCTGGCGACGAAGAACACGCCCGGGCGGCAGGAGATCAAGCAGCTTGTCCTCCCGGACATCCGCTCGGAACTCAACTATCTGCGAAGCTACACGACGGACCGCTGCGTCACGTGCCACATCGCCATCGACAACCGGGACTTCACGGAAGCGGCGCTGGCGGCGAAGTTTGAGCGTGGACTGGGGTCGATCAACGAGCAGCGGGCCGCGCTGGGTCGTGCGGCGATCGCGCTGCCGCCGGTTCCCGCGCTGACTGGCGAAGGCGCGCCCAAGCTGGAGGCGGGCAACGTCACGGACCACTGGGACGCGCTGACGGCCGCGGATCGCAAGGCGTACTTCGACGCGCTGCTGGCGGGGATCAATCAGTACCAGCGCGAGGAGGGCAAGCCGCAGCTTAGCCTGACGCGCGCGATGCTCGCGCACCCCAACCTCGACCTGTACGTGCAGATCGACTCGCCCCACCCGATGAAGACGATGGGCTGCACCGTCTGCCACGAGGGCAATCCGCAGGAAACCACCTTCGTCCTGGCGGCGCACAATCCCGTCGATCACGAGCAGGAAAAGGAGTGGGAGGAGAAGTACTACGAGAAGCACGCCGGCGTGCCGACGGCCACGTTCGAGCTGCTCGACCATTACTGGGACCGGCACATGCTGCCCACGCGCTACACGGAGGGCAACTGCGTCAAGTGCCATCAGCAGCCCAGCGGCATCGGCTCCTTCAATCTGGAGCCGCAGGGCGCCAAGGTGCGCCAGGGGTTCGACCTGTTCACGCGCGTCGGCTGCGTGAACTGCCATCTCGTGAAAGGATTCGAGAGCGCCCCGCGCGTCGGGCCGAGCCTGGCGCACCTCGAAAGCAAGCTGGATCGCGGCTTCACCGAGCAGTGGATTTACAACCCCAAGGCGTTTCGCCCGTCCACGTGGATGCCGCATTTCTTCATGCAGGAAAACAACGGTCCCGGCAGCGAGAGTGAGTGGGACTCCGACCCGACGCTGCGCACCGAGGTCGAAGTGTCGGCGATGGCGCATTACCTCTACGCCGTATCGCAGCCTTGGAAGGACATGGAGCCGATGCCCGACGGCGTCGCCGGCGACGCACAAAAGGGACGCGAGTTGTTCAAGAGCGTCGGGTGCCTCGCCTGTCACGCGAACCTCGCCGAGTTCGGCGAAAGTTGGATTGTCCGCGACCGCAAGGAGCGCGGCGAAACCCCCGAGCAGGCCAAAGCCAACTTCGACGCCATGCCTTATGCCGAGCGCGTGCGCTACGCGATGGACCATCTGCCCGGCGATCGAGACGCGATGTTCTCGCCGAATGAGGTTCGGTTCGATCCGGCGAAGGCGTACAACCAGCCCGTGTTCACGCGCGTGGGTCCGGAGCTGTCCGGCATGGGCAGCAAGACGACGCCGCAGTGGCTGTACGCCTGGCTGCGCAGCCCGTCAAGCTACCACGCCGAGACGCGCATGCCGAGCCTGCGCCTCACGCAGCAGGAGGCGGCGGATGTCGCGGCCTACCTGTCGGGCTTGAAGCTGGATCCGGCGCGCGACGCCTTCAAGTCCGAGGCGTTCCCGCTGGATGAGCGGCATCGGGCGAAGGCGGACCAGCTCGTATTCGACCTGATTGCGTCGCAGCGGTCGGAGGCGCGCACCCGCGCCATGATGGACGACACCGATGGCGAGCTGACGAAAACGCTGGAGGGGTTCCTCGGGCAGTCCGGCGTCAACGAGGCCTACGTCTCGCGCGTCTCCGGGATGAACGTCGAGGACAAACGCCTGCTGTATCTCGGCAACAAGGCCATTTCGCACTACGGCTGCTACTCGTGCCACTTGATCCCCGGATTCGAGACGGCCGTGCGACCCGGCACCGAGTTGACCGTGTGGTCTGAAAAGCCGCTCAGCCAGCTCGACTTCGCGTTCTTCAGCCCGTCCTTCGCCGAGGCCCGGCAGGAGGAAGAGAACAAGCCGATCTTCGAGAAGTTGTATCCGCCGCATCGACCGGACCTCGTCGCGCTGCACCACGGCGTGAACCCGCCGGAGGAGATCACGCACGACCACGCGGCCTTCGCCTATCACAAGGTGCTCAACCCGCGCATCTGGGACCGGCAGAAGGAAAAGAAGCCGCTCGACAAGCTGAAGATGCCCAACTTCTACTTCACACAGGAGGAGGCCGAGGCGCTGGTCACGTTCATGATGGGCCGTCGCCAGCCGCGGGTCTCATCCTCGCTGGTGGTGAATTTCGAGAACGACCCGCGCGACCGCATCGCGGAAGGGCGCGATCTGACGCGCTGGTTCAACTGCGTCGGCTGCCACCCGATCGAGGACAACTATCCCGTCGTGCAGCAGTACTTCCGGGTGAAGGAGGCAGGCCAGGAGAAGTTCGACGAGGTCAACGCCCCGCCGGCGCTGCGCGGCCAGGGGGCGAAGACGCAGCCCGCGTGGTTCTACAGCTTCGTGAACGACGTCGAGATGCTGCGCCCGTGGCTGAAGATCCGCATGCCGAGTTTCCACATGGCCGGCGACGACACGCGGGCGATCGTCGAGCATTTCACGGGGCTTGCGAACGACGAGGCGAGACAGCTCACGCAGCGGCTCAAACCGGTGGACGAATACCGCGCCGCCCAGCAGGCAGAGGCCAAGCCCGCCGAGGGCACGGCCACCAACGGCGCCATCCCCGCGGGCGACGACTGGTTCGCGCAGGACAACCTCCGCAAGGCCGCGGGGTTCCTCGGTCGATACTCGATCGTCAACCGCCTGATGATGCCGTTCCAACTCAACCCGGCGGAGAACTCGCCGGAGGAGCTGGCCAAGGGTTATGCCCGCGTTCACACGGAGACGACGTTCCTGCGCGACTTGTACGCGGTGCGTTATCCGTTTGACGACGTGCTGCCGACGGCGGTCGATGAAGAGCGATTTAAGACCGGCGAGGAGATGGTGCTGACGCTGGGGTGTCTTAAGTGTCACGTGCTCGGCGATCCGAAGCAGGAGGGGTCCAACGCGAATCCCTCCGCGCCCAATCTCAATCTCACGGCGCGTCGCCTGCGACAGGAGTGGGTGCGAAGCTGGGTGAAAGCGCCCGCCGCCATCCAGCCGGGAACGAAGATGCCGCAGCTTTGGCCCAACATGCAGAGCGCGTTCTCCAACTTCGGCGACAAGCGCGAGGAGCTGGAGGCGAAGTTCGGGCGCACGGCCGAGGAGCAGATCCAGTTGCTCGTGGATTACCTCGTCGCCGCGGGGCTGCGGAACCACACGGCGGTGGATCCGAACGTCAAGTCCGCACCGGCCGGCGGCGGGGAAGGCGGCGACTTCATCGACGAGGACGCCGCGCCCGCAGAAGAGTTCATCGAAGACGAATAAGGCGGCGCATCAGCCGCACGAAGGAGTGAGCGCACCATGTTCACCATGGATTTCAACAACATCGGGCTGGCGATTCTGCTGGCATTGATCCTGTTCCTGATTCCATTCGGGTATTAGCGAAGTGCTGCGGGAACGCCGGATCGCTTGTATTTCCGAGCCGCGCCCGTCAGGAAGCGGACCCGCCGAACAGAGCCGCGCCCGTCCGGAAGCGGACCGTCCGACCAGCGCCGCCGCCGTTGGGATGCTGACTCTCCGATCAGAACCGCGTCTGGAGAGAAGCGAGCTCGTTGTTCGTGGAGGCGTTCGCTCCCTCACGGTCGCGGCTTTGTTCAGAGCCGCGACCGTGAGGGAGCGCACTGCACGAGCGCGAATGCGGGATCGGTCCCGCCAGGGATAATCGAATGGTTCGCTTGCTGACGCGCGCGGCTCTGTAAGATGCCGGGTTATCCTGACGTCGCGGGCAGGTCCGTCGGCGCCGGACTACCGCACTGCTTGTGTGCGACGTACTCACGACCGGAGGAAGCAGATGTCCGCACCTCGCAGCAACGACGCGCCACGTATCGAGATGCCCGACGGCGACGCACAGGTGGCCGAGTGTTTTCCTGTCATCGCCCAGCTTCGTCCGCACCTCACGAAGGAAGCGTTCATCGAGCAGGTCCGTCGGCAGCGGCAGCAGGATTACCAGCTCGCCGCCCTGCGCGACGCCGAGGGGCGCATCGCGGCCGTCGCGGGCTTTCGACGCTTTGAAATGCTCGCATGGGGACGTGTGCTGTACGTGGACGATCTGGTGACGGACGCCGACTCGCGCTCGCAGGGGCACGGCGAAGCGCTCTTCGAGTGGCTCACCGCTTACGCGCGGCGCGAGGGCTGCGATCAACTCCACCTCGACTCCGGCGTGCAGCGGTTCGACGCGCACCGCTTCTACCTCCGGGAGCGGATGCGCATCACCAGCCATCACTTCGCTTTGGAGCTTGGCAGCACGTGTTAAGAGTGACTTCTGCCTGGGGGACCGGCTTTCCAGCCGGTCATTTGCCGGGAATCCCGATCTGTTCGGACGGGAAAGGCCAGACCCGCAGACGTCCACCACGAGCTGGTAAGCCACTGGCCTGACAGCCTGTGGCCGAGCTTGTCAACCGGCGCTCGTTTCGTCACCCCCGCGCAGGCGGGGGTCCAGGGCGCATCGCCGGCTGCGGGATTCCCGCCTCCGCGGGAATGACGTGGGTAGTTCGTCGCTCCGCGACGAGACCCGTATTCTGCCGCGGACTTGCCGCCTCGTCCGGCCACTTGGTGTGGTGGATAATCCCACCGCAACGCCGATCCGGATGGCTCCAATGCACGGCACCGGAGCGGACGTTGCACCTTGCGCCGTAAGGCGCGCGGTGCTTCGCGACTGGCTGACCTCCAGAAGCGGTGATCCGACGCGCTTTGCAGGCGAAACGCGCTGCGAGGGACCGATCGCGGGAATGGGGGGCGGAACTCTGCCCTCGATCGGTCCCGAGCTTGCGCGGCGCAGTCGCCGTGCGCCCCTCGTCCATTCCTTGTGCGATTCCAGTATGACTGAGGACTCACGTCTGCAAGAAGCTGTCAGCTTCGCGCAGGGGCGTGTCGCGGGAACCGTCATCCGCTATAACCCCGGCTCGAACTGAAGGGGAGCGGACATGGCTGGCATGAACTGGATCGGGCGGGGTTTCACACTGGGATTTCTGGGACTGACGGGGTGCCTGGCGCCGGCGCGCGCGGAGGCGCAGGGCGGGGAGGGCTCTCCGCAGGCGGGCATGTTGCGCTACCCGGACGCCAGCGCGACGCACATCGTGTTCGCCTACGCCAATGACCTGTGGCTCGTGCCGCGCGACGGCGGCGCGGCGGCGCCGCTGGCAAGCCCGCCCGGCGAGGAGGGATTCCCCAAGTTCAGTCCCGACGGCAAGGCCATCGCCTTCGTGGGCAACTACGACGGCAATCGCGACATCTACACGATCCCGGTGACCGGCGGCGTGCCGCACCGGGTCACGTATCACCCCGACGCGGAGATGCTCCAGGACTGGAGCGGCGACGGGAACCTGCTCTTCAACAGCTCGCGCAGCGCGGACATCGGCTGGCGGCAGCGGCAGATCTTCACCGTCGCCCCGGCCGGGGGGCTGCCGACGCGCCTGCCCGTGCCTTACGGCATGACCGGCTCGATCAGCGCGGACGGGCAGTGGCTGGCGTACACCCCGCACTCCATCGACTTCCGCACGTGGAAGCGCTACCGCGGCGGCATGCAGACGGACATCTGGTTGCTGAATCTGCAGACCAAGGAATCAAAGCGCATCACCGACTGGGAAGGCACGGACTCGCTGGCCATGTGGCATGGCGACGTGGTGTACTATCTCAGCGACCAGGGGCCTGAGCACCGCGGCAACATCTGGAAGTATGAAACCAAGAGCGGTCAGCGCTCGCAGGTGACGAAGTTTTCAGACTTTGACGTGAAGTGGCCTTCGATGGGGCCCGGACCCTCCGGCGACGGCGAGATCGTGTTCCAGAGCGGCTCGGACCTGCACCTGCTCGACCTCAAGAGCGAGCAGACGCGCGTGGTGAGGGTAGCAATCCCCGGCGATCGCCCCCGCCTGCGCCCGATCCTCACGAACATGGCGGACATGATCCGCGGCGCGGACATCTCGCCGAGCGGGAAGCGCGTCGTCGTTGAAGCCCGCGGCGACATCTTCACGCTCCCGGCGAAGGAAGGCTCGACGCGCAACCTCACCTCCAGCAGCGGCGCGCAGGAGCGGATGCCTTCATGGAGCCCGGACGGCAAGTGGATCGCCTACTTCTCCGACGCCACCGGAGAGTATGAACTGTATCTGACTCAGTCCGACGGCGCCGGCGAGTTGCGGCAGATCACGCGGGATCGCAAGACATTTTACTACAACCCCGTCTGGTCGCCGGATTCCAAGCACCTCGCCTTCACCGACAAGGCCGGCAACCTGTATCTCCACACGCTCGAAGGCGACGGCCCCAAGGTGTTTGACACCGACCCCTGGGCCAACCAGACGGGCATGAGCTGGTCGCACGACTCGGGCTGGATCGCCTACACCAAGGTCGGCGACAACGTCACGTCCAGCGTCTGGCTGTACGACGTGATGAGAGGTGAGAAGCACCAGGTCACCCGCGGCGTGTTCAACGACGGCTCGCCGACGTTCGATCGCAAGGGCGAGTTTCTCTACTACTCGAGCCAGCGAGATTTCACGTCGCCGGCGTATGAAGACGTGGGCAACTCGTTCATCTACGGCGACACGGGCGTGCTGCTGGCCGTCCCGCTGCGCAAGGACGTGAAGTCGCCGCTGCTGCCCAAGAGCGACGAGGAGGAGTGGAAGAAGAAGGACGAGAAGAAGGACGGCGAGAAGCCCGATGCCGACAAGAAGGAAGGTGAATCGCCGGAAGACAAGAAGCAGGAAGAGAAGCCTGCGGACAAGAGCGATCCCGGCAAGCCCGAGGACAAGAAGGACGACTCGTCCGGCAAGCCCGATCAGCCGCCCACGGACAAGCCCGCCGACGCGGAGAAGGACGGAAGCGCGCTGGCGGAGGGCGAAAAAAAGGACGACAAGCCGAAAGACGACAAGGACAAGAAGGAGGAGATCAAGCCGCTGGTCATCGACCTTGAAGGCTTCGAGGCCCGCGCGATCCAGTTGCCGGTCAAGCGCGGCAGCTTCGGCGGTCTGGCCGTCAACTCGGACGGACACCTCATCTACGTCCGCATGCCACGCCGCGGCAGCGACGATCAGCCCGCCATCAAGATCCTCGACCTCTCATCGGATGAGAAGGAAGAGAAGAACGTCGTCGGCGGCACGGGCGGGTTCGGCATCAGCGGCGACGGCAAGAAGCTCCTCGTCATGCTCGGCGGCAGCCAGATGTCGGTCATTGACGCCAAGGTCGACCAGAAGACCGACAAGCGCGTCCCGACCGACTCAATGCAAACGCTGATCGCCCCGCGCGAGGAGTGGAAGCAGATTCTCCGTGAGGCCTGGCGCACCGAGCGTGACTTCTTCTATGACCCCAACATGCACGGCGTGGACTGGGAGAAGGTGTACCGCCAGTACGAGGCGCTGCTGCCGCACTGCGTGTCGCGCGAGGACGTCAGCTTCCTCATCCGCGAGATGATCTCGGAGTTGAACGTCGGCCACGCGTACTACGGCGGCGGCGACGAAGAGCAGCAGCCCGCCGCATCCGTGGCGGTTCCAGGGTGCGAGTTCTCGCTTGAGGGCGGCGCCTACCGCATCACGCGGATCTACGGCGGCGCGCCGTGGGACAGCGACGCGCGCGGGGCGCTGCGCCAGCCGGGCGCGGACGTGAAGGAGGGGGAGTACCTCCTCGCGGTCAACGGCCGGGCGGTGGACACGTCGAAGGAGCCCTGGGCCGCGTTCTTGGGGCTGGCCGACAAGACCGTGACGCTGACGATCAGCGACAAGCCGCAGCGGGATGACACCGCACGGCAGGTCGTGGTCAAGCTTCCCGGCGGCGACGCGGACCTGCGCTACCGCGCGTGGATCGAGCGCAATCGCAAGCTCGTCGAGGAGAAATCCGGCGGGAAGATCGGCTACATCCACGTGCCCGACACCGGCGTCAACGGCCAGAACAACCTCTTCCGCCAGTTCTACGGGCAGATCGACAAGGCCGCGCTCATCATCGACGAGCGCTGGAACGGCGGCGGGCAGATCCCCACGCGATTCATCGAGCTGCTCAATCGGCCGGTCACGAATTACTGGGCGCGGCGCGACGGCCACGACTGGACCTGGCCGCCGGATTCCCATCAGGGTCCGAAGTGCATGTTGATCAACGGGCTGGCCGGCTCGGGCGGCGACATGTTCCCGTGGCTGTTCCGTTACAACAAGCTCGGCAAGATCATCGGCACGCGCACGTGGGGCGGACTGGTGGGCATCTCCGGCAATCCGGGATTGGTGGACGGCGGCAACGTCACCGCGCCGACGTTTGCGTTCTATGAGACCGACGGGACGTGGGGCGTCGAGGGGCACGGCGTCGATCCCGACATCGAGGTGATCGACGACCCGGCCAGGATGCAGAACGGCGGCGACCCGCAGCTCGACGAAGCCATCCAGCACCTGCTCGGCGAAATCGAGCGCAACGGCTACAAGAAACCCGCCCGCCCGGCCTACCCGGACCGCAGAGGCATGGGGCTGGATCCGAAGGACAAGTAGGCAGGCAGAGCACCGCCCCGAGGCACGCAAGACAGGCAGCAAGGTTGGGTGGCACGGTCTGGCGTACTCGCCAGGCCGTGGTTCTCCTGCGCGACCATGCCACGGCCAACGGAGTGCCGTTGACCGTGCCACCCTGCCGCGCTGAGGCACAGCTTCGGGCGTCCCTATCGAGTGCTCATCCTTGCTCTAAGTCTATCGGACGATCGGCAGTATTTGCCATTCTCATAATCCAATCGTACACCTGAATTGCCCAAAGTCCCCAGTTGACGCTGGATTAACACGAACAGGGAGCTGTCAGACATGAACAGGCGGATTATTGGAAGCACCATGCGCGCGAGGGCTGGATTGGCCATGAGTTCACTTGGGGCGCTGGCTGGGCCGGCGATGGCGGGAGACAAGAACAATGGCGACCTGAACACGACTTATCTGGCCGTGCATTCCGTCTCCTTGAAGGATGGCGGCGGAGACTTCAGCGAATTCGACGAGCTGCTGCATGAATTCAGGACGGAGGCGAATCCCGACGGATACGGCAACCCGAACGGGTTCGTGCGATTCGGGCTGCACTATCACTTCAACCCCGTCAGCGACAAGCTGTTCAAGCTGAAAGACGGCGCAAGGCCTCCGTACAAGTATGGCGACTTCCGGTTCAGGCCCGGCGTGGTGGCGAGAAACCTGTCCGAGGCGGCGGCCCTTTACCCGGACGCACACATCACGATTTCCATCATGGCCGGTCACTGTTATGAAAGCGTGTTCTCCGAGTTCCTCAATCAGAATCCGGAGCGCAACTTCATGCGAAACCAGTATGACCAGCCCAACGAGTTCAACCCGGATGAGGAGTGCGCCTCGATCTATCCGTTCACGCCGGCGCTGCTGGATGGGCACAAGAATTTCTACGCGCAGGCCCTGCACGACAACACACGGAAAATCATGGAGGAGATCAATGCATGGGCCGACGCGAATCCGAACACGGTGATTGCCGGCATCGGTCTGGGCGGTCCGACCATTTATCCTCGCGGCGTCGGCAACAAGAAGGCCGACACGCGATGGGCGGACTACCGCGATGATTTTCTGGAGGGTTTCCGCCGGTATGCCGAGTCCGCGTATGCGGGCGACTTCGCCGCTTTCTTGCAGGATATGGGGATTCCAGACGGCACATTCGCCGACTTCAGCGAGCTCGACCCGCCGCGATTCGACCCGCTCAGCGTCAACCCGGACTGCACGGAGCACATGCCGGGCTGCCGATCCCGCGGGTACTGGGACACGCTGGGCGACCTGGAAAGCCCATACTTCGAGTTCTGGTATGAGTACCGCGCTTATGAGATCAGCGCTCACTACGCCACATTCTCACAGTTGGCGGCGGAAACGGGACTGGACGGGTTCTACCTCTATTCGCACCAGGGCGTCGCATGGGAAGACGCGGACAGCTATCTCGTGAAAGGTTCCTCGCTGAGCACGATCGACCCGACGCTGACCGGCCTGCAGCCCGGGATCAACATGTATGACGAGAAGACGGCGGATGGCGAGCGCATCCGGGAAGTCGGTCTGCTCGCCCGCAAGGCCGGCAGCCGCGCCGGCGCGGCCTCTTTCCAATACAATCCGGGCGGACCGTGCGAGATCATCAAGCACGAAGACGGCTCCAAGGAGCGCGTCTGCACGCCGGAAGGATACCCTGTTCGTGAGTATCTGGAGCGGCTGCACATGACGGCGGGGACGGGCGATGTGCCGCGGCGCAGCGGGCACTTCCGACTTCTGATGGTCATGGGCGATGACAAGGAAGGCGAAGACGCGATTCGCACCAACATGCGCAAGGCGATGAAGGCCTACCTGTCGAATGAGTTCTATGTCGAATCCGAGGATTACGGCAGTGCAGCGGGTCGATGAGCGGGCGAGCGACAGGCGTGGGCGCTGGTGCAGCCCTTGCCGCAAGGCGCTCACCAAGCGGCCACACCGAATCACAAGGGCGCCAGCGCCCTGTCACGGCGACGTTTGAACGGTGACGGCACGGTCCCACCGCAGGCGGCCTGTGCGACTGGCGGAACCTGACCGCTGCGGTGGCGGGCTGTCTTCCCGAAGGCGCCTTCGACGGGTAGGGTTTCACCCGTGCCAGGTCGAGATCCGAATCCGTTCGCTTCTTTGTTCCGGTCGCCGTCCGCGGCATCCGGAGAATCCACCGCGGCCTGCGGCGGGGCAACGGCGGCCTCCGCGACCGGCAAGCAGCCGCTGACGGTGACGGAGCTGACGCGGCTGGTGAAGAAGGCGCTGGACACGGCGCTTCCGCGGACGCTGCGGGTGATCGGCGAGATCAGCAACTACAAGCCGCACAGCAGCGGGCACGTGTATTTCACGCTGAAAGACACGGACAGCGAGCTGTCGTGCGTGATGTGGCGCAGCGCGGCCGCGCTGCTGAAATTCAAGCCGGCCGACGGCATGGAGGTCATCGCCGCCGGCTCGGTCGACGTCTTCGAGCGCAGCGGGCGATACCAGCTTTACGTGCAGCGGATCGAGCCGCGCGGCGTTGGCGCGCTGGAGCTGGCCTTTCGACAGCTCAAGGACCGGCTGGAGCGCGAGGGGCTTTTCGATCCGTCGCGCAAGCAACCGCTCCCGAGATTCCCGTCGAGGATCGCGCTGGTCACGAGTCCGACCGGCGCGGCCGTGCGCGACATCCTGCGCACGCTGAGCCGGCGTTACCCGTGCGTGGAGGTCTTGCTCATTCCCGTGCGCGTGCAGGGCGATGGCGCGGCGCGCGAGATTGCGGAGGCGATCCGGAAGCTAGACATCGTTTCGGAGAAGCTCGGCGGCGTGGATGTCATGATCGTCGGGCGCGGCGGCGGTTCGCTGGAGGATCTTTGGGCGTTCAATGAGGAGATCGTCGCGCGAGCCGTGGCGGCCAGCCGCATTCCGATCATCAGCGGGGTCGGACACGAAGTGGACGTGACGATCTGCGATCTCGTGGCGGACGTGCGCGCGGCCACGCCCACGGCGGCGGCGGAGCTGGCCGTGCCGATGCTCAGCGACGTCGCGGATGATCTTGCGACCCGGCGGCGCGGCCTGTCGCGGGCGGTCGGGATGCTCGTCGAACTGGAATCGCGCTCCCTGCGCAACGCCGCGCAGCGGTCGCCGTTTCGTGAGCCGCGATTGCTGGTGCGGCGGCGCGAGCAGATTCTGGACGAGCGCGCGGCGGGCCTGTCGCGCGACCTCGGCGCGGCGATTCATGAACTCCGCCGCCGCCTTGATCGAGTCGAGCCGATCGTTCAGCGCCTCGCTCCCCATGCGTGGCTGGCGTCGCGCGGCACGCGGCTTCACGAGCGATCGAACCGGATGCATCTGGCCATGGCGCGGCGCATCAACGCATTGCACCGCGTTGCGGACGTTTCGAGAGGACGCCTGGAGCGGGCGTCTCCGCTGACGCGGGTCGTTCGTTTCGGCGAGCGCACCGCGCACCTGGAGCACCTGCTGAAGCGCGGCATCGTTTCGGCGCAAGCCCGGCGAGGTCGGCGTGTGGCCGCGCTGGAGCAGCTCCTCGCGGCGCTAAGTTACCGCAGCGTGCTGGGCCGGGGATATACGATCACGCGGCTGAAAAAAGGGCGGGAGGTCGTGCGCGACGCGAGCCGGCTGCGCGACGGGGATCGGCTCGTCACCGAGTTTCACGACGGCGAGACCGAGTCGCAGGTCGTCAACCGCACGCAGCGGGAGCTGTTCGAGGGCTGAGAATGCCGCTTGCAGATCATTCGGGAAACAGCGGTGGAATCCTGGGGTGTCGTAGATCGGTAGATGGACCCTCATGCGCATCGCACCCGCACCTCATGCCTGGGACGTGACACCGACTCAGGCCGTGGCGATTCAGCGCACGCTGGCGGACCGCGTCCTTCGGGAGGGCGACGTGGATGCCGTGCGGATCGTTGCGGGCGCGGACCTGGCGTTCACGCGGAACGGGCGATACGCGATCGCGGGCGTGGTGGCCTGGGACGTTTCGCAGCAGCGCGTCGTGGAGCGCGTGTTTGCGCGTCGCAAGCTGACGTTCCCGTATGTTCCCGGTCTGCTCTCGTTCCGCGAGATGCCGGCGCTGCTGGCGGCGCTGCGCAAGCTGAAGACGCGCCCGGACGTGTTCATGTTCGACGGTCAGGGGTATGCCCATCCGCGCCGTTTCGGCTTGGCGTGCCATGCCGGCGTCATTCTCGATCGCCCCTCGCTGGGATGTGCCAAGAGCGTGCTTGTCGGGGTGTTCGATCCCCCGCGAAAGTCGGCGGGCGCCACGTCGATGCTGCTGGACGGGGAAGAGCCGATCGGCGCGGCCGTGCGGACGCGCGCGGGGGTCAAGCCGGTTTTCGTCAGCGTGGGGCACCGGCTATCGCTGGATGCGGCGATCCGCATCACGCTGGCCACGTGCACGCGCTATCGCCTGCCGGAGCCGACGCGGCTGGCGCACCTGCTGGTGGATCAGCTCAAACACAGCCTGTAGAACTTCGCCTCAGGCGATTCGGGAATGTCGCAGCCTGATTGGGAATTGCGACGCGCCGGTCAGGTATTGAGGAGTGATGTTGTGTCGGGAAGTTACGATGTCTCTCGCGTGCGGCGGACCCTGAGCAGCGCGATTGTTCTCCTGGCCGTCGCCTCGTGCTCGAAGACCCCGGTCTCGCAGCCCTCCAGCGGAGCCGCGCCCGCAGTTGCTGCAAAGAACTCAACCTCCCACGAAACTGCACCAGTGCAGGCGGAGGCTCGTCCCGCCTTTCTCGACCTCCCGGAGCGCGCCGTGCCGGGGCGCGTCTTCATCGTCGCCATTGACGGCGGCAACTGGGAGGTCTTCGACCCGGTCATGCGCGCCGGGCTGATGCCCAACCTCGCGCGACTGATCCAGTCCGGCTCGCGCGCGACGCTGGAATCCATGGACCCCACCGCGTCGGCCATCGTGTGGACCACCATCGCCACCGGCAAGAAGCCCAAGCAGCACGGCGTTCACGGGTTCGTGGTGCAGACGGACGACGGGCGCACCGTCCCGGTCAGCAGCACCCTCCGCCGCGTGCAGGCCCTGTGGAACATCGCCAGCGAGGCGGGCGTCAGCGTGGGGTTCCTGAGCTGGTGGGTGACGTGGCCCGCCGAGCCGGTGCGCGGGTTTCTGTGCAGCGACTACACCTGGCCCCTGCGGAAGGACAAGGACGGCTTCGCCACCGGCAGCGTCTCGCGCCTCGACATCCCGGATCGTACATATCCGCCGGAGTTGATGCGGGATCTCGATCGTTTCATCAAGACCGAGGAGCGCCTCGCGCCCGGCGAATTGGCCGCGCTGGGGCTGGACGCCCTGCCGCGCATCGAGGATTACGCCGTCCGCGACATCCTGTTGAAGGATATCTCCGTCGGCAACATGGCCGCCTACCTGCTGGACAAGCACAAGCCGTCGCTCGTGGCCGTGTATTTCGACGGGTTCGACGCGTTCTGCCACATCTTCTGGCCGCAGTACGGGGCGTACCTGAAGGCGCGTGAGTCGGACAGGGCGGGGGGAATTGCGCGGCTGCCGGCGCAGGTGCAGTCGCTGGGGCGCGTCATGGACGCGCACCTCGCGCGCGTCGATCTGTACCTCGGCGCCATCATGAAACAGGCCGCGGCGAACGACGTGGTGCTCGTCATTTCCGATCACGGGTACGGGGACAATCCGAGCTTGCAGCCGATTCAGCGCACATACAAGGATTGGATCAAGCCGCCGCACTGGCATACGAAACGCGGCATCCTCGTGGCGGCCGGCGGGCCGATCCGCCAAGGCACGGAGGGCGTGGTGGCCTCGGTGCTCGACGTGACGCCGACGGTGCTGGCGCTGCTGGGTCTGCCGGTGGGGCGCGACATGGATGGGAAGGTGCTGAGCGATCTGCTGACGCCGGAGTTCCTCAACGCGCATCCCGTGCAGACCGTCGAGACGTACGACCTCAAGCCGCGCGTGGCGAAACCAGTCGAGAGCGCCTACGACGCGGGCATGAAGGAGCGGCTCAAGGCGTTGGGCTACATCGAGGACGAGCCGGAGAAGTGAAGGCGGCTCATTGCACATCCACCGCGGCCTGGCGAGTACGCCAGACCGTGCCACCCGCCGCTGCGCCTGTCGCGGATCATAGCGCCGGATACCACGCGCTTCCGCTCGCCGCGCATGGCGCGCCTCGCTGCCCATATCGGCGAACCAGCTCCAGCAGCTCCGCGCGCCGGATTGGCTTGACCGTGTAGTCGTTGCAGCCCGCGGCCAGGCATTTCTCGCGGTCGCCGGACATGGCGTTGGCCGTCAGCGCGATGATGGGGCCTTCGTAGCCTGCGGCGCGCAACGTTCGCGCGGCTTCATACCCGCTCATCACCGGCATCTGCATGTCCATGAGAACCACATCAAACGCCTGATTCGTGCCGGCTTGGGCGAGCGCCATGTCCACGGCGAGCTTCCCGTTGCCTGCGATGGTGACATGCGCGCCGGCGCGCGTGAGGATGTGCCTCAGGAGGCGCTGATTGTCCGGGCCATCCTCGGCAATGAGGATCCGCGCCGAGAGCGGCTCCGCCAGCGAATTCGACGGCGGCGGGCCGGAACCGCTCGACGCCGACCGAGAGTCATCCGTCGCCGTCCTCTCCGCCAGCTCTCGTGCCTCGTGCGGGTTGAGCATCGGCACTCCGTCGAGCGGCCCGGTTTCCACGAACACGGTGAACACGCTGCCCATGCCTGCGGTGCTGCGCACGCTGACGTCGCCGCCGAGCAGCCGGGCGAGCCGCCGGCTGATGGTCAGCCCCAGACCCGTTCCGCCGAAGACGCGCGTCGTCGAGGTGTCCGCCTGCGTGAACGGCTGGAAGAGCCGCGTCATCTGCTCCTCCGTCAAGCCGATGCCCGTGTCCTCGACATCCACCGCCAATCCGGGCCGGCCGGCGGGAGTCGGAGCCTGCCGCACGACGACGCGAACGTGCCCGCGGGGCGTGAACTTGATCGCATTGCCCAGCAGGTTGATGAGGATTTGCCGCAGCCGCGCCGGATCGGTTCGGATCTTCGCCGGTGTGGTTCCTTGAAACTCCAGGTGAATCGGCAATCGCTTCGCCTCGGCTTTGCCCGACACGAGCCGCAGCGCATCGGCGATGAGCGGCGCCGGCTCGCAGGAGACGGCCTCCACGTCGAGTTTGCCCGCGTCGATTTTCGAGAGATCAAGAATGTCGTTGATGATGCCCAGCAGGTAGCCGCCGTTGCGATGGATGGAATCGATCGCCTGCGTCTGTATTTCGCTGAGCCGCAGGACGTTCTCACCTTCGCGCAGGATTTCGGCAAAGCCCAGAATGGCCGTCATGGGCGTGCGGATTTCGTGGGTGACATTGGCGAGAAACTCGCTCTTGGCGCGATTGGCGCTCTCCGCCGCCTGGCGCGCCGCTTCGAGCTTCTTGTTGCTGGCGACGGTCTCATCGATGAAATCCTGCAGAAGACGGTGGCGGCGTTCCAGTTCGCGCTCGAAGTTCTTTCGCTCGGTGATGTCCTCGGCGATGCCGGCGATGCGATGAACCTCGCCCGTTTCGTCAACCACGGGCGATCCGCGGTCCAGAACCCAGATGATCTCGCCCGAAGGCTTGACCACGCGGTACTCCATCGAGAACGCGCCCAAGGCCGCGCTGCGGTAGTACTCTTGGCCGACGCGCTCGCGATCGTCGGGATGAATGGGCTCGATCCATGCATGCGAGTTGTCGTACAGATCCCGGCAGGGACGCCCCCAGACCGTCTCAAAGGCCGGACTGACGTAGATCACGCGATCCTGCTTCCAGTCCATCAGCCACAGGACCGCCGCGCTGCGTTCGGCCAGCTCCCGCAGACGGGCCTCGCTTTCCTGCACCGCGACCTGCGCTTCACGCTGGCGCTGCCGGGACAGCAGTGAATTGCGCCGCATCGTGAACACGCCCAACCCGAGCACGATGCTGACCACGGCCGCCGGGACGAGACCCAGCCTCGCCGCGCGGCGGATGTCTCCGAGGCGCGCCTCGTATCGCGCCAGGGTGATGTCCGCGCCGAGGATGCCGACCTGGCGACCTTGCGAATCGCGCAAGGGCACGAACGCGCTGATGAACGTCCCCCAGTCATCTGAGTAGGGTTCCGCGGTGACGCGAGCCTCCCCGTCGCGCAACACGGCCAGCATGTCGGGGTCCGCGTCCTCGTAGGGTTCCATCAGCGCGGAGTGATCCTCAACCCCGTCGCCGTCCGCATCGCCCGGGGGCGTGGCGTCCAGAATGAAATGGACCTGGTCCTCCACGAGCACAGCGGTGTACAAAAATCGCAGATCGCTGGCCTGATTGAGGACTTTCCGCAGCGGCTGGATCGCGTCCGCGTAAGCCTGCGTGGCTTCCTGCTCGGGGGAGACGAGCGCGCGATGCACGTCGCCATCGACAAGCGCCGCCGCCGCATGGGCGAAGTTCATCAGCCCGGCGCGAACTTCCTCGTCGAACGCGCGCGACGCGGTCCGAAACACCGCCGCGATGCTGAGCATCGCCGTCGCCAATAACACCGCCCCCGCGCCCAGCCCCTCAAGGACCGGCCGAGACGGCACAAGTCCGCGCTTGCGGCGACTGGGTTTGAGCGTGTTCCCTGACGACATCCGATCGACAACTCCCGCGCGGACTGGGTCCGCCCCCGCGCACTCAACGCATGGCGCAGCAGCATGGACTTCCGCACTTCTTTCGTCGGTCCGGCTCGAAACCGGATTGACCGCCGACGATCGGCTTCACGTGGGATAACCGTCGTCCGCATTCTCCCGGGCGATACGGCAAGCAGGCCCGGCGTGGCAGGTGCCGAGAATCATCGGCGGACCGAAGCGATCCCGCTCATTCCGGCCAGCCTCAGGCCGCCTTACGCCGCGTCCGGTTCCCACCCTGATTGCGTTCAATTACACTCGCCGGCGGTAATCGGACCTTCGCCCGTCGTGCACCTGCAACGCCCGAGCGCGGCGTGGCGAGCGGATCCGGCGCTGCGAAAAGAGGAGCACATCATGCCGAGGGAATGCCCGGTCGCGCTGATCGGACAGAAGTTCATGGGGCGGGCGCACAGCAACGCGTATCTCAAGGCCGCCCGCTTTTTCGATCTTCCGCTGGAGCCGGTGATGCACACGGTGGCCGGTCGCGATGCCGCGGAGCTGCAAGCCTTCGCGCGGCGCTGGGGATGGGCGAACTGGACCACGCGGTGGCAGGACATCGCCACGCTCGACGCCGTCCGGCTCGTGGACATCGGCACGCCGAACCATGTTCACGCCGAGCACGCCCTCGCCATGCTCGAAGCCGGCAAGCACGTCGCCTGCGAAAAGCCGCTCGCCGGGACGCTCGCCGATGCACGCGCCATGCGCGACGCGGCCGCAAAGGCGAAGAAATGCCGCACGTTCGTCTGGTACAACTACCGGCGCTGCCCGGCCGTGGCGCTGGCGCATCAGCTCGTGCGGCAGGGCCGGCTGGGGCGCCTTTACCACGTGCGCGCCTGCTACCTTCAGGACTGGGGCGGGCCGGGCACGCCGCTGCTGTGGCGCTTTCAGAAGAAATACGCCGGCTCCGGCGCCCACGGCGACCTCAACGCGCACATCGTCGATATGGCCCGCTTCATCACGGGCGACGAGATCACCGAGGTCTGCGGCGCCGTCGCCGAGACGTTCATCAAGGAGCGCTCGCTGCCCGACATCGGGCCGACCGGACAGATTGCCGGCGGAACGAAAGGCTCCAGTCGAAAAGGGAAGTCCGACGTGGACGACTGCGTCCTCTTCCTGACGAGATTCAAGGGCGGCGCCGTCGGCAGCTTCGAGGCCACGCGCCTGGCAACCGGCAACCAGAACGCCAACTCGATCGAGGTCAACGGCGAGAAGGGATCGCTGAAGTTCAACTTCGAGGACATGAACCTGCTGTGGCATTACGACGCCGGGACGGATCGCACCGTGCAGGGGTGGACGCGGATCATGTGCACGTCCGCGGGCCACCACCCCTACGCCGGCAACTGGTGGCCCGACGCACATCTACTGGGATATGAGCACGGGTTCGTGAACATGGCGGCGGACATGATGCGCGTCCTCGGTGGCGAAAAGCCGGTCGTTCCGCTGCCGGACTTCGCCGACGCCTATGAAACCCAGCGCGTGCTCGAAGCCGCCCTGATCGCGGCGAAGCAGCGCTGCGCGGTGAAGCTCTCGCAGGTGAAGTAGGCGATCTGTGGCAAGAAGCCGAACCCGTCATTCCCGCGCCGGCGGGAATGCAGCCGTCATTCCTTCGCACGCGAGAGTCCAGTTCCGTCATTCCCGCGCAGGCGGGAATCCCGTTCCGAGTTCTGCCACACCGGCGTTGGCAACGGACGATCCGCCTTCCGGCCTCACGGCGACGTGCCACATGCCGGTGGATTCGCCCGCCTCGCCCAGCGGAACCTCGCCGAGGCGCAGCGCGGGTTGTCGCGCCGCTCCTCGCGGCCGGCAACGATGGGCGTCTCGCTGATTGCCTCATACAGCCCGCTGCTTCTGCCTTCGCTGAAAAACGCCTCGACGATAGTGTCCTCGCCGCTGTGGAAGCTGATCACGCCGATGCGCCCACCCGGTCGAAGACAGTACGGCGCCTGCCGCAGCATCTGTCGCAGGCTGCCCAGCTCGTCATTGACGAGAATCCGCAGCGCCTGGAACACCCGCGCGGCCGGGTGCAGCGCGCCGGGATCCTGGGTCGCCCTGTCTTTCCACATCCGCGGGGAGATCCCCTTGATCTGGAAGATGAGGTCCACGAGCGCTCGCGTCGTGCCCAGGTTTCGCGTGGCGCGAAGCTCGACGATCCGTCGCGCCAGCCGCTCCGCATCCGGCTCGTCCGCCAGCTCGGTCAGCGCCGCGGCCAATTCCTCGCGCGACAGCGTGTTCAGCAGCCGCGCGGCCGTGCGCGGTCGGCGGCGGTCCATGCGCAGATCGAGCGGACCGTCGTGCTTGTAGGAGAATCCGCGCGTCGGGTCATCCAGTTGCATGGAAGAGACGCCCAGGTCCGCAAGGATGATGTCGCACGCGTCCAGCCTCGCAGCGCGGAGAACCTTGCCGATGCCGGCGAAATTACAGGCGAGCGTGTGCAAGACCGGTTCGGGACCGGCGCGTTCGGGGTCGGCGCGTTCGGGATTGACGCGATCGGGGTTGACGCGATCGGTGCCGCCCAGCCGCGTCGCGGTCTTTGCAAGCTGCTCGGCGTCGAGGTCCAGTCCGATCAGCCGGCCGGTCGGCGAGATCCGTTCGAGCAACCGCTGCGCATGTCCGCCGTAGCCCAGCGTGCAGTCGATGACGACTTCCCCGGGCAGAGGACTCAGCGCCGCGAGAATCTCCTCGACGAGGACGGGCACATGCGTCCCTGCGGGCGTGCGCCCTTGCGCGCGAACGTGCTCCACGATTTCGGGGTGACCCTGCGGGTCCAGCTCCTTGTAGCGTTCGTCGAACCGGCGCGGATG
>CAZGJA010000053.1:0-6693 GCA_964526695.1 uncultured Phycisphaeraceae bacterium
GATCCAGTCGGCCAAGCGGAAAGCCCGCGGCTTCCGCTCCAGCGCCTATCTTATGACAATGACCTACCTCATCGCCGGAAAACTGGACTTCAAGCTCCCAGCCTTGGCTCAGGCTACCCACACGAAATAGCGAGGAAGCAATCTTTCTGGCACACGCTCATCTACACGAAAGGCGCGATCCGCAGGGAAGCGGGCGCAGACGTCTTCTACGTCCTCATCTCGTCAAAAATCGCGACGATCGAAGACTGAGGGCGGCGCGTTGAGGCACTGCGTGACCTGCGGGACCGACGGAGTTCACCCCCGGCGAATCCGCAGGAAAGCACGCGACGGCGCGATGTTGACCGTCACCGTGGAGCGCTGCTCGATATGTGGTGAGACGTATTATGACATTCCCACCTTGCGCGCGCTGGGCTATGATCGCTGAGCCACCGGAAAATGGGAACTCGCCCGCCGGGCATGACCGCCAACCTGAGCCGTTGGGTAAGCCGCCTTTCGCCATATCTGCCTGCGGAATCAGGTTTGATACTCACTCGTCAGGGATTATGGTCCCGCTGAAAGTCGTCCCCGGCGCCTCGCGCGACCGGTTCCTTGGCGAGTGGGACGGGCGGGCCAAGATCGCCGTCGCCGCGCCGCCGGAGGACGGCAAGGCCAACAGGGCGGTCTGCGCCCTGCTCGCCAAGCTCCTGGGCGTTCACCGTCGCGACGTGGAGGTCGTGCAAGGGCAGACCTCGCCTCTCAAAACGGTGCTTGTCCGCGGCGTCAAGCTCGAACACGTGCGTACGTCGATGGAGAAGGCCTTACTCTGATTTGTCGTCCTTCTTCTTGAGGTCGATGGACGTCGGGATATTGCCGACGGCGGTTTTTACTTTGATGGGGATGCGCTCCTCCTCCGCGATTTTCTCTGCGAGCGGCTGCAGCGTGGCGATCAACTCACCGAGGCGCTGGAAGGAGTACACCATCGACTCATAAAGCCGCGGGTCTTTGAGCATCAGGGCGGCCGTGCCCTTGCCTTCGTTCAGTTCGCGCGCCGCCAGCGCCACCTGGTCCGAGGCGTCGTCGAGGTTCTCCAGCACGTTGTTGGCCGCCGCGAAGAACTCGTCGAGGCGCTGCTCGGTGCGGTCCACACCGGTGTTGACGTTGTCGGCGAGCTTCTGACTTTCGCTGCGCCAGAGGTCCAGCAGGGCGTTGAGCTTGTCGCCGGCCTCGTGCAGGCGCGTGGCGATGGTCTTGAAATCCTCCTTCATCTGGGCGTCGCCGAGCACGTCGTTGATGTTCTTCAGCGTGGCGTCGAAGCGTTCGATCGCGGTGGAGAGGTTGGCGGTGATCTTCTGGGCCTGATCGAGCGGCTGATCCACCTCGCCGACGGTGCGCCGTTCGAGCAGCCCGTGCATGTCGCGGGCGACGGGCGTCAGCTCCTCGGCGAACTCCCCGATCCGCTCGACGGTGATGCGGAAGGAGTCCATGGCCTCTTCGGAGACAATCTCATTGAGGCGATTGGCCATCTCTCCGCGAATCTCGGCCGTGTCATCCTTGGACAACGTGGCGCCGCTGAGGGGGTCATCGACGACGATCTCGATGATCCCGCGCCCGATCCCCAGCGTGGGTCCGTACACCAGCGCCCGCGCGGAGACGGGAACGGAGAAGTCGTTCTTGATGAGGACCACAATGTCCACGCCGAGCCCCGGGCGCTGGTCGTCCTTGAACTCGAGCCGGTCCACGCGCCCGATGGCCACGCCGTTGAGCGTGACCTCGTTGCCCTCGCGGATGTCGCGAAGCTGGGCGACGCCGCGGATGCGCAGCGCCCACTCGACGCCGCCGAGCCATTCCGGGCGCTCGCCGAACATGACCATCAGCGCCGCCAGGACGGCGAGGCTGCCAATGACAAAGAGTCCCACAAGGGCGTTACGCGTCGTTTCTTTCATGTCTCGTCTCGCTGGTGAAGCGCTTCCAGGTCTTCGGCGCTGGCACGCCCCTCGATGAACCGCTGCACGCGCGGGTCCGTGCTGCGCCGGATGTCCGCGGCCGAGCCGTCGAAGATGAGCCGCCCGCGGTGCAGCATGACGATACGGTCCGCGACCTTGAACGCGCTGGCCATGTCGTGCGTCACCACGATGCCCGTGACGCGCATGGCGTGCCGCAGGCGCAGGATCAGCTCATTGATAACGTCGGCGCGCGGCGGGTCCAGCCCCGTCGTCGGTTCATCGTACAGGATAACTTCCGGGTCCAGCGCGATCGCCCGCGCCAGCGCGACCCGCTTCTTCTGCCCGCCGGACAGCTCGGACACGCGCTTGGTCTGCAAGCCGTCCAGCCCGACCATGGCGAGCTTCTGCGCGACGACCGTCTCGATCTCGCGGCGCTTGCGGCGCGTGTGGATCGTGATCGGGAAGCCCACGTTTTCCCCGACCGTGAGCGAGTCGAACAGCGCGGAGAGCTGGAACAGGAAGCCGAAGCGCATGCGCGGCTCGACCCACTCCCGCTCGCTCAGTCCATCCATGCGCCGGCCATGAAAGTACACCGAACCGGAGTCCGGCCGGAGCAAGCCGACGATGTGCTTCAGCAGCACGCTCTTGCCCGTGCCGCTTTCGCCGATGACCACGGTGGTCTCGCCGGCGCGCAGATCGAGATCCAACCCGGCCAGCACCTCCAGCGGTCCAAACCGCTTGTGCAGGTTCTCCAGGCGGAGGATCGGCTCGCTGAGGTTTGAGGAATCCGTCTTCATTTGCCCCGCAGCTTGAGACACGATTGTCACCATCCTGGCAGCACGGACATGTCGCACGTCGAACGGCCTCGCCCGGTATTCTTACCGCCCAGTCCGGCAAATGTCTCACCGCCTTGGTGTGTCATTTCACGGCTCGCCCGCGTCCGGAACAACCCTGCGGGGACAAGGTCGGACCGGCGGCGGCGATTTCAGCCCGCCGGTTTCCCCCGCCCTTCAGGAGCTTGAGCGTCCGGCATGTCTTGTCAGGAGAAAACTGCGCAAAGCCGCCGTCATGCGGAAGTTGGTCTCGTCGAGGGCATCCAGGGTCGAGGGCAGATCGATCAGATGCCGGGCTGCAGCCGTATCCAAGATGCCCAGAAGTCCAAGCGCCGCCAGCCCGCGCGACTTGGCCGCGGCGGTCCCGCGACGATCGTCTATGAGCAACAGGTCCGCCTCCAGCTCCTCCGCGAGGCTGATGGCGTGAATCTCCCCTTCATGCAAACGCAGATCGGCATCAGGGTGGGCAGGTGCTCGCACGGCTGCCCATGGCGGAAGTTGCCTTGCCCACTGTCGAACTTCCGCGGGTGAGCCGGAAGCGGACAGTTCTTCCACCACTTTTTCCGGTACGTGAACCTGTCCGAACAGCGTCGGCAGCAGATCAACCGCCTGCACCAGAATCAGGTAGTTCAGCGGCGAGGTGTTGGAAACGACGATCATCGCTGCGAAGGGGCGCTGGGAGAGGAAGGCGGATCGCCCAGATCTTCCGCCGTCGGCAGATCCTCGACGACGCCGTGGCGCTTGAGCACCCCATCCGTCTCGTAGCGGGAGAGGTTCAGCGCTTCCGCAAGCTCGACATGGCTGATTCGGTCCTGCCGATAAAGCTCCACCAGCGCGGCTTCCTTGGCCACGGAACTGGCGTCAAGCCCTGAGGACTTCAAAACGGCTTCGATTCTCGCGGGGATGTCGAACTTCACGGTCATGGGGGGCGACGGCGCTCCTTTCCAGATGGCCCGGCAGCGCGTCAACACGGAGCCGCAACCTGCTTAACGATATCCTGCGAATGCGGGCGGTCAAGAATGCGTGTCGCCGAGCAGGATTTCAGACCCGCTGAAGGCGAAGTTCTCAAGCATCGAGCCGACCTCAAATCAGCGGCCTGAATCCCCAGATCGTCTTGTACATGCCCTGCATCAGCGTGGCGATGAAGAAGTCCGTCGCGAGGATGGCGATGAAGCTGACCACGAACGCCTCGGTGCAGGCTCGGCCCACGCCCTCGGCGCCGGGGCGGCAGTTGAATCCCTTGTAGCAGGCGATCATGCCGATCGCGCCGCCGAAGACCAGGCTCTTGATGAACCCCGTCATCACGTCCCACCATTCGACCGCGTCGGCGATGTAATACCAATACGGCTCGGACGGAATGCCCTTCAGCCCCACGGCGATGGACCACCCGGCGAAAGAGCCGATCAGGTCGCAGAAGAACGTCAACAGCGGTGCAAGCAACAAGCACGCCACGAAGCGCGGCAGCACGAGATGCCGGATCGGATCGACCCCCATGACGTGCAGCGCGTCGATCTGCTCCGTCACCTTCATCGTGCCCAGTTCCGCCGTCAGCGCGCCGCCGACCCGCCCGGCCAGCATCACCCCCGCCAGCACCGGACCCAGCTCCTTGACCAGCGAGAGCGTCACGAGGACGCCCATGCGTTCCTCGAAGCCTGCGGCCTTGAGCTGATCGTAACTTTGCACCGCCAGCACCAGCCCGACGAACATGCCGGTGATGAGAATGACCGGCAGGGTGCGGTTGCCGACTTCGTAGAGCAGGGGCATCGTCCGCCGCCAAGTCCGCCAGCGCGGCAGATCGGGCGTGAGCCAGACAGCCATGTGCCAGGTGAAGACCCAGAACTGCCCGAAGGCGGCGAGTGCGGCTACGGTTTGTGATCCGATGTAATTGAACACAGCATTGCCGCGGAGTCGAGCTGCGGACCGCGCCGAGCGCGCGACGCTGCACGCAGGGCGACCAGTCACCCATGCACGCCGGTCAACCTGCCGGCGCGGACCGCTCCGAGCCGGGCTGGGGAGAGTCCCGACCTGCCCGCGACCGCAGGCTTGTACCCCTCGGTCGCCGAGGCCGTCGCAGGCGCGGCGATGGTCTGGTTATGTAGTGCGCTCGTGGGGGGCTGTCAAAGAAGCTCTCTCACACGCACGAGGGATCCGTCGAATCCGGTCCGCGCCGATCTCCATCAGGCTCCCCACCCGGCGCCTCGCGTCGCCGTCCGCTTCCTGACGGGCGCGGCTCTGATGGGCGCGGCGCTGATGGGTGCGGCTCTGTAGCGCGGCGATTCCGAGCTTCTACGTCGTCTGATACGCCGCCGGATCCGCGACACCGGCCTGTTGGAAGCCTTCGCGCCGCAGCAGGCAACTGTCGCAGCGACCACAGGCCTGCCCCCGCTCGTCGGGGTCATAGCAACTGTGCGTGAGGCTGAAGTCCACGCCGAGGCGCACACCCTCGCGCACGATCTGTGCTTTGCTCAGGTCCAGCAGGGGCGCGTGGATGCGCGGCGCGCGACCTTCCAAGCCCGCCCGCGTGGCGACGGCGGCCAGCGCCTCAAACTTGCTGAGGAACTCCGGGCGGCAGTCGGGATAGCCGGAGTAATCGACGGCGTTGACGCCGATGAAAATGTCCGCGGCGTCGACGACCTCCGCAAAACCCAGGGCGAATGCCAGGAAGATCGTGTTGCGCGCCGGGACATACGTGACGGGGATGCCGCTCGGGAGGTCCGCGACGCTGTCGTGCTTCGGGACCGCGATGTCGCCGGTCAGCGCGGAGCCGCCGAACGCGCGAAGGTCCATCTTCTGGAAGACGTGCCGGCGGATGCCCAGCGATGCGGCGACCCGGCGGGCGGCATGCTCTTCGATCGCATGGCGCTGCCCGTAGAGAAACGAGAGCGCGTGCGGATCGAACCCGCGATCCCGCGCGATCGCGGCGGTGACAGCGGAGTCCAGCCCGCCGGAAAGCAAGATGACGGCCGGTGGCGGATTCAAGGGTACGCGCGACTCATGGGCTTGCGAGGGAACACCAGTTCACATGTTGCAGCGGGTTTTTAAGAAAGCCACATTCGAGCCTCGTCCGCATTTCCCGCGCGCGGGATGCCGCGGAAGATCGCTTCCTCACGGGCGCGGCTCTGACGGACCGCTTCCTTACGGACGCGGATCTGTTTGCTGGGCGGCGCGAGCGCTCGCGCGAGTTCCTCACACCGGCTTCGCCAGCGCCGGGCCGAAGGCGATGCGATAGCCCTCCAGCATCTTCCGCACCTTGGCGCGCACGTCCTCATGCGAGAGGTCGCTGATGGCCTTCAGATCGAGGGGGGTGGCGAACGTGAAGTCCTTGCCCCGGTCGCGGTAGTGCTCGACAGGGGGGTCGCGCCAGTCGAGATCGACCTCGTGAAAGCCCGCCTCGATGAACTCGCTCATCGTGTCGCCGGTGGATTCGACGGCCTCTTCAAGCTCCTCGTTCTTCCAGCGGTCGTCCGTCACGATGCCGACGCGAACCTGAGGAATGTACGGGCGAACCGCCACTTCAAGCCACGTTCGCGGACCCGCGGGGAAGCGCGTCAGGAGTGAGGAGCCGTCGGCGCGGTCATCGCGAAGGCCGGGACCGCCGCCAGCGCCGCCCGCACCTAGCGCGTCGAGCCAGTCGCGGAACGCGGATATCAGCGCAGCATCAGGATCGGAAAGCGGCATGGCCAAGCGTCTCCCACTCTGGTCTTCGTTGAACGAGGAGTGTATCGCATGGGGATCGGAGGACCAAGGAGGGAACTCCGCGCCCTCCGAGGGGGGCGGGTCTATGGCCCGTCGAGGCAGAGGGGGGCGGGCCTCTGCCCCGCCGGCGGGTGAGGACGCCCGCCCCCCCAAGGTTGAACGCCGGCGGGCGAGGGCGCCCGGCCCCCCCGGCTGGAACGCCGGCGGGCGGGGACGCGCGCCGCCCCGGGGGGGGGGAAATG
>CAZGJA010000054.1:0-30927 GCA_964526695.1 uncultured Phycisphaeraceae bacterium
CCGCGCTGGAACCACGTGCCCAACATCGCCGCCGCCCTCCGCCGCCCTCCGCCGCCACGCCGCCGCCACGCCGCCGCCACGCCGCGCACCCCCTCGAAGCCCTGGCCCTGGTCCGACCGGATGGATGATAACTGAAAGACCTTGGCGCCGCGGGCGTGCGACTTGTCCAGCGAGCCGATTCAACGCATAATGCGCCGCATGGCGGCAGACCTAGGCCTGCGGGCCGCACGGCGGATCTGAAAGGACACAAACCACACATGCCCGGCATTATCGAAGCGCTCCTGAAGCTTCAGGAGGTTCAGCTTGAAATCTTCGAGCTGAGGCAGGAGGAGGTCAGCCGCGAAAGGCGCATCGCGCTGCACCGCAAGGAGCTGGAGAAGATCGACACCCGCGCCGCACAGCTCGACATGACCCTGCGGGACGCCCGGTCCGCGGCCGCCCTCGCCGAGCTGGAGGTCAAGACCCGCGAGCAGAACATCGCCAAGCACCGTGAAGCCCTCAAGCAAACCAAGACGAACAAGGAATACAACGCCATCCTCACGTCCCTGAACACGGAAGAGGTGGACAAGGGCAAGTGCGAAAGCCGCGCGCTGGAACTGATGACGCAGTCCGATCAGCTTCGCACCCAGCGCGAGGACATCGAGAAGGAACGGCAGTCCGTCCTGGAGCGCATCCGCCTGGTTGAAGAGGCGCTTGCCGCATATCGGGAGAAGACCGCGCCCCAGCGCCAGGCGCTGGAAGCGCGCCGGCTCGCCGCCTGTGAAGGCATCCCCGCACCCACCCTCCTCACCTTCGATCGCGTCGCCGAGCGGCATGAAGGCGCGGCCATGGCGAAGGTCGCCAAGATCCACCCCAAGCGCGAGGAGTACTGCTGCGGCGGCTGCCACATCAAGGTCACGCTCGAAGTCATCAGCTCGCTGCGAAGCCGCGACGACCTGCAATTCTGCTCCGCCTGCGGCCGCATCTTCTACGCGGGCTGAGCCGCGCTCCTGCTGCCATCCAGGGAGGGCCCCGGGGAGGGTTCTTCCCGCTTGAGTTCCTCATCGCGCTTGCAGCAGTCGCCGGTAGGACTCCCCCATCGCCTGTGCCGCCCCCTGCGGATACGCGCCGGCATTCCAGCGAAATCCCAGCCCATCGCCTAACCGGCGCGGAATCAGATGGAAGTGCACGTGCTGCACCACCTGACCCGCTTCGCTCCCGTTGTTCTGCAGGACATTGAACGCCGGCGCGGACGTAGCCCGCATCAGCGCCGCCCCGAGGCGCGGCAGCGCGGCCATGATGCCGTCCAGCGCAGCGGGAGGCGCATGCGTCAGCAGCGTGCAGTGCTCCAGGGGGATCACGAGAAGGTGGCCGGGCGCCAGCGGATTGACATCCAGAACCGCGACGCAGGACTCGTCGCGGTACACGATCTCCGCGGGGATCTCGCCCTTGGCGATACGACAGAAAACGCAACCGGGATCGGATGGCATGGCGGCAGTCTCCTGGAGTCTGACGCCACCTTACCCGCGCGATGGAACGTCAGCAAAGAGCCGGGCGGCCAGCCACGCCAAATCGAAGGCGACCGCTGGATGACTTCACCCAAGCCTGGGCCGACGGGTTTCATGCCAGCGACAACGGGCGTTGGGGCTTGGGTCATGCCGATTTGCCCGAAGAAGTGGGCGTTCCCGGCCTCGGTTTGAGCCTCTCCGGGAATTGGTTTGATCCCCGCAGGGGATCCACGTGGGTAGCCGTTGGCGCAGCCCACGGAAGCCTGAGCGTCTTGGGATCCAACTGCGAACGGGGTTATACGTGTGTTCCGATTGGGCTGTGCTTATGGGAACCGATCGTACGACCCCTACCTCTTTGACTATTGTCACATCGCTGGGGGTCGTGCCGCGCTGGGGAAGTTCACCGTGGGTTTCACCCACCGCTATTCATGTGCTTCCCCGCCGGGGAAGTCATCGGTCGGCGCACGCGGGGATCTTCTGCGATGCCCGCAATCGTTGCCCGCTGCCCGTCCAATCGGTCGGCGCACAGGGGATCTTCTGTGTATCCCGCGGATTGTGTTCGTTGTACTTCCGGGACAATGGGCGGGCAGCTCGACCCCTTGCGATGCCCGATTTCCATTTGCGCCCGCGAAACCCGCAGTTCCTCAACGGTCAGGCGTTGCTTGCCAAAGCGACCACCCGCACCCCGTCGAACCACACCTTCCTCACCAGCGCGTCGCCACCGACGCCGTCCCGATGAAAAAGGAAACGGCCGACGCGAGGTCGGCCGTTTGGCTGAGGGCAGACGTAAGCTTGTGGTTTTCGCAGGCCTGCTCGATGGGGCGTTCGTCCCCTCGGTCAGCAGGCGCCTTCACGCGCGGCGGCGGATGTCGGCGAACTACGCGCCGGCCATTGCGGGCGCCGCTCCCACGCCGCAGGCGGCGTTGCACGCGGATCCGGCGACCTGTTGATGCCCTTCCAGCATCACCATCGAGACGAAGTGCAGCGCCCGCTTCCAGTCCGACGTCAACTGGTCGTTCCAGATCGGACCGGCCATGCTGGCCATGACCTCGACCAGCGTGTCGCGGACGACGGGGTAGTGCTCGGGCTGCGCCCCGTAGGCGACGTGACGGCGCCCCATGTCGATGAGCGGCTGGCGGAGCATCTCCGGGCTTCGCAGGTTCTTCATGACCAGGATGACGGAGCTGAGGAGCTTCTGCTTCTGGTCGCGCAGGGCGGACGGGAAAAGCGGGCGAAGCTGGGGATTTCGGGCAAAGAGCAGGGCGTAGAATCGGTCCACCAGCTCCTCACCCCGATGAGCCAGTGCGTTGAAGCTTTTCTCCAGCCGGTCGATGACGGCGCTATCCATGTGTTCCCCTCCGACGGTGGATCGTGAACTCTGCGGCGACCCGGATGGAGCCTACGATTCGCCCCGCCGGGGCTGGCCACCGCGATCTTGGAGGGGCGGTTTTCGGTCACCGGCCCGGCTGACTGCGGGGCGGTCGACAGCGGATGCCCAGCGGGTGAACGAGCAGTTTCTGCATGAAAATGTCGTGAAGAACCCGACGGGACGCCGATAAAAAGACAAACCGGCGCGGGCTTCATTGGCGTGGGGTTCGCTGTCAGGTCATGGGGTCGCCACGGTCCGCCTGCGGTCAGGCAGACAGGGCGGGCCTTTCCGAACATCGGGCAACTCGACGAAACGACGATCGCCACGGGCGAAAGCTGCGGAGTGCGCGGGTTGTAGACGCTGCGTGCAGGGTCGTCGGATTTCTGTTACGGAGCAGGCACCGAAGGCGCGAGCCCGGCGAACGCCCTGCGGCTTGCAGCAGGCGCGCCGGCTGAAGGAGGTCGACACGTGAGGAATGCATCGCGTACGCAGTGGATCATGATGGTCGCCGCGGCGGTCGGCGGATGCGCGGCACTGACGGCCTCGGCTCAGACGCCGCCAGCTCCGCAGCCTCCCGAGCAACCCGCCAAGACCGAAACTCCGCCCGCGACGGAAGCGCCCAAACCCGCTGAGGCGGCCAAGCCCGCGGACGCCCAGCCCCCGGATGCCGCCAAGGCCGCTCCGAAAAAGCCCAAATACCTGAACCTGCGGTACGACGAGGACTTTTCGTACCTCGACGGCGCGGAAGGCTCGTACACGCCGGACTTCTTTGACCCCATCAAGAACATCCATCTCGGCGACAAGATGCGGCTGAGCATCGGCGGCGAGTTCCGCTTCCGCCTCGAGGCCGAGACGAACAAGAACTTCAACCGTGCCGTCATCACGGAGGACACGTTCCAGCTCTACCGATACCTGCTGCATTTTGACCTTAAGTACGAGGATTGGGGCCGCGTGTTCGCGCAGTTCATCGTCGCGCACGAGGAGGATCGCAACCTGCCGGACCGCCCAACCGACGAAAACCGCAACGACATTCACCAGTTGTTCTTCGACGTCAAGCCGTTCGGCGGCGGGTCGAACATGACGGTGCGCGTCGGTCGGCAGGAGCTTAGCTACGGTAAGGAGCGGCTGATTTCGCCGCTGGAATGGGCGAACGTCCGCCGGCGCTTCGACGGCGTGAAAATCTTCTGGAAGGGCGAGCAGTGGGACACGGACGTGTTCTACGCCAAGCCGGTGTTCGCCAATGGCGCGCGGATGGATCACTACGAGGAGGATTACGACCTCTACGGTCTGTACGTCACGTACAAGGGCATCCCCAAGCACGGCGTGGACTTCTACTTCTTCGGCGTGGACGACACCCGCGCCCGCGTCACGCCTCGCGGTCCGATCCGCCTTAACCCCAACGGCAAGGGCGGCGATGTCACGCGCCTGACGCTGGGCAGCCGGTTCTGGGGCAAGACGGGAAACTGGGATTACGAGGCCGAGCTGTCCGGGCAGTGGGGCAACTGGGCAGGCGATACGATCCAGGCTTGGAGCTGGACCGTGGACACCGGCTACACGCTGGCGGAATGTCCGTGGAAGCCGCGCATCGGCGGCGGGTTTGACTGGGCCAGCGGCGATGAGCATCCGCGCGACGGCAAGGTCGGCACGTTTGATCAGCTCTTTCCGCTGGGGCACGCCTACTTCGGCTACATCGATCTGATCGGGCGGCAGAACGTCAACGCCGTGAACGTCAGCCTGACGGCCTCGCCCATCCCGGACAAGGTCAAGACGGCCATCTGGTACCACACGTTCTGGCTCAACGCCAAGCGCGATGCGATGTATGACGCGGGCGGCGCGGTGGTTCGCCGCGACCCTACAGGTCACAGCGGCGCTGAAATCGGCCATGAGGTGGACGTCACCGTCAACTGGCAGATGGACACGCACTCGTCGATGCTCTTTGGCTGGTCGCATTTCTGGGACAGCACGTTCATCATCCGGACTCGTCCCAGCGAAGATGCCGACTTGTTCTATGTGCAGTACGCGTTCAAGTTCTGAACGGGAGATTCCTGGGCCTTTTTTGGAGGAGCCTTATGCGTAGCCTGAAGCGTTCGAAGAAGTTTGTGGCCATGAGTCTGGCGACCGGTTCCCTGCTGGCGGCGCTGGGTCCGTGCACGAGCAACGACCTGCAGACCCAGCTCGCGGGTGGCATGAAAGCCACCATCAACGGCATGTTGAACATCGCGGTGACACAGTTCACCAACGACCTGTGGGGCGTGAACCGCTAGCGGACCGGGGCCAAGCTTACGCCACGGGGCGTCCGCACGCGATGCGATGCGATGCGATGCGGCGCGGGGCGCGTGGTTTCGGCGGCGCCTCCGGGTCGCTGTGTATGCGGTTGCGCTCGCTGGGCTTCTCCATGCGGGAGACCATCCTTCGACCGCCGCTGAAGGGAGGCGGATGCCGCCTCCTTCCGCGGCGGTTCTTTCTGCGCCGCGCCGGCGCGGACGGTTCCCGTGTTGCCGCGCGGGACGACCGCACATGGAGAACGCGCCTCCCGCTTCAAGCCATGAATGGGCCAAGCGGGTGGCACGCCCCGGCATACTCGCCAGGGCGTGGCTGATCTGGCACGGGCGCCATTCGGCATGATGCACAGGTTCGTTGCCGCGCACGCATGTCCCCGGAAGCGCCGGAATCGTCGCCCATTTTCCGCTACTGCGCGACGCAGATAGCATGGTCGCGCGGCGCCTGTCTTGCTGGGCGCGGCGGCTCGGGAACATGATCGAGACCGGGCGAGCCTGGCGGCACGGACTCACCGCAGAGCGGCGAATCAACCGCTCGCCACGGACTTGCGCCGCTGCGGCGAACGACCCTTGATGTCACGGCGCCTGCGGGTCGAGCCCGGTGGCGGGCGCGAGTCGAGAGCTGGTATGGCCTCTGAACCGTCCAGGCAGGAATCCACCGCTGCGCAAACCGGATTCACGCGCCGCCACAAGGCTGTGATCGCCTTAATGCTGCTGGCGAGCGTGCTGGTTTGGCAGGGCAGGAACCCGCTTCGGGCCTGGTGGTGGAACCGTCGCCTGGCCGACGCGGCGTCGGATGCCCAGCGGCGGCTGTGCGCGCTTCACCTGGCCGCGCTGGGGTCAGCGGCTTTGCCCGCGCTTGAACACTCGCTGAGTCAAGGCGCCGATCCGATTCGGATGGAATCGGTCGTGGCTCTGGGGAGGATTGCGGAGCCGCGCGCGATTGAGCTTCTGCTCAAAACGACAACCGATGCGAACGCGCTACTGCGCGAACGGGCCGTGCAAGCGTTGGCGGACCAGCCCGCGGAGCTTTCGGAGGACGCGCTGGCGACGGTGTTGCAGCGTTCCGACGAGCGACTGGGCATGGTTGCCGCCCGGGCGCTTGCCCGCCTCAACGACGATTCCGCTTGGCGGCGGCTGGGTGAGGCGCTGAACGCTCACGCGCTGCCCGGGGTTCGCGTCCAGATCATCGAGGAAATCGCGGCCTCGCGGCGCGCCGAGTGCGTGCCGAATCTGGTGGAAGCACTGACGGACGCGGCTGTGTTCAACGGACACACGCTCATGGAGGAGCATCAGGCGGCGGTTTTCCCGCAGCTCGTGCCCCGGATCGAGGCCGAGTTGCGCGGCGACGGCGGCTGGTCGCTCGATCTTCCGCTCGGGCATGTCGTGGGGGAGGACGCAGCCGCCGCGCTCCGCGCCATCACCGGGCGCGATTTCGAGTACCGCTTCGATGATGAGGCGTCCGTGCAGGCAGCGATCGCATCCTGGCGGTTGTGGCTGGAATACCGCGATCCTCCATGAGGCGAGATTCCTCGCCGACGGGATGCAGAGCCGGCGCGTTCTGACCTCGAATCCGGCTGGCATTTCGGCTTCGAATCAGCGTGGCGAGCCGACCTCCAATCCGGGTGGCGTCCTGACCTCGAATCAGGGCGGCACGGTCTGGCGTACTCGCCAGGCCGTGGCAGTTGAGCAACGCGAAAGGGCTGAGGCGCCGCACGGTTCCCCTGCTGCGTACCCGTGCCACGCGCGCCGCGTGTGCCACCGACACGACGCTTTGCGCCAGGGCCGCTCCTGCCGCCCGCGCGCTCGCCGGTCCTGCGATTCTCAGAATGCGGTTGCCCACTTCTGAAGGGGATCTGCGCGGCCACGGTTTGACAGATCATCCGTCCTGCGCGTGCAATGCCGCAATGGACCCGGCGGGCATCTCGACGTTCACTTCGCAACCTTCAGTCGCGCCTGACCCTCATTCAAGCGCCTGCTCGAAGCGCGCCATCCGCCGCGGCGTCATCGGCGTCTTGCACGACGCCGGGCGATATCTGCTCATCCAGCGGGCGCCTGGCGTGGCGCTTGGCGGCGCCTGGTGCTTCCCCGGCGGGCACATCGAGCCGAACGAAAACGCGCGTCGCGCCGTCATCCGCGAGCTGCACGAGGAGCTTGGCATCCACGTCCGTCCGTTTCATCGCCTGGGCGCGGTGGCGGGCAGGCCCGATGTGATGCTCGCCGTCTGGCTCGTCGAGCACGCGGCGGGCGAGTTCCGTGCGCGGGAGAGCGAGATCGCCGACATGGCATGGCTGACGGCGGACGAAATCCGGACGCACCCCCAAGGCTTGCCGAGCAACCTCCCCGTGGTGGACCGGCTGGAGGCATGGCGACGCAACGGCGGGAGCTGAGTCTCCATCCAAGCAGGAAAGTCGAATGAATGACCCTTGGCGGGCGGCGCGGGTCCGCAGCAGCGGATCCGTGCCATACACGGACGCGGGCGGGTTGCCCGCTCGCCACAGCCTGGAGAGTACGCCGGATCATGCCACCGATCGCGAGCCGGAGCGAATGGAGTATGCCAAGCATGGAGGGCCGCGAAGCACGGGCCAAGGCGCGACGCACCCGCGAGCTCGGCGCGATTGCTCGATCCTCACGCGCGAAGCTGGACCTCGCCGCGCGGGGCGGGCGGGCGGCCTTCGACCCAGTCGAGCATGTCCGGCTCGACCAGCCCCTCCCGAAAGGCGTAGATCATGAGCTGCCCGCGATTGTGGATGTCCAGCTTCTGCATCGCGGAGGTGATGTGGTTGTCCACCGTTTTGCGCTCGATGCCCATCGCCCGCGCGATTTCCTTGTAGCTCATGCCGCTGCCGACCAGCCGCACGGCCTCGACCTGCCGCTGGGTGAGCTGAGACAGGCGCGAGCTCTTCTGCGGCTGCGCCGGCCGGATCGTGCCCGCGGCGAGCCGCTCGCGCACCGACGGCGAGAACGAGCTCCGCCCCTGCGCTGACTCCGACACGACCCCCATCAGCGCTTCCAGCCCGTCGGCGCGAACGGCATAACTGCTGTGCTCGTCCTTGAGAACCTCCTCGAGGTACGTGTCGATGGGATGAAGACTCAGGTGGACGAACCGCATGGCCGGTCGGGTCACCGCCAGCCGCGAGCGGGCGGAAAGTCCGCCGAGCGGCGGCAGCGAGGCGCTAAGCACCACCAGGTTCACCTCGGTACGCAGCGCGATGTCCAGCAGCTCCGAGGTTTGTGCCGCTCGCGCGATGGGCATGAAGGAAGGGCGTTGTCCAAGGCAGGAAATCAGCGCGTCCGCCAGGAGCGCGTCCTGGTCGGCAACGAGAATACGGGCGGGTTGATTCACCTCGTGCGATCTCCCCTCCAGGTTCGCGCGTTTACCGGCCCCCTCGCCTTAGCGCCGCGCAAACCCTTCCTGATCGACCGAGACGCTTCGCCTGCGCAAGGTGCGATCTGTAATGGTGAAGTGGACTCTAACGGCTGCAATCTGCGCTTCAAGAGGAAAACGCCTTATCTCTCGATCTTTTGATCGGTTGAACCACGCGGTATTCACTCAGGCAGTGAGTCGGTCCGGCGGCGCATCGCACTCGCCGTCGCGCGGAGGGGCGCATCATGTTGAGAATTGTCGAGAGGCTTCAAGCAGCACGGCGCAGATGCGCTCGGCGGCCTGTCCGTCCCAGAGGTGCGGCATGCGCGGCGGCGAATCACCGCGATCGCGGACCTGCGCGCAGGCGGTGAGGATGCCCTCGCGCGTCGGCTCGACGAGGCGGTTGGTGCCTTCGGTCAGCGTGATGGGGCGCTCCGTGTTGCGACGCAGCGTCAGGCACGGCACGCCGAGGATGGTCGTCTCTTCCTGCACGCCGCCGGAGTCGGTGAGCACGGCGAACGCGTGCGCCGTCAGCTTGAGAAAGTCCAGGTAGCCCTGCGGCTCGATCAGGCGGAAGTTGGAGAGCCGGTCGATCTGCTCCGCGTAGCCGAACGTCTCGAGGTTCTTCCGCGTTCGCGGATGCACGGGGAAGACGACGCAACGCTCCCGGGCCAGGTGGATCAGCGCGTCCATGATCGGCGCGAGCGTCTCGCGCGAGTCCACGTTGCTGGGGCGGTGCAGCGTCACGAGGTAGTACGCGCCGGCGGCGAGCCGGAGGTCTTCGAGAATCCGCGACTCCTCCGCGCGGCGGCGATTGCTGAGCAGCGTGTCGATCATCACGTTGCCGACGAGGTGGATGCGCGAGTCCTCCACGCCCTCGGCACGAAGGTTCGCCACGCCCGACGGCTCGGTGACCAGCAGCAGGTCGCTGATCGCGTCCGTCACCAGGCGGTTGATCTCCTCCGGCATAGTGCGGTCGAAGCTCCGCAGGCCCGCCTCGACGTGCGCCACGCGGATGCCGAGCTTCACCGCGACCAGCGCGCAGGCCAGGGTGCTGTTGACGTCGCCGACGACGACGACCCAGTCCGGCTTCTCGTGGAGGCACAGCGGCTCGAAGCGCTTCATGACCTCGGCCGTCTGCGCGGCGTGCGAGCCGGAGCCGACTTCCAGATCGACGTCCGGGCGCGGGATGCCGAGGTCGCGGAAGAAGAGGCGGCTCATCCGCTCGTCGTAGTGCTGACCGGTGTGGACGAGGACGGTGTGGATGCGCCCGCTGGCCTGAAAGGCGCGCACCAGCGGCGCGATCTTCATGAAGTTCGGACGCGCTCCGCAGACGCAGATCACCTTGATCACGTGCCGGTTCCCTTCGCGGTGCGCCGGACGGAAGCCCATCCGCCGGCGGCGCCGCGTCAAGGAAGTTATCGACCGTCGGCGCTTCAACCTCAACAGGCGGTGGCGAAGCGAAGAGGTGCACCGGCTTGATGAACCGAGATTATCAGGCGAGTCCGCTTGTCGAGCGACGAACTCGGCGCGCGGATTCCCCGGCCCCGGCTCCTCACATCCATGAAAAGGCGCATCGAGTCGTCATTCCGACCCGGCGTTCAGCGCGTGCTGCGCGGTGGCACCGTGGCGGACGTCGATGGTGCGATGAGAAGGAAAGCGAAGACGCCTACACCGCCGCAAGCTCCATCTGGGGTGAAACGTCCACGATGTCCCAGACCCGGTCGAACATGCGCCACCTGCAATCCTGGATGGACCAGAACTCGTCGATGTGATCGACGACCACCTGCGGGTCGAACGGCGCGCAGGAGTACAGGCAGAACGAGAGCCGGTTGGGATTCTCCGATCCCGGTTCCCAGTAGTGGAACGCCGCGTGGGAGGTGGAGATGACTACGACGCCGGTAACGCCCTCGTTTCCCGGATCATCGCAGTACACGGCGCTGGCGGGGACCAGCGTCGTCATGTGGATCTTCGGCACGAGCGCGTCCAGCCATTGACGGCAGGCGTCGGCCGAGGCGGGAACATGGTCCACGACCCCATTAAAGATCAGGTGCTGATGAAAGTTGGGCATTCATGTGGCCTCCTAACGTCTTGTGACTCTTAACCCCAAAACAACGCCGATGCCCCGTTCGCTCGCGCGAATGGGCGCAGGAGTATAACATCGTAGTTCGTCAAGTCTCGACCAAAATTCAAGATTTTGAAAAAATTTTCTTCGGGTCGGAAGGCGGCGCGCGTCGCGCCAAGCGCCGACGACGAGCAACTCACAGCGCCGCGGAGCCTGCGACGCGCGGATCTCGGCGCGCCGAAAACATCTGGAAACAAAGGGAAAAACGGGCGCTAGGCGAACACGGGGTAGCGCTCGAACGGCGCCGCGAATCCCGCGAAGCGCTGCGCCGCCGGGGCGAACCGCGGCTCGTCCCACTCGTCCCCATAATGGTACAGGCGCACCCGGCGCGTGATCGCCTCCGGCAGCGCCGCCAGCTCGTCGAGCAGCGCGTGCACCGGCTGCGGACCCGGCTCGAGCTGCACTTCGTGAAAGCTGACGCTCGCCGTCGAGACCAGCGGCGCCATGATCGAGGCCTCGAACCGCGTATCGCCCGAAAAAACAGCCGTTTCGCCGCTCCGCGTGTCCGTCAGGAGCAAGCCGTAGGAGGGCCAGTCGTATTTCCGCTGGATGCGGATGTGGTCCGTGGGGATGGGGCGCAGCTCGTAACGATCCATCAGGCGAAACGGCTGCCCCGGTCCGCGACCGACGGAAAGCGGTCGGACGGTGAAGAAGTCGGCAAGATCGAGCGTGCGACCCTCCATCGCGCCCAGCCCGCCCCTGAGCGTGTGGTCCCACAGCGCCGGCAGGAGCGGATCCGGCGCGAGCAGCTCGGGACCGGGAATCGCCGACCCCGGTCCGCCGCGCTGGGCCAGCGCCGCCCACGCCAGCTCCTCGATGCCGCCGACGTGATCGGAATGCACGTGAGTCAGAAAGAGCCGGCGGATCGCCAGATAGTTGTTGCGCCCGGCCCGGTCGAGGTACTCGAAGCCCCGACGCGACTTGAGCTGATGCAGCGCCGTGGGCCCGGTGCCGCCGAAGTCGATGAGCAGGTTGTCATCCGGGGCGGGCTGCTCCTGCGGCGAGCGGGACCACGCCTCGACCAGCGCGTTGGACTGGAAGTTCCGCCGTGCGAACGCGGAGCCGACTCCCATGAACGTAAGCGTCAGCATGATGGAAGCCCTCCGCCAGCGCCCAGGTGTGCGCAGGTTCATGTCGGAGCGCCGGACGCAGGTTTGGCGACTCGATGCTACAGCGCACCCAGCGCAAGCATGGTGACACCCAGACCAACCTCATTCTAGTGTAGTGCCTCGCAATTATCACAGCGTTCAATCTTGGGGAGGCGGGCTTTGGGGGGCGGGCGTCCTCGCCCGCCGGCGGGCCAGAGCAGGGCAACCGCATTCTAAGGTAAGTCCTTTGACGAGCGTTGCGCTGGCACGTGGTCATCCTCGCCATTCGGCTGGAATCGATGTTGCTCCATGCGATCCGATCTAGAATGCGGTAGCCCGGCGGGCCAGAGGCCCGCCCCCCTCGCGAAGTTGGCCCTGCGCGCGGCGCACCTTTACGATGAGGCATCATCGGATCGACGTCGGAGGTGTCAGTCAACGCGTGGGTTACGACCTTGCGGACAAAGTGGTGTTCATCACGGGCGCGTCCAGCGGCATCGGCGCGGCCTGCGCGGAGGCGTTCGTCGCCGCCGGGGCGCGCGTCGTCGCGGCCGCCCGGCGGATCGAGCCGCTCAACGATTTGGCGCGGCGGCTGGGGGCGTCTCGCGTGCTGCCGCTGGCGCTGGACGTGACGGACGCCGCGCAGCGGGAAGCCGCCCTGCTCGCGGCCGAGGAGCGCTTCGGCCCGGTGGACGTGCTGGTCAACAACGCGGGGTGGGCGAGCTTTGGAACCGTGCTGGACATGCCGCTGGCGAACGCGCGGGCGATGCTGGAGCTGAATGTGCTGGCGCCGGTGGCGATGTGCAAGCGGGTGCTGCCGGGGATGCTGGCGCGGCGCGGCGGGCAGATCATCAACATCGCCTCCGTCGTGGGCTATCAGCCGATCCCGCGCATGACGGTGTACGGCGCGACAAAGGCGTTCGTGCTGAACTTCTCCGCGGGCCTGCGCATGGAGCTGCACGGGTCGGGCGTGGACGTCATCAGCGTCGCGCCGGGGTCCACGCGCACGCCGTTCTTCGAGAACGCCGCCAGCGTCAACGTCCGCCCCGTGCGGCTCGCCCGGACGCAGTACTCCCCGCAGCGCGTCGCCCGCGCGGTGGTGAGCGCCTCGCGCCGCCGACGGCGCGAAGTCGTGCTCTCGGCGGAGGGCAACACGATCGCGCTGATCCGCCGGGTTTCGCATCGCCTGGCCGACGCCATCATGGTCCGCTTCGCCCGCCTCGCCATGCCGCCGGGCGGGGCGGAAGACCGGTCGCCGGGCGGGGAGGAAGTCGGGGCGCCGGGCGAGGATCGCCGGTCGTAATTCCTCACTCGTGAATCGCCTCTCGACCGAATGCACGAGAGCGTGACAGCGCAAGGTGGCACATCCTGGCGCGACAGCGCTATCTACGCTCCGCGGCGTCTTCGTCTTGAGCCTGGCCATGCGTTTGCGACGTTTGCAGGAGACTCAGGGCCGTTCTTGACGGCCCGTGGACGGGAGGCGAATGCGTCGAGCGAGCGCCGGCTTCGCTTCGAGCCAGTCGAGGCCCGTGCGTTGGCAGCCTGCGCCGCGCGATTCGCTCAAACGGCCAGTCCGTGTTCTCTGACCGCATCGGTTCGCCGAACACGGCGTCGCATTTCTCGCGCAGCGTCCGGACGCTCATTTCTTTCACGTCCGCGAGCTATTTCCCTGCGTTCCTCGCCATGCGTTGCCTCCATGACCATCGCACTCAATAGGCGTCAATCACGCCGGCCATCAGGGCTGCTTCGGCGGGAAAGCTCAAGGCGAGCTTCGTCGGATTCCGGCGATATCCAGGACATGCGTGCCCTCACGGTCACGGCTTCGATAGGTTGCGGTATCAACAAAGCACTGCACTTGAAGTCCGCGCGCTTCGCCCGTTCTGAAACAGCGGTCGCGCTCATGCCGGCGTGCCCGACAACTTCATTCCGCTCCAGCTCCCGCGCTTCCCCGTGGACCGCGGCGCGAGCGGAGCACGCGCCGGCTGGCGCAGCGCCCTTGCGCCACACGATCCAGCGTTGGCCTGTGCAGGACGCGCACTCGGACCCGGTGGCACAGGCTCGCTGCTGCGGACCCGTGGAGCCTGCGACCACGCATGGGTTGCCCGCTTGCCACGGCCTGACGCGCACGCCGGACCTTGCCACCGCCGCAAGCATCACCGACTGAAAAGCCGGTACGCCGGCCGAAAACGCCTCGCGCCACGGGCTGCCGGATCCGCGGGCGGCGCCGTGCTGCTTCCGGTTGACAGGTTTCGGGCGACGGCTACATTCGCCGTCTCATCCATGCGGTTGTCGCGTCCACGTTGGCTTAAACCGGCTTCGGGGTCGCTTTCCCGCATCGGGGGCTCATAGCTCAGTTGGCAGAGCGCGTCGCTGATAACGACGAGGTCTCAGGTTCAAGTCCTGATGGGCCCAGTCCCGAGCCTGTGCGGGGTGCGTCGCGCCGGGTTTCCCGGCTGCCGCAAGCTTCGGCCGGGGGCGGGTGAGAATCTCATGGGCCCGGCAGGATTCGAACCTGCGACCCATCGATTATGAGTCGACTGCTCTAACCGCTGAGCTACGGGCCCGTGCCCGGCGATTGTACGTCCGTCCGCCGCGGAACGCCAAACGCGAAACGGGTTTGACGTGTGCCTGCAGGGCGACCGCATTCCGAGGCTTGCCGGGCGTGCGGGTGGCGCGGGTCCGCAGCAGCGGACCCGTGGGGCGCGCGAGCGTGGGTGGGTGTCTCGCTCGCCACGGCCCGTTCCCGCCTGCGCGGGAATGACGGAGTACGCCAGACCGTGCCACCCTGTCGTCTTGCGCGAGGATCGCGCGACGCGGACGTTTCCAAGCGGACCTGACACTCATGTTTCGCAGCGCGATCTGCGCCTATCCCTGGGACTTCACGGCGAAATCGCTCGATGACGACCTCGATCGCATCTGCGGCGAGTGGGGCATCCGCGAGCTGGCGCTGTGGGTCGTTGCGCCGCCGAGTTCCCGCCTGCTGACGACGGGCGGCGGCGTCCGCCTCGAACACGCGGACGGAGGCTGCAGCTTTGCGCCGCGGGAGGAGTTCTACGCTCGGACGCGCCTGCGACCCGCCCCCGCTCGCTCGCACCGCGCGGGCCCCGGGCTGGATTCCATCCTCAGCGCCTGCAAGCAGCGAGGCATCGAAGCTCGCCTGCTCATCTCCGCCTCCCGCGCGGGGCGTATGGCCTCGCACAATGAATTCGCCGCGGTCAAGCCGCTCTCCGGAGAGCCGTCGCGACACTCCCTCTGCCTGCTCAACGCGGAAGTCCGGGCGTTCCTGGAGGCCATCATCGAAGACCTCTCCACGCGAGAGTGCGTGGCATGTATGGAGCTGCGCGACTTCGTTGCGCGCGAGGGCGATCTGTGGGACCGCGACGCACGCTGGCACGCGGCGCTCGGCGACGACATCGCGGGCCTTGCAGGTCTCTGCGCGTGTGAGTCCTGCCGCCGCGAGCTGGCGCGCGCCGAGATCGACGTGGACCGCCTGAGCCTGGGATTGCAGGCCTCGCTCGAGCGCCAGGGGGACGAATCCCGAGCGACTTCCGGGAGGTCGTCGTCTTCGGCGGTGGCTTCGTCTTCGGTGGGTTTCGCACCATTCGCCGAGTTCCGCGCCAGGTCGCTCGCCGAACTGGCCGCAGCGCTGGTCCGCGCCTCCGCCTGCCCCCTTGTGCTTCATCAGTGCGGCGATGCGGATGAGGCCTCGCAGCACGCGTGCCTCGACGCGCGGCTGCTGCCGGCGCGATCCATCGACTTGCACGACGAGCTTCCGCAGCCGGGCCGCGCAGCGCCGGCCGAGGCGATGCTCAACCTCCACGCCCTCAACTGGCGCCCTCCGCGCCACGTTCCCGCCGAGCTGGTGCAGCTTTGCAACCGCGCCGCCGACGCGGGATACGCCGGCGTCACCTTCCACACGCTGCCGGAGCTGTCCCCCCCCCTCGCGTCCGCCGTCCGACAAGCGGCGCGCTACACGCGTCGCCACGGCGCTGGAAGCCGATAGTGCAAAGCCCCGGAATGCGAGCGCCGTTCGGAGCCGCGACCGTAAGAGAGCGAACGCCATGGACTCCCAAGGCGGTCACAAAGTGGGCGGACAGAGCCGCAACCACCAGGCGGCGAACCTCCCGAATGAGGATCGCGCTCTCGGGCGCGCGGTAGCGCATTCCCATCAGGGAGAAGAGGCGCTACATGCGTCCCCGCGACGCTGGAAGCCGATAGTGGAAAGCCCCAGAATACGAGCGCCTTTCGGAGCCGCGACCGTAAGAGAGCGAACGCCATGGACTCCCAAGGCGGTCACAAAGTGGACGGACAGAGCCGCAACCATCAGGCGGCGAACCTCCCGAATGAGGATCGCGCTCTCGGGCGCGCGGTAGCGCATTCCCATCAGGGAGAAGAGGCGCTACATACGTCCCCGCGATCGGCGCCGCAGGGGTCGCTCCCTGACGGTCGCGGCTCTGATAAGCTGCAACTCCTGCGAGGCGGTGCACTACGGGCAGGTCACGTCCACGTCCGGCTTGCAGCCGCCGGGATTCACCAGCGAAATCGTGTGCGGCCCCGCGTAACAGCACTGATTGTACACGGCCTTGTCGGCCACGATGTCCAGCGCCGTGTTCGCTCCGTCGATGGCGATGGTCACTTCCTCGCCGTCATGGCTTGCGTCGGTGAGGCGGACGGTCACTTTGAGCGATCCGGAGTCCTTGCAGCGAGCCTTGAAGCGACGGATATTCTCGCAGTCCAGCACATCGACGGGCACGACCTTGAACACTTCGCCGCCGAGATCGCAGATGTACATCTCGCCCGCGGCATCCTCGCCGAACGAGGACACTTGCTCGATCAGCCCGACGTCCGGCGTCAACTGGGCCGTGCGGTCGGTGAACTCCGTCACGTTGCTGCCGTCGTAGCGGAAGGAGAAGATGCGCTCGTCGCAGAAGTCGCTGAAGAAATACGTGCCCGGCAGGACGGGAATCGCCCCTCCGCGATACACGACGCCGCCGGTGACCGAGCAGCCCGGGCCATGATCGAACTCATGAATCGGGTCCACGAGCGTCGTGTCCGTGCACGAGCATCCTGAAAGCCCCGTGCAGCGCGTGCCTTCTTTGCAGCGCCAGCCGTAGTTCTCGCCGCCCGTGCTGGAAGCCGGCTGGAAGTCGATTTCCTCGCGGACATCCTGGCCCACGTCGCCGAGGTAGAGATCGCCGGTGAGGTTGTCGAAGTCGCAGCGCCAGGGATTGCGCATGCCGATGGCCCAGATTTCATCCAGCCCGCTGACGCCGACAAACGGGTTCGTCGGGGGGTTGGCGTAGTTCTTGTTCCCGTCGCCGGGGAAATCGTCGCCGTTGACGTCGACGCGCAGGATCTTGCCCAGAAGCTCATTGATGTTCTGCGCGCGATTGCCCGGATCATTGCCGCTGCCGCCGTCGCCCGTCGGGATGTAGAGATACCCGTCAGGGCCGAACGACAGGTACCCGCCGTTGTGGTTGCTGAACGGCTGGTCGATGATCATGACGGTCTGCGCGGAGCCGCTGTCGGCGATATCCGGATTGCCGGACACCGTGTACCGCGCGATCACCGTGTCGCCGTCGGAGCGCGTGTAGTTGATGTAGAAGAACCCGTTGTTGGCGTAATCCGGGTGGAACGCCAGACCCAGCAGACCCTGCTCGCTGCCCGTGGACACCGTCACGCTCAGGAACGGCGTGCCCAGCAGATTGCCGTCCTTGATGATGCGGATGCGACCGGTGCTGCTGGACCGCTGCTCGATAACGAAGATGCGGCTCATGTCGCCCGCCGGCGCGGTGACGAACACCGGCCTCGACAGCCCGGACGCAATGCGCCTCGATGAAAAGTCCTGAGAAGAAGCGGTCTGCACCGCCAACCCCGACAGCACGGCAATAGCCGTCAGAACCCAACCGTTCCCCCGGAATCGCGCTTGCATGTCCCCTGCCTCCTGAATGGGGTGAGAATGTCCGAACCACGGACAGGAATCGTCGTGACCCGACGGCCCGTCTCCACCGCCCCCCTGATGCAGCGGATCGTCGTGAAGGTCACTCATGATACCAAGAACCAGCTCAGGTCCAAACCGGAGGCCGACCCCGCGCTATTCCCGAATGCAGGCCCGCCGGCTACGGCAACGGAGCGCTGATCTCCCACGTGTCGTCGAGTACAGGACCGTTGTACCCGCCGAACAGCACGCCCACGCCTCGGATCGAATCAAACGCCATGGCGTGACCGTATCGCCGCGACGGACCCTCCACATCGCGCTGAACCCAGCTTGCCCCGTTCCAGCTCCAAGTCTCCGCGCTGGCTGGACGAAGCACCCTCCCGCCGAAGAGAATCCCCACGCCGCGCGTCGTGTCGAACACCAGCGCATGCTCCGATCGAGGGGTCGGGCCTGACGTGGACTCCCGGACCCAACCGAATCCGTCCCATTCCCACGTATCCCCCAGATCGACATCGCGGAAGCCGCCGAACAGAATGGTGACGCCGCGACGATCGTCGAAGCACATCGCATGTTCGTAGCGCCCAGGAGGACCCAGGGTCGAGCGCAGCGTCCACTGCGAGCCGGACAGTTCCCAGGTCTCCCCGTTGACGTTTCCGTCAAACCCGCCGAACAGGACGGTCACGTTGCGATCGGAATCGTAGGCCATTGCGTGTCCGCTCCGCGGGGACGGTCCGCCATCAGCCACCACGCTCCAGGATGACCCATTCCAGGACCACGTTTTCGTGTCAGCTTCTCCGTTGTCGCCGCCGAACATGACGCACGCGCGCCGGGCAACATCGTACACCATCGCCGCGCTGCGCCGCGCGATCGGACCGCTCGTGCTGCGAAGCAGCCATGCCCGTCCGTCATACTCCCATGTTTCGCCGTCCGGCTCGCCGTCCGACCCCCCGAACAGCACCGTCACACCTCGCCTCGAGTCGAACGCCATCGTGTGCAGATGACGCGGCGTGGGGCGATTGCTGTCCGCCCGAAGCACCCAGCGAGCGCCGTCCCAGCTCCAGGCCTCGCCGTCATCGGTCCCGTCGAAGCCGCCGTAGATGAAGCAGTGGCCGCGGGCCGAGTCGAAGACCATGGCATGAGACGAGCGGGCGCTGGGTCCGCCCGAGCCGATCAGCACCCAGTCCTCACCGTTCCAGGTCCAGGTCTCCCCGTCAAAGCCCCCGTCCAAGCCGCCATTGAGCACCGACACCTGCCGCGCGGAGTCGTAGGTCAGCACATGCCCCTTCCGCGGCGATGGCCCCGACAGGGTGCGCAGCGTCCACGCCGCTCCGTCCCATTCCCATGTATCGCCCAAGACGCCGGGGTCACCGCCGGCGCCGGGTTTCTCGTCCTCAACCTCGTCGCCTCCGAAAAGCACGACGACCTGACGAGCTGAGTCGTAGCAGAGCGCCGTCATGATGCGCGGCGAGGGGCCGCTTTCCGCGAGCAGCGTCCACGCCGTGCCGTCCCACGACCAGGTCTTTCCGTTCAAGGCGCGGCTCTCGTCGGAGCCGCCGAAGAGGATCACGCCGCCGCGCGCGGCGTCGTACGCCATCGAGTGTGAACTCAGCGGCCCGGGGCCCGTCGTCGCCGCCAGCCGCCACGCCGCGCCGTCCCATTCCCAAGTCTCGCCATTTCGAGTATCGCCGCTCGTGCCGCCGTACAGCACGGTCACGCCGCGAGCGGTGTCATACGCCATCGCATGCGAGTACCGCGGCGAAGGTCCATTGCCGGACACCAGTTTCCATACGCCCGCGCCGTTCCACTCCCACGTGTCGCCCTCGATCCGCTGACCGTAACCGCCGAACAGCACCGCAACGTTGCGCGCGCTGTCGAACGCCAGGGCATGGCTGTTGCGCGGAGAGGGCAGTGGCTGAAACTCCCAGCCGAATGCCGGACCCTCCTGCCCACCGCCACCGCCGCCCCCGCCGCCGCCGCCACCGCCGCCACCACCGCCGCCGCCGCCACCACCACCACCGCCGATCGCCACCGTCGCGTTGCTCGTCGCCGACACGCCGCTATTGCTCGCCGTGATGATGGCAAGCCCGCTGCCCTGGTCGAGCCGCGCTGTGACCAGCCCACGAGAATCCACGGTGGCCACCGCGGCGTCGGAGGAAGCGTAGGTCGTGCCGGTCAAAGGCGCCGTCAGATCCGAGGTGACTCGAACCGTGTCCCCCTGCTCATTCTCGAACTCGAACGTGCCGAGCACCTGAAGCTGCTGCGTCGCCCCATTCGAGTTGAGCGTAAATGCTGTCGGCAAGGAATTCAGTGCCACCAGCTCCGCACCGTCCGGAGGCGGCGCCGAGAATCGCACGGTCACCACGATCGCATCCGTCAGCGCGCCGAGCCGAGCCGCCACCGTCGCCACGCCGTCCTGCAGCGGAGCCACAAGCCCTGTCTCGCCCACCGCAACCGTGGCCTCGTCCGAGCTTTCAAACGAGGTCACGCGCGCGGTCACGTCCTCGCGGCTGCCATCGCTTCGCACGCCGAACACCGTCAACTGAACGGAGTCCACCGGATCCGTGAACGTCAGCTCGGAAGGCTCGATCTCCAGACTCTCAAACGTCGGCGCGAACGAAACCACGACCGTCTTGCGCGCTGAGTTGCCGCCGTTCACCGCAATCAGCGTCGTGCGACCCTCCGCCACCGCCGTCAGCAGCCCCCCCCCCGTCACCGATGCCACACCGGTCGAACTGAGGCTGTACCGCGTCCCCGTCGATGCGGCGGTCAGGTTCCGCGTCGTGCCGTTGCTGAACACGCCCTGCACCTGAACCTGCAGCGTCTCCCCGGCGCGGGTCAGCACCAACTCCTCCGGGCTGATCCGCAGGCGCCCCGCGACCGGACGCCCGGCCGTGCCGTCCTCGTTGTCATTCGCGGGAGGCGCGACCTGATTCACGCACGAAACAAGCAGGAGCGCGGGCAGCAGCGCGGCCAAGGCAGCCCGGGCGACGCATCGTCTAAGAATCTGTGCGGCCATGATTGGGTTTCCTGAAGGCGGCAAACACCTGATCTGCGCAACAAAAGATTGACTCAGCTTCGGCTCTTCCGATTCGCATCACGCCGATCCCGGCAGGCTTGCCCCCGATTCCTAATCTTAGCATAGACCGGCAGTTCCGAAAAGGCTGGACCTTCGGCGACTGCCAACTTCGCGACACCGCTCCCGGTCCGAAAGAACAGTCCCTGCCGCAGCTCATAACAAGAAGGCGAGCCAGACCTCTGCACTCGCACAACACGCGCCCCGCTCCGTAACACTCGCCCTCGAGGACATGCGCATCGTGGGCAGGTCCGGCATCCTCCCGCGCGAAATCACTCGCCTCGGATAGCGGACCTTCAATCCAACCCACGGGCCGAGAACCCTCCCCGCCTCCGCCGCACCGGTCCGCCGTGCTCCCGTCCCGCTCGCCTGCGATTTCGGTCCGACTCCGCCGCCGAGCCGAATCCCTCGCCCGCGCGATCGCCTCCGATGCCGCACGCAAGCAAATCCGGCGTTTCGTCCGACATACCCTTGGAAGTCGCCATGGTCGAGAGTTCCTTCTGCACGATTCTCACGACGCTTAAGGTTCAGTCGAACCTGGCCGCGGACGCCGCGCTCCTTGAGGCGCTGCCGCAGGTGGACGAGGACCGCGCCCGCCTCCTGCTGGCGACGCTCTTCGAACGGGGCCGACCGCACGCCCTGCGACGCCTCGTGGCATGTTTCGCCACGCTCCCGCCGACCGTGCAGACGCTTCTCGCCGGCGACATCGTCCGCCTTCGCGGCGGCATTCTCGACGTTTTCAGCGGCGACTGCCGTGACGAGAAGCTCTCCGCCATCGAACTCGTCGTCCGCGGCGACAACGGCTCCATGTCGGATGTGCTCGCCGAAGGGCTGGCGGGGGACGATCCCGCCGTCAAGGATCGCTGCGCACGGGCGATCGAGACCTTCGTGACCCGGCGAGCGGGCGACGTGCGCACCCTGCAAGCTCCTCGCACCAATGGGGATCAACCGTCCGACATCCCCCATCTCGCGGCCACGCTCGATCGCGCCATCCACCTGTGGGAGCTGCATTTCAGACCTGAGATTCTCACGGCGGCCATGCGACTTTCCCCGTGGACCGAACCCGCCCTGCGACGCAAGATCGAAGCCCACCGCGGCCACTTCGCTCAAGCCCTCGGCGAGATGGTACTCTCGACGCGCGACGCCCGGCTCGCGCCCTTCGTGCTCCGCGCGCTGGGTCTGGACGTCGTCAGCACGTTCGCCATCCGCCGCCTCGAGCGCCAGCAGGACGCCGAATTCGCCGCGGCGCTGGTCAACTCCGCGTGGCTCCTGAAGGACCAGCGGATTCGGGCGCGGTTTCGGCGTGTCCGCGCGCTGCCGTGGCTGGCCGGGCGGCTGGAGCCGCTTGCTCGAAGCGACGCCCGCAACGCCTTTCGCATCCTCGATCTCGTGCGCTGCAGCGGCATGACCGCCTCGCGCAAGCTGGATTTCCATCGGCACCTGCTGCTCAGCGCGACGCCCGCGCTGCGCGAAGCGGCGCTGTGGAGTTTGATCGAGGATCCTTCCGAGCACGCCACCCAAGTGCTCGGCGAGCTGCTGACGCACACGCAAGGCCGCCTTCACGACGTCGCCCAGAAGGAATACGACCGCCGCCGCCCGGAAGAGGCCCGCGGGTCGCGCTTCCGCAATCAGCCGATCCCCGCGCGGGGCACGTCGTCGCAGACGGATGGCGCTGCCCTGTCCCTGCGCTCGCGCCTCGCCTCCTCGAACCCACTGGAGCGCATCGAGGCGCTGACCGCCGTCCGTTCAGCGCACGCCGAGACCTCCGTCGCCGAGGTGATTCATCGTCTCGTTCACGACGCCGAGCCTGCGGTACGCGCCACGGCCGTCGCCAGGCTCGGCTTGCTTCCGGGATCCACCAGCACAAGGCTGCTGCGCGCCGCGCTGGACGACGCCGACCCGCGCGTGCAAGCCAATGCGATCGAGGCGCTGGAACAGCTTGCGCCGCCTCGTTTCAATGAGTGGGTCCAGTCAAAGTTGACGGCGCGGCAACCTCGCCTTCGCGCCAACGCCGTCAAAGCGCTGCTGCCGCACGACGCCGAAAACGCCGGCCTCGCGCTCCTCGACATGCTCGACGACGGCTCGCGCGCATCGAAGCTCAGCGCGATGTGGGTGATCGGTCAGTTGCAACTGGGCAGCTTGGGCGAACGGCTGGCGTTCATGGGGCGCGACGACGCGGACGAGAGCGTGCGGCGCTGCGCCAACAAGCTTCTCCTTCAGTTGAGCCGTGCGGATGCCTTAAGCGCAGGCGACGAATGGAAGGTGCGAATCGCATGACCCCGCAAGCCATGAGCCTGGTGTCGGAACTGCCGTCAATCGTCGAGGCCTTTCGCCGGGGATTCGCGTCGAACAGCTCGCTCAGTTCCTTTTGCGCAATTCTCGGCGGGCTGGCACTGCTGATCGCCGCGACCGCTCTGGCCGTACGCATTCAGAAGCGAGCGCAGACGCCGCCGCAAGTGGACGATCCTCACGCGTTGTTTGAGACGCTGCTTCGAACGCTGAAGCTGACGCGCGTCCAGCGCAGCGCCCTGCGCCGACGAGTCCTCGAGCTGCAACTGCCGCACCCCGCCGCTGTGTTCCTCAGCCCCGTGCTCTTCGATCAGGCGATGGCGCTCGAAACTGAAGCACGACCGAATGCTCCTCGTGCCACCGCGGCGGACCCTGCATGGCACCGCATCCGCCAGGCCCTGTTCGGTGATCAGGCTCCGTCCCCGCGCAGCAACCTCGCACCGGGTTAACAACCCGCTCAAAAAGCGGGTATTGCCTTTGGGACCGGCTTTCCAGCCGGTCAAGCGGGCTGAAACGTGCATCGTCGAGCTTCTTCCAATGGCTGTTAACAGTCAGGGGCGAAGGGCAGAAGCCGTCATTCCCGCGCAGGCGGGAATCCAGCTCCGTCGCGGAGCGACAAACGAGCCTGCCCGCCGTCATCCGCGCGCCCATCCAACTCGGCTAGCAAACCTCATCATGTGCTTATCCGCACGTCCCCATCACTGCGCGAGCCTCATCCCCCTCACGGCTGAGGAGCTGCTGACGCAGCGCCCGCGCCCAGCGTCTTGCGCGCCTCGGTCGCCAGCGCGGACGTTTCCACGCCCGGCTGAGCAGACTGGCGTAGAATCTCCTCCAAGCGCTTCATCGCCGCCTCCGCTTCGTCCCTGCGCCCCAGCCGCGCGTTCACCATCACCAGATACGACGCCCCCGTAGCCGTCTTGCCTTCGACCATCGCGTCCGCGTCGCTGAGGATAGGCAGCGCCTCCGCAAAACGACCGCAGCGATACAGGACGATGCCCAGTCGCATCTTCGCCAGCCCGTCCTTGGGAAGCAGCGACGCGCAGTACTCCGCGGCGGGGATCGCCCCCTCGAACACCTCCGCCGGCCAGCTCGGGTCGTGGATGATCCGACGCAGCGCCGTGATCGTCGCGGACGCGGACTGCCGCCGCTGCTGAAACAGGGCCATGTAATCAGCGATCAGCGCGCCGGCGTCGTCCGTGCGCTCGACCGATTTGTAATACCCCAGCAGGCGCCCAAACGCGATGAGCGTGTTGCTATCGCCGGGCCCCATGTTGCGCAGCAGGTTGTCGAACGCCTCGTGCAGGATCGGACCGGCCTCTTCCGTTCGCTCCTGCCCCATCAAACAACCGCCCAGCAGCGAAAGCGCAGCCCCCGTGAACCCGTAATCCTGATCGGTGACGTCCTTGAGCAGCCGCAGCGTCTCCCGCGCCGACGCCTCGCCTTCCGCGAACTGGTTCATGGATTCCTGCAGGGCGCCGAGTCGCCAGTGGGCCTCCGCGACCTTGCGAGGGTTGTCATGCGGATTGACCTCATAGATGCACAGCGCTTCTCGCAGCATCGCCTCCGACGCCTCGGGCGCCAGACGGCTTCGGTTGGTGTGCTGCCAACTGCTCAACAGGTCGGCGATCACCGCGGACTGCGGATCTTCGTCCTTGAGGATTCGCCGACGCGCTTCAAACACCCGCTCCAGCGCCGTCGTCACCGCGGATGACGCCGTCGAGACCACGCTCCGCAGCGCGTCGATCGTCAGCGACACTTCTTCCAGATCCGCGCCGAACGCCGGACCCACGCACGCCATGTACACCGGATCCACCTCTCGCCACGAGAGCGCCAGGGTGGATCGCGCCAGCGCGCTGGCGAACAGCCCCCGATGTCGCCGCGCCAAGGCCGAGTCCCCGCGGCTCTCATACAGCGCCGCCAACGTCTTGTGGATTTCCGCGACGTAGGTGTTGTTGTCGCCGCGCGAAGCGCTCACGCCCTCCAGCGCCGACCGCAGCAGAGGCTCCGCTTCCTCCAGCCGACCCTGCGGAATCAGGCACGCCGCCAGCTTCCCCCGATACACGTGCAGATACCAGTGGTTCTCCGGGAGCTTGGCCGCCAGCAGCGTCAGTGTTTGTCGTGCCAACTCCTCCGCCGTGCGCGCCTCTCCCGCGCCCAGCGAGTAGGTGATCAGGAGGTTCAGTGTCCGCACCACGCGGGTGTGCGTTTCCGGCAGCAGCCGGCGCTGAATGTCCAGTGCGCCGCGAATGTATCCGCACACCAGGCCGGGTCCATCGCGATAGCCCAGCCGGTACGCACCCAGCAAGAACTGATCGGCCACGTACAGCCACATCGGGTCGTCGGGCGCCAGCTTTCGCTCCGCCAGCGCCTTGGCTTCATGAAACGCGCTGTCCGTGAACATCGGGTTCGAGCCGCTGGCCGTCCGCGAGCGAAATGCGGAGATCGCGCTCGCCAGCTCTTCGTCGCGCAACTTGATGATCCTTTGACCCAGATCCTGGAGTTCGTAACCCAGGTTGTGCGCGAGGACGTCGTTCAAGTCCGTCTGAACTTGAAAGTACGGAAGCAACGTCTCGTACAACGCCTCCGGTTCCTCCGTCGCGCGGAGGCGACGCAGCTCCAGCGCGCGCTCCAGGTGCACCCGCGCGAGATCCAAGTCGCCCAGCGTCGCATACGCCCGGCCGATCACCGTGCGCACCGTCGCCTCCGCCGCAGGCTGATCGGAAAGCGAGGCCTCGATCTGCGAAGACGCCTCGTCGAGCATCTGCCGGATCGTCAGATCGGGCGTCTGCGTCACGTCGGGGTCCGCCAGACCGAGCGTTCGCACGAGAAACGCCGTGACCGACTGCGCGCGCCGCGCTTCATTCTCCGCTTCTTTTCGTTGAAGCTCCTCGGCCTCGCGCGCCTTGCGGGCTTCGTCGCGCTCGCGACCGGCTTCCTCGCCCAGCCGCACCGCCGTCTCCTTCGCCGTCAGCGCCTCCTCTTTCGCGGTGACAGCGACCTCCTTGGCGGCCACGGCCGCAAGATGCGCCTTGGTCTGCTCCTCCGCCATGTGACGGTTGATGTCCGCCTGCACGCCCGCATACACCGCGAACGTCAGCAGGAACACCGCCGTCAGCGCCGCCGACGCCGCCATCCACCGGTGCCGGCGGACATACTTGCGCAGCACGTACCACGCGGAATCGCCGCGCGCCTCGATCGGCTCGTCGCGCAGGAATCGCCCGATGTCTGCCGCGAACGCATCCGCCGAGGGGTATCGCCGGTCGCGGTCCTTCTCCATCGCCTTGGCGATGAGCCGCTGCACTTCGCCGCCGAGCGCGCGGTCCAGCGTGCTCATCGACGGGGGCGTCTGCTCCTGAATGATGCGCACCGCTTCGGGCAGCGGCTTGTCTTTCAGGTCGTGCGGCAGCCGTCCGGTCAGCATCTCGTAGCCCAGCACGCCCAGCGCGTACACGTCCGTCCGCGTGTCCACCGCGCGGGGATCGCCGCTGACTTGCTCCGGGCTCATGTACGGCAGCGTGCCCACGAACTGGCCGGTCCGCGTGTGCAGCGTCGTCGTCTCGTAGCCGCCGTCGATCAGCGCGGCCACGCCAAAGTCGAGGATTTTCGGCTGCCCGTCCGCGGTCACGAGGATGTTGCCGGGCTTCAGATCGCGGTGAACGACACCGCGCTGGTGCGCATGGTGCACGGCGCTGCACACTCGGCTGAGCAGTTCCAGGCGTCGCCGCGTGCTCAGACGCGCGTTGCGCGCGTACTCCGTCAGCCGCTCGCCCTCGACGTACTCCATCGCGAAATACGGCTGGGCCCCGTGGTCCGTGATCGCCACGCTGGACTCGATGATCGCGGCAATGCCCGGGTGCTGAAGCTTCGCCAGAATGTGCGCTTCAAACTCCAGGCGGCGAAGCACACGCGCGGAATCAAACCCGCCCTTGATGAGCTTCAGCGCCACCCGTCGGCGAGGGTTGTCCTGCTCCGCCAGATACACGACGCCCATTCCGCCTTCGCCGATCGCTTCAAGAATGCGGTAGCGGCCGAACTGCCCGCGGACGACGACATGGCGCTGCGGCTCCCAGAACGGCGACGAATCAAGCGGAGGGCGCGCCGAGCGCGAAAGCGGTGAGGAAAGTACAGCGCCGGTCGCATCCGCCGCAGTCGCCGCGGAAGTCGTTGCTGCAGGGGCGGTCGCTGTGGAGTCGGTCGAACCCGGCGATCGCACGACACCTGATGCAGGTTCGATTCCGACCAATCGAGAGGCGACGCCCGAAGGCAGCGCGGACCCGCCCCCGAGATGACCCGGCATTCCCATCTGCTCGACTTGTCCCTTAAGACGCCCGAACTGCGGCACCGACGCGAGATCAGGGCATTCTACCCACGGCGGACCGGAACGCGAATGATCAGGCGGCGACTCAAGCCCTAAGGTTTTAATCTGCATGATCTTATCGCTCGCGGCAATGCCGTGCGTCACCCGAAGGCGGCATCCAAGGCGCGGACCACCCGCACTTGGCGATGCTCCTTAAGAACAGCAAGACATGACTGACCGCGCTACGCGCGGGCCGATGAGCGATCCGCACGCCACTCCTTGGAAGGGCGGAGAGTCGCCGGGGCGATGAGGGGCCGGGGGAGGGTCGGTTTCGGCAGCGGGATCGAACGCCCTCACTCGCTTTCGGCGACGGTTACCAGTCCGTGGTGAAAAGGACTTCTGCTTGGGGGACCGGCTTTCCAGCCGGTCATTCGCCGGGAATCCCGATGTGGTTGGGGGTGAAGAGCCAGACCCGCAGACTTCCACCATGGGCGGTTAGGCAAGGTGGAGTACGCCGGCGGTGGCTTCCCGCGAGCGTGCGAACAAGTCGCCATCCGGCGCGACGGAGCCTTCCCACCCGGCCCGAATCACAGCCCATCCAGCATCGCCGACATCTGCTTGCCGAGCGAGTTGCTGATGCGCGCCAGCGCCCAGATCGAGGCCGCGTTCTTGCCCAGCTCCACCTGCGAGAGCTGCGATGTGGTCAGGTTCGTGCGGTCCGAAAGCTGACGCAGCGTGAGGTTCTGCGCGAGCCGCTCACGCCGGATGCGCTCGCCGATCAGGCGGTTCAACTCGCCCTCATTCGTATGCACCAGACCCATGAGACGGCAGATGCGTTCCAGCGCGTGAATCAAATCGTTCTTGACCACCGGCTTTTTCAGGTATTCCGACGCCCCGCGACGCATGGCCTCGACCGCCGCCTCGAAGTCCGAGGTGTTCCGCGTGACAAGCACCGTCGTTCGCCGGTCGATTTCCTTGAGCTTTTCGACCAGCTCCAGCCCGTCGCCCTGCCGGCTGGAAAGATCGACGATGGCGATCTGGTGCGATTCCTTCGTGGCCCGCTCCACGGCTTCCTTGTGGTCGCCGGCTACGCGCGGCTTGTACCCGGCCTCTTCGAGCAGACCGGAAACATGCGCGGCGTGTTGGGAATCCGCGTCCGCAACCAGCACTTTAATATGATGTCGAACTGCCATGCGATTGCCCCCGCGCCTCACTCTGGGCGAAGTGCGATTACCCCGCCCGGACAGCTTCATCTTCGACAAAATCTACGTCTGCACTGGAGATCATATACCCCCCACTCAAAATTTCCAGTCAACGCCAAATGACTGACCCCCCAGGGTCCGTGACAGGATCGGCGGCCCCAGCGGGGCCGAGGGTTGTAGCCACGGGTGGAGCGACGACCGTCAGGTCGGAGCGGAACCCGTGGTTACGAAGCGGATTGGGTCGCGACCCCGGAAGGGGTCGAGGGAATCTGCGTCGCGGCGGCGTCCTCGCGCGGGTCTCTTCCGCCCCTCGCGGGTCTCCTCCGCCCCTCGCGGGGCGGACTCTCCCACACAACCTGACCACCACGGGTTCCGGTCGCCGAGGCGACCTCCACCCGTGGCTACACTCCGGCGCCCCTGCCGGGGCGAAAAGCAGCCCGTCAAAACTGTCACGGACCCTGCCCTCCAGACCCTTGTCTCGCCTCCCCGACGCTCCCGAGCGCGGAGGGCGTTCACACTTCAACTGGCGCTGCCTTGCAGGCCGGCTTCAAGCGCGACACACTCTGCGGCGTCGCCGCTCTTGGGCTGGGGTCGGCCCCGGGGCGCAGGGAGAGTGCGCGGAACCGCAGCGGCAAGCCCCACGCCCTCCCTCTTTCATTCGAGTCCGGCACCGCAGGCTTGAGCCGCCGCCGAAGAAAAGGAAATCCCGGCCATGTCCGATCGTCCGGTTCGCGTCCGTTTCGCTCCGTCACCGACGGGATACCTGCACATCGGAGGCGCCCGAACCGTCTTGTACAACTGGCTCGTGGCCCGGAAGGTCGGCGGCACGTTCATCCTGCGCATCGAGGACACCGATCGCGATCGGCATGTGGAGGACTCGGTTGGCAAGATATTGGAAGATCTTCGCTGGCTCGGGCTGATGTGGGATGAAGGGCCGGTCGTCGGCGGTCCGTGCGCGCCGTACTTCCAGAGCGAGCGACTCGACCTCTACCACGCTCATGCCCAGCGCCTGCTGCAAAGCGGCGACGCCTACTATGCCTTCGAGACGTCGGAAGAGCTGGAGGCCTCCCGCGAGTCCGCCCGCGTGGAGAAGCGCTCCTACAAGTACGTTCGACCCAGCCCGCTGCCGACGATCGCCGAGGGCGAAGCGGCCCGCGCGGCCGGGCGGCGCGTGGTGGTGCGTTTCAAGATGCCCGGCGAGCCGATCACCGTGCATGACGAAATCCTCGGCGACGTGGTCATGCCCGCGGAGGAGCTGGAGGACTTCGTCATCCTCAAGAGCGACGGCTGGCCCACCTATCATTTCGCGTGCGTGGTCGATGACGAACTGATGCGCGTCACGCACGTCATCCGCGGGCAGGAGCATCTGATGAACACGCCCAAGCACATCGCCATGCAGCGGGCGCTGAACTTCGCCACGCCCTCCTATGCGCACCCGCCCATCATCTTCAGCATGGACGGAACCAAGATGAGCAAGCGCGACAAGGAGAAAGCGATCAAGGAAGGGCGCACGCCGCCGGAGATCGAGGTGCACGACTTCCGCGTCTCCGGCTACCTGCCGGAAGCGCTGCTGAACTTCATCGCCCTGCTGGGCTGGTCCAGCGGCGACGACCGCGAGCAGTTCACCCTCGACGAGCTGCTCGAGCATTTCTCCATCGAGCGCGTCGGCAAGACCAACGCCAAGTTCGACCGTGACAAGCTGCTGGCGTTCAACACCGACTGGTGCGCGAAGACCCCACCCGACCGGCTGCTGGCGGCGTTCAAGAACTTCCTCGGCGTCAACGCTTCGCCGCTGCTGAAGTTCGACGACGCGATGCTCGCGCGGCTGCTGGCGGCCAAGAAGGGGCTGCGGACGTTTCGCGACGTGGTGGACTCCACGCGATTCCTCGTGCAAAGCGACGAGGGGGTCTGGCCCACGAGCGGACCGATCAACCCCGACGCCGTGCGAAAGGTGCTGGAGAAGAACGAGGGCGCGGGCTATCGAACGCTGGAGGCGGTTCTGTCGAAGCTCGAGTCCTGTGCCGATTGGACGGCCGACGGAATGCACAAGTTGATCGAGACGTTCTGCGCCGCGTCGAGCGCGAAGATGGGCGACGTAGCCCAGCCGCTGCGCGTGGCGATCACCGGCTCGACGGTCAGCCCGCCGATCGGCGACAGCCTCGCGCTGCTGGGAAGGGACGCGACCTGCGCGCGAATTCGGCGCTGCCTGAATGCGCGTCGCGGCGCATCATGATGCGGTGCGCGGAGCAGGATGGTGCGTAGCGCGGTGCCTGAGGATGCACAGCGCAGTGCCTCATGATAAGCGGCGCTGTGCATGAGGCTGGGGAGAGAATGCCGGAGGTGGGAATTGAACCCACACTCTGTTGCCAGAACGGGATTTTGAATCCCGCGCGTCTGCCAATTCCGCCACTCCGGC
>CAZGJA010000055.1:0-10754 GCA_964526695.1 uncultured Phycisphaeraceae bacterium
GGCAGATCTTCGAACGCGAGCTTTCAGAGGCGGAAGCCAACGACCGCGTGCGGCCAAGCTACACGACCATCCTCGCCGAACCACTGGATACCGTGGACGATCGGTGGTTTGAGATTCCCGAAAAATGGCTGCCGATTCCGCTATCGAATTGAGCGCGGCGCATAAGACGGCGCGACCGCCATCTGTGGACCGCGCCCCCCACTTGCGTGGGGGGTTCTGATTGTGCCGCGCGCAGGGGATCGGCTGCAGTGAGCGCAAGTCGCGGCGCATCGCCAGCGACGGGCTTCGAGCCGCGGACCCTCTCCTTCAGCCGGAAAGCAGCGTCACCAGCACGGCCACAAGCTGCGAGACGGTCACGGGCGGGCGGAGGCAGTGGTTCTTGCGATCCTGCGCCCATCCGCTTTGCGGGGTGAAGTCCGCGTGATCGCAGATCAGCAGCAGCGGCAGCGCGCCCGCGTTCTGCTCGCGTTCGGCGGCCCTGATCTCCTCCACGGCGCGCATCAGCGACGCCTCGCCGGAAGCGATGATCACGCCGAGGTTCGGTCCCTCCGTCGAACCCGGGTCCGCAAGGGCCTCGATGAACAGCCGGCAGGCGTCCACGTCCGCCGAGGCCTGCGCAAAGACCGGGCGAACGGGAAGACCGACGCGGCTCTTGATCTTCTCCGTCTGATCCGACCAGGCCGGTCCGTCGGCCCGCGCGAGCATGGAGACCTTCAAGTCCACGGTCTCCGAGGGCGCCGCGTGGGCAATCTGAGCCAGGGCGGTCGGGGCAATTCCCAGCAGGGCGACAAGGTCGCCCAGCGGCAGAACGGACTCGTTTCCGCTGTCTCCCAGGAGCAACGCGTGCGCCATGCGATCCGCCAAAGCGATGGTGGCCGCGGCGTCCCGCTGGGGGGGCGCGAGCCGCTGAAGTCTCGCCACGGGGGAATGATGGTGGATCACGGGGATGATGAACTCGCTGGAGAATCCCCAGTGCTTCAAGGCGGCGTCGAGCACGTCGCAGTGATCCGCAAGCAGACTGCGCTTCTCGACGCGTTCCAGAGGCTCGCCGGTGGCAAGCGCGGATTGCAGGATTTCCTCGTAACGCTCCGGCTCAAGCTCGTGCAGGATCAGCCGCCCTACGTCATGCAGCACGCCCCACAGAAAGTAGTCGTCCGTTTGCCGCAGACCCCGCGCCTTGGCGAGTCCCGCCGCGATCAAACCGCACGCCAGCGAATGCTCCCAGAACAGGTGCTCGTCGATCAGCGAGCTGACCCCGCTGCATTGCCGGTCCAGCACATCCAGCGCCATCACGAGCTTGCGCACTTCCTGGATGCCCAGCCGCTGCACCGCCGCCTTGATCCCGCTCACCGGGCGCCCGCGGTTGTAGGCTGACGTGTTGGCGATCCGCAGCAACTGAATGCTCAACGCCTGGTCGTTGGCCACCGCATGGGCGACGTCCTCCGCGGAGCAATTGGCGCTGGACGTGGCCGACATGACGATCTGAACGGTCGCCCCCAGCGGTCGAAGCTGGAGGTTTTCGCAAACCCGCGCCAGCAGATCGGCCTGGTCCGCGGGAGCGGGCTTCTTCGCCGCGGCGGGAGCCGGATGCGACGCTGAAGCCGGACGAGCCGCTGAGGGCGGATGCGCCGCAGCCGCCGGATGAGCTGGTGTGGCCGGATGCGCTGCTGAGGCCGGATGCGCTGCCGGAGCCGTGCGGGGGGGGGGCGGCGCCGCCTTCGCCGTCGGCGCGGCGCCGGTCCGGGCTGGAGCCGCCGCGTTCGGGCGAGCAGGTTCCGCCACGGCGATCCCGGCTGCGCCGGCAGAAACCCCGGTCTTGCCCGAAGACGCCGCCTTCGTTCGCGAAGGCTCCGCCACAGCGGTCCCCGCTGCACCCGCTCGTCGCGCCGCAACAGCCGCGGGGTGCGAGCCGGCCGGCGCCTCCTCCTCGGGCGGAAGGCAGTTCTCAACTCGAACGAACAGCTCATCCAGCGAAAACGCGGATTTCAGGATGTACCCTTGAATCCCGAAATCCCGCGCATCGAGGATGCTCTGGCGATCGGAGCGATCCGTCAGCAGCAGCACGGGGATCTCACGGTAACTGGGATTGCGACGCAGGATTTTCAGCGTCGTCAGCCCGTCCATTTCGGACATGTTGAGGTCGAGCAGGATCAGGTCCGGCCTCTCATCGCGCACCTTGTCCAGCGCCTCGGTCCCGCATGTCGCGCAGATCACCTGGTGACCTCGCCGGCGAAGCGCTTCGGCGATCGGTTCCCGGCACAACGCCATGTCATCCACCACAAGAAGCTTGCTCATGCTGAAACCCCCTGGGCAACCGTCTCGACGCATCGCTGAACTTCCGACCGCAGGGCCGCGAGGAATTCCCCGGCGTCCTGGAGCCGTCCCGCGATGCCGAGTTGTTCCAACGCGGCGGCATTCGCGCGGACGCCCTCGGCGCAGACGTAGGATGCCGCCCCTTTGATGCCATGCGCGTAACGAGTGAACTCGACCGTCTGCTGCTCCTCGAGATTCCGCTCGAGATGCGCCAGCTCCCCGCCGATCTGATCGCAAAAGCGAACGATCAGCGATTCCACGAACTGCGGATCGCCGCCCCAGCGCTGCTTGAGGTCTTCCATGTTGAAGGCCGGCGCAACCGGGTTCATTGAGCCTTCCGGCGGAAGCGCGATTTCGTCGACGTCCGGAGCGGCCGGAGCGGCCGCGTCAACGGCGGAGTCGGCAGCGAGCGGGGTGGCGGCGTCGATTGCGGGTGAGTTCGCGGCGTCGGGCTGAGCCGGGCCCGAAGGCTCCGCTTCACGTCCGTAGCGTTCGATCGTACGGATCAGCTCGTCCATCGCGAACGGCTTGGTCAGATAGTCGTCCATCCCCGCGGCCAGACACCGTTCCCGGTCACCTTGAATGGCGTTGGCGGTCAAGGCGATGATGGGGATCCGGCGCGGATGCGCTCCCGCGTGGGCCAAGCTCTCCTCGTGTTGACGAATGGCGCGGGTGGCTTCAAATCCGTCCATGTTCGGCATCTGGCAGTCCATCAGGATCACGTCGAATCGCTGCCGCACGGCCGCCTGCAACGCCTCCTGTCCATCCTTCGCCGTGTCGCACTCGTGCCCCGCCCGTACAATGGTGGCCACCGCCACTTCGCGCCCGATCGCGTTGTCCTCCGCAAGCAAAACTCTCAGAGGCGTTGTGCCGACTTGCGAGGCGCTCCGGCGGAAGCGGATGTCCCGGCGATCGGCGTGGCTGTCAACCAGCCGCGTGGCGCAGGCGAGAGCGCCGGCCAGCCCATCCAGCAGCGAGGCGGCGCTGGTGGGTTGTTTCAGGCAACCCGCGAATCCCAGCGTCATGATGTCAGCCGCCTCGCAAGTCTGCGTGTCGGAGGACAGCCGAATGAGCACCGCGTCCCTCAGCGCAGGCTCCGCTCGAATGGCGGCGGCCAGCTCCTCACCTGCGCCGGGGTTGCTCAGCCCAATCAGCGCCACGCTGAACGGATCGCCCCGACCGGCCGCCGCCTTCAGCGCGAGCAGGGCTGAGTCGCTGGTGGAGGACGCCCTCGCCGTGATGTTGCACGAGGAGAGCTGCTGCATCAGCGCTTTGGCGCCGGCGGCGTCATCCTCGACGACAAGCACGCGAAGGGCTCGCAGGTCACAGGCCATGGCGCCGAAGACGGGCGACGGTCCCTCCGCCCGCGTCAGCCGCAGCGTGAACCAGAACGTTGAACCCAGACCCGGCTCGCTGCAAACGCCGATCTGCCCGCCCATCAACCCGACCAGCCGGCTGGAGATCGCCAGCCCCAGGCCTGTTCCGCCGTATTTCCGGGTCGTGGAGGCGTCCACTTGAGAGAACAGCTTGAAGAGACGATCCGTGCGGTCGGCGGGGATGCCGATCCCGGTATCGTCCACGGTGAAGCGGATGAGCGAGGCGCTGGGCGTCTCATCCTCCAGCACGGCGCGGATGAACACGCGACCGTGCTCCGTGAACTTGATCGCGTTGCCGGCGAGGTTGAGGAGAATCTGCTGAAGGCGACCGGGATCGCCGACGAATCGCCGCGGCGCTTGCGGGTGTATCGCGCCGCCCAGCGCCAACCCCTTGGCTTTGGCCGCCGCCTCAAGCGTCGTGAGGACGCAGTCCAGCGCGCTTTGCAGATCGAACTCGACCGATTCCAGCTCGAGCTTCCCCGCCTCGACTTTCGAGATGTCGAGGACGTCGTTGATCAGGCAGCACAGCGTCTCGCCCGATTGCCGCGCGATCGAAGCGTACCTTCGCTGCTGGTCGCTCAGCGTCGTGCGCAGGAGCAGCTCCGTCATGCCGATCACGCCGTTAAGCGGCGTGCGAAGCTCGTGGCTCATCGTCGCCAGGAAGTCGCTCTTCGCACGGCTGGCGACCTCTGCGGCTTCCTTGGCCGCACGCAGCTCCTCCTCGATGCGCCGCCGCTCCACCAGTTCCGCTTCCAGCGCCCGCGTCGCCGCGTCGCGCTCGCGAGCGCGGATCAGCTCGAGCTGATTTCGCCTCTGCCGCACCATCGATCGCACCCGAACGCGAAGCTCGGCGACGCTGAACGGCTTGGCCAGATACTCATCAGCTCCGGCATCGAGTCCTGCCACGACTTCCTTCGCGTCCGTGCAGCCGCTCACAATGATCACCGGGATGTCCCGCGTGGCCGGGTTGGCCTTCAGACGCCGCGTGCACTCCAGCCCGTCCATGTTGGGCATGACCACGTCCATCAGGACGACGTCCGGGGGATCCTGCTCCACGGCGACAAGCCCCTCGCATCCGTCCGAGGCCTCGCGGATGACGAATTCCGCGCCTTTGAGCGCGCCCCGGCAGAGCATGCGGGTGGACCGGCAGTCATCGACGATGAGAACCGCGACTGACGCGCTGCCGGCTGCCGACGCGCCGCCGACAGCCGTGCTGTCGCCTTGCCGCTGAATTGCGCTGGTGTCGATCATGGCGCCCTGCTGGATCCGGTGACAGCGCCGCCGGGTGCGCGGCGATTGCTCACAGCCATCTGGGTCACGCGGACCGGCGTGCGGACCATCCACTGCGGTTCGGGCAACCGCGCCGCCGGCGACGCGGCTCGGACATGCGCGGAGCGCAGGCATCCCAACGGCGACCGATCCTCATGCGACGATTCACGCCAGCGCACGCGGATTCGCGGGTGTGGGAAGTCACCGAAGGGGTGATGTCCTCTCGCCCAAGCCGGTGGAAAGTGGCCGATCCCCACGAGGACTATCGACTATCAGCAGGCAGGCTTTACTTCCCCGGCGTTTTCTGCGGGAACCCACGTGGGCCAGAGGCCGCGGTTGCTGTCCGGCAGGCAGGGCTGCCTCATTCCAGCTCAACGCGATGATCGGGCGGGATCCCCATGCGCGGAGGATCCGCCCCCCACGGCGGCTGCCATCGGGGACAGCCGGGTTCGCGCCAGACGCGTGCTTCAAAGCAGCAAGCCCGGAGAGATGGGGGCGGTTCCGCCCGCGAAGCCCATGAACCGCTTCCTGACGGGCGGTAGCGTCCGGGATTTCGCCTTTACCGGACGCACACGAACACTCAACGCAATGCTCACTTGCGCCAACCTCGAAGGCGCGTTCCACTGCGACCCAGGGAACCTCAGCCGTCCACGGTTGTGCTGCGCCGTGAGGATGGAACGCCGCTGCGCCTGCTCACCAGCCCGACCGATCCGGCGCTGAGCGCCACGCAGATCGGCGAACTCTACCGGCATCGCCGGCAGATTGAACTCTTCTTTCGCCGGCTCAAAGGCTGCGCCCACTTCCGGCACGCGATCAGTCAACGCCCCAACGGACAAGGCACGCCGCTGTACGTGGCGCCCATCGCCACGCTCCTGACCGCCATCGCCACCGGCCGCAGACCCAGCAAGCATGCGCTGGCGATTCTGCAATTCATCGCCGCCGGCCTGACGGACCTGAAGCAGATTCTGCCTCATCAGGCGCTTCTGCAACGGTTTCCTGCCGCGTTACGTCTCCCCCGCGAACACCCGCTTGATCACGTCTTCGATCGGCGGATCCTCGATCGTCAGGTCCAGCACCGGCAGGTCGGCCAGCAGGCGCGTGGTGGCGGCGGCGGCTTCAGCCTTGGGGACGCGGAGCGTGACCTTGCGACCTTCGCGGGCGAGCACGCTGCCGACGCGCTCGAAATCGTACCCGTCGATGTCCTGATTCAGGTCAACGGCGATCACTTTGAAGGGCGCAAGTCGCTCCGACAAATCCGCCAGCCGTCCGTCGAACAGCAGCTTTCCCTTGTCGATGACGATGACGCGCCGGCACAGCGCCGTGACGTCGGCCATGTAGTGCGAGGTGAGGATGATCGTCGCGCCGTGCTTGCGGTTGTAGTCGGCGATGAACGAGCGGATGCGCGCCTGCATGGTGATGTCCAGACCCAGCGTCGGCTCATCGAGGAACAGCACCGACGGCTCGTGCAGCAGCGACGTACACAGCTCGCACTTCATCCGCTCCCCCAGCGACAGCGTGCGCACCGGCTTCTTCAGCACGTCGCCGATTTCCAGAAGCTCGACCAGCGCGTCGAGCGTCGCCCGGCCTCGCGCCTTGTCCACCTGATACACCGCCAGGTGCACGAGGAACGAGTCCGCCGGCGGAAGGTCCCAGGCGAGCTGGCTGCGCTGCCCCATCACCATGCTGATGCGGCGCAGGAAATCGTGCTCGCGCTTCCAGGGGGTAAACCCCATCACCGTCGCGTGGCCTGACGTGGGGTGCAGCAGCCCGGCGAGCATCTTGAGCGTCGTCGTCTTGCCCGCTCCGTTGGGGCCGAGGAAGCCGACGATCTCGCCCGTGTCGATGGACGCGTCGATCTGGTCCACGGCCCGCACCTCGCGATGCCTGCGGCGCACGAGGCTGCGCAGCGCCGCGCCGAACCCGCCCTCGCGCTGCGGAACCTTGAACACCTTGGACAGCCCCCGGACCTCGATCTGCGGCATGGCGCGTAGTGTACGCGCGGCTTGCAGCGACATGAAGCACGTGCGGGAAGGGACAAAGAAACGGCTTGCTTGGTTAGCCCGCCCGTGCGGAGTAGAATGTCCTTTGGTTCCGGCGAGGGGGGAGGCGACGCTGATCGCTTCCGTCGGGACCGGCCGGAGAGGAACGGGGATCGGCAATAATCCGCACACGCGGGAGGAGACCCAGATCATGTTGAAGCGAGCATTGGCGGTGTTAGCCCTTTCGTTGATGGCGACGGCGGCGCTCGGATCCGAGTACATCGAAGGCGTGAACGACAACTTGCCCGTGGAAGGCGGGTGGACGGCGTCGGGCGGCAACGAGATCGCCTACCGCTGGACGGCCCAGAATTCGTTCGACCTCACGGAGATTCGCTGGCACACGTCGCGCATCCCCGCGGGCACGATCCGACTTCGCGAGGACACCGGCGGCACTCCGGGCGCGGTGCTGCGATCCGTCAATTTCAGCGCCAGCGACACCGGCTGGCACGGCGCGCCGTTCACCGAGTCCTACGCGGTTGAGGCCGGGCACACGTACTTCGTGACGTTCTACGGCTCCAGCGATTACACGGACTACCTCGCCCAGGGCGGCGTGCATCTGACGTACTACTGGACGCCGAACGGGCAGCAGAACTGGAACGGTCCGTACGACTGGGCGGGGCACCGCATGATCCAGTTCTGGGGCGACCGGGACAGCGGCGACTGCACCGGGGCGGAGACGCTGAAAGCAAGCTGCCGCGTGAAGGGCTGCGGCAACATGGTCAAGGGCGTCATGAAGAACGGCGTGCCCGGCGCGTCCGTGACCTTCAGGCTCGACGGTGGGAGCGATCACGTCGCCGTGGTCAACGCCAACGGCAAGGCCAAGGCGAAATGGTGCCCGGCCGCCTCCGGCAGCCACACCGTCAGCGTGGTGGAGTGCCCGCTGTCACAGAGCACGAGTTGCCCGTAGCGGGGTTTTCTGGATTCCCGCCTGCGCGGGAATGGCGAGGGTCGTTCGTCGCTCCGCGACGAGAGGGGTAGTTCGTCGCTCCGCGACGAGAGGGGTAGTTCGTCGCTCCGCGGCGAACGCTCGCCACGGAGTGGCGAAGTACCCGGTTCGCCTTGTGGCGACCCTGGATTCCCGCCTGAGCGAGAATGACGTGCCCTTGCCTTTCGACAACGAGGAGAGGCCACCGCCGTAAATCGCGCAGGCCCGATCGGTGCAGGGCCGGTCGGGCCTGCGTCATTGCCGGCGGTCTTCTTGCGTCCCGCGAAGCATGAACCACGAGAGATGCAAGTTCGCTGGTATGGGTGCGACGTTCATTGCCGAGCCGGTCGCGCAACCCAGTTCCCGAGGCGCAGCGGCCACTCCGCGATTCACGCCTCCGCCATTCCCGCCAAGGAGAATCGGGATCTTCCGAACCGGTGCGGCGCGGGATTCGTATGCACCTCGTAGGACTCCCTCGCTGGGAGCCTGAACCGATCCTTGGCGGTCCTGTGCCGTGCCCCTGGAGAATGCTCATGTCATCGTTCCCCGCCACTGCAACCATCCCGAATCGGACGACGTCAGACTCCGTTTCGAGTGCGTCGTGCAGCGTTGCCAGAGACGTGCGCCAGGCCCGGTCGAGCTGCGGCGCAGCGTCCCGCCGACGGCATGGGCGGGCGTTGATTCCGGCCCTGAGTATGTTCGGGATCCTCGCGCAACCCCTGGCCGGACGTCAGGGCGGGCAAGTCTGGTCGCCGCGAAACCTGACCACCCGCTATGAGCATGCCATGGCGTATGACTCGGTGCGCGGACGCGTGGTCCTGTTCGGCGGCATGTACTCCAACCTGTTTCTCGAAGCCGCAACATGGGAATGGGACGGACTGCACTGGATGGCCGTAAATACAGGCGCCGGTGCGCCTTCTCAACGGCGGGGGCACGCGATGGCGTTTGATCGGCGCCGGGGGGTCACCGTCCTGTTCGGGGGGAGAACGGATCGTGAGCGGTTGGGAGACACTTGGGAATGGGATGGCCGTGCATGGCGGCTGTGCGCTCCGGAGGGGCCTTCCCGCCGGTCGGATCACGCCATGACTTACGACAGCGTGCGCGGCGTGACCCTGTTGCATGGCGGATCAACCGACTTCGGCGGAGGCAATGAGACCTGGTCCTGGGATGGGGTGGCGTGGAAGATCGAGACGGCCGGGGATCCGGGCGCTCGTGCGGGTCATGGGATGGTCTTCGATGAGCGGCGCGGCGTGGCCGTCCTGAACGGCGCGGGCACTTGGGAGTGGAACGGTGTGCAGTGGACGCGACGAAGCACCACCGGCCCACCCACGGGGTTTCACCCCGGAATGGCCTACGACAGTCGCCGCGGCGTCGTCGTGCATTTCGGCGACTCGGATCTGGAAGGGGAGCCGGTGACGTGGCTTTGGGATGGCAATGATTGGAGCACAGTTCAGAACGCCAAGGCGCCGGTGCGCCCGGGCCTTGCCATGGCCTATGACGAGGCGCACGGGGAATGCGTCATGTTTGGCGGACGCATTCCTGACCCCTGGCTTGAAGACACTTGGTTTTGGGACGGCATCGAATGGGAATCCAGGCCCACGACCCGCAGGCCTCCACGCCCCTCCGGCCATGCCATGACCTTTGATTCGCGTCGCGGCGTGTCGGTCGCGCTCGGCGAAAACCCCTTCTTGTACAACTACGCCACCACCGAGTGGGACGGTCGGCTTTGGCGGGAGATTGTCGAAGGCGAGATGCCGGACACGAACGGCCGCAACATGACGTTCGACAGTCGGATCGGGCGCACTCTGGTCTTCGCCGGCAGCGACACGTTGGCCAACATCTGGCACTGGTGGGAATGGGATGGTGAAGGTTGGGTTCGGAACGAACCGTTGGATCCGCACCCGGTCGGTTACTCATCAGCGTTGGCTTTCGACGCCGCGCGCGGAGAAGTCGTCCGTTTCGGGGGCTACTCGGGCGACGAGAACGCAACATGGCTCTACGACGGTGCGGGCTGGCGACGCTTCGAGGGTGAGTCTCCCCCGAATCGCTATGACCACAGCCTGACCTATGATGCACGGCGGCAGGTGACCGTACTGTTCGGCGGTTCGGTCAATGGAATTGCATCGAGCGAGACGTGGGAATGGGATGGGACTGAGTGGACCTTCCGCACGGCGTCCGGTCCGCCGGCACGAAGCCGACACGCTGCGGCGTTCGACTCGAAGCGCGGGCTTGCCACAATCTACGGCGGAACCAGTTCGAATATCCGGTACATGGACGACGTATGGGCGTGGGATGGTGAGAAGTGGTCGCCCCACGGGTCCGGTCCAATCGCGGTTTACGATCATGCAATGAGCTACGACAGTCTTCGAGACGCAGTGGTCTATGTCGGCGGGGAGATGTATGCCAACTCAGGCAGGACCGTAACCGCCGCGACGTGGGAGCTGCTCGCCGATGAGAACGGCGACGGGCGGCCCGACGTGGACGACCCGTGCCGCTCGATTCGGGGCTTCCGCGCCCGCTGCCGCGCGCGAGGCGAGCGCGGATGGCGCGTCAGCGCTTCCTGCTTCGCGGACCTGCCCTCCGGCACACCGCTGACGCTGCGCCTCGACGGCAAGCAGGATCAACTACTGCTCGTCGAGACGCCGGGCAAGCGCGTCCGGGCACGGTGGAACGCCGCGAGGCCGGGCGTGCATGAAGTCTGCATCCTCCAATGCAGCACGGCAAATCGCTGTGTCGCCACATGGTGCGAATGAGGAGCTTCGGGGTCGTTCGTCGCTCCGCGACGAGAGGGGTAGTTCGTCGCTCCGCGACGAGCAGGGTCGTTCGTCGCTC
>CAZGJA010000056.1:0-7430 GCA_964526695.1 uncultured Phycisphaeraceae bacterium
GTTCGTGAAATCGCGGGAGCGATCCTGCCGCGTTTCGGATTGCAAAAGACGATGCAAAACTGGAGAGCCATCGCACGGGGCCTGTGCGACGCCCCGAGGAAACGAAAAAGACAGTCGTTAAGTTAACGCTTATGGGGCTATGCCCGCCGCGCACCCGGCGAGTTGCCGGCGGTTTCTTGGAGGTCAAGAGTCCAGATGAAGATGAGCATGGCCATCACAGTGATTCTCGCAGCGTCGCAACTGCTGAGCAGCGCGTCCGCGTTTCACGACGGGCACGACGCGGCGCGCCCTGCTTCCCCCTCGTCTGCATCCGCGCAAGCGCCCGCCGCCCCCACGACCATGGCGCACGGCTTCGTCTTCGACGACGCCAACGCCAACCGCAAGCGCGACGACGGCGAAGCGGGCGTGGCGGGAGTGCGCGTGTCCAACGGACTGGACATCGTCTACACGCGCGCGGACGGCGCGTACGAGCTGCCCATCGGCGAGGACACCATCCTCTTCATCAACAAGCCGACCGACTGGATGACCGCTCTCGACGATCATCAGCTCCCGAAGTTCCACTACATCCACAAACCGGCCGGCTCGCCGAAGCTCAAGTACGGCGGCGTCGCGCCGACCGGCCCGCTGCCCGCGTCCGTCGATTTTCCGCTGTACAAGCGAGCGGAGCAGTCGAAGTTCCGCGCGATCGTCTTCGGCGACACCCAGCCGCGTAATCAGAAGGAAATCGACTACATCGCGCATGACGTGGTCGAGGGCCTCGTCGGCACGGAAGCGATCATGGGCGTCACGCTGGGCGACATCGTCTTCGACGACCTCTCCATTTTCGGCAGCCTCGCGGCCACGATCGGGCGCCTCGGCATCCCGTGGTACAACGTGCTGGGCAACCACGACATGAACTACGACGCCGCGGACGACGCCCACTCCGACGAGACGTTTGAGCGCCACTTCGGCCCGCCCTACTACGCGTTCGACGTGGCCAGGGTGCACTTCGTCGTGCTCGACAACGTCGTGTGGATTGCCGCCAAAGGCGAGGCAAAGGCCCACTACGTCAGCGGCCTGGGCGAGCGGCAGTTGCAGTGGCTGGTCAATGACCTCAAGCTCGTCACGCCCGATCACCTCGTCGTGCTCATGATGCACATCCCCCTGATGGAAACGAAGGAGACGGTCGCGATCTTCAAGGAGCTGTCCCGCTTTCCGTTCACGCTGTCGCTGTCGGCGCACACGCACTATCAGGAGCACGTCTTCTTCACCGACAAGCAGGGTTGGACGGGCCCGCAGCCGCATCATCACGTCAACTGCGCCACCGTCTGCGGAAGCTGGTGGGGCGGCGCGAAGGACGAAAGCGGCATCCCGCACGCCACCATGTCCGACGGCGCGCCCAACGGCTGGAATGTCTTCACGTTCGACGCCGCGAACCACTCGATCGAGTTTCGCGCCGCGCGCCGCCCGGAGGATTTCCAGATGAGCATCCACGCTCCCGAGGTCGTGAAAGCGGCCGAGGCGGGCAGCACGGCGATCATGGTGAACGTGTTCGCCGGCAACGAGCGAAGCAAGGTCGAAATGCGGCTCAACGGCCAAGGTGACTGGGTCTCCCTGACGCGCACGCCCGGCGAGGATCCGACGTTTCAAGCCGCCGTTTCCGCCGAGGCGAAGATGCAGCCTCCGCCGGATCACAAGCTGCCCAAGCCGACGAAGACCGAGCACCTCTGGCGCGGCCGCCTGCCCGCCGCCGTGCCCGCCGGAACCCACATGCTCGACGTTCGCGCGACAGACATGTTCGGCCACGTGTACACGGCGCAGCGGGTCATTCGGATTGAGTAGCCGCCGTGGCCATCGAGGGCGTCATCTTTGATCTGGACGGCGTGCTGATTGACTCCGCCGCTGCGCATCTGGAAAGCTGGCGGCGGCTTGCGTCGCGGCATGGGCTGAGCGTGTCGGACGCGCAGTTCGCACACACCTTCGGGCGGCAGAACCGCGACATCATCCCGATCCTCTGGGGGCGACCGCTTCCGCCGATCGAAGTCGCCGCACTTGCGGATGAGAAAGAGTCCGCGTACCGAGACATCGTGCGAGGGCGGATCGCCGACATCACGATGCCCGGCGCGATCGCGCTGATTCAGGATTGCCACGAGGCCGGGATGAAACTGGCGATCGGCTCGTCCACGCCGCCGGAGAACGTCGAGCTGGCGCTGAGCGAAATGGGCGTGGCACAGCTTTTTTCGGCCTGCGTAACCTCGCGCGACGTGACGCGCGGCAAGCCCCACCCGGATGTGTTTCTACTCGCGGCTGAGAAGATCGGTATTCCCGCCGCGCGATGCGCGGTGATTGAGGACGCTCCTTCCGGCATTGATGCGGCGCTTGCCGCGGGATGCCCGGCCGTGGGGCTGACTTCGCATCATCCGCGAGAGAAGCTCGCGCACGCACATGTCGTCGTGGATTCGCTGACGGAACTGACGGCGCGGCGGCTTTCGGTGATGACCTTGTCATGATTTCGCAGACACCCGAACTCGGCCCAATCTCGCCCCGGCCTCAGACGGGCGATGCGCTCTCGCCACAACCTCAAGCGGATGCCACGTTGTCTTCGCAGCTTCCGGCGGACGGCTCACTGTCGCCGCAACACATCATGGACGCACGGCGGTTCATCGCGGGGACCGGGCGCATGTTCAGCCTGCTCGGGCTGGTGCTGATGCTCGTCAGCGGTTGCATCGGACTGTTCGGTGGCGGCCTGCTCGATCGACCCGCCGAATCCGCGGATGCCATCGCGGATTACTTCAGCCCGCCGCGCCTCGCCTTCACCTGCAAAGCTGGCGCGCTGCTGGCCGCATTAGTCGGCGGACTTGCGATGCAGGCTGTCGGGTTGGCGCTCGGCGGCGAGCTTCCGCGCGGACCGATCGCGGCGTTGCTGGTGTCGGAACTGACCAGCGCCGCGTGGCTGCTGTGCGGGGTCGTGCTCGTCACGCGCGAGGGGGAGCTTGCGGCTGGGATCTTTCTGCTGATCGCGGGGCTGCTCATGGTGGTTCCGACGATCTTCGCGTTCCGCTGCCTGCTGCTGATGCGCACGCTGCCGCCGGTGGATCGGAGTCGACTGGCGCGGGAGGCCTGGGAAGCGTACGAGAAGCGCCGGCGACATGGATGACCGGCGCTCGTTCTTGCCACATGGCGAAATGACCTTGACGGGGCAGGCGGGTACAATCGGACGAAGATGACAGGGTCGAGGATGGAAGCCTGATGCGTACGAAACCGCCCGTCAAAATGAACCGAAAGGTTCCGCTGCACGAGGCGGACAGCTCTTTCGACATCGAGTTCTGGCGTCGCGTGGGACCGAATGGTCGGCTCAATGCGATGTGGGAACTGGTGCTCGACTACCTTCGCTTGCGAGGAATCGATGCGGATCAATGCCGACTACAGCGATCTGTTGTTGTCGTTAAACAACGCGAACGTGAAGTACCTGATCGTCGGCGCGTACGCGCTCGAAGTGCGCATCGAACCGCGGCGAAACGTGAGCCCGCGCGTCGCGCCACCCGATGATCCGGGCCCTGCAGTGAATCGCCGTTTACGCCTTCTTGAGGGCGATCCGCAGGCGGCCCTCCTCCAGCTCGACATCCAGTCCCTGCGTTGATTCGCCGAGCGCGAGATCCACAAGCTCGATCGCCAGCGTCTCACGGCAAATCGTATCAGACATCGCGGTCATCGCGTCGCGCAGCTCGGCCGCTTCCGTCTGAAGCGACAGCACGATCCGGTCCGCAATGTTCAGCCCGCTTTCCTTGCGCAAGTTCTGAACATTGCGGATGATGTCGCGGGCGATGCCCTCGTGCCGAAGCTCCTTCGTGACCTTGCGGCTGACCAGCACCGTCGTGCCTGCGTCGTCGGCGCCGGCCCAGTCGTCGCCCCAGGATTTCGTCAGCGTCACGTCGGTCGGCTCCAGCGCCGCCGTGGCGCCGCCCACGTGGAGCAGGAAAGGCCGCCCGCCGTCGAACGCCAGTGCCATTTCCTTGGCATCCGCCGACTCGATGCCCTTCTTCACCTCCGCCGTCTGCTTGCCGAACTTGGCGCCGACGTACTTCATGTTCGCCGCCGCCGTCACGCGGAGCAGGTCCGTCGCCGAATCCCGCAGCGACACCGCCTTGACGTTCAGCTCCTCCATCAGGTGATCGCGGAACATCTCGGCCGCGCGGCGCTGCGCCGCGTCCGCCGAGGCGACGACCAGTTCCGCCAGCGGCTGGCGGGTCTTCAGGTCGGCGCTCTTGCGCGCTGCGCGCCCCAGCGACACGATCTTGAGCAGCGCCGCCACGACCGAGGACAACTCACGGTCGATGAGCGCCGCGCTCGCGCCGGGCATGGGCGTGTGGTGCACGCTTTCCGGCGCGCCGGGCGTCTGCCGCGCGACAAGGTTCTGATACATCGTCTCCGACAGGAACGGCACGATCGGCGCGACGAGGCGGTTCAGCGTGGTCAGCACTTCGTACAACGTGGAGTACGCCACGCGCTTGTCCGTCGGCCAGCCGTCGGCGTAGAACCGGCGCCGCGAGCGGCGCACATACCACGTGCTCAAGTCCTCGATGAACCGGCGGGCTTCGGTGCAGAACTTCAGCACGTTGAATTGCGAGTACGCCTCGTGCGCGACGCGGACCAGCTCCTGCAAGTCCGAGAGAATCCAGCGGTCGAGCAGCGTGCGCTCCTCCGCCTTCGCCGTGTGCTCCGCGGGGTTGAACCCGTCCACGGCCGCGAGGTCGCAGAAGAAGCGGTAGATGTTCCACCACGGAATGATGACCTCGCGGCGGGCGTCGTCGCAGTGCTTGGGACCGAACAGAACGTTGCGCTCCGGCGGGGTGCTGGCGTACAGCCAGCGCATCACGTCCACGCCGAACTTCTCCGCGGCGTCCTCGAACCAGATGGCGTTGCCTTCCGACTTGTGCATGGGCTTGCCGTTGTCATCCAGCACCAGCCCATGCCCCTTGAGCACCTTGAAGGGCGAGCGCCCGGTCATCATCGTGCTGACGGTCAGCAGCGCGTAGAACCAGTTGCGGAACTGCCCGGGCAGCGCCTCGACGACGAAATCCGCCGGAAACCACTTTTCCCAGTAGGCGCGGTCGCGGAAGTAGCCCATCGTCGAGAGTGACACGATGCTGGCATCGAGCCAGGGATTGCCCACGTCGCGCACGCGCGCAACGTCCTCGCTGCCGCACTGCTCGCAGCGGATCTTCACCGCGTCCACCCACGGGCGATGCGGCGACTGGCCCTCGAACGCCTCCCAGCCCGTCACGGCGCGGGCTTGAAGCTCCTCGCGCCCGCCGATGACCTCGAAGTGTCCGCAGCCGCGGCATTCCCAGATGGGCAGCGCCAGCCCCCAGTAGCGCTTCTTCGAGATCATCCAGTCGCCCATGTTCTTGAGCCAGTCCAGCTCGCGGTCCAGCCCCCACTCTGGGATCCACCGCGCCTGACGCGCCGCGTTCATGATCTCCTCGCGCCAACTCATGCTGATGAACCACTCGTCCACCAGCCGGTACACCAGCTCCTCCTTGCACCGCCAGCAGTGCGGATAGCGGTGCATGTACTTCTCTCGCGCGAACAGCAGCCCGCGATCCTTAAGGCTCGCCACGACCTCGTCGGCCACCGCGTCGAACCGCTTGCCGCCGAGAAAGCCGAAGTCCTGCCGGAACGTGCCGTCCTCGTACAGCGGCGCGATGCGCGGAAGCCCCAGCGCCTTGCCGAGATGATAGTCCTCGCTGCCGCAGCCCGGCGCGATGTGCACGATGCCCGTGCCTTCCTTCTCCGTGACCTCCTCCCACGCGACGACCTGATGCGCCGTCCGCGCCTCGACCGCCCCGTCGAGCTGATCGAACGGTCCGTCGTAGGTCAGCCCGACGAGCCGCTCGCCGGGGAACTCCTCAACGATCTCGAAGTCGCCGTTGTTTTTGAACATCGCCGACAGCGCCATGAGCGGCGGGGCGTTTTTCTTCTCTTCGCCTTCGAGCGGCTGACTTCGCGGATTGGTGAAATGCGGCTTGCCGAGGATGTAGAACTGATCGCCCTGCCTTACCTTGACGTAGGTCATGTCGGGCTTGACCGCGGCCGCGACGTTTGACGACAGCGTCCACGGCGTGGTGGTCCAGACGAGGAGGGAGGTTCTCGCCGGCCCCGGCCCCTCACTTGCGTGAGGGGTTCTGATTCCCCCCTCCCCGTGGGAGGGGGCCAGGGGGAGGGCAGAAGGGTGGCACGGTCTGGCGTACTCGCCAGGCCGTGGCAGATCCCGCAGCGGAAACTTCACGAACACCGACGTGTGCCCGACGACGCGGTAGCCTTCGCTGACCTCCATGTGCGACAGACCCGTGCCGCAGCGGGCGCACCACGGCATCACGTCCACGCCCTTGTAGATGAATCCGCGCTCGTGGCATTTCTTCAGAAACGCCCAGATCGCGTAGTTGTTCTCGTCCGACATCGTGTAGTACGAGTTCGCCCAGTCCATCCACTGGCCCAGCCGCTTCGACTGCTCCGTCTGAACGGCGGCGAACTTGCACGCGCGGGCCTTGCACGCCTCGACGAACGTGTCGATGCCGTGCTGCTCGATGTCGCGCTTGGACTTGTAGCCGAACTCGCGCTCGACCTCGACCTCGACCCAGAGTCCCTGGCAGTCGAAGCCGTTCTGGTACCGCAGCTCGTGCCCCCAGCCGCAGGGGTCTCCAGCATTGGGCGCAGTTACCGCCCAGGGCGCGCAGGCGTGGTAGCGCTGATAGAGGTCCTTGTAGGTGCGCCCCCATGCGTGATGCACGCCCATGGGGTTGTTCGCGGTGATGGGTCCGTCGAGGAACGACCACGGCGGCTTGCCGGCGTTGATCTCGCGCAGCCGGTCAAACGCCCGCGTCCTGTCCCACAGCGCCAGCACCTCCCGCTCCATCGCGGGAAAGTCCGTTTTCGGATCAACTTTCTCGAACGGCATTGAATGCTCCGGCACGATCGATGGCCCGTCTCGGCGGGATCCCCTCTGAATCAGGTCGGACTATAGCGTTTCCGCGCGGAGGCGCGTAGCTTGGGGTGTGATGGTCAGGGGGTGTCGGCGAAACCTGTTTGTACGACCCATTGGGGGTCCGGCTTCGTACGACCCCTTCGGGGTCGGGGCGTTATGACGCACTCTTTCCGTGGGCTTCGCCCACGGCTACCCACATGGTTCCCCTTCGGGGAACGGGGGTTCACTCAGGTGGCTCCCCATCGGAAGGTACGGGGGATCAAACAGGTCGTGCTGCTTGCTGAAACGGCTTGCCTGTTTTGGGGGCGTGTCGGATGATCCCCGAAGGGGATCAACGTGAATAGATGGGGATGAGCGTCCGTTGCTCGGGCCGGTACCTTACACCGGCCCGAGGAGTCCTTTGGCTTAGAAAGGAGCAACGGACATGGGACATGATAACAGGAGCGGCTTGGAGGACCAGGTTTAC
>CAZGJA010000057.1:0-20568 GCA_964526695.1 uncultured Phycisphaeraceae bacterium
CTCCTCGGCCGTTTCTTCCGGCTTGATCGCCGTGGAGCGCGTCACCAGGATCGGCCCGGCGTCCATGCGCTCGACGATGCGGAAGACGCTGACGCCCGTTTCCTCCATGCCGCGAAGGATCGCCCATTGGATCGGGGCGGCCCCGCGCAGCTTCGGCAGCACGGAGGCGTGGAGGTTAACGCACGCCCGCGCGAAGGAGGCGCGCACGCCTTCGCCGAGCTTCTGACCGAAGGCGATGACCAACCCGAGGTCCGCACGGGCCGAGCGAAGCCGCTCGATCTCGGCGGGCGCGTTGATGTCCTCCACCTCCGCCACGGTCAGCCCCACCTCGCGCGCGAACGCGGCCACCGGCGTGGGCGTGAGCCGTTTCCCGCGGCCCTTGGGTCGAGAGGGTTGCGTGACCACGAGGGCGACGCGGTGCGGCGAGTCGACCAGCCAGCGCAGCGTGGGCAATGCGAATTCACCGGATGCCAGGAAAACGAGGTTCAAGCGAGAGGTTCCTCCAGGTTCGGGTCAGTCGCCAAAGTCCGCGTCAGTCGCCAGTTTCCCGGCGAGCGATGAAGGCCGCTTGTCCAGCGCCGCAGCGTAAGTACGATCCCGCGTTTACTCGTACCCGCCGCGCGCTGCAAGTGTCGTGGATGCTGCGGGCGTGTCCAGAAACCCGGGCAAGTCGCCCGAGAGACCGCCGCCGCCGGCGTTTCTGCCGGCCCCCTTTGCAGGTCCGCGATGCCGTTCTGACCACGCACCCGAAATCATGGGCGCACACAGTGGCCGTATCGCCGGTGGACGACCGGCTTCAGCCGGTTGGTGTTTGCCACCAACTTCAGTTGGTGGGAAGGAAGTTCACGGAACATGGCAGCCGGCTTCAGCCGGTCTCTCCGCAGGGGCTGAACGCATCCACTGCAAGCCCGGCTGAAGCCGGCTCAGAGAAGAAAAGGCTGCACGCCGCCCACGAACTGAAGTTGGTGGCAAGCGCTGGTCGGCTGAACCCGATCGCCAATTCGCCCGAGAGAATGGGCACACGCGACCGCAGCGTGAAGCGCCCCCGTGTATTGATTCAAGCCCCGTCTGTCTTGTACATTGCCTCTTCGGGCTGATGGCCGCTTATGCGGCGATTGTCGGTTCACCACGGGAGCAACAATCCATGAAACACGTTTTGCTACTGACTCTCGCCCTTTGCGGCGGGTGCCTGTCCAGCACTCCGCAGTTTGAGAAGGCCCTGCGGCTGAAAGGGGGGGATGAGCTTGTCCGCGTGGAGCAGCCCGGATGGGCGGCGCCGTGCCTTGCGGACATCGACCGCGACGGCAAGGCGGATCTGCTCGTGGGGCAGTTCAACAAAGGCAAAATCCGCGTTTACAAGGGTCAGGGCGACATGAAGTTCGCCGCGGGCGAATGGCTCAAGGCCGAGGGCGAGGTGGCCGAAGTTCCGGGGGTTTGGTGATGCACAAGCTCCACTCCACAGTTTGTGGACCTCAACGCTGACGGACACACCGATCTGCTCTCCGGTTCGTACTCTCGCCAGGAGCAGCCGATGGCCGGGCTTTTTCAGGTGCTCTGGGGGCAGCCTGACGGGACGTTCAAGAAAGCGGCGGTGCTGAAAGGCACGGACGACGCGCCGCTGGTCATCCGCCCTCCCAACGAGAAAGAGATTGTCGAGTCGATCTGCACGCGCCCCACGGCCGTGGACTGGGATGCGGACGGCGACCTTGACCTGGTCGTCGGCAACTTCAACGGGAAGTTCTACCTGTTCACCGGCGAGGGCGGCGGGAAGTTCGCACCGACGCCGCAGGCGATGAAGAGCGGCGATGCTCCGCTGCAAGTCGGGCATCACGGCGACCCGTTCGTGATCGACTGGGACCAGGACGGCGACCTGGACATTCTCAGCGGCACGGCTGCGGGCGGTGTGCAGTGGGCCGAGAATACAGCCGGACGCGGCAATGTTCCGACGCTCCGGCCCTTTGTTTCGTTGATCGCCGCCCCAAAGGAAGCGGACACGGAGAAACGGCCCGAAGCAATCAGCGAACCGGCCGGCTCCACCCGCGTTTGGGTCGCTGATGTCAACGGCGACGGCAAGCTCGATGTTCTCGTCGGCGACTGCGTCACGCTGATTTCCCCCAAGCCGGGCGTGAGCGATGCCGATTTCGCCAAACGCGAGGCCGAGTGGAAAGAGGCCGTCGCCGCCGCGCAAAAGCAGGCCGAAGGGGTCACGGACGAGGCGAAGCTCCACCCCATCTGGGAGAAGATCGGCAAGCTCTACGAATCGCGCGAGGAGTTTGCTTCCATGGATCGCACGGGGTTCGTCTGGTTGTACCTCCAGAAATAGGAGAACCCCAGAGGCGAGTTAGACACGTCCCACTTGGGTGGCTTTTCATCCTCGGCTTTCTTCTCGTCCCCTGGCACGGGTTCCTCCCCGGCACCCTGCTTTCCGAGCGACTGGGTTGGCGGCTGCCAGCGAGGGGTCACTTTCGGCAACCTCGGCGTCTTGCAGCCGCAAGAGCCATGGGCGACAGTTTCCGAGGATCCCTGGTCGAGAATCGCCTCCGCCGGGACTTGACGACCCAATATCTCTGCTTTTCTCGGATTCAACTCGTGTCCTGCGTCGCGCCCCAGGGATGTCCCGAATGCAACGAGACAGGGGCAATGTAGCGGGATAACCCGCCAGGACGATCGCAGGCAGGAAGGATCAGGCCTCTCGCACCAAGCGACTTCTGTCGCCTCAGTCCGCTGTTTCGGGAACCGCCGTGGCGGCGGGTCACGGTGAAAGACACGACCCGCGGGCCGCTGGTATGGGAAGTCAAGGCGGCGCGCGTGCATCTGGCGGATGCCTCGCAACAGCCGTCGCGCCCGGCGGACCGCCAATATACATTGATCGTAGCGCGCCGTCCGGAGACGCGCGAGATCAAATACTTCATCAGCAATGCGCCGCAGTGCGTGCCGGTGGAGGAGTTATTGTCAGCCGCCTTCGCCCGCCGGCACATCAAACTGTGGTTCGAGCGCGCCAAACAGGAGGCCGGACTGGGCGCGTTCGAGGTTCGCACGTATCGCAGTCTCTCGCGGCATGGGTTATGCTCGCGACTGGCGATGGTTTTCCTGGCCGCCCAGACGCAGCGGCTTCGGGGGGAAAAATCGGGAGCTCACGCTGGAGCCGGTGGCGGAAGCGAGCAACGCCCTGGCCTGGACGATCTGGCGACGAGCCTGGCGCTCGCCGGCTGAAATCGCCGCCCGCTGCACGTACTACGAGGCGCGAAACCGAGCGTCGTATCAAAGCCGCAAACGAGCGGCCAGGCTGAAGGTGGAAAACTCACGGAGTGGGCAGCGCTGTCATGTTGGAACTCCTCCTTCGCGGCGTCAAGAAACAACCACGCGCGCGCCGCCGGCGCGCAGGAGCAAGCGCATCCCGGGTATCGCCCGATCGGAGGGTAGCTCGGGTCCGCTGCTGCGAAACCATGAAGCACAGGACCGCGCGTGGCTTCTCCGCCCGCCACGGCCTGGCGAGTGCGCCAGACCGTGCCAGTGTGCCGTGAGAGGCTCATGTTTTCAGCGGGAGTTGGACCTGCCCGGCAACGGTCGCTCCAGCGGGTAGCGCCTGGAGCCTCCGGAGAAGATTCGGAAGTTGCAGACGGCGTTGCAGGCAAAAGCGAAGGGCCGCCGAACTGCCGCTTCGATCGAATCCACGTGAGGGGTCACGCCGGCAGCGGGCCGTGCGCGAAAGCCTGAAGCCTTGTCCGAGAGCCGGATGCGGCAAATCCGCCTGTCCGGTTCGCTGAGCGGGACGTGGAAACGGAGCAGGGATGGGCTATTCAGGCGCCGACAACCGAAAGGGTGAAAAACACGCTACCGCCCACCCTGAACCCCCGCGCCACGTCTCGACTCTGCCTCGCCTCCACGGCCTGTTCCCGCCTGCGTGGGAATGATGGAGTACACCAGACCGTGCCACCCGGCCGCTCTGCTTGGGTTCCCTGCAAGATCGCGCGGGCTGAAGCCCCGCGGCTCGATCGCCCGGACAGCCCCATGACATTTTTTTGCAACTTTTCCGCGCCGCCGTTTGAAAAAGAGCTTGACGCTCTCCTACCGCAGTAGTAGGATGCCTCCTACTCGCGTAGGACGCCCCGGTCGGGGAGGGGGGCGAGGGGTCGGTGAAGCCCAGGGGCGGGGCGATGGGTATGAGAGTGCGGGCGGTCGATGGGGGCCGCGAACCTGAATCGCGATACGGGCCGGCGGGGGATGGGGCGGGCGGTCGCCCGTCAGATTGAAGATCATGTCGGAACACGAACTGGAACTTGGCGCGGCGGAGCTGGAAATTCTGCGGGCGTTGTGGGACGTCGGTCCCGCCACCGTCCGCGCGGTGATGAACCGCCTGCACGAGCGGGGGCGCGAGCTGGCGTACACGACCGTGCAGACCGTGCTGACCCGGCTGGAGCAGAAAGGCTTCGTCCTCAGCAACAAGTCCGACCTCGCCTTCGTTTACCGTGCCAAGATCAGCCGCGAACGCATGAGCCGCACGAAGCTCAAGACGATCGCGCACCAGCTTTACGACGGGGCCGCAGGCCCGCTCATCCTTCAGCTTGTCCGCAACGAGCGGCTCACGCCGGACGAGCTGGCCCAACTGACGGCGCTGATTGAGCGGCTCGACGCGAAGGACAAGGGGCCCCGGCAGCGGAGGTAGGTCATGCCTTTGTGGACCGCACAAGTCGCGGACGCATTGTGGCGAAACGCCTTGGGCGCTGTGCCGCTGGCGCTGCTGGCGGCGTGCGCGTGCCGCGCCCTGCCGCTGCGTCCGGCCACGCGACACATGATCTGGCTGCTCGTCCTGCTGCGGTTCGTGTGCCCGTTCATCAGCAGTCCGCTGAGATCTGATTCCACGCAGAATGAGTCGAAGGCAAGCGGTGAGCTGAGCTTGACAGAAGACCGGCTGGAAAGCCGGTCCCCCAACGTTGTGTCTGACCGGCTGGAAAGCTGGACCCCCAACCTTGTAGATGACCGGCTGGAAAGCCGGTCCCCCAACCTTGTGGCTGACCGGCCGGAAAGCCCGTTCCCGAGCGAGGTTGAGCCGCGCTTCCTAAGCCGCTCGCCCAACCTCGCGGATAACCGGTTGGAAGCCCAGGCTTCCCGTTCGACGGCTGACAAGCGGGGCGCTCCGCTCAGCACACATCGAGAGGCATATCTGCTCCTTCGCGAACCAGACGGAGCCGTGGGCGTCGAGGCGCCCAGACCCTCCGCGCAACTTGACGGGGATTCGGAGCTGTCAACGTCTGCAACAACGGAAGGCGCGGACACCTCGCTCGCCAGGGTGCTTGCTGAAGTGCTGCGGTTGTCGCGCCCGTGGGGCACCGCGTATGCAGAATCAACCCCCGCCGGGCCGTGTGCTTCGGACCCGCTCGCCTCGACACCGGAACCCGGCGGGGGGATTTCAACTTCCGATCCCTCATCTTATCGCGCCGAGGACGCCGTCGCCTACTGCGACGAACTGACGGAACAGCCGCTTCCAACGTCACAACATTCGGCCGTCACCGAGGCAACCGCGCCGCACGGGTCCGCACCGGCGACCGCGCGGAACGAGTCTGAAGCAGTGGACTCAGGTAATTCGCAGCGGGGAGGCGATAACCCCGCGTCCTCCACGGCCTGGCGAGTACGCCAGACCGTGCCACCCGTCGCGACAGTTGACTCAGACAATCCGCTGGGCGACATCAGCAACGCGACATCCACGGCCCGGCGAGTACGCCAGATCGTGCCACCGGGTCCAGCAGCTTCCCTGTCACCCGCCGTGCCGCCTGCCGCACTGCCCGCCGTCGGGGCAGTGATTCCAGCCGCTGCGCCCCCGGTTGCCGGCGTTGAAGACGAGTTACTCCAGGTGCCTGACCGGTTGGCCATTGGTGATGCGGGCGAGATTGCATCCACCGAAATGACCAAAGCCCCACCCAGCGAAACTCATCAAGCTCAGCCCGCTGCGGCCAGTTCGAGCGCCGCCGCAGTGCCTTCCTCGGTACGGCAAGCGAAGTTCCCGTGGCGCGAGTGGATCGCTCCGTACGCCGCGATGCTCGTGGACGGGCGGGACCGGTTGTATGCGCTGCCCCGCGTGCCCTGGGCCGTCTGGGTCAGCGGGACCGTTCTGCTGGCGGCGGCGTTCCTGACCCGCCTCGCGTGGGCGGCGACGCTGCTTCGCGCTGCGCGGCCGGGATCGGCGGACGTGCAGGGGCGAGTGGATCGCTCCGCGGCGGAGGTGGGTCTGCGCGAAGCGCCGCGGGTGTACTTCGTGTCGCGCGCGATCTCACCCATGATCCTTTGCGGCCGCACGCCCGCGCTGCTCTTGCCCTCCACGCTTTGGCGCGAGCTTGATGCGGTCGGTCGGCAGGCGGTCATCTTTCACGAGCTGGCGCACCTCAAGCGGCGCGATCACTGGGTGTTGTGGCTGGAGGCGCTGGTGGCCGGAGTGTTCTGGTGGAACCCGGTCGTGTGGTGGGTGCGGCGGCGGCTGCGCGATGAGGCCGACCTCTGCTGCGATGCGTGGGTGACGTGGCTGATGCCGCAGGGTCGGCGCGTGTACGCGGAGACGCTGCTGGCGACGCGGCGCATGATGAACTCTACGGAAAGCGCCGTGCCCGGGCCGGGCATGGCGATGCTGTCGGGGCGAGCAAGGCGACTAGCAAGGAGAATCAAGATGATCATGACGGAACAAGCAAGACCTCGTCTTTCGGCGCCGGGCGTGGTGCTCGGGGTGGTGATGGCGCTGAGCGCGTGGATTGCCGCGCCGGCGTCCTCGTGCCCGCCGGGCGAGAAGGAAAAGGGCAAATCCAACGATGCCACGGCCGCGCCCTGCACGGCGTCGGAGCTGACGGTGGTGGCGCCGTCGGTTCAGCCGCCGGGGGCATCCACCGTGCTGTTCAGCACGGACCGGCTCGTTACGCCGGTGGGGCTGCCTTCGACTCCGGCGCCGCCTGCTGCCGCTGCGCCGCCCGCGCCGGCGATGGCGCCTACGCCGCCGTATTCGCGCACTGTGCTCGCTTTCCCTGCGACGCCGGAACCCGCCGCGCCCCTGGCCGCGTTCCGGTATGTCGCCACGGACGACGATCGGCGGCTCGAAGACCGGATGCGCCGGCTTGAAGAGCAGATGCAACGGCTGCAGGCGCAGCTCGAGCAGCTCAACGCCAACATCGGCGGCAAGCACCAGGAAGCCGTCGAGCACATGCTGCATGGGGCGCTGCTCCGCGCGCAGGACGTCCCATCCAAGGTGAATGTGGCGGAGATCGTTGATCATGCCACTGCCGCCGCGCTTGACGCCGCGGCGACGTCCGGCGACCTGGCGAAGCAAACCGTGCGTGACGCGCTCGCCAAGGTGTACGTGGAATCGCACATGGCGGGACAGGCCGCGACAGCGCCGATCGGCTCGGCGGATGCCTTCGTTCAGGGCGGTGTCAGCGCCGCCGCGCCGGGGGCGCTCGTGGTGCGGTCGTACAAGCTGCCGAAAGACAAGCTCGAGGCGCTCGTGGAGTTGATGATACGCGACGACGTGCCGGTGCGCGTGCGCAACGCGGGGGACGCCATCGAGGTTCACGCCACCGAGGACCAGCACGCCGTGTTCGCCATGTTCGTGGCCATGATCGGCGACGACGAGCAGCAGGACCGCGGCTATCGTCTTCCGAAGGGCAAGCTGGAAGCCGTGACGGAGTTCATGTCGCGCGACGATGTGCCGGTGACGGTCAGCCCCGGCTCGGACGAAATCACCGTGCATGGCTCGCGGCTTCAGCAGGAGGTGTTCTCGGCGTTCATCAGGTTGATTCACCCGGGCGGCGCGGTGCGGGGCGGCGGGATGAGCGGCGTGGGCGCCGGCGGGATGAGCGGCGGGGCGACGGGCGGCATGAGCGGGGGCGGGGTCGGCGTGGCCCAGCCGAGCACGCTGAAGGGAACGCTTCGCGGCGGGGCGGGCGCCCGGGCGACGGCGCCGCGGGCGTCACGCAACGCGTCGGACTTCGATTCGGTTGCCGCGGATGAAGCCCGAGTTTGGCAGGCTCAGCAGGAACTTGAAGCGGCACACACCCGCAACGCCAAGGCCGCCGAGGACCAGGCGCGGCAGGCCGAGGAAAACGCGGCGCGCATGGAGGAGCTCCGCCAACGGGCGGCCGAGGAGATGGAGGCGCTGGAGTCCGAGCGCAGCAACGTCGAGTCGCGGATGAAGGAGCTCCAGCAGAATGCCCGCGAGTTGGAGCGGGAAGCGCGGAACCTGGATCGGCAGGCCGAGGATCTTCGCCGCCAGGCGGAGGATCAACGCACGCTCGCCGAACGCCTGGAGAACGACGATCGTCGCGAGGCGCTCGAGCAGGCGCGTCAGTTGCAGCGCGAAGCCGACGAGGTTTCCGAGAAAGGCGTCGACCTTGAGCACCAGGCCGGGGCACTGGAGCGCGAGGCCGAAATGTTGCAAAGCGAAGTCCTCGCCCTGCGCGAGAAATCGCGTGACAAGCGCGAGGCGCTGCGCAGCACGCGGTGACCGTTCACGAAACCCACACACAGCCTCGGTCCGCCCCGTCCTGGCCCAATCCGGGACGGGGCGGCCGATGGCCCTGTGGCGTGTCGCAGATTCTCGTCAATTGAATTCAGCGCGGGATTGCGGCGTGCGCAGGTCTTTGGAACCGATTTCCGATCCGTGCCAACTTGCGCGCAACAACTCCCGGTTCAGTAGCAAACTCAACGAATCTGACAGGCGCGCGTCCGGCTCATTCGTCCAAGCCCTTTGATCAGCCCTCTCCGGAGAAGGTCTGCCATGAAATCAACGCATCGCACCACCCTCGCCCCAGTTGCCTTCACATCTGACCTCGATCCAAATGGATGTGAACGCGCCGGCGCCAGATGTCTCAAGATGCCGCGCTCGCTTCATCGCGGAGAGAGAGCTGATTCATGGATTATCGCGGCATCACTCACGTTCGCGCTGCTCCTCGCCGCAGCGCAGCCGGTGGCGGCGATGCAGGAACCCCATGGCGGTGAGGCGGGCCTGCGGCAATACAACAGTGCGGCGGGATTGCTCAACCGCGGGTTGTTTGAAATGGCGGAGGGCGAATATCGCCAGTTCCTGGCCGCAAACGGCGCGCACGAAAAGGCTGTATTGGCGCGATATGGGCTGGCGGTATGTCTGTATCGTCAACAGAAGTACGACGATGCGGTGACCGAGTTGACGGCTCTTGTTGCCATCGGCCGGTTTGAATTCTCCGCTGAAGTGCAGGCCATGGTCGGGCATTCGCATTTGGCGCGCGAACGCTATGCGGAGGCCGTCGCCGCGTTTGATGCGCTCCTGAAGAAGCACGGGAAGACTGAACTGGCCGCCGACGCTCTGGCGGGCAAGATCGAGGCGCTCCACCACCTCGGGCAGACTGAGGAGACCCTGCGCGAAGCGCAATCATTTGTGAAGACATGGCCGGACAGCCCTCTGCGCGAACGCACGGATTTCTTTCTGGGCCTGGCGCTCACGGCGAAAAGCGATCCCGCCGCGGCCGCGAGCCACTTCGAAAGTTATGTGGTGCGTTTTGGAAAGAGCCCACTGGCGGGGCAGGCGATGCTGCTGGCCGCGCAGTGCCATCACCGGGCGGGCCATCTGGACGCCGCCGCGCCGCTTTATGAGAAAGTGCTTGCCGGGAAATCGGAAGCGTTGGAGTGCGAGGCGCTCCTTGGACTGGGGCGACTTTTGCAACAGAAGGGCCAGCCTGAGGCCGCCGCGGCGAAGCTTGACCAACTGCTCAAACAGCAGGCCCCGCCGGCGATTGCCTCCGCGGCCCGCTTGTATCGCGGTCTGGTCTGGATTGATCTGGGCAAGTTCGACCGCGCGCTGGAGCAACTCGAGCAGGTTGTCGCAAACGATGCGGAATGGGCGGACGACGCGGCCTACTGGTCGGCGAAGTGTCGCCTGCGATCCGGCGAATTCGCCGACGCCGCGGAGCGCCTTGCCCGCGCGATCGAGAGGTTTCCGAAGTCCGCATTGCTTGCGGAAATGAGTTATGACCGCGCGGTGGCGCTGGTTCAAGCTCAGAAGCGCGAGGAGGCGCTTCCGCTCATCGAGAAATTCCGCCGGGATTTCCCGGAGCATGCGCTGGCGTCCGATGCGCTGCATCTTCAGGCCGTTGTTTCGCACGAGCTGGGCCATTATGATGAAAGCGGAAAGTTCTGCCGCGAATTCCTGAAGCGTTTCCCAAAGCACAACTCGGCCGCCTCCGTCGCTTTCGTTTCCGCTGAGAATGAGTTTCTCAGTGGACACTTGGAGACCGCGGAAAAAGGCTATCGCGGCTTTCTCGATAACTACGCGGATCATGCGCAGGCGGCGCAGGCGCGCTATCGCCTCGGCATGACGCTCTACCGATTGCAGAAGTTTGACGAGGCCGCTCCGCTGCTGGCGCAGGCTGCAAACGGCGACAATGGAGCGAAGGGGTTTGAGTCCTCGCTGCTCGTATTGGGCGACATGGACTTCCAACGCGGCGAGTGGAAGATCGCGGAACAGCATTATGCGGAATACCTGAAGCGCGGTGCGGACCTGCCAGGGGCCGAAGACGCGCTGCTCAAACTGGCGATGACGCGGCAGCGACAGGGGCGGCATGAGGATGCGGCGCGCGATTATGAGGAACTGCTCCGTCGCTTCCCGAAGGGGAAGCTTCGCGCGACCGCACTGTTCGAGCGAGGCCAATGCCTGGCGGCGCTGAACCGGGACGAGGATGCGGCCAGGGTATTCGGCGAACTCGTCGCCGACAATGCCGATGCCTCGCTCTCCGCGTACGCATTGCAGCATCTGGGAGTGCTGGCCTCGCGCCGGGGCGAACACGAGAAGGCGGCGGAGTTCTTCCGCGATGCGGCCTCGCGGACAACAGATGTCGCCGTGAAGGCTCAAACTCTGTATCAACAGGGACAGGCCTTGTTTTCGGCTGGGAAGTATGAGGAGGCCGAAGAGTCGCTGATGCAGTTCCTTAAGACCAACGCCGACCACGAGCAAGCCCCCGCGGCCGCCGCGAACCGCGCCATCGCGCTCGCGCGCCTGAACCGGACGCAGGAAGCCTTGAAGGCGATGGACCGCGCTCAGGAGCGCTATGGGGCCAAGCTCGATGCTCCCACGCGCCAGAGCCTGCTTTACGACCGCGCGTGGTGCCTGCGCGCTGAAGGTCGGGCGGAGGAGGCGGGGAAGGCGTATGAGCAGATCATCTCTGACTCGCATGCTTCGGGATCTGTCCTGACACATGCCCTATTGGAATTGGCGGAACTCGAGGCGGATGCGAAACACAACGACCGTGCGGTCCAGCTTTTGCGACGACTGTCGGACATGGAAAAGCCCGACGAGAAGAGCGTCGCGGATGATGTGTTGGAACCAGCCTGGTACCGCCTCGGCGTTTGTGAGCACCAACTGGGGCAGTATGTTGAATCCGCCCAGACGCTTAATCGCCTCATTGAGCGCTTCCCACAGAGCAAACTGCTTCCTTCGGCGTTGTATTTCTGCGGCGACGCCTGTTTCAAATCAGGGAAGCACGACCAAGCGATCCAGTTCCTGACGCGTCTGGTGGAATCCACGCCTGCGGATGAGGCCGCGCCCGCCGGGAGACTGCGTTTGGGTGAGGCGCTGGCCGCGGTCCAGCGCTGGGCGAAGAGCGAGCAGGCTTTCGCGGACTACCTCGATCGATGCAAGGACGGCGCGCAGCGGTATCAGGCGCTGTTCGGGCTGGGATGGGCGCGCGAGAACCAGGGTCGCCACGAGGAGGCCATGAACGCCTACCGACAGGTGGTGGCGTCGCACGAAGGCCCCACGGCCGCGCGGGCGCAGTTTCAGATCGGCGAGTGTTTGTTCGCGCAAAACAAGCTGGAGGACGCGGTGCGCGAGTTTCTCAAAGTGGACATTTTATATGCCTATCCCGAATGGAGCGCGGCCGCCTTGTATGAGGCGGGTCAGTGCTTTGAGAAATTGAACAAGCCGCAGGAAGCCCGCGCTCAGTTCAAGGCGGTCGTGGAGAAGTTCGGCGGTACCCAATGGGCGAAGCTTGCCTCCAAACGCATGGCGGGCGACGCCGGAAAGATGGCGTCCGGACGGGACAATTAGGTTGGGGCGTGGAATTGGCATTCGAGTCGTGCGTTGTGTTTAAAGCAGAGGGAGCCTGAATCGTGATTCAACAGGTCATCATGGGTCTCTTGTTGGCGCAGACGGAGTCGGCGCAGCCGGTGCATATTGGCTCGGTGCTGGATTTCTTTGTCAAGGGCGGCTGGATCATGGCGCCGATCGGCGTCTGCTCACTGCTGGCGTTGACCATTATCATCGAGCGAGCCATCACTCTGCGTCGCAGCCGCGTCATTCCGGCAGCCTTCGTGGCCGGCCTGCGCGGCATGTGGCATGACCGACGTCGGGTTATTGAGGAATGCACGCGCAATGGCAGCCCGGTGGCGAATGTGCTGCTTGTCCTGTTCAAGCGGCGCGACGAGCCTGTCGCGCTGCTCGAGAAGCACGTCGAGGAGGCCGGGCAGCGCGAGTTTCTGCGGCTGCGGAAGTATATGCGCGTGCCCTCCGTTTTGCCGCAGGCGTCCACGATGCTCGGATTGCTTGGAACGGTGTTCGGCATGATTCACGCCTTTCAGGCCGTGGCCACTTCCGGCGAAGCGCTGGGCAAACCGGAGCTTCTGGCACAAGGCATTTACGAGGCATGGACGGCTACCGCGGCCGGCTTGCTCGTGGCGATACCGGTGCTCATTGCTTACCACGCATTGCTGTCGCGCATTGACCAGCGACTGGCGGACATGGACCTTGTTGCATCGCAGTGGCTTGAAGAAATCACCGGGGTGCATACTCGTTACGAGACGGCAGCCTCCAGTGCAGCCGTGGCGGATGCGCCGGGTGTAACCGTGGGTCAGCCGGTGGCCGCATAGGGAGGATGCCATGCTCATTCGACCGCGCGAGGGAGAGGCGCATCTGCACATCGACTTTGTCCCGATGGTGGACGTGCTGTTTAACATTCTCATCTTTTTTCTACTGGCCACCAGCTTCAAACAGTTGGAACGCGAGATGCAGATCGCGCTGCCGTATGCGTCCTCGTCCGGTCCGCTGAGCGCGACGCTGCGGGAGCTGGTCATCAATGTGACCGACGTCGGCGACATGATCGTCAACGGACAGGCCGTGGCGGAGGCGGATTTGCGCGGCATGGTGGCGTCGCTGGTCAGCGGCAATCCCCAGCAAAAGGTGACGGTCCGCGGCGATCGAGCGACGGCTTATGCCAATGTGGTCAAGGCGCTGGATATCTGCAAAGGCGCCGGGATTCAGGAGCCGTACCTGGACACCGTGCTCGGCGGCTGAAGCGGGTGAGCCACAGGTCTGAATGCGCGGGGCGCTCGCGATATTGACTTGTGCAGGACTCCTTGCCCTGCATCGCAGTTCGGAATAGAGGCAACCCATGAGCCGGTTTCCATCTCGCAAGACATTCCTGTGGATTGCCGCAACGGGCATCTTGTTGATCGCGGCGTGCATCGTGATGGCGACCCGATCGCGTTCGCGCGGCTATTACACGGATGCCGTCGTCATTCGAGAGCCGATCGCATCCGCTTCGCCGCGCGACACGCTGTGGCAGCCGCCGCGCCTGTTGCCGGCGTCCATCAGCTCCGACCGCGACGAGTATGAACCCGCCTACACTGCGGACGGATTGATGCTGTGGTTTGTGCGCGGCAAGGCCGGCGAGAACGCTGACATCTACACCGCGCGGCGCACCGCTGAGGGTTGGGAAGAGCCGCAGTCCATTGCGAGCATCAATTCCAATGCGGACGAGCTGGGTCCGCACCCCTCATGGGATGGCGCGTCGCTTTATTTCTACAGCAATCGTGAGGGCGGCGCGGGCGGGTATGACGTGTGGGTCGCGCGGCGCGGGCAGGAGGGTTGGCAGGAGCCGACGAACCTGGGTCCGGCGATCAACACGGAGTTCAATGAATACAATCCGGCCCCGTCGCCGGACGGTCGCGCGTTGTATTTTGCTTCCAACAAACCGTTGCCCGGGGAGTTGCCCAAGGCGTCCACCAGCGCCTGGTCCGCCACGCTGCGCGAGGAATTCTATCGCCGACCGTACGACATTTATGTCGCCCTGTTGGATGAGAATGGTGCGAAGGAGGGCGCGCCTGTTGCGAGCCTGAACACGCCCGCGAATGAAGGCTCCCCCTGCATCAGCCCGGTCGGCGATTTCTTGTATTTTGCGTCGGACCGCGCGGGCGGTGCCGGCGGGTTCGATCTTTATCGCGCCCGGCTGATCGGGGGTGTCCCCCAAGCGCCGGAACTCCTCGATCAATCGATCAACAGCATCCACAATGAACTCGATCCTGCATTGACGATGGACGGTTTCGCACTGGCGTTCAGTTCGGATCGACCGAAGGGCAAAGACGGGTCGGGAACTGCGCGGGAGTATGGCGTTTATTGCACTTCCTCCCGCGAAGTATTCCGCGAATGGGAGAAAACCACCAATACCCTTGCATGGGCGGCGACGTGGAAGGCGCTCTGGCCGAACCTCGCGTATGCGATGCTCAGTCTGCTGGCCGCTCTGGTTCTCCTGAAGGTCTGGAAATACTCGCGCGGGCGACGGCTGAGTCTGCTGGTTCGGTGTCTGCTGATATCGGCCTTCGCGCATCTGCTGGTGGTCATGCTGATGAACTTCTGGGAAGTGACCACTTCGATCGCGTCGGCGGTTCGCGGCGGCAGCGGCGAAGGCGGCGGCATCCGGGTGTCGCTGTCGCCCACGGTGGGAACGGGATCGGATGGTCTTTACACGCAGATTCGGGGCAACTTTACGGACATTGCAGCGCCGGCTTCGCAGCGCACTGAGGTGGGGCGAAGAAGCGTTCCGGACGTCGCGCCGCCGACATCCAGCATGATCGAACTTGCCGCGGCGGCCAGCCCATTGCCCACGGACGCACCGCTTGCAGCGCTGAGCACCGTCGTCGATGCCACGGCTTTACCGCCGCCGCTTCCCGCGACTCGAACGTCATCGAGCGTTCCTTCCTCCCAGACGCCGCCGAAAACGCGCATCGCCGTTCCTGTAGGCGCAGCGCCGGTGGCCGGCGACGAATCATCGCCCGCTGCCCCGGACGGCGCGACGCTCGTTGTGGGGAGAGCCGATGCCGGTTTGACGACCGCTCCAAGGATCGGGCTTCCGTCCGCGAGCGTTGATATCGCACCGCCTCCGAGCGTGGTCGCGGATGAACGGGGCCCGGGCCTGCTCGCGGGGACGCACGTGAGCGACGCGAAAGCGGCGCCGCCTACTCCGGCATCGTCCATTTCCAGCGGCTCAGCAGCACTCGCGGGCGCGGGCAACGGCGAACCCTCGAATCTGGCCGTGCGCACGCCGGTGCCGGAGCAAACCGGCGCGGCCGTCGTCGATGAAAACCCCAGCGGCGGCATCGCCCGGCCCGTGACAACCGGCAGCGCGCGAAGCAACGCCTCACTACCGGCTTCAACTCCAGCGTTCTCCGAGGTTCGCAGCGGCGGCCTCACGGCACCGACGATGTCCGGCGACATGGACGGGGGCGCGTCCATGGCAAATCCGGCCGCGCCGCGTGATGCCGCCGTCGCGTCGTCGTCCTTGACAACCGGCATGCCCGCGTTGAGCGGATCCCGTCTCGCCCTGCCGAAGGGGGAGGCGCTGGCGCTGCGATCGCCGAGCGTCGAGCCGACCGCACCGGCCGGCAGCCAAGCGCCCGAAGCTGAAGCAAGCCCCGCCCCCGCCGCCACCTCGACCTTCGCAAAGCGTGCATCGCTGCCGCCGGCGAGTGCGACGGGCACGAACCTCTCCGCGGACTTCACTCCGCGTTCGTCGATGTTCAGCGGTCCGTCCGCCGCTGAGACTGTGGAGCCGATGGCGCTTTCCGGCGGATGGACCGCAAAAGACTCCAGCGCCACTGCTCCATTGCCGAACGCGAGTGCAGCGAGCGGCGAGCGGGCAGCGACTGCCGCGACTGCGACCCCAGGCCCGGCTCTGCTGACCCTGAGCCTGCCGCAACCGCTGGTCGAGGCGCCATCACCCGACCCTCCGGTGCAACCCATCGAGCCGATCGGGCGCATCGAAGGCCGCGTCCGCGATTCCATCAGCGGCAACCCGCTGGCGAATGCCTCCGTGCAACTCGACCTGCTGGACAGTTCGCCGCTGACGTCCATGACGGATGCCGCCGGGCGATACGCGATGGAGATTCCGCGCATGCCCGACAACTTCGCGATCACCGCGTCGATGTCAGGTTACGTGCCGTCGTCGCAGAACGTCCCCGTTCGGCGGCTGAAGCGCGGCGTGCTGGCCGTGGATTTCGCGCTGGAGCCGATCACCAGCAACGTGCTCGCCATGGACGCGACGCCCGACGTGCACCACCTCGGCAACGACCGCTTCGAAGGCGCGATCAACAGCCAGTTCCAGAAGCAGGCCGAGGGCGTCGGGTTCGTGGCGCAGTTCGATGTCGCGCCCGGGCAGATGCCTTCGGAGGCGGCGGTGGCGGAGCTGCGCCTGATGGCCAAGGGCGTGCAGTGTCCGCCGCGCATCGACGTGAACGGGCGGCGGCTGCGCTACGACTTCGAGGAATCGCCGGCGGACGGAGGCTTCGGCGAGAAGGCCATCCGCTTCGAGGCGCGCCTGCTGAAGGAAGGCGCCAACACCATCGAAATCAGCACGACGGCCTGCCGCGGCGACCTGGACGACTTTGAGTTCGTCAACGTGCAGGTGCGGCTGTATAAGAGCTGGTGAGGCGGCGTTCAGTGCGTCGCCTTGGAAGCTCACCGTTGAGGCAAGTCTTCGAGCGATGGCTTTGCAGGTGGGGCAGGTCTCCGACCTGCCACGGGTCTGCCGGCTCTCCGAGCCGGCGCTCAGCAGGTCTGGAGACCTGCTGGACCGTTGGCAGCTCAGAGAGCTGCCCCACCTTGGCCGGTCAGAGACCTGCCCCACCCGCGAAGATTTGCCCCAGGCTTGCAACCACCTTCACCTCAATCGCGATCGGCGTCGGCAGCCGCGTCACCTCGACCGTGGTGCGCGCGGGGAATGGCTTTCCCGGCCCTGCGAAGTATTCGGCGTACACGCGGTTATACACTGCGAAGTCGTCCATGTCGGTCAGGAAGACCGTGACATCGACGATGTCCGCCCACTTCGCGCCGCTGTCTTCGAGGATCATGCGGATGTTCTCAAAGACGGCGCGACACTGCGTCTCGATGTCATACGACACGACCTTGCCCGCCGCGTCGCGCGTCACGCCGGGGATGTCACTCATCCCACGTTGCCGCGGACCCATGCCGGAAATGAACAGCAGGTTCCCCGCGCGTTTCGCATGCGGATACGGACCCACCGGCTCCGGACCGCGCGGGCTGATGATCGACTCGTTCATGGTTTGTCCTTCGCGATCGGCTCGTTTACCGTTCGTCCTTCCCAACCTCAGGCGCGTCGGCGCCGCCCTTGCGGCCCGGAGCGTGTTCCAGAATCGCCACCATGACCAGCACGCACAAGCACTGCACCAGCAGCAGCACGGCCCCGCCCCAGCTCACGCGCGGCAGCACGACCGCCGACAGCCCCGTGGCGGCGGTGGCGAGGTAAATCGTCAGCACCGCGCCGCGCACGCTCAACCCCTTGCGCACCAGCCGATGCGAGAAATGCCGCCGGTCGCCGCGCAGCGGGCTGACGCCGAGGCGGAGGCGGTGAATGACGACGCTGAGCACGTCGTACAGCGGCACGGCCAGCACGACCAGCGGCACCACGATGCCCAGCGGCGTGAGATCCTTGCGCGGGTCGTAGTAGGTCGTCAGGATGGTCAGCACGCTCATCAGGAAGCCCAGCGGCAGGCTGCCGGCATCGCCCATGAAGATCGTCGCCGGGTGGAAGTTGAACACCAGGAAGCCGCACAGCGCCCCGGCCAGCACCAGCGCCAACGCGGGCACGAAGATCTGCCCCACGCTCAGCGCCGCGATGGCGAACACCAGAGAGGCCACCGCGCCGACGCCGGCGCTTAGCCCGTCCATGTTGTCAAGGAAGTTGAACGCATTGGTGATCACCACGATCCAGAGGACCGTCGCGGCCACGGAGAGCGGCGCAGGCAGGAACCCTTCCATGATGCGAATGCCCAGGACGCCGGACGTAAAGACGGCCACCGCGACCTGCGCGGCGAACTTCGACCAAGGACCCAGCGGGCGACGATCGTCGATCAGCCCGACGACGTGCAGGACGAGCGCGGCCGCGAGGATCCCCAGCAGCGACGGGAGCCGTTTGGCCACGCCTTCGAGGTGCGTCGCCAACAGCGGCGGCAGCCAGTCCGTTTTTCCCAGTCGCGCCGCCAGCAGTGCCGCCAGCGTCCCGCCGAGGATGCACGCGGCCACCGTGGCATACAACGCCACGCCCCCCCCCAGCGCCACCGGGCGGTCATGCTGCTTATGCCCGCCGGGCCTGTCGATGAACCCGCGGCGCACGGAAAGCGACCGCACGACCCGGGTCGCCAGGATCGACACGATCATCGGTCCGCCAAACGCGGCAAGCATGATCCAGAGCATCGCGGGAGTGTAGAGCGGCCCAACCGACCTGCCCAGCGGCGATCGAGAGCAGGATGCGGCGGCACGTAGGTCTTTTTTAACTCGTCAAATACGGTCGTGCGGCAGGCCGGGTTCCCCGAGCCTCCGGGCGGGAAAGCCGCCGGACACGCCCTTGCTCGGACAGCCGCGCCCCCGAAAGCATGACGGATGAACCGCATGTCGGCCGCCCGTGCTGCTGTTCGGGCATTCCTGAAAACGGGAAGCCGCCGGCTTGGGCTTTTTTTTTGGATCAGCCCATGCATCCGCGTAAGAAAAGCAAGGGCCGAGGGACGAACAGTGAGGAGGCGATCGTGCGATCCCGGCATCGGACCTGCCGCAGGAATCGGATGGCACGGGCCTCCGGGGTTCCCAAGCCGCGGGATCTGTCCGCCGTGGCGGGTTCGTCCCACGCGGAACGAGCCCGCGATGCAAATGTCGCTCCTTGGGAGTCCCTTCGAACGGGCAACCGAGTAGCAAGACCGGCGAATAGAATGAGAAAGGATGGCAATAATATGAAGACGCGATTCTACCGTGCGCGACGCTTGGTGGGCTGGGCACTGGTGACAGGGCTGGCGACGTCGTCAACCGAGGCGCAGCTCCTGTTCGGCAATCCGGAGTTCCCGGTGGGCGACGGGCCGCGTTCCGTCGCGCTGGGCGACTTGGACGGGGACGGCGATGCCGACATGGCCGTGGCGAACCGCTACAGCGACAACGTCAGCGTTTTGCTCAACCAGGGGGACGGCACGTTAGCTGCGCACGTGCCCTATGGTGCGGGCGACTATCCGATTTCCGTCGCGCTGGGCGATCTGGACGGGGACGGCGATGCCGACCTGGCCGTGGCGAACTTATTTAGCAACAACGTCAGCGTGCTTCTGAACCAGGGGGAGGGCACGTTCGCTGCGCAGGTGCTCTTCGGCGCGGGCAACTATCCGGCTTCCGTCGCGCTGGGCGACTTGGATGGGGACGGTGACGCCGACCTGGCTGCGGCGAACAGCAACAGCGACAACGTCAGCGTGCTCCTGAACCAGGGGGACGGCACGTTCACCGCGCAGGCGCTCTACAGCGCGGGCGACTATCCGATTTCCGTCGCGCTGGGCGATCTGGACGGGGACGGCGATGCCGACCTGGCCGTGGCGAACCACTACGGTTACAACGTCAGCGTGCTGCTGAACCAGGGGGACGGTACGTTCGCGGCTCATGTACTGTACGGCGCGGGCGACTATCCGGCTTCGGTCGCGCTGGGCGATTTGGACGGAGACGGCAACGCCGACCTGGCCGTGGCGAACTGGAGCAGCGCCAACGTCAGCGTGCTGCTGAACCAGGGGGACGGCACGTTCGCGCCTCACGTACTGTACAGCGCGGGAGACTACCCGAATTCCGTCGCGCTGGGCGACACGGACGGGGATGGCGACGCCGACTTGGCCGTGGCGAACCGCGACACTGACAACGTCAGCGTGCTGCTGAACCAGGGGGACGGCATGTTCGCGGCGCAGGTGCTCTACGGCGCGGGCTCCGCTCCGATTTCCGTCGTGCTGGGCGATCTGGACGGGGACGGCGACGCCGATCTGGCCGTGGCGAACTACGACAGCGACAACGTCAGCGTGCTGCTGAACCAAGGAGACAGAACTTTCGCGGCGGACTTGCTCTACGGCGCGGGAGTCAGGCCGCGTTCAGTCGCACTGGGCGATTTGGACGGAGACGGCGACGCCGACCTAGCCGTGGCGAACGCCGAGAGCGACAACGTCAGTGTGCTGCTGAACCAGGGGGACGGCACGTTCGTGGCGGAGGTACTCTACGGCGCGGGATACGGGCCGGTTTCCGTCGCGCTGTGCGACTTGGACGGGGACGGCGACGCCGACTTGGCCGTCGCGAACGCCGGGAGCGACAACGTCAGCGTGCTGCTGAACCAGGGGGACGGCACGTTCGCTGAGGACGTGCTCTACGGCGCGGGCTCCGGGCCGTATTCCGTCGCGCTGGGCGACCTGGACGGGGACGGCTGCGCCGACCTGGCCGTGGCGAACCTCCATGGTTACAACGTCAGCGTGCTGCTGAACTTGTGC